>CAXTSX010000057.1:0-19891 GCA_964247085.1 uncultured bacterium
GATACTCTATTTCAAGGGTAGCTCGATTATCCTTCCTATTGGAGAATTTCTATATGTACTTTTTTGTCAATTTACTAAAGATTTTATGAACGACACTCCTAACAATGTTTCAAATCGCGACACACTTAAAAGAACTGCTGCTAATCTTCAGCGTATTGGCCGTTTTGGCCTGTTAGTTCAGTTAGTTCCGGCCGCTCTGGCTGGATTTTTGCTGCTATTTTCTGTAGTTTGGACTACCAGCCACAACAGCACCAAAAATACTGGCGGGGGTCTGGTGTTTGCCGCGCTGTCCTTGGTTGTCCTATTGGTGTCACTGTTTTGGTTTTTCCGTTACACCAAAACCGCTGATCGTCTTCGGGATGCCGGTACTCGCCCCCTTAAAGCCGATACTGTCAAAATGTTGCGCTCCGGTATCAAAATTAATGCCATCGGCTTGGCCTTTGGCATTCTCGGAGCGGAAACCCTGCTGCTCAGTTTGACCCTGAAATCTTTTGGTATTTTGAATCCTTTTGCAATCCAAGGGGCGGTATTTGGCAATTCTTCGATCGCTCAAATTGCGGTGCAGCCGATCGATGTTCTTTTATCCTTTGCCAATACGCAAACAATTTTTGCTCACTTTGTGGGTTTACTCTGCTCTTCATGGCTGCTGAGTGATTTAGCCAAGCAAGAGAAAGAAAAAAATAAAGAAAGCTAGCTGTCCGTCTGACAGTTCTGGCAAACGCCCCGCACCACTACTTCGTAAGTCTGGGTCTGAAACTGGGCTGAAACTTGGCTTAAGTCAAAACCCGCAAAAATCGTCCAGGGAATGTCTTCGATCGAACCGCAGCTATTGCAGCACAAGTGGTGATGGGGCTGAATTTTAGCGTCATATCGACCAACACCGGCCTCTAATAACACCTCTTTAATTAGTCCAGCAGTCCGCAACGCTTGCAAAGAGCTATATACCGTGGCCAACGAAGATACCGGTCCCTCACTATTCAGCTCCGTTAAGATCTGCTCAGCCGTAGGGTGATCAAAGCGCTGGAGCAAATGAGCGTAAACCGCAAAGCGTTGGGGCGTTACCCTAAGACCCTGTTGCTTCATGGTTAAGACGATCGCATCGGTACTAGCAGACATGTTTTTTTGATAGCTAAATATACTAATATCTAAAATTATAAAGGTTCCTTAGTTAAACTAGGTACTTTGTAATAAAGGTTCAATTGTCCAAGTATTTATTACTATTGACTTGTTCCTAAATCAGAATTATTCTGAGATATACTTAAAGTCTACCCCAAAATACAAAGAGAGATTTTTAGATGACTGTAATTACTCGTGTTCCTGATGTAACCTTCAAAACTCGTGTGCGTGACGAGTCTGTTGGCGGCGAAAATCCTTTCCGGTGGCAAGATGTCACTAGCAAAGATTTGTTTGCTGGCAAAAAAGTAGTGGTTTTCTCTCTGCCCGGTGCTTTTACACCAACTTGTTCTACTTCTCACCTACCCCGTTACGAAGAGCTATACGCTGAATTTCAAGCCCAAGGCGTAGATGCCGTTGTTTGTATCTCAGTTAACGATGCCTTTGTGATGTATCAATGGGGTAAAGCTCAAGGCGCATCGAAAGTATTCTTGTTGCCTGATGGTAACGGCGAATTTACTCGCAAGATGGGTATGTTGGTCGAAAAAACTAATTTAGGCTTTGGGATGCGCTCTTGGCGCTATTCAATGGTGGTAAATGACATGACTGTCGAAAAAGTATTTATGGAAAAAGACTTTGGTGACAACTGCCCCACCGATCCGTTTGAAGTTTCTGATGCCAACACCATGCTGGCTTATTTGAAAGGTGCTAAGTAAGTCTTTCAAGACTTAAAATAGCCTGTTTTTTGCTGCAATGATTGCGTTCGACCTTCATTTGTTGGTGAGGATCGAACGCGATTTTGCTCCCTAAATCTCACATTGCAATGTATTCATCCCCAGAGGTAACTATGAGCTACGATTACGATTTGTTGGTGATTGGTGCCGGTTCTGGAGGCATTGCAACGGCGCGGCGGGCAGCTGAATACGGCGCTAAGGTAGCGGTGATTGAGTTCGACAGGTTGGGTGGTACCTGCGTTAATCGAGGCTGTATTCCCAAAAAATTAATGGTCTATGCTTCCCATTTTCCGGGTTTGATGTCTGAGGCGATCGGCTATGGCTGGAGTCCGGTTAAAAGTAAGCTGGACTGGCAAAAAATGGTCGCCCAAGTCAATGGCGAAGTAGATAGATTAAACGGCATTTATCAACGAATGCTGGATAACTCCAAGGTAGAAGTAATAGTTGGGAAGGGGAGCTTTGTCGATAGTCACACCGTGGCGGTAGGAGACAAAAAATATACCGGCGAAAGAATTTTGATTGCTGTCGGTGGAGAACCAACTAAGCCAGATATTCCGGGCATTGAGCATGCTCTAACTTCTGATGAGATTTTTGCACTACCCGAACAACCCAAAAAGTTAGTGATTTTGGGTGGGGGTTATATCGGTTCGGAGTTTGCCAGTATTTTCAATGGTTTAGGTTGCGCCGTCACCCAAATTATTCGGAGTGACCTAATTTTGCGCGGTTTTGATCAGGACTTACGTGAGGAAGTCCAGACCGGGATGATTAATCATGGTATTAACATTCGCCACTCTACTCAATTGGTATCGATCGCCCCTAGCAAACAGGGCGTAAAAGTCACCGTCAAAACAGGAGATGTGGTAGAGACTTTAGAGGCTAATGCTCTGGCTTTATCAGCTCTGGGTCGGAAACCGCGCCTAGATGGTTTGGGATTAGAAAATACTCAGGTTACAGTTAAAGATGGGGCGATCGTTGTAAATCAGTATAATTGCACCAGTGAATCTCATATATATGCGGTTGGTGATTGTCTCGATCGGATTGAGCTGACCCCCGTAGCTATTAACGAAGGCCGGGCTTTTGCTGATACCGTTTTTGGTAAGAAACCCCGTTTAATGTCTTACACCAATATTCCCACCGCGATCTTCACTCACCCAGAGGCGGCGACAGTGGGCTTGATGGAAGCGGAGGCTAAGGAAATCTATGGTGAGGATGCGGTTAAGGTCTACCGCAGTAAGTTCCGCCCCATGTATTATGTATTACCCGACAAACAGGAAAAAACCTTGATGAAGTTGGTGGTAGAAGTTGCTACCGATCGAGTGTTAGGGGCGCATATGGTGGGTGATCATGCTGCTGAAATTATTCAAGGGGTAGCGATCGCAGTCAAGATGAGCGCTACTAAAGCTGACTTTGATGCCACGGTTGGGATTCACCCTAGCTCGGCAGAGGAATTTGTAACTATGCGCTAGGGTGAGTCAGCTAACACGATTAAAATAGGTTGGCGAATTCATACATCCGGCGCATCATTGCCAAGATCTTTTGGGCATAATGCCGATCGGTAGACCAACGACCAGTTAATTGCCGAACAGTGGGAGCAACTCCGCGCATCACCGCATCAAAACGGGGCGCTACTACAGCTTGTTGCAGCGGGGCTGTAGTAGCATAAGCCTTTAGCTGTTGGACATGCGCCCGTACCCCCAATTCCGGGGTGGCAAAGCTGGCCCAGTCAGCATTAGTTCCGCCCAGATTAGCAAAGTTGTAATGGCCAGCACCCAAGTTACCTTTGAAGTGCAAAAACTTGGTTTCTAGGCACATCTGGATAAAAGCTAAATCGTGGTTGATGCCTTCGATCGCCGATTCTCTAATATAAAGTTTTGGTAAATCAGCTAATTCAGTAGGCAGCGCTGGTTGATTAACGGCCAAAAAGCTGTACAGCTGTGGTGACGAAGCCCGTCCTCGGCCAGCCAGCCGCTCCATTTCATCAAAGGTGACTGGTAGATGGGAATTAATCAGAAAAGTTCTGCCCACTCCCGCATTTACCGCAACATGAAAGTCGCGCAATTCGATGGCTTTGACGTAAACTACCCCCCGATAACGAACGGGGCGCACGATATTGCTGGTTGATAAGTTGATACCCAACTGATCTGTTAAGTCGATCGGTACGTAAACATTGCCATTGATCAGAACACCTTTTTCAGCATGATCTTCATCATTAACTTTGAGATTGATCGGTAAATAATCTGCAGTCTTGTTGTTGCTGCCCTGATGGTCTCGATGCCAAGCGGCCAGGCCATCGGTAATACCCACAGCTACTTCTTTGCGATATCTTTGCAATTCGGTGCGGTCTAAATTGTCGAGCTTCAAACCAATTTCCATCATTAAAGATGGTACTGCCACTCGCCGACAGAAGGCCAAGCTCCCCAATGCTGTGGCACTATCTGGTTTTACACCCAAACTGGGTAGATCTGGTACCTTACGGCAAAAAGCAGACAACACAATTTGGGCATGATTTTTCCGTTCACCATTTTTACCAATATAAAAAAGGCTTACTCCTTTTACTTGAGACTGGGAATAAGCATCGGCATGAATACCCAAAGCCACATCATCGGAGTGGGCACGTTGGTTAATCCAGTCGATCGATTGCCGGGGGTTTTCCAAATCAGGGACAGAAATGACATCAAAGCCCCGGGCGCGTAGCTCGGGTACAACTTGATCTCGTAACAGCAACATTTCTTGTGCTTCAGTGGTCGCTCCGATAGCCGAATCTGGTTCTTGCTCTCCTAATTCGATCCCACCGTAGGTAGCTGCAATAAAAATCCGTCCCATGAGAAGCCAATCCCTAAAAAAATAAATTATGATGCTTATGAAATGATGGTCTGATTATGACACCAGGTGTGCTAAATTATCACTCTAGCGTTGAGTATTGGTAATCGTCCATTTCGCTGAAATTTTGGTTGAATATTCAATTCAGAAAGTTGCAGTAAATACATTATGGTTATCGTATTCACAAAACAGATTGTTAGACCAATCGATTTAGTTGGCGATCAATCATGGTGAATATCAAGCGAGTCGAGCTTTCTCATTTCAAGTCTTTTGGTGGTACTACGGCGGTGCCAATATTGCCCGGTTTTACCGTGGTTTCCGGTCCCAACGGTTCCGGCAAGTCTAATATTTTGGATGCTCTACTGTTTTGCCTGGGATTAGCTAGTTCCAAAGGCATGAGGGCAGAAAGATTACCAGATTTAGTGAATCACAATAACGCGCAGCGCAGTGGCCGGGAAGCTAGTGTGACGGTGACTTTTGATCTGAGTCCAGAGGATATTTTAAATCCTGAGGCAGATCACCCAGAGGTAGTTGCCGACGAGTTGCCGAAACCAATAGACCCATCGACGGACAGTCGATCGACAGATTGGAGTGTGACCCGCCGCTTACGAGTTAACGCCCAGGGGGGATACACTTCAAACTATTACATTAATGGTGAACCCGCTACTTTGGGGGAGCTACACGAGAAACTTAATAAACTGCGGGTCTACCCAGAAGGTTACAACGTGGTGTTGCAGGGGGACGTGACCAGCATTATTTCGATGAATGCACGAGAACGGCGTGAAATTATTGATGAGTTGGCCGGGGTGGCGGCGTTCGATCGCAAGATTAATCAGACCAAATCTACCCTCGCCGAGGTGAAAGATAAAACCGATCGCTGCCATATTGTGGTGATGGAATTAATTGCTCAGCGCGATCGACTGTCTCAAGATCGGATCAAAGCCGAAAAATATCAGAAACTGCGGGAAGAACTCCAAGAAAAAACTAGTGCTGAAACCATTTTGAAATGGCAATCGTTGCAACAACAACAGGCCAAACTGCAGCAAGAAATCCAGCTGGGTGAAGAAACTGGTACGCGGCTGCAAACCGAACTAGCCACCATCCAAACTGAAATTACCGAAACAACCCTATCCTTAGAAGCTCTGAATCAAAGAGTTAAAGCCATGGGTGAAGAACAGTTGGTGGCCGCTCAAGGTGCGTTAGCCAACCAACAAGCCGAGCAGCGGCGCTTGACCCAACGCCAGCAAGAAATCTTAGCCAGTCAGCAAACTGTCCAGCAGAGTCAAGAACAAAATCGGCAGCAGTTAGCCCAGCACCAACAAGATTTGGCTGGGATTCAAACCACCATTACTCAACTAGAGCAGCAAGAACTGATTAGTCGATCGCAAGAGCGTGATCAAGCACGCCAGCAATTGGAAATCACTAAGGAAAAAGCTAGTTCTTTGGCGGCTTCTTCCACCGTATGGGTGCAACAACAGACTCAACTCACCAAGCAGATTGAGATTTTGTTAGAGTCGTCTGGCAAGCAGCAGACATCCCAAGCCGGTTTAAGTGAAAGAGAAAAGCAATTAACTAATCGTATTGCCGAGCAAGAACAGGTTTTGGACACATTGGAGCCAGTCTTGGCCGATAAGCAGCGTCAGCAACCCCAGCTAGCAGCTAAGTTATCGGGTTTCTTGGCGACTATGGCCGATTTGGAGAGCAAATTACAAGCCGTCGAAAAAACCCTGAAAACCCAGCAGGAAACCCAGCACCGCCTGTTCCAAGAACAGCGGGATAAGGAGCGGCAGCTGGACAAACTAGAAGCCCAGTCGCAAGTACAGCAGGAAGCGCAGGGAACTTTTGCCACCAAGGTCATTAAGGAAGCCAACCTGGACGGGGTGCATGGCCTGGTGGCACAGTTGGGGGTAGTGGATGCTGAATATCAATTGGCGCTGTCGATCGCGGCGGGTGCCCGGATGGGGAATTTGGTGGTCACTGATGATCGAGTGGCGGCGGCAGCGATCGAGATTCTCAAGCAAAAACGCGCCGGGCGGGCGACGTTTTTGCCCCTCAATAAAATTAGTGCGCCCCGCTTACAGGAAAATTCTAGTCTGCTCACGGCGGCGGGGTTTGTAGACTATGCGGTGAATCTGATTGAATTTGATGAACGTTACGATCGAATCTTTAGCTATGTTTTTGGTAGTACGGTCGTTTTTCGCGATTTACAGCAAGCCCGTAACTTTTTGGGCAAGCAGCGGATTGTGACTCTGGCGGGGGAATTACTAGAAGCCAGCGGCGCAATGACCGGCGGTAATATTAACCACAAAGCGACCTTGCAATTTGGCACTGGCGAATCTTCGGAGTCCTCCGAAATCGCCACCATTCGTCAGCGTCTGCGGGAAATTGAAACCATTGTCCAACTAGGAAATGACAGCATTAACCAGGACAATCTGAAGTTGCGATCGATGAGTGAACAGCTGAATGACCTTCAGCAACAGCAACGCATGACTCAGCTGAATACCGAGCAGCTGGCCAAAGACATCGCACAATTACTCCAGCAACAAAACCATGCCCAGCAGCAATTAGACCAAGCTCGCCAAGAGCAGGTGCAGACAGTGCAATCTTTGCAGTCGATCGATCAACTGCTCCCCAACCACGAAGAAGAATTAGCCGCCTTGCGCCAACAACTCGCCGAATTAGAAGGCAATGCCGTCCACGAAGAATGGCAAGCGATCCAGTCCGACATCCGCGAGCAAGAATTAGCCCTGCAGCAAACCGAGCAAACCCTCGCAGCAGCGAATAGCCAACTAAACGAAGTCAAACAACAACAACTGCTTGGTCAAGAAAAAATTGCCACGGCCAATCAACGCTGCGCCGAATATCAAGAACAGGCCGATCAGCAAAAACTTCAGCTAGTGACCTTGGAGCAAGAACTAAGTACGATCGTCAGCGCCATTGCCAGCACTCAAACAGTGATGGCCGAGCTAGAACAGCATTTAGGTGCTGAAAAAGGCCAGCGTGATGCCGTTGAGCTAGCCCTGCGCCAGATTCAGCAGCGTCAGCAGGAAAAACAGTGGTCGATCGAGAAGCTCCACACCGATCAAAACCAACGCCGCCAAGCCCTGGTAGATTTAGCCACGGCCATTACTCAGCAGCACAGCGAACTACCTGTAGATCTGGAGATTCCGGTGGCGACAGCGCCGATCGATCCCGAAGAACTAATTACTTTGCAAAATCAGATTCGATCGCTCAAAAAACGAATGGAGGCGATGGAGCCAGTGAACATGCTGGCACTGCAAGCTTATGAAGAAGCCAATACCCGTCTTGAAGAATTAAATGAGAAACTAGCCACTCTGGCCGACGAAAGTAATGAACTGCTGTTGCGGATCGAGAACTTTACCACCTTACGTTTTCAAGCCTTTCGGGAAGCCTACGATGTGGTGGATGCCAATTTTCAAACTATTTTCGCCGAACTCTCCGATGGCGATGGTCATCTCCAGTTAGAAGATCCTCAAGATCCCTTTAACGGGGGCTTGAACTTAGTTGCCCATCCCAAAGGCAAACCCATTCAACGTTTATCTTCCATGTCGGGGGGCGAAAAATCCTTGACCGCTTTGAGTTTTATTTTTGCCTTGCAACGCTATCGTCCTTCACCTTTTTATGCTTTTGATGAAGTGGATATGTTCTTAGATGGGGCAAATGTGGAACGATTAGCTAAAATGATTAAAAAGCAAGCCGGACAAGCTCAGTTTATTGTAGTAAGTCTGCGCCGACCGATGATCGAAGCAGCCGATCGCACCATTGGGGTCACCCAAGCACGCGGGGCTTATACCCAAGTATTGGGAATTAATCTCAAATCGCCAGCCTAGCATTCTGTTATATTCTTGATCCCACCTAATGTCATCTGAACTAATCCGTCAACGCTCTGACCTCATCAACACCCAAGTAATCACGATCGACTCTGCCAAATCCTTGGGAGTAGTAAAAGAGATTTTGGTGGATATCGACAGCCGCGAAGTCGTAGCGCTGGGCTTACGCGATAACATTTTGGCCGTTCCTGGAAACCTGGCGCGGTACATGTTATTGAGTAGTGTGCGCAAGCTGGGCGACAGCATCTTAGTAGACGATGATGATGTAATTGAAGATATTGACCCCGATGCCTATACTAGTCTAGTAAACTGCGAAGTGATTACCGAAACTGGTGATGTGCTGGGGAAAGTGCGCGGGTTTCGGTTTAGTTGTGAAGATGGCCGTCTGACTTCCATTATTATTGCCGCCTTGGGTTATCCGTTAATTCCTGATCAGGCCATTAGCACTTATGAGCTATCGATCGATGAAGTGGTCAGTAGTGGACCCAACCGCTTGATTGTCATTGAAGGCACCGAAGAACGACTCGAACAGCTTTCGGTGGGCTTATTAGAACGAATTGGTTTGGGCAAAGCACCATGGGAAGATGAGTACGGCGATTACCGCCCACCGATCATCCGCCCCGAGAACCAATTACCGGCTGGTCTACCCGTGGCTCCACCGCCCCAAATGCGACCATTGCGAATGCCAGAACCAGTGGTGGAGAGTACTTGGGAAGATGATGATTGGAATGAACCCCGCGCTCCCCAAAAACCGCAAAAACTGCGGGCAGAGGTGATGCCCTATGCCGATGAAGAAGAGGGCAACTGGAGTGATACTTACCGCGAGCCCCGGCGCAGTAATCCAGTAACACCTCGGCCTAGTCCCAGCCGATCGGCACCTGCTGCTAATGATAATGACGAAGATGAGACCAGTGTGATCGATGTTTGGGAAGACATCCCACCGCCCACACCTTCTAGCTCAATCAATCCGCCAGCTCCCCCTAGTTCACCTAATCCACCAGCCCCATAGTCATAGTTGACTTGCAACTGGGAATAATAGACAGGATTCCAGAAGTCCTGTCCTTTTTTGCTGGTTGTGGAATGAAATTAAATCAATGTTATCAACTATTTGAGTTGGTTCCCGGTGCTTCCCTGACAGATATTAAAGTTGCATATCGTCGGTTGGCTAGGCTAGTGCATCCTGATTTGCATCCTACCGATCGTCATGCTCAAACAAGATTTGTTCTCCTAAATAAAGCGTATATTATTTTACAAAATCATGTCTCAACTGACCGCTTCCTATTGGGTCTGAATCATGCCTTAGATCAAACTCCCGCTGCCACTTTCACAACATTTCCTACTCTGTCTGCATCAGAAAATGATTTGAAGTGGAGTACCTACCGCAAGCTACAAGATTTACTACAACGTCGTCAGTTAAATCAAGCGGTGGCCGTAGTTGATGGATTAGCACAGCGCTATAGTCAAGATCTACATATTCGACAATGGCAGGGTATTATTTACTATTTTTCAGGACAGCATCTGATCGATCTTGGTCAAATTGGCAAAGCCAAAATTTATCTAAAAAAGGCTAGAAAAGTTGATCCGCAAAATATCCAGCTCGGTCAGCAGATAAATTGGGAATATCAAAGAATTGCACGTATTATGACTTAACTTTAATTACGCATTTATCATAATATTGACATTTTTTTTAGAAGTTTTGGGTATTACCGTAAATTAGAGATATATTAAAAAGGGCAACTAAAATTTTAAAAATAGCCCATCACTCTACAAAGAATCTGAAAAGAACAAGGATATTTGATCAAAATGAATGAATCTGCTCCTCATCCACTCATCGGCAAAGTATTACTCTCAAAAGTTAAAGAACTTTCCCATTTGTCACGCCGGGAGACGGCCAAACAATGTGGATATTACAGCATATCCAAAAGTGGACAGGTGCGTGTTAACCTGACCGATTTCTATGATGCTGTGCTTTTAGCTAAAGGTGTACCTGTCGGCCCAGAATCTGGGAAAGACGGTCGTGGTCGCGATGCTACCTACAAAGTTACTGTTCATCAGAATGGTCAAATAGTAATAGGTGCCGCTTATACCAAAGAAATGGGTCTCAAGCAAGGCGATGAATTTAAAATCAAGCTGGGCTACAAACACATTTATTTGGAAGCGATTAGCAAAGAGGGTTAACTGGGTGTTTTGGGTAATTGATTCCTTACTTATTTTGGGATCAAGCCTAACGCTCCCAGATCACTTTCCAGATTTTCAACTGAAAAAGTCTTTAGCAAGATTTTTGGTGGGGGTAATTAAATTTCTCACCAGCTTACTGATCCTGGTATTTTTAGTGGCGCTTCCAGCCCAAGCATCTTTTTGTAAAAGCATTGATACCCAAAAAGTATGTATTGTAAGTATTGAGCGGAGTGCTAAAAATTACTGGGAATATCAAGTCCAGTTGAGTGTCGATCGCATCGTTCAACCACGCACAGTTTATAACTGCCAAAAAGAGTTATGGCTACAGCCCAATGGTCAATGGCAAAAATTCAGTGATTCATCCGTGCATGCTGTAGCTTGTAACCTCTTTCGGCATTATTAATCTGAAATACTACTAATATTGACTAGTTTCAATTCCGGACAAGTCCGTTTGATGAGGCCCGTTAGAACTTTCCCTGGTCCTATTTCCACAGCCTGTTCGATACCTAAATGATTAAACTGCTGGCAAATTTCTAGCCAGCGTACTGAGCCAGTCATTTGTTGGGAAAGGCGTGCTTTTAACTCTTGGGCATCAGTGGTTGGACTTGGTTCAACGTTAGAGAGCACTGGAACTTGAGCATCAGCAAATTCTGTTTGGTCTAATATACTGATGAATTCTGCCGCCGCATCGTTCATCAAATGAGAATGAAAAGCTCCGGAGACATTAATCGGCATGGCTTTTCGGACTTTGATCTTGCTTATTAATGCATCTACCGCTGTTGGTGAGCCCGAAATCACCACTTGGGCGGCGCTGTTATCGTTTGCTAACACTACGTCATCAGTTTGATCAATTACCTTAGTTAGCTCTGATCGATCGAACCCAATCAAAACCATCATTTTTCCACCGTCAGCTTGATCCATCAACTCGGCTCGTTTTTTGACCAAGACTAGGCCAGTCTCAAAGCTGAAGACCCCTGCGGCATATAGAGCCACATATTCACCCAAACTATGACCAGCGACCACCGTGGGTTGTTGTCCTTGCTGGCGGAGCCAGTCTACCAAAATACTTTCTACAACATAGAGGCAAGGCTGGGTATACCGGGTATTCTCTAACTGTTCGGCATTCTGACAAGCGGCACTGACTGACCAACCGAGCACTTCACTAGCAGCAGTCAATCGATCAGATGCCAGACTGGCATCCATCCCCAGAGCTTGTGAACCCTGTCCTGGAAACACCCATGCTGTTTTCATTATTAATATTTAAATATTTACTTTTATCAGAATAGCAAGTTTGGAGCACCAAACTTTTCCTTCGTCCCAGAACTTAAGTGGTGACAACGAGGTGATGCTGACTATAATAGTCCAATCTAAAAATGACTATGCCTTTCTACCAATCGCTGTGGTTTTGGTGTTCGGCAAACATCAATAAAGTGAACATTCCCGAAGTCACTTTAAGCACTAGTTAAAAAGAGCATTACATCACCCTCGGCTACAATGTACTCCTTGCCTTCACTGCGCACCAAGCCTTTCTCTTTAGCGACTTTCATTGAACCCAGGTCAATAATTTCTTGGTAGCCGATCGTCTCTGCCCGAATAAAGCACCGCTCAAAATCACTATGAATGACCCCCGCTGCTTGAGGTGCGGACATCCCGGCCTGAATCGTCCAAGCCCGAGTTTCTTTGGGGCCAATCGTGAAGTAGGTGCGCAGGCCCAAGAGATCGTAAGTCGATCGAATCAAACTAGTCAAACCACCTTCGGCTACCCCCAAGGATTCTAGAAATTCTTTCTTGTCATCTTCTGATAACTCAATCAATTCCGATTCCACCTGGGCGGACACAATCACCACTTGGGCATTTTCTAAGGCAGCAACAGCTCGGACTTGTTCTACATAAGCGTTACCAGTGGCCAAATCTTCATCGGAGACGTTGGCGGCATAAATGATCGGCTTATTAGTCAATAAGTACAGCGGCTTGATGCTTTCAGCTTCTTCGGCGGTCAGCACAGTTTGTCGAGCAGGTTTGCCTTCATTCAAGACGACCATAACCTTTTCGAGAGCATCGATTTCGATCTGGGCATCTTTGTTACCCCGCGCTGTTTTTTTGGCTCGATCGATCCTTTTCTCCACCTGCGCTAAATCGGCTAGCCCCAATTCCAGATTAATGATTTCCATATCGCTGGTGGGGTCGATCGCTCCGGCCACATGAATTATGTCATCGTTGTCGAAGCAACGCACTACTTGGACGATCGCATCGACTTCCCGAATGTGCGAAAGAAACTGGTTGCCTAAACCTTCCCCTTGGCTAGCCCCTTTAACCAGTCCGGCGATATCTACGAATTCGACCCGGGCGGGTTCAATTTTTTCGGAGTTGTGAATTTTGCACAGCTCGGCCAAGCGACTATCCGGAACCGCGACGATGCCGACGTTGGGATCGATCGTACAAAACGGAAAGTTAGCGGCTTGGGCTTTGGCGTTGCCCAAAACAGCGTTAAACAAGGTAGATTTACCAACGTTGGGCAAACCGACAAAACCAGCTCTTAGCATAACCACATCAAAAATGGGACACTTCACACAAGGTGAAGCAGCCTACTATTATCGATCGATCTGACCGCCGAAGCAAATAGTGGCTAGTTTTGCCCCCCACCAAATAATATATGATTCGGAAACTATCATTATTTATTGTGCATGGAAATAATTCTAGATGATGCTTTGGTGGTTAGAGGCGGGAAAAATCGACCAGATGATATCCTGAGAGGTACAGGATTACACCCATCTGGTGTGGTAGGCATTTCCGTCGAATGTGAATTAGGATTATCTTTAGAAGAACTATCGACCAATATTCCCCACGGACAAGTAGGAGTTACCACTGTTGAGGCGGTAAGAACAGCTGGTGGAGATGTGCTTCGGACTTCTGGTCGGAGGGTTAGTCATGCTACTTTAATTGGCTTGAATCATGAGCAAACCAGTGAGCTGCTTAATCCAACTATTCTAAATCCATCGCGCTTGTTGTCATAATTGGGAGTGAGTTATGAATAACCCTAGAATTTTTGCTGATTTTCAAAATGCTGATGTCCAAGGCCGTTTACGGCTTAATTGTATTGGGACGATCGAAGATTTAAGTCGTCAAGGGACTACGTTAATAGATGGCTGTCAGTTGTTGATTTATAACGAAGAATTGGAAGCAGATGCTGTAGTAGAATATTCTGATGAAGAAAAAATTTGGGTGGCTGTAATTGATTGGGATCAAATTAGAGAAGTGTTAGAGATTTCAGCTTCATCGATTTAATGACTTGCGATCTGACCGCCGAAGCAAATCGTGGATAGTTCTGACATTGCAATCTTACAAACTAGTAATTATTAACTAAGATTGCCAGTGATAATTTTGCCCTGTCGATCGAACAACACGGTATCCACTTTCAAGCCAACATCAGCGTATTTTTGAACATAAGCTTGAGCTTTGTTACTAATTTGACTAGCCAAATAGCCAAAAACAGCTTGTTCGCCGCCCAAGGCCAACAATATTTGATAAGCAGCATCGGCTGTTTGGGCAGCTAAAATCTTTTGGACTGTCGTTAGATCACCGCCGGTATGCACCACAGCGCTTGCCATGATCTCTAACTTAGCATCGGCCAGGTGGCTAGAGGTATTGAAAATCCCCCCGGCTAATTTGATTAATTTCCCCTGATAACCCAGTAACAAAACCGATTCTACTCCTTGCAATCCGGCTTCTAAAAGCAAAGCTCCAATCCAGTTGCCCGTTTGAACAATTTGCTGGCTGGGAATCCCCGATCGATCGGCCACCTGCATTCCATTACTGCCAATGCAAAACACTAATTTTCGAGACTCTTTCGCTTTAACTCGCAAAGCCTGACGCAGATCTTCCAGATGCTCTTCGGTGGATAGCGGCTGGGAAATCCCACTGGTACCCAATAGGGATAGTCCACCAACAATGCCAAAAGCCGCATTAGAAGTCCGCTGAGCCAGTTGCTGACCAGCGGGAAGAATAGTAGTAATGATGGCGGTTCGATCGATCGGAATCAGCGGCACCAAATTAGCGGCAAATAATTTACGGGCATAACTATAAATTGCCGGATTCCCGGCAGCATCTTGACCCAAGCCTTCCCCACCTTTCAGGATTAATGATTTCGTACCTCGTTCCACCAACTCCACTTTTGCCCAAATCGGGGTATGGCGAGTCAGGTCTAAGTTATCACCCGGATCGCTGAGCGTGATCGCTAACGCACTATGAGTATCTAATTTAGCGACTTGCTGAATGGCAATAGTGGCTCTATCGGGCAGCAAATCTAGAATAACTTGGGAGGGAAAGGGGGATCGATCGATCAAATGGAGCAGCGCTGCTTGGGCAGCCGCAACGGCAAAGACCGGTAAAGTGTATCCAGTACGTGCCATCTTTCATTTATGCCGAAAAAAATCTGAATATTTGATTCTATCAGGACAACCGCCGTTTTCCTTCCATCGATCGAGATAAGCTGACGCGGACAACCCATAACTGATCTTGAGCAGCATCACAATTGAGTGAGGCTTGCTGTTTCCAAATCATATCGAAATCGATCGATCGTCCCTTCCTGAATTTTTTCAATTACCTCCTCAATCACATTCAGTGGCACAAAGAACCACTCTTTCGGCTTTACTAGTGTGTCAAAGCGATCGATTAATTCCAAATCTAATCGAGCACTCCCAAAAAACTTGTGAAGTAGTGCCTCAAGTCCCTTGCTGTTGATATTCGCCAGATCTGCCTTATGTCTTATCTTTTGGCGAATGATTGGGAATATGATGGTTAATTATCTTCGATCAAAAAATTCTAGTCTTAATGTGGAATAGCTTACCCCGCGTAGCCAAAGTCATACTTGGAATTCTATGGCCTGTCATTGCGACCCTTCTTACTCTTGCACTCAGTGGCGTTGTTGGGAATAGAGCTGACTCAGCACTATTGCAACTGCTTCCCTTTTTTCAACAAATCGTATCTGTTTCAGTTACCAGATGGCTTATTGTGATGTTCGTCTTACTGCCTAGTTTGGCTATTGGCATTCCACTCGGATTAACAGCATTTCTTTACTATCGATCTCAACAAGCTGCCATCAATCTAGTCAAGCTTGATGATTCATTACTAAGACTTCTTTCCTCTTTCAAACAAAATCAAGATAGAGAAGCGGCTGCAATACTTTTGTTTCGAGAGTTTTTAGAAGATACGCTCGAATTATTTACGGATGGATGCCGAATTTCTATTCTTCGTCCAGATGGTGATAACTCTGAACATCTAACAATTTGGCAATCTCTCAGAGTCCCATCTGAAACCATCCAGAGAACACAATTTTACGTCGGATCTGATACAGATAATAAGCGAGTTGGCATAGCTGGACTGGTTTTTCAGCAGCAAACACTGAAGATTGCCCATTTATCTTGGCAAAAAAATCAATGGTTACCAGATAATTCTGATTACTATACTTTCGTGCAAAGATCTACCCGAAAAAGCATGCCTTATCGTGCCGTGGTTGCAGTTCCGATTGTTGATAATACCAATCCCAACAAATGTCTAGGAGTATTATGCTTGGATAGTATGAATGAACAAGCTTTTGACTCTAAGAGAGTTCAGGATGGTCTGAGATCCGTTGCAGACCGAATCTCAGCCATTCTCCTCATACTGGAAAATTATAGTTAAATTGAAAAAGATCCATTATTAATGGATAGACGCAGCCAATCGATTAAAAATCGTTCTTACTGCGCGGCTAATGCTTCCCAGCTCAAGTGTCACAGCATTGTAATCTGTCATACACCGAAGTTCAGTCTCGCGAAATTCGGAATGGTCTATTTTTCCGGCCATGTAATCGTTAGAGGCTTCAATCAGCTGCCGATGACGATCCTCTGGGCTTATCGATCTAGTTTTATTTTTGTCACTCAGTAAGATCATAAATTTTTCCCCTAAATGTCTCTTAAGTAGAAGAGACTAAAGCCTATTGTTCCCAATGTATCAAACATAATAGCGTTTTAATCAATACGTTTGCTAAGACAATTAGCTCAAGATAATTTAAGTGTCTAGGCATAACAACTCTATTACGTTGATATTAAGGACAACACCGGAAAATAAGCGTACGATACCAGCCCGGTATCATCAATCCGACTTTTACTGGCTTGGAGCTTAGTTACCCGATCAATTTAGTCAAACCTCAGTCGTCTACCAGAGCGGCGATCTTGAGAATCTTTCCGTCAGTGGTTTTGACAAGTTGAAACCCCGTCTGGGGATCGGTGCTCTGCCATTCGCCCAATTCCTCGATGATGTGCTCTACCTCGCGGATCTTGTCCTTGGTGCTTTCGCGGGAGTTGACATTGGGAATATGCAGAATAGTTTTCTCGTTGGGGTTCAGCACCTGCATGATGGTGTCGGTGTAGCTGTTCGTATAGAAGAAGTAGCCGATATCGAGCTGCTTGAGGTATTGGTAGCCGTTGAGTTGTTCGTAGTAGGTGTAGGTGACAGTATCGAACTTGGATTCGTCGTCGGGGTGCAGTACGGCCTCGGCATCGCCGCGAAAGTAAGAGCCGGTCATTGCTACGATGTGGGCTTTATCACGGGTCATGAGTTGGCGAATGTGATCGCCGAGTTTGTTGTCGGGGTTGGCGGAAACATGGTGAAATTCGTCTACGGCGATCAGGCAGTTATCCAAAACCTCAATGCCGAACTTATCTACAGCAAAGCGGAAGGTGGCATGGGTACAGACCAGCACCTTGGCATCGCTGGCGAGGAATTTTTGCACTGAGTCTACTTTGCCGCCATTGTCTCCCCCTGGTGCATCGCAGAGGTTCCAGCGGGGTTCGACTTGCCAATCTGCCCAGAAGCCAAACTTGCTTAGGGGTTCGTTGTGGAAGCTGGAGCCGATCGCCTTTTCGGGCACGACGATGATGGCTTGCTTGAGTTTCTGGTTCTCTAACTTGTCTAGGGCGACGAACATCAGTGCCCGACTCTTGCCGGAAGCAGGGGGCGATTTGATCAGCAGATATTGTTCGCCACGCTTTTGGTAGACCCGTTCCTGCATCGGACGCATTCCTAGGGCGTTGGGTTTGGTAGAGGTGCCATCTTGGGCGTAGGTGACGGAAACAGCGGGAATTGCAATCGGGTTACTCATGTGTTGAAATCGTTATTATTCAAAGCCAGCCAGCCTCACGCAGTCGCTCCCATGCTAAACGAATATGACGAGGTTCAAACATGCGTTTGCGTGGATTCCAGACATGAATCTTGGTGATGGCTGCTTCTGGGGTAGCCGCTTGTTCGTGATTAGCGACCCAATGCACTGTTGATAATAATTCCATCCCGAAAGTTGTCTCAAATCCTTTGATGAGATCAGCGACACGGTTAAAGCGGTTTTGGGTTTCTGTATGAGCGGCTAGAAATGCTTCAGCTTGCTCAGAGGCATGAAGCTTTAATTCCAATGGTTTATCTGGTTGATCGCCTGCATCCCCATAGCCACTGATAAAGTATCCCTCAATATGATTAAGAACATGGCGTAAATTTTCAGCGTAGGGGCCATAGGGTGCTTTTTGGTAGTTGAGCCGAAGTGGTTCCCCCGCTTCTTGCATGAAGTACATCAGCTTATGGATTTCTAGAAGCGTCACAGTAGGGTCCATAACGGCTGAGAGGTAGCGGCGCATGAGTCCGAGCAAAGCCGCTCGTCCTACGGTCATACTGGGCATCTTGTTTTCTCTGACCATGACAGATGCTGGGGGTGCGCCAGCGGGTTCAAACAGCAGGACATTGACCTCTGGTACAGTCTGGAATGCTTCTATGATCAGGGGTTTCACGTCTCCCCAGTCCAGCCCTCCTAAGCCACACCCCAAGGGCGGAATGGCGATCGAGCTAATTTGCTGTTGCTGAACAACGGTGATTAGGTCTATTAACCCTGCTTGAATATCTTCAATGCGACTGTTGCTTTTCCAATGGCGTTTGGTAGGAAAGTTAATAATAAAACGCGGGTTATATAGGCGATTGAGGTCGTAGACGAACATTTTGCCCGGTTGTACTTGATTCGCTTTGCAAGCAACTTCGTAGGCTTTGAAATTTTCTGAAAAGGCTTTGCGAAATTGGAGCGCCACGCCACGTCCCATGATGCCAACACAATTGACAGTGTTGACTAATGCTTCAGCATCAGCCTTGAGGATGTCACCTTGAATAAGCTTAATCATGATAGAAGCGTCTCGATTAGAAGTACCAGTTTGGCTCGACAGAAATAATGGGTTGATGGCTAGCGAACGCCAAATTCGTCTGAACTTTTGTTGCCATCGTACTATCGATTGTTCCAATTTTCTCGATCAGTGTCCAGGGAAAGACATCAAACAACAAAAATTCGGCTTGTTTGCCTTCTTTGATCTTAGGATCACGAAAATCTGTGGCGTTCACTGCTTCCCAGTCAATTTCGCTAAGTTGGGCAGGATCGTTGTAAAAGCTGGTGAGGTAGGAGCCTGCATTGCCGGTGCTGAAAGCCCAAGGGACTGCGGTGGAATTTGCCCAGTTGATGACTTGATCAAAATCTGCTTGCAGGTGAACGATCGGCTGCTGTCCTCCTCCGTAACTGACATCGGGATGATTTCCCATTCGTAGAATGTAGAGCATGATTGAACGGGGACAGAAGTAAAAGGGCACATACTGGCCGACCTTGGTGCCGGGACGACAGGCAACTTCAATTTCTTCGAGGCGGCGCTGTTTGATGGTGGACATGCCGACTAATGAGCAGGATAGGCCACTGGCAATGCGGTGGGCATCGGAGACTAGCCCTATGCCTGTGGCAATGCTGGGGAGATTGTCTAGATGGGTGATGTGATAAATCTTGGGATTAGATGGAACAGGGGTCATGCAACATTATTATCCTTTGCGGTTGGAAGACTGTTTCTGGGGCGTTTGGGTGGTCATTTTGGTATAAAGTTCAAAAAGTTTTTCGAGGCGTTCGGTGTCGTTTTTGAAGCGACGACCGATGTAGATGCGTTCGAGGATTTCGTCATTCCGGTTATGGGCTTTCCGTACTAGGGGGAATTCTCTGTCCATGCGGGTAGGGGCGTACATGTGGGCGATTATATTGTATCGATCGATTGAATTGCCAGTGCTAAAAACTGTGCGGCACAATCGATTTGTTCTGTAGCTACTCCCTTCCCAGTGTAGAATTAGACATAAAGCAGAGAAACATTGATGAAT
>CAXTSX010000058.1:0-19524 GCA_964247085.1 uncultured bacterium
CGTGTTAACTGACCAACATATTGCTGAGTCCCTAAGTCGTGCCTATGTTCGGGCGGTCGCTGGGCGTGCCGGATTAAACTTAGCCATTCGGGAATACGATTATGGTGTGGATGGTAGTTTTGATGAAGTTGTTGTGCGACAAAATCGACGAGTCGAATCTGGCTTTTCTCTCAGTTTTCAACTTAAAGCCTCAACCCAATGGCAAATTGATTCCGCTCAGGTTGTTTATGACCTGGAAGCGAAGACCTACAACGACTTGATTCTCAGAGGTAGCATGAGAGCCGCAACGCCTTGCATCCTCATCTTGCTGGCACTACCTGCTGATGCTGAACAATGGCTCATTTGTGAAGAATCAGAACTCAGATTGCAAGGAACCTGCTATTGGGAATATCTCAGTGGTAGCCTCAGCGAAAACCGCGCCTCTGTCAGAATCCGAATTCCGCGATCGCAACGTCTCACCCCCGAATCTTTGCTAACCTTAATAGGGAATGTCAAAACAGGAGAATGGTGATGACCCCTGAAGTTCTGTCAAGTTATGCTCAAATTCAATCGCTTCGAGTGTCTGAAGTGGTCAGATATCTCCAAGAAAACCACTGGATGGCAATTAGTCATCCTAGTCCACGATTACTTGTGTTTGAAAAAGGCGTTGATGATCAAGGTAAACTCATTCAAATTGTTCTGCCGAGTAAGAATGATTATGAAGATACACCCTACTTACTGGCTAAAGCGGTGAACCTTCTATCAGTTCTAGAATCTGTGTCTTTTCAAGAGATTGTGAATTCGATCAATGCAGGTGTACATACTCACTAAACTTGCTCACTGATAGCTTGGTCGGCATAACAACCCGGTTGGAGCGGACTAGCAAAGTTAGTCAGTCCGTGGCAAATGTTATCTGTAGCTGCTCAACCGGAACGTTAGCTACTGGAGTTTGGACTAAGCGAGTCTCACTTCAGTCAAAATTTTCCGATTTCTTTTGTTGATGATATTCCCACATACCGCAATAAGCATCTTCCATGTCTTTAGTAAATTGACGAGCGTTCCAAAGAGGAGCAGTACTGCGGGCATCGAGTAATTTACCAGCTACTCGTTGACGAAGGTCAGCATCAGTACCTAGCCGGATGCCCCATTCCAAATATTCTTCCGCCGACCAGGCGATCCCCTCACTGATGCCAGCATTGACCATAAAAGTATAGCTATTACGGGCGGCAAACTGTTGCCCAACCCTAGTGACCAGCGGAATACCTAGCCAAAGGGTCTCCAGGGTGGTGGTTGCGCCGTTGTAAGGAAAGCTATCCAACATTACGTCGGCAATTTGGAGATTAGCCCGGTGGGTGATTTCATCAGGATCTTTGTCTAAAAAGCGGAGACGGGAAAAGTCTAAACCCATTTCATCGGCAATTTCTCGATAAAAATCACTGACTGCGGTGTTATCAGTTCTAGCTTTGATTAGCAAGAAGCTGTCCGGGACTTGGTATAGTATCTGGAATTGGAGCCGTACAGTGTCCGGGTGGATTTTGTAACCAACTTGGGCGCTGTAGTAAACCACTGCGGTTACTGGAATATTCAGTCTTTCGCGGCGAATGGTCGGCGTGCCGACTTCAAAACCGTCTACGGCTACATAGGTATGGGGCAAACGCCAAATTTTTTCAGCATAGTAATCTTGAGCATTATTGGGCAGTACATATGGATCAGCGATGAAGTAGTCTACTTCTGGGGCACCAGAAGCATCCCAGCCTAGCCAGGTGATTTGTACTGGGGCTAAGCGCCGGGACATGACTGCATAAATAGTAGGTATCGTTAAGCTATCCAAATCAACTAAAATATCAAGTCGATCGTGTTGAATCTGAGTGACTATTTTCTCTACGTTACAGGGCAGATAGTAAGTAATATCTGATTTATCGCGGAACCAGCGATTATTAAAGGCATCACTTTCTGCTGGTTCTAGGCAATAGGTGAATACCTGAAATTTATCTCGATCGCGATATTGCCATAACCACCGACTTAGCCAACCAACAGAATGGGTGGAGAGGGTGGAGGCAATATATCCAATCCTGATGACTCCTGGTATTTTCTCAATACCATCAGATAGTAAATCAGGATTATTTTGATTAAGCTGGCCAGCAGAATTCAACTGGTCACTACTAGACAAATAGTGCCGACCATCACGAGTTATTTTACTAGCTAAATTTAAATAATGACGAGTTTGAATAGGTTTATCTTCTATATAAGGAAAAAAGAATAAAGTTACGGCTGCGGCAATTTCGGTATACGTTTTATAATGCTGGATTTTAGCTTCTTCGGAATCATCTACTAGTGGTTCAGAAATAAGTTGATAAATTAGAGGTCGATATTCTTCGACGAAGCTATAAAATTCTTTAGTGCGGCTAGCTTTCACTAAAACAGCAATCAACGAATAGCCAGTCTTAATTTTTTGCAACAGAGATCCATTGGCAGCTGTTTGGAAAGATCGTTGGCCAAAATCAATACTTTTTGGATAGTTACCACAAGAATTATAGGCTTGGGATAGATTATACAATTCATCTGAATCTTGAGAATGGGCAAATAAGCACCCTTCCATAATTAGAATAGATTTCTCGTATTTTTTCTGGTCAAATAGTTGCCGAGATAATGCTATTGATTCTTTAACTAATAATTCTGGTGTATCACTATAATGCAAGCAGCCCATAATAGCAGCGGCATTTTCTTGATCAATTACCAATATTAATTGACTAAAAGCTGCTGCTAACAAATCTTGGTTAATATTCTTACTTGGCGTATTAGTTAATGCTGCTAGCAATCCCCATTCTTGGACACAACTAGGAATTAATTGCTCACATTTGGCACTAAGAATGATCAGTTCTAAAATATTATCTAGTTGATTGCCATCAATTTCTTGTAAGTGTAGACGAATCAGTACAGCGGCGGTATCATCTCCAATATCTACCTGCTGCTGAGCGGCGATCGCCAAGGTATTTACTAAGTCTGCCGTTAAATTCTCAATCTCATCATCGGCAGCATTAGCGATCGGAATAAACCAAGTGGCTTGAGCCTCAATTTCATCACCGGATAGTAGATAGCTAATTCCTAGCCACCAGTAATTAGAGGCGATCGATCCCTCTTGATTAATGGCTATTTCGTATTGAGCAATTTGCTCGGTCAGTTCTGGAATCAGGGTTGGGGTGATCATAGGAATATTCTGTGGATGCTGGGTAGATGGAATGATGAGAGATGCTTCAATTTTGCTGTTCTAGATGCTTTTGCCACATGGCTTGATAAGCACTTTCCATGTCTTTGGTGAATTGTTGGGCATTCCACAGGGGCGAAGTCTGGCGAGAAGTTAATAATTTACCGCGTACTTGCTGACACAATTTAACATCAGTGCCCAACCGAATTCCCCAGTCCACATACTCTTCATCCGTCCAAGCAATACCCTCGGTGAGGCCAGCATTTTTCATGAAGGTATAACTATTACGCGCCACAAAAGCCTCTCCCACCTTGGTCACCATGGGGACATTCATCCATAAGGTTTCTAAGGTTGTGGTGGCACCGTTGTAAGGAAAAGTATCTAAAACTACATCAGCGATGGTGAGGTTGGCACGATGGCTGTATTCATCATCATCACGAATCAAAAACCGCAGTTGACTCATCTCAATACCTACTTCATCCAACAATGATTGATAGCTTTCAATTAAACCGTCTCCTCTGGTGCGTAGTTTGATGAGTAAGTAGCTGTTCGGGACAGATTTAATAATTTGTAGTTGCAGTCGTAGAATATCAGGATGGTGCTTATAGCTTTTTTGATTACAGAGATAGACGATCGCATCTGCTGGTAAATCGTAATCTGTTCTTTTGCGACTAGGTACATCACTTTCAAAGCCATCGATCGCCAGATAGGTATGGGGTAAGCGCCATATTTGAGCAGAGTAATATTCGCTGGCGTTTGGTGGCAAGACGTAAGGATCGGCAATGTAGTAATCGATCGCTGGGCAGCCAGAAGCATCCCAGCCTAGCCAAGTTACCTGCACCGGAGCCGGTTTGTGGCACATTACTTCGTAGGTGGTGCTGAAGGATAGACTATCCAAGTCGACCAAGATATCGATGTGATCTTGTTTGATTTGATTAACAATTTGATCGACATTAGTGTCGCAATAGGAAGAAAAATGTGCTTTATCTCGAAAGAATTTGTGATTAAAGGGATCGTTATCTTGCTGATTAATATGATAGAGAAATATTTCTAGATTCTGTCGATCGTGGTAAGCAAATAGCCACCGGCTTAACCAGCCGACTGAATGTTTACGTAGAGAGCTAGCAATATAGCCGATCCGTAAAATACCTGTCTTTTTAGGAATGACTTCTTGACAATCATTTTCTCTTGCTACAATTGCTTCTAGATTTTTGGTATAGATTTTGCCAATTTCATTCCGGAGAAAATGCAATTTTTGAGGTTCATCATATAAATAGTTGAGGAAATAAGATGAATTAACAATAGTGCCGCCAGCCAAGAGTTTATTAGGTGATTCTTTAATGAATCGCTGAAGTAACAACAGGTGTTCTTGCGCTATTGCTGGAATTTTCAGCCAATCGCCAGTATCCATCAAAACAGATAACCGCATATGACTGGCTCTAACTTGCTCTTCGGTACTTAAGTAGAGACTACTCTCGTAGCATTCTTGGGCAACTTGAATCGCTTTACTAACCTGTCCAGCTTTGGCAGCACTATCTGACAGACTACACTGAATACTGAGGTGTAGATTTTTTGGTGAATTATCTAGACATGTCTCCAAAATTCTAATGCTACAATCCGGTCTACTTTGCTTATAAGCTAATACAAATGCCTCATTGGCAATTACAGAAAGGGTAGTGATGAGACGGGGCGATTTTTGCAAGCATAATGCAATCAAATCAGTAATTATTTCAATATCTGACGGCTGAAAGAATCCTAGGATTGCTTTGATTCCTCTATCTAAAGACTCTTGACTAATATTTGCTAATTCAGCCTCTTGCAGAAAGGTCATAACTGACCAATCACTTAATGAATTGATTTCAAAGCTATTATTATATATTGATAAAAAGACCAGCTTCAAAAGATTGTTAGTATCGTGGGGCAATAATTCTTGTAAGAACTGACGCAGGCTAATTGCATTTTCTAAATCGCCTAAGCTGTTCTGTTTATCAGCAGCTTCATCTAGATACTTTGCGAAGCTATCGGTAACAGCAACTTCATCGGTAGCACTGTCGATTTCTAAGAATGGTATTAGCCAGGTAGATTGTGCCTCAGCAATTTCACCATTCAAGACAAGATCGATTCCGGCTTGCCAATAGCTCGTCCAGCTGTCCAATACTAATGACTGCTGCTCTGAAGAATGCGGTAGTTTGATCGATTGCATATTAGCTAAGCCGGGGGTATCTAGATGGGTTTAGAATATAGGGTTTTTACTGATATTCCATCCAGATAACTACTGAGAAATATTAAATATCTATTTTTATATCCGTATATCTACTTAAATCTAATTAAGGTAGTCCAACACTATCTAAATTACTTAGCAGGAATCGTACCAGTTGAACACGAGACTTGAGCACTGGCTCCGGTTGTAAAGGTGAGAGCGGCAGCAGCAGAACTACCCGGAGTGCTTTTTTCACATAGACCACTGGCAATAGTGGGTAAATTTTCGGTGTTGTTATAGTGCAATATGGCAGAACTATAAGATTTCAGTGCACTATCACGAGAAGTAGCGTAGGCCGTTCCACTCTGCGCATCGCCAGTCATAGAATAAATGTAAGTAGCAGTATTGGAAGAACTCGTGCCCGTCATCGTTCCGATCGCTAGTTCTTCAAAGTTAGAGGCAAAAGTAGAAGTGTATGAGCGCCGATAGGTTTGTGCCCGATTGATCGCCGAAACATATTGCTTAGCTTCAGATTGTTTGGCTTTAGCAGATTGGCTCATAAAGTTAGGCAGAGCCACCGCTGTTAAAATTCCAATAATCACAATTACTACTAACAGTTCTACGAGGGTAAAGCCCTGTCCGGTTTTTTTAGAGTGTAAGTGCTGTAAAAGCTTGGCTTGTAGTTCTGGCCTCATTTTATTTTTGTCTCCTTAGGACTGAACTTAACTTACCCAATTTTGGCTACCATCTATCGTCCAAAATTAGAATGTACAAAAAGCAAAAAGAGGTGAAAATTGTATATTTCACCTCTTTATTCGATAAAACTGTTAATTATTTAACAGCAACAGTGTTAGCAGAACAAGAAACACCACCACTGGTACCAGTGGTAATAGTGAGAGCAGCGGTAGTACCAGTGCCAGGAGTACTAGCTTCACAAATAGCACTGGTAACAACTGGCTCACTTACAGTATTGCTGTAACGTAAGATGGCTGCACTATAAGATTTGATGGCAGTGTCTTTGGAGCTGGCCGAGGCAGTCGCCTGATCAGGAGCAGCAGAACCACCAACCATAGTATAGTCATAATTAGCAGTAGAAGAAGCGCCAGTACCCTTTACAGTACCCAAGGCCAACTGCTCAAAGTTAGCAGCAAAAAAAGTATTATCAGTACGGAAAGAAGCTTGGGCACGGTTAATAGCAGAAATATTTTCTTTAGCTTCGGCTTGCTTGGCCTTCGCAGACTGGCTCAAGAAGTTAGGTAAAGCAACAGCAGTTAAAATACCGATAATAACGATAACTACTAACAGTTCAACTAGAGTAAAACCTTTGTCAGCTTTCTTTTTGTTGAGGTGTTGAAGAAGTTTAGCTTGTAGTTCAGGGCGCATTTGGTGTCTCCGAAAGGGGGTGTTTGTTTGATGAATTAAACTTACCCAGTTATTCAAATAACCCATCACCCTTTCAGATCAATTTTCTAAAATTTAACCGCGAGTTATCCACAACTCAATATCAGCAGTGCTTTCAGTGTCTGAAAAATATTGTAGCTGGAGTCGCTAGACATTGACCTCATCCAAATTAGAGTCTTTTCAACCCATCCCCTTGAATAATCCTTGGGGCTTGAATAATAGAGTCAAGACCATCACCAGCAGAGTGATCGCGAACTTATACTCTGAACCGACAATCGGCACAGCCAACTCTTGAGCAATACCAATCACAAAAGCCCCAGTGATCGCTCCGTAAGGATTGCCAATACCTCCTAGAATGACCGCCGCAAACATGGATAGAATCAAAAACCAGCCCATATTGGGACGAACAGCAGTAAAACCATATAAACTACCGGCTAAGGCGGTGAGTACCCCGGTAATAATCCATGTCCAAAGCACCACTTGCTCGACATTAATGCCAGTGACTTTAGCTAGATCTGGATCATCAGCGACTGCCCGCATCGCCTTACCAATTTTGGTGTTTTGTAATAAAAAGTGCAGAGCGGCCATGGCTGCTAGCGACACCCAAAAAATAATGATGCTTGAATACTTGACCTTCAGACCGAACATATCGATCGCTTCGGCTACTGGCAAATTATAGCCTTGGTTACTACTGCCCCAGAGAAAAACAATGCCATTACGCAGGAATAAGGATAGTCCGATCGAAATAATAATTAAAGTAGTAGCCGAAGCCCGGCGGCGGCGCATCGGTTGCCAGAGTAACTTCTCAGAAGTCAACATCGCGCCGACGGTACCCACAATCCCAACAATCATCGATAGCCAGACATTCACCCCCAATTGGTTCGTAACCCAAGTAAGGTAAGCTCCCAGCGTCATAAAGTCGCCGTGGGCGAAATTAGAAAGCTTTAGAATGCCATAGGTCAGGGTTAAACCCACTGCTGCCAGTGCGATAATACTACCCAGGGCAATGCCATTAACAATTAATTGTGGATCCATGTGGGGTCAATAATACAGTTTCATTCTGAAGAAATTTAACCATACTTAGCCGCCTTAAAAACAGATATTCCAGATCATGAACAGAATTACCGTCGAAAGTAGAGCCATTCTGGTGGGGTTGGTAGGTAGTCATGGCTACGGGTTGAGTCGGCCAGAGTCCGATCGAGATTATCGGGGGGTGTTTATTGCGCCCAAAAATAATTATCTGGGTCTGAGTGCGATTGAACAAAAAGATCGGGGCTGGGATGAGCCGGGGGTGCTCCCTTTTTTAGATGGCAATACCGATACGGTGATTTATGAATTACGCAAATACATGCAACTGTTGGCGGGTTCTAATCCTAATATTTTGGAGTTACTGTGGCTGCCGGAGTATCCTTTTTTGACCCCTGTCGGCGAGAAGCTAATTCAGCAGCGTCAGCTGTTTTTGAGCAAAAAAGTAAAATACACTTTTTCGGGCTACGCCTTTGCCCAAATCAAAAAGATTGAATCCCACCGCAAATGGTTGCTCAATCCGCCCATCAAAAAGCCGGTTCCGGCAGATTTTGATTTTGACTTGGAAGAACCCCTGACCAAAGATGAAGTCAATGCTTTCTTGGAATATTTGTATAGCCTGGTGCGCGGCAAAATTGAATATTTGGCTGAATCACAAGAATTACACCAGTTACTAACCGGTGATATCGACTTCAAAGGCTTGCTCAAGCAATATCCCCTGACAGCGGAATCGATACCCTATAGCCAAAGTTTGACTAATAGTCGGGGCGATTTTATCCGTTTATTGCAACGCAGTCAAAAATACCGGGCGGCTGGCGTAGAATGGGCAGCCTATCAATCTTGGCAACAAAATCGGAATCCGCACCGGGCTGGGATGGAGCAAAAATCTGGGTACGATCTCAAACATGCGATGCATTGCATTCGGCTGCTGCGCTGCGGGGGAGAAATTTTGCGTGATGGTCAGGTCTGGGTTGATCGCCGAGCGGCTGGTGATGCGGAACAACTCCGATCGATCATTAATGGTGACTATTCCTACGAGCAAGTTACCAAATTAGCCGATCAGTTATTGGCTGAAATGGAGATCGCCTACGACCAATCTACCTTGCCAGACAAACCAGATTTGCAGTCGATCGATCAACTTTGTGTAGAGTTAGTCGAAGAGTTTGGTTGGTAATCAAGCGGTAAAAAATCCAAGCTCTCCATTTTGTGGGGCTTTATGGGGCGGCGGCGATCAAAGATTTTAGAGAGCCTAACAACTCTGGCTCAGTATAGGGTTTGGTGAAATAGCCAGAAGCTCCTAAATTCATCGCTAACTGCCGATGCTTTTCACTGCTGCGCGAGCTGAGCATGACGATCGGCAGGTCTGCGAAAACTTCCTGCGATCGCAGCATATCCAATACTCCATAACCATCTAGACGAGGCATTTCAATATCACAGAGCACCCCTTGCACCACCAAACCAGCATAGAGCTTGTCTACGGCTTCTTGGCCATCACGAGCTTGTTCGACTTGATAGCCTTCTTTTTCTAACATCATCGCTAAATAACGCCGCACATTAATCGAATCATCAATTACCAAAATTGTGTCTAATTGCTTCTGATTTATTGCGGACAAGGCCATATCAAACGAATTATTGGGAACGATAGCGGTAGGATTGATAGCTATAGACTGATCGAAATCCGTAGTGACTGAAGCCCGATTGGTAACAGACATCCAGTTAGCTAACTGCATTAAATCAACAAGAGGAATAACCCGTCCATCACCCAAAATAATTGAGTTGCCGAAGCCCGGTGTCAACGGCATCGGGCTATCGATCGATCGCAGGGTGACTTCTTTCTCGCCCCAGAACCGATCAATATGAAAAGCTGTCGATAATGAATCTTCGCCCACAATTAAGACGGTCGGCTGGGCAATAGTCGGGGTGCCAGGCAGGCTGAATGGTCGATAACTACGCCCAAAATTAATACCTTGTTCGATCGACACCACCGGAATGGTTTGGGATTGCCAAGAGATCTTAGCGCCATCAGCGGTTAGTAAATCTGGTTGAAAATGGATGATTTCGCGCACACTATCTACCGATACCGCGAAAATAAAGCCAGCCCTCTCCAATAACATCACTCGCAAAATCGAAAGAGCAAAAGGAACCCTGATCGTAAAAATAGTGCCTACACCCGGTTGGGTTTTGACCTGAATATTGCCACGCACTTGCTGAATATTAGTACGTACCACATCCATTCCTACGCCGCGCCCAGAGATTTCGGTCAGGCTGGTGGCAGTACTAAAACCTGGTTCAAAGACAATATCCAGTAATTGGGCTTCCGACATTTCTGATACATCGGCAGCCGGTAAACCGATCTGTTGCAATCGTTGTCTAATCCGATCAAGATTAATACCACTGCCATCGTCAGTAATCGTAATCATGGTGTCACCACCCCGCTGACTAGCTGCGATGATAATGTTGCCAAAGGCGGGTTTACCAGCAGCCACCCGAGTTGCTGGATCTTCGATGCCATGGTCGAAAGCATTCCGTAAAAGGTGGAGCAGTGGATCGCTGAGATTCTCTAAGATTGATCGATCGATTCCCGTGTTTTCGCCCACAATCGTGAGATTAACGGTTTTATCAAACTGCACCGATAGATCGCGAATCAGACGCGGAAAGCGTTTCACCACTTCCGCAAAAGGAACCATCTGAGTTCGCACCACATTTGTTTGTAAAGCATGGGTGGTCTGATTGAGACTGCGCAACGATTGCGTCATCTCGCGCACGCTGAATTCAATATCACTGGTTACTTCTGCTAACTGGACGATCGTTTCAATTTGATCTTGAGAAATTAGGTTTAGATCATTGTAGTGATCCATTTCCAGGGCATCAAAATTAGTAGCAGAGGTTGGGGTAGTAGTCGGCAACACATCTGCTCTCGTTGAAGTTAGCTCTGTAGTCTCCAAACTGGTGTGAAGCATCTCTGGAGGAGCATCCTGCCATTGAATTAGTTGTTGATTGGATGACTCCAGTTGTCGCATCCGCTTGCGTAGTAAGCTTGTATAGTTTTGAATTTCTGCTACTCGTAAATTGATGGCATTACGTTCTAAAATCAATTGCCCCACAGCGGTGTTAAATTGTTGCAGGTATTCCACAGGTACCCGCACAGTTTTTTGTTCGATCGGCTTGGCCTCCGCCAAGTCTGGGATGGTCGGAGTGTTAGTAGGAATGATCGAGGTAGCGACCGGAACCATTAATTGGTCAACATTATGCTGGATTTCAATCTTGGCTAGGTCTGAACCTAATGCCAGTGATGGTGCTGTTTCCTCTTCTTGAGAAGTATTGACCAAGGGGAATTCTGGAACATTGAAATTCCCGAATTCCAAATCCAATTCTAGTGATAGTTCCAGATTTTCCTCATCAAATTCATAACTAGCAGGGAATTCGGAGATTTCATAAACATCAAAGGTCGAATCATTGCCGATCGGTAACTCTTGATGATCAATCTCTGGTGGCAACAGTGGTAAATCTAGATCAATTTCTTCGATATCAATTATTTCATCCAACCCAGCCAGACTGGGATTAAACAAATCTGTCTGGCTAAAAGCTATTCCCGAAAATTCAGCTGGTTCCTCTGGAGTTGGATAGAAAAAATTGGTAGACTCCAGGCTCTCCTCCAAACTTTTTTCGGGGGTCTGTAGCAGCGACCATCCCGGTAATTGGGAGGGAATACTTTCAAATCGCCCTAACTGGACTAAAGAATGAGATTTACGCCAGATCTTCAGGGCTTGACGAGTGAATGGGACAACTTGAGCAAGATCGACCATCTGGCTTTGGTCTTGAATTGACTGACATAGATCAACGAATTGCTCTAATTGAGCCATTCTGCCAAATTCACCTAACTCCTCCGCAACTACTATTAATTCTGGCAGTAGTTGCTGTGGATCTAAGCGATTAAATTGTTCTTCTAGATCATCTAAGGATTCCTGGACACCACTTTCAAAAAATAAGATGGCTGGATCGATTTCTCCTTCTTGAGACAACAACACATCTTCGTCTTCGGCTCGCAAATTACCTAAATGTTGACGCAACCGATCGAACGTCGGCTGCAAATTCGTGTCTAACCAAGTCTGATCGATCGCCTGACTCCGACGGTGTAAATCAATCACCAGCCGTAGATTATCAACAGCTTCTAGGAGTAATGTTTCCACCTCTATCCCTACAGCTTGGGAATGGTAGCGCACGCGCAGAATTTTCAAAAAATCTTCGAGCTGATGAGCAACCCGACTCAGAGGGTTAAAACCCATCATGGCCGCTCCCCCTTTAATCGAGTGAGTTGCTCGTAGAGAGTGATCTAGTTCGGGAGGATGGGGAATGGTGTTGGCTAAACCGAGTACCGTAGACTCAATCCGATCGCAACAATCTTCTGCTTCATCCAAAAACTTGAGTGGGATTTGTCGATCGTTATCCATCACATTAGTAGCTTAGTAGGGTCGTTGCGGGGCTGAGGGAAGTATAGATAAAAATATCTAAACTTGAAACTGGGCAACCTTTTCTTCCAGATTTTTCGCCACTTGCGAAGTTTCTTTCATAGAAGAAGCCATTTGGCTAGAAAAAACAGAACGTTCTTCCGAAGATACCGTAACTTGTTGCATCAGTTGAGTGACAACTTTGGCTGTTTCCGATTGCGAAACCGTAGCTTCGGAAATAGAACGCATTAAATCATTGATTTTTTGGGACTCGCCCAGCATTTGAATGAGGCGTTGCTTGGTGCTTTCCACCAGACGAGTACTATCCACTACTTGAGAAGTACCCAATTGCATGACAGCAGTGACATCCTGAGTATCAGCTTGAATCGCGGCCACAATTTGGGAAATTTCCCGAGTAGCGGCCGCCGACTGCTCCGCCAGGAAACCCACCTGTTCGGCAACTACGGTAAAACCTTTGCCCTGTTCTCCAGCGCGGCTGGCCTCCACACTGGCATTAATAGCTAAGAGGTTGGTCTTCAGGGCAATTTCTTCAATCAGAGCGACAACTTGAGAAATTTTCTGGGAGGATTCACCGAGACGTTTCATTTTCTTAGTAGTTTCTCCTACTGTAGTTCTCAAGTCTAGAATACTATCGACTGTTCGTTCCATGACCGTACTGCCTTCCTGAGCACTGGTATAAGCTTGACCAGCAATTAAAGAAGCCTGACTGGCATTATTCGCTACAGTTTGAATTGATTGGGTCATTTGCTCCACCGAACCTAGTGTATTCCGAATTTCGGAGGCTTCGACTACTGCTTTCTTGGATAGTAATTTAATAGATTTTTCGTTGGTTTTCAGGGACGTATTCACCTGTCCGGCAGATTCCCGAACTTGCACGGCAATATCGCGCAGATTATCAATAATAGCGTTGAAGATATCGGCTACAGTACTCATTTCTAGAGAGTCGAGTTGGGCTCGTACTGTTAGATCTCCATCCATCGCTCCTTCCACATCATTGACTAATTGAAAAATCGCTGATTCTAAAGAGTCGCTCTGTTGTTTTTGCTTTTTTAATAATTCTTTGACCCGACTGACTAGAGAGTTGAAAGTTTGCGCCAGGGTCTGAACCTCGACTGTTCCGGCCAACTCGGCTTGGGTTTCGAGATTACCATCGGCTACCTGTTGGGCAGCTTCTGTCAGATTGCCTAATGGCCTGGATAGTTGTTGAGCTAGCAATAAAATGATCCCTACTGCTACAGCACCCAGAAATAACGCCGTCAAACTAAAAATTTTCAGCAGTTCTTGTCCTGGCGCGGCGACTTCGGCAGTATCGATCGAGGCGATCGCTACCCAATCAGTCATCGGAATAGTAGTCAGACTAAAGATGCGACCTTGGTACTCCAATAGGGCTCTAGCGCCCTTACCACTGCTGTTTTGCCAAGGTTCAACCACCACGTTGCTAACGCCGCTCACAGTAGTGAGTAGCTGACCAACTTGAGCAGGATTAGAGTTAGAGGTGGAGATCGATCGAGCCAGGAGTTGTGCTGCTTGCTGCAGGGTTTTGCCACCTCTCACTTCTTGCTGCTCTTTAGCATTGCCTTTCACCGAAATAGTGTTGATGGTTTTGCCGGAGCCAGTATCAATAGTTTGAATGAACCTAGAACCCACCAAGCTGGAGGATAAATATTCGGCCAGATGGTTGTCAAGATTGGTGGCTGGCACCCCAGCTTTAATTACCCCCAAAAAATCGCCGGTATTAGGATCTTTGATGGCTTGACCCAAAGCCACAACAACAACTTTGGCTGAAGCATCAAATTCTGGACTAGTAATACTCCGACCATTAGCTTTGGCCTCTTGCCACCACTTTTCATCACTCTGGACAAAATCGGAGGTGATATTACTGTAGGCAACGTTAAAGCCATGACTCTCGGTCAAAAACATCTCCCCAAGGTTAGCTTCTTTAACCGCTGCTGCCAGATAATCATTTAGTGAGGTGTCGGGCTTGATTAGCCTGGTCAAGCCATATTCAGCCTCAGTTTTTTTTATGTCCTGCTGGGGTAGTTTTTTAGTGGTAGCTAGCTGGGCACCTTGTCGGAGGGCGACCAGCATTGATGGGGTGTTGGCAACTAACTTGGGAATTTTAAAGGCCTGTTCCAGAAAGACGCTGGATGTTTCACTGGCTAACTGGGCAGTTTCTTGGAGCTGTTTTAATTCTCGATCGTTAGCCCGCTTTTGGGTAACATTAAATCCAATCGCACTGGCTACCGCCAGGGGCAGCAGCACAGTAGGTAAAATTGTTAAAAGTAAACGACGACGGAGTGTATTATTGCCACCAGATAGTTTCTGTGTGAAAGATTCGATCGATTGTTTGGTTTGGGGACGGGCAGCACGACCCAAATTATTGCTAGTAGTCATAAATCTTAGAAATGGGGATAGTTTTTGGTTAAGGCCGCATCAGCAATTATTTAGAGTTGAAGTAAATAATTTTAGATTTGCCGGAGATTTGTCAGCGATCGATCATTTTAGTTGTTAGATGAGACGGCTGAATTGCTCAATAAAAAAGGACTCGCTAAGATAAATTCTGTATTCATTACTACAATTTGTTGATTGTTTTCCCACAAACATCCTTGCAGGTAGGGTGCCAACATCTCTGGAACTTTTCTGCCCACAGCTTGCCACTGTTCTGTAGATAACCGAGAAATTCCTTGTACTCGATTCACCGCCAATCCCAATAACTTATTGCTGGGTAGCGCATTGGTGACCAGATCGGAACCGGGAAGATTCATCACAATTACTTGGTATTCTTGTTGATTCAATAGGGGAGAGGCTACTCCGATCAACTGAGCTAAATCAACGATACAAAAAACTCGATCGCGAGCGTTGATCATACCAATAGTAAAGGATGGCATATTGGGCAATGGCGAAATTGAATTAGCCGGCACAAGTATAGCCTCTGCCACCCGCTCCATGGACAATAAAGCCGGGATAAAAGGAGTTAGCTGAAAACGCAGATAAGGGTCACCAGCAACTTCTGCTGGTTGAAATAACTGGGGTAAAAGTTGCTGCAGCTTATGCAAAGTAGGGTTAGTGCTCATGGGCTTAACCAATAACTTGCTGAACGGCGTTGACCAACTCTTCCGCCGTATAGGGTTTAGTCAGATAAATCTGGATGCCTTGTTTCATTGCCCACATCCGATCGACATCTCGATCCTTCACAGTACAGGCAATGATCGGAATGTGAGCTGTTTCTGATTTTTTCTTGAGCTGGCGACATAGATCTAACCCGCCCATCACCGGCATCATCCAATCGGTGACGATCGCGTCAGGTGAATTCTTTTGGGCTTTATCCAACGCTTCTTCACCATTAGCAGCAGTGATAGTTGTATATCCGGCTCTGGTTAAATACTGACACATCAGCTCTAATTGAGTCTGCATATCATCTACTACTAAAATTTTGGACATTTTTATGTTAAAAGCTAATTAAATAATTGATTTCAGAACTAAACTAACTAACTATTCTTACACTTATCACGTATTAATGCAGTATAAATGTTTTCACTTCTAAATTAAGTACTTGTCGGCCAATCCTAAAAGTTCTTGCTGGGTAAAAGGCTTGGTCAAATAATCTGTAGCTCCAACCATTTTAGCTCTAGCCTTGTCAATTAATCCTTTATTTCCAGTCACCATTATAATCGGTGTCTTTTCAAACGTCGTACTGCTTCTCAGCAATTGACATAGCTTATAACCATTAATGTTTGGCATGGTAATATCCATTAAAATTAGATCTGGTTTTAATCGGAAGATTAGAGCGGAGGCTTTGATCGGATTGGCGATCTTGGTTAAGGCATACTTGCTATCTCTACCGAAAAAATACTCCATTTTATCTAGCATGGATAAACTATCGTCGATACAGGCAACTTTATATGTTTTAGTTGTATTACTTGTATGTTTTGTATTATTCTGGCCGATCGAACTGCTTAAATCTGGCTGGCGATCGATCTTGGTTTCCAGCCAAGGGATGGGTGGTAAATCTGGCTCTGGAATATTGGGCAAATAATTGAAAGGAGCCGGTGGCTCGCGCAAACAAATGACGTTCTCACGAATATAGGGAATTAAAAGTTGAATAATCTTCAATTCATCTTGTTTCAGAAATAGCGCTAGTTCGCGTAAGCTCATGCCCCGCATTAATTGGGCAATTTGATTTAAAGCTTTGGGGCTGAGGGAACCAGCCGCCACCGATTTTTCGGACAGGCGATGGTTAATGAGGTAAGGGCGTTGATGAGGCGATTGCACAATTGTGATGTATCTTTGCCAAATTGCTAACCGCTGTTGGTAATACTCCATCAATTTAGGTAGATCTAACCTCGATTCCGAGGTCTTAATGGTGGCGGGTGGGATCGATCGGGTGTCATGCCAATGATAGGAACCGGTTTTTAACCACAGCAAAGATTCCAAAGCTTCTTTGGTGACTTCTAGAGCTATTTGGCTGGCTTTGACTGGATCTAGAATACCTTGCTTGACCAGTCGATCTATTTCCTGGCGGAGCAGCTGTTTTCTAGATAGACTCCCACCATTTTTGGCAGTAAAATTGACTGACTGAGCAGCTATCTCACAGCCCTGACGGCGTAAAGTATGGCTTAATTGTGGTAGAGAATGGACAGAACAGTCGGCAGTCAACAATTGTCCAGACTGCAGGAATACTGTCCATCTCGTACTGTTGTAAGCTACTTCCAGAAATCCAGTACTATGAGAAATAGATAGTTTGGCCAGTATACTCTGTAAATCAATGTTGGGTTTCATGGCAGTATAAAGAACCTCATCTAATAATATAGGAAACTTTATGGGTAGTTCACTGACAACAAGTTTAGAATAACTATTTATGCATCATAATATATGTTGTCACACTGCTCTCAGTAATTAGTCAATAGTATAAATGAATTGTCTAGTTTAGCTCGCAACTAGTGCCCAGGTGGTTTGAGGGTCAAATAAATGAATTTTATCGGGGTTTAAAGACAACCAGATTTCTTGTCCGATCGATAGCTGTTGATCCGCTGGCAGTCTGACTTGTATGGATAAATCTGGCTCGTTCAATCCTTGTAATTCTACAATCACAAAAGTATCCGTGCCCAAAGCTTCGATCATTTGGATCCGGCCCAGGAGGTTTTGAGGGGCGGGTGTTCCTAAACTGAAATGTTCTGGCCGCACCCCCAATAGCAGCGAGTTACTAGCATGATTTTGAATTGCTGACTGCCAGCGCTTCTGAAGTACTAACTGAAAATCTTTGTTAGTAAGCAGTGGCCATTGGGTATGGACTGGGATGAAATTCATCGGGGGAGAGCCAATGAATTGTGCGACAAAAGTATTTACGGGCTGATTATAAATTTCTAGGGGGGAGGCCACTTGCTGAATTTGCCCCTGATACATGACAGCGATCCGATCGCCCATGGTCATCGCTTCGGTTTGGTCGTGGGTTACGTAGATAGTCGTTTTGCCCAGTTGACGTTGTAGTTGGACTATTTGGCTGCGGGTTTCGGCACGGAGTTTGGCATCTAGATTGGATAGTGGTTCATCCATCAGAAAAACTTGGGCATTTCTGGCGATCGCTCGTCCTAAGGCTACCCGTTGTTTTTGACCACCAGAAAGTTGTTTGGGTAGGCGGTTGAGTAGTCCTTCAATTTGCAGCATTTCAGCGACAGTTTGGACTTGGTGGCGAATTTCTCGTTCGCGATCGGTTTCGTAGCGCAGTTTGGGCGGCAGATTACGGGTGGCTTCTACCAAAAAGTTATCGAGGGCGCTGGCCGGTTTTTGCAGGGAATCGGGAGCAGGAGCGCGGCGACGTAGGCCGAAAGCAATATTGTCGTATACCCGCATGTGGGGATAAAGAGCGTAGCTTTGGAAAACCATCGCGATGTCGCGTTCTTTGGCTGGGAGGTTGTTGACTGATCGATCGCCAATTTTAATGTTGCCACCAGTGAGTTGATCTAAGCCAGCGATCAGCCGTAGCAGGGTACTTTTGCCACAGCCCGAGGGACCGACCAGCACCATGAACTCACCATCTTCGATCGATAGGTTGATCTTTTTGAGGACGGGATTGGCGCTGTCACCAGCACTATAGGTCTTGTAAATGTTTTCTAGAGCAACTTCAGCCACGATAATTCAGGGGGGAATTCACCTCATTTTCTCATAGAACAGGAAAGGGTGTGGGATGTTCTGGCTGGATTACCGGAATGTAGTTTAGGGGGTGGTGCTGTTTAGTCGATCGAACCAGCGTCCCAGAAATTAGAAGTAGCAGTTCACAATTAGACAATTGATGGGATTTTCTTCGGTATTGCTAATAGTTAAAGCCGATAAAATTTCATTCACCAGCATATCGGGAGTGATGGGTTGGTTTAAACTTTGCCAGATTAAGGATTCAATTTTGCTTGGGGACTGTTGATTGAGGGGTCGTTCCCGAGGAGATTCATTAGTTTCTCTGGAATCGAAAAAGGCGATCGACTGACAATGATCGCTAATCACCCAAGTTTCTAAGGCTTTGACGCTTGTTTCTGGAAGCGGCATTTTGTTGTGAAAAATAGTGGTGTTTAGAGGCTCGGATGGTAACTGGTAGTCGGAGATTGGTGCTGATTCTTGGTAACGTTCTAACACGGATTTAATATTGGCTTTATTGATGCTTTCTTCTAATAATTGGGAGAGCACTTTCCATATTCGGCAAGCTATTTGCTTGATGTAGTCTAATTCGTAGGACAGTTGGTCAGCAATCTTTTGATAGGTGGTACCTTCCCAAATGTGCAACATCACTATCGATTCTAAATCGTTGAGTTTTCGTTGCTGATGTTGTTCTAAAAGCCGATCGATTAGTCTAACCGCCTGCTGTCCGTCCATAGAGATGCACCGATATTTAATTAGAAGGATATTTTTTATTTCGTATCAATAAGTCAGCCAGGATTTTGGGTATCTTGGCGAACAGAAGTAAATGTTTCATTTGTAATGTACAAACTATATCACCAGTATTTATGGATGCCTGTAGCTTCATGCATAAAAGTTTACATATTACTAGTCTAACAACTCACTTTTTCTCACTGAGAAGGCGATGAGCCAGCTGTAGGATTGAGTTTATGAACTTTAGAATTGTTGCAATCACTGAATATCAGCCTTTTCCGGCTAATCTATTTAGTTATGCCGCCCGTGGTGCTAAATTTTAGTGCTGGATAGCTGATTGACTGACAAATCTTTTTCTTGAATCGATGAAACTGTATTTCAGCATA
>CAXTSX010000059.1:0-19255 GCA_964247085.1 uncultured bacterium
CACGAGGATTCTTGGTTCAACGAAACCACTTAGATTAGATACCTTGCAGCGTCTAACCCAGAGGTGGGATTCTCCCCAAGCGTTACTTTGGGTATGCCCTACCCTAGTTGCTGTGAAGCAAGTCCTTTTTGATCTGGCATGTCTAGCACACCGCTTGGTGCGCTTTTCGCGTCGGGGAACCCGACGGGCGCGCATCCGCAAAATGCTGTTTTGTCTAGTTCCTCTAAATACTCTACCTACTGCGAGGATGCAAGCTAGAACAGTGCAGTAGAACCGCATGTATTTAACTGTCAAGGTACAACGTCTGCGTGTTAGGCAGCAATCGGGTTTTTAGAGCGGTTGATTACCCTGTCCGCTATACTCAGAATTATACATCAAATTCTAATCTATGGCAACTAGAACAAGAAAAATTCAAGTAGTGGTTTCAGAGTTGGAAATGGAGGCTTTTAGGAAATATGCAGAATCAAAAGGGTTGGCAATGTCAGAGATACTGCGAGACCATATCAAGTCGCTGGTTACAAAGGATTGAGCAAGGGAATTTCTCTTTTGAGATGCACTGTGATTATCTACAGTACTCTATGATTTTTAGCTTTGCAGCTAGGCTTAGTATCGCCAAAGTACTGATGCTCATGGCCAATATCTATTGATATGATAGTTAACAAATAGTTGACTGTCTACAAAGGTACTCATACCAATTTAAATAGAGCAACTATTTAAATTGTCTCATTCGTCTACATTTTGAAGCAAAGCTAATCTGGATAGACTGTTGTATTTTTATCTCAATCCATCGAAATTTAGTGAAAGCTTCTTAGTCTGCTTGAAAATATGGTTAGGGCTACATAATTTCATAAAAATTTGTTCGTAAAAACACATTCTACAGAGTGGATAATTACAGATAGAATGCCACAAAAATCCTCTAAGTTTATTTTTCAAATAACTGCAACAGATATCAACAAACTAATCCAGTCCAGGATTATGATCACTTCAAAGCCAGGATAGAACTCATTCGATATATGAAAAAAATATTATTTTTGCTTGAAAAACCGTTTGCGATCTTGTCTCTAGTGCATTTATCTGGTGGACCATTGATGATCATCCTACATGGAGGTGCCAGTGAAGGTGATGGTATTGAGAGCAATGGTAGTATGCCACTAGTCATATTTTTATATCTGGTGATTTATGCCATTAGTCTTGTTTTATTGATTTTACGATGGAAAAAAGTACTACCGCTAGCCGTTAAGGGTTGGCCAATCTTACTTTTCACTGGCTTAATTGTTTTCTCTAATATATGGTCGCATACACCATCAGCGACATTAAATCACACCCTGCTTTTTACAGGCACTACGTTTTTTTCCTTATATTTAGCTAGTCGTTATAGCATCAAAGAACAATTGCAATTACTCGGCTGGGTATTTGTTGTAATTATTGTGATGAGTATATTATTTATTATAGCCTTGCCCAAATATGGAATTATGGCTGGTGTCCATACTGGAGCTTGGCGGGGAATTTACATGCACAAAAATGGATTTGGTCCATTCATGTCAATTGCTACTATCGTTTTCTTTTTGCTAGCTCAGAGTTGCCGTAAAAACCTAGAAAAACCTGGTATTTTTTGGTTGTTTTGTGGACTATCAGGATTAATGATGATTTTTTCTCGATCATCATCGGCAATTATTAATATTATGATTTTGGGTACAGCTCTGGTGTCTTTGCCGATTCTACGCTTGAATTATGAATTAATGATTCCTGTATTAGCCGGTATTGCATCAGTATCCATTGTTCTATATACCTTGGCTTCATCTAATAGCGGCATCATCTTTGATTTACTTGGCAAAGATTCAACATTAACTGGTCGGACAGAATTATGGGCTCCCGTTATTGATAAAATTCAAGAGAACCCTTTGCTAGGCTATGGATATGGAGCATTTTGGCAGGGATATGATGGTCCCTCTAACTATGTTTGGTTAGCTCAGCCTTTTAAGGCCATGCACCCTCATAGTGGTTATCTAGAGCTTTTGATTGATGTCGGGCTAGTCGGCTTCTTGCTGTACATGTTCATATTTTTTATTGGCCTACAACGCGCACTACTTTATATTAAGCGGGTTAAAACAGCCGGCGGTCTATGGCCAGCCATATTTTTTATCTTTATTCTAGGATCTAATATTGCGGAGAGTGGTCTTGTCCAAGCTAATAGCTTCTTGTATGTTATTCAGACATCTTTACTGCTATCTCTCAATCTGCCGATCGAAGCAGAAATTGCAACTTTTTGGAATCATGTCAAAAAACGTAAATTATCCAGATCAAGAGCATCTGAATTCACTCTTTGAGAAATAGAGTGAAATTCTCCAATAGTATCTGTATACCTACTGTTGAGATCAGCTGGTATCTGAATTATAGACAAGTTACACAATAGTGTTGATAGGGTGTAATGTTGATTCGCCTTGTCAACACTATTGATTTGGGGCTTCTGCGCTAAATCTTTTACGATCTCTTTAGCAGCAATATGTAGCATGTATCACATATACGTAGTATGCGTTGCTATAGTATGTGAAGATTCAGATAAACTTTAATTAGGTATCTCCGCTATTTAGGATTTGCCGAAAAAGGTTCTTCTACCATTAATAAATGAGTTTTGTGTCATGCTAAAGATAGCGAATAAGCTAATCTTAATTAGGGGCGTTATACATTTTTGATGGGCATTCTAAAATTAGAAGAACAGATATTCTTGAAACCTCCCAAAATTCGATGTCAGCAATTTATAGTAAAGTTTTGTCTTGTAACTTCAGCTATTTTTGCGTAGTTGGTAGATACAGGTTCCGGTTATAGTGGTAACAAGTCTAGCCTAAATTACCCGTATTTTCGGTACAGATGAGTTAATAGATATTAGAGAGATGCACAAGGTAGCTTAAATGACACTTTCACGCCAATCGTTCATTCGACAATCTGCTAAAGAATATAGAGATACTATTGATGTAGATTTGGATCGTTATTCTTCAACGATCAGTCGTCATTGGATCCCTGCCCTCACTATCTTTCTTTCTTCTCTAGCTATTAGTGCCTTGGCCACGACTCAGCTGAAGCCCACCTATGAAACAACTGGTAAGCTCCTGTTTAAAGCTGCGCCTTTCACTCTGTCATCATCAGACAAAGATCCGGCTAATGCCAAAGGAGATTTAATCCCGTTGGTACAAAATCAAAGCCCGGTAAACACGCAGGTACAAGTAATTTTATCTAATTCCCTGCTCCAGAAAACTATTGATAAGCTACAGCTCCAAGATGCTAAGGGCAAAGCATTGTTAGCTGATGACTTAGCAAAATCTCTCAAAATTAAAGTCGTTGGTGGTACAGATGTACTAACAATTGATTATGAACATAAAGATCCAGAGATAGCGGCAGCCGTAATTAATACGCTCATGGATCTGTATATAGAGAATGATGTTTTTGTCAATCGTTCTGATGCGAAAGGAACTTTGACTTTGATTGGTAAACAGTTGCCTTTATATAATGACGCTGTGCAGAAAGCCGAGGTCGCTCTCAGTACTTTTAAGCGAAATTATAATGTTGTAGATTTGACTGAGGAGAAAAAAACAGCAGTTGCCGCTCTAAGAACGATCGATAGCCAAATTGATGCTACTAAATCAGAACTAGGTCAAATTACAGCGCAAACTAATGAACTCCGAGCCAAGGTTGGTTTAAGTGCTCAAGATGCAATGATGGCTAGTGCTCTAAGTCAATCGAATACTGTCAAAGAAACTCTGTTGCAACTGAAAGATCTGGATCGACAAATAGCATCAGCTCGGGGTCAATTTTTAGACAATAACCCGATTATTCTTGACCTATCGGCAAAAAGAGCCAGTTTAAATAACCTTTTGCAACGGGAAGTTGTGCAAATTGCTGGGCCACAAGCACCAGCAAAAATGGGATTAATAGAGATGGGGGAATTGAAACAAACGATGATCTCCAATTTTCTCCAGTCAGAAGTGCAAAGATTGGGAACAGCTCAGAAGTTAGCATCCTTATATAATTCTAAGGCAGTTTATGAGCCACGGCTAAGAGTTTTGCCACAACTAGAACAACAACTGCGTGATTTGGAAAGAAGATTAGAAGTGCCGCAGACAACTTATCAGAATTTGTTAAAGAAATCCGAAGAGTTGCAGTTGGCTGAAAATGATAAAAAATCTTCGGCACGGATTATTTCTAGAGCAGAGATTCCGATCACACCAGCGGCTGGTAAAAAGACCTTAATACTTTTACTGGGCGGTTTGACTGGTCTTTTCTTAGCAACTAGTTTAATTCTTTTCTTGGCCAGAAAAGATAAGAAGAGATCGAAGACTTCTAGTATGCAGTTGGTGAGAAGTCGTCAAAATGACTACGACTTTTCTGATGACTTAAACATCTGGGATGTCTCTGATCTGAGTAATGTGGATGTATCGCTGATGAGCGGTAAAGAGTTATCTAAGTTGATTAATAAGGAGTTAACGGGTCTGTCTGGTGAGACTAAGTTGGCTAATGCTAGGCGTTTAAATGGTAGGACTGGTTAGTTTAACTTGAGCAGCGAATATCAATAAGTGTCAATAAATGGGGTGTTGGTCGATCGATCAGCATCCTATTTTCTCTCAGTACTAAGACTGTGGCAATTTTCAGAACTGCCCAGCTTTTGCTATATTGATACAACGGTTCTATTTTGCGCGACAATGAACTCATCTTCTCCTCAATTGCTATTGATTGACGGCCATTCCTTAGCATTCCGATCCTTCTATGCCTATAAAACTAAAGATGGGGGCATGAAAACTACTAATGGGATCCCCACTAGTGTTTGTTTTGGATTTCTGAAGTCGCTGTTAGAACTAATTAAGGCTCATCAACCTCAACATTTGGCGATCGCCTTTGACTTGCCCCAGCCAACTTTTCGCCACGATCTGGATACCAACTACAAAGGTGATCGACAGGAAACCCCGGAAGATTTTATTCCGGACATTCAAAATCTTTACCAACTTTTAACAGCTTTCAATATTTCGATGATAACAGCGATCGGCTATGAAGCTGATGATGTATTGGGTACTTTGGCCACCCGCGCAAGTAAAGAGGGTTATCAGGTCAAAATTGCTTCTGGCGACAAGGATATGTTCCAGCTGGTAAACGATCAAGAACAAGTTAGTGTTCTGTATTTTTCGGGCAGTCCCTATCAGCGCAGCAGTGGCGGACCAGCCATTTTTGATGAACAAGCGGTGTTCGACAAAATGGCGGTACGTCCTGACCAAATTGTGGACTATAAGGCGCTGTGTGGTGATTCCTCCGACTGTATTCCGGGAGTGCGGGGTATTGGGGCCAAGAGTGCCGCGCCCCTCTTGCAAGAATTTGAGACCTTGGATGGGGTTTATGAGTCGATCGATCAAGTCAAAGGTAATAAGCAGGTCAAACTCAAGGAAGGCAAGGATAGTGCCTATCACTCCCAGCATTTAGCCCGGATTGTTATTGATGTACCGCTGGAGATTGACCTAGCCAAAACCAAGCTCCAGGGTTTCCAAGCAGCACAGGTCTTGCCGCTGTTAGAAAAGCTCGAGCTGCAAAGGTTTATTAAAGATATTGGATCGATCGAAACCGCTTTGCGGGGGGAATCGATCGCGACTGCTGCCACAACCAAGGCCAATGTGCCGTCGCTAGCGGTGATCGATGAAGATGATGACGATATTTGGTTTTTTACTGCCGCTGATGAAGCCAATGCTCCCCCACCGCTGAAAATAATCGTCTTGTCCGTAATGTTGGTGGATACCGAAGAGCAGTTACAAAAATTGGTCGCCATATTAGAACAGCAGCAAGATCCCACCCAGCCGGTCGCCTGGGACACAGAAACCACCAGCTTGACTCCTCGGAATGCTCAGTTAGTGGGGATCAGCTGTTGCTGGGGGCCAGAGATCCAGGACGTGGCCTATATCCCGATTAATCACCTGGAGGGACAAAATCTTAGCCAGGAACTGGTTTTTAAATACTTGCGATCGATCTTAGAAGGTGAACAGTATCCTAAGGTTTTACAAAATGTGAAGTTCGATCGATTGGTTTTGCGTCATCAAGGCATCAACTTGGCGGGCGTGGTCGCCGATACCATGTTGGCCAGCTATGCCTTAAATCCCGACCAGAAAAATAACATTGGCGATTTAGCGAGACGTTACCTGCGATTAGATTCCATTAGCTACAAAGAGCTAGTGCCGGATAAAGACCAAACCATTGCTAGTATTGACATTCCGACGGTGGCTCAGTACAGTGGCACGGATGCTTATTCCACCAGAGGAGTGTTCGCCCATCTCATCGCCGCCCTCAGCGAACAACCCACCTTACTGAAACTGTGGCAGGCGATCGAGATGCCCTTGGAATTAGTCTTGGCCGACATCGAAGATCGCGGAATCCGGATTGACGTGGAATACTTGGCAGATTTTTCTCAGAAGTTAGCGATCGACTTAGAGCATATCGAACAGCAGGCTTATGTAGCCGCCGATAGCGAATTTAACATGGCCTCGCCGCAACAGATGGCCAAGTTGCTGTTTGAACAACTCGGCTTGCCGACCAAAGGCATTCGCAAAACCAAACTCGGCTTATCGACCGATGCGCAGACCCTAGATAAACTGCAGGGTCAACATCCGGTGGTGGACTTGATTCTGCAGCATCGAACGTTATCGAAGCTAAAATCGACTTACACCGATGCCTTGCCCAAATTGGTACATCCGGCAACTGGCCGGGTGCATACCGATTTCAACCAAGCTGTCACCAGCACTGGTCGTCTATCTTCTTCCGAACCCAATCTCCAAAATATTCCGATACGTACCGATTTTAGCCGCCAATTGCGCCAAGCCTTTTTGCCGCAAGCGGGCTGGACTCTAGTCAGCGCCGACTATTCCCAAATTGAACTGCGGATTGTGGCTCACCTGAGCCAAGAACCATTCCTAGTACAAGCATATCAGCAGCAGCAGGATATCCATACCATCACGGCCAGGCTCCTATTTGAGAAAGAGGAAATTAGTAAAGAAGAGCGTCGCCTAGGCAAAATCATTAACTTTGGGGTGATTTATGGCATGGGAGCAGCTAAATTTGCGCGGGAGGCTAATGTTACCAACGCCGAGGGTAAAAAATTCATTGAAAAATATTACGATCGATACCCCGGAGTTTTTCGATATCTAGAGCAGGTCAAAAAACAGGTGCTCAGTCAGGGCTTTGTCGAAACCATCTGCGGTCGCCGCCGCTACTTTCAATTTGAGAGCGGCAGATTGCGTCGTTTACAGGGCACTCCGATCGAAGATATTAATTTGGATGATTTAGGTAAAATCGGCATGGATGATGCCAGCGCCTTACGCCAAGCGGCTAACGCCCCCATTCAAGGTTCCAGTGCCGATATTATCAAGATAGCGATGGTTAAATTGCATGAATTACTGCAAAATTATCAAGCTAATATTTTATTGCAAGTCCATGATGAATTGGTACTAGAGATGCCCAATAATGAATGGGAGGAACTCCAACCCCAAATTAAGCACATTATGGAAAATGCGGTGCAATTAGACGTGCCGCTGTCGATCGACATTGGCCAGGGTGCCAATTGGATGGCCGCTAAGTAGTCTCAGGCAATTAAAAACATACTATCCCCCATTCCTATGGTACAAAGCATCACTCCCTCCAATGTTTTAGACATCCGCGATCTGCGTGTCGGGTTTAAGGTGAATAATCGATTGGTACCAGCGGTCAATAATATTTCTTTTAGTTTGCAGCGGGGTCAAACTATCGGGATTGTGGGCGAATCTGGCTCGGGTAAATCGGTAACAGCCCTAGCGATTATGGGACTTTTGCCTACTTCTTGTTTTTTGGATGGGGAAATTTCGTTTCGGAGTTTTAATTACCAGCAGGACCAACTGTCTAAAGCTGTTGATCTTTGTACTTTGCCAGAAAAATTTCGGCGCAATTATCGAGGTGGCCAGATTAGCCAAATTTTTCAAGAGCCGATGAGTTCTTTTAATCCAGTCTTTACGATCGGCTTTCAACTCATTGAAGCGATCCGCCAACATCAAGAAATTTCTCATCAAGAAGCCCAACTAGAAGCCATTGACCGGTTAAAAGAAGTCCAACTGATCCCCAGTATGGAGCGACTCCGCCACCAGTACAGCACTTTGTATCCCGGGGATATCAATGAGTCGGCCTTCACTGATTATATTGATCGGTACCAAAGAGACTTTTTAGACCGGTATCCGCATCAACTCTCAGGTGGTCAGCTGCAACGGGTCTCGATCGCCATGGCAATTTCTTCCAACCCAGTTTTGTTAGTTGCCGACGAACCCACCACCGCCTTAGATGTGACTATCCAGGCCGAAATTTTGCTCTTGCTGCGCCAGCTCAAAGAGCAACGGCAAATGTCCATGATCTTTATTTCTCATGATTTGGCCGTAGTATCGGCGGTGGCCGATACCGTCGCGGTGATGTATCAAGGCCGCATCGTTGAGCAGCAGCCGGTACAGCAGCTCTTTGAGAATCCGCAACATCCCTATACTAGGGGTCTACTAGCCTGTCGCCCGCAAGCTCACCACAAGACTCAGTACTTGCCCACCGTCCAAGATTTTATCGAAGTGGTAGATCGGGATAGCGGCTTGGCTCTTATCGATGAGCGGGAACTAGAATACGAGATCGATCGAACTTTCACGGCTAAAGCAGATTACGACCAGCCAGCAATCTTGCAAGTCAAAAATTTGCGTGTTGGTTTCCCCGAAAAACGAGTCCTGGGTATGACCAGTCGCTACCACTGGGCGGTTAATGATGTGTCTTTTGATGTTTATCCTGGCGAAACCCTAGGCTTAGTAGGCGAATCGGGATGTGGCAAAAGTACTTTGGCCAAAACCTTAGTGCGCTTAATTGATCCGCTGGATGGGGTGGTGCTATTCGAGCAACAGAACATCTTGGAATACAAGAGCAATGTGCTCCAAAAACTGCGTCGGGAAATGCAAATTGTCTTTCAAAATCCGCTCAGTTCTCTCAATCCCCGCATGAGTATTGGTGAAATTGTAATGGAGCCTCTGAAAATTCACCAAAAGGCTACTAAAAAAGGCGAACGCCAAGAACGGGCAGCTTATTTACTGCAACGGGTGGGCATCAACCCCGATAGGATGAATCTTTATCCCCATGAGTTTTCCGGTGGTCAACGCCAGCGGATTTGTATTGCCCGTGCTTTGGCGCTCAACCCCCGCTTCATCATTTGTGATGAATCCGTCTCTGCTCTGGATGTTTCGGTGCAGGCTCAAGTTTTAAATTTGCTGAAAGAACTCCAGGGCGAATTTCGCCTTACCTATATTTTCATCTCTCACGATTTGAGTGTGGTGAAGTTTATGAGCGATCGGATTATGGTGATGAACCAAGGCCAGATCGAAGAAATTGATACTGCCGATAAAATATATAATGAACCCCAAAAAGCCTATACCCAGAAGCTGATTTCTTCGATTCCCAGGGGCTGGAGCCGCTAATTAATTTTTCTGGCAACGTACTCTGGGCTTTCCAGCTCCAAGTCTTTTTGGTCAGCAGCATTATTGTGACAGCGATATTTTACAATTATATTTCGGTTCTAACTAGCTCTGGTCTTGTACCAACCAGCTAGCTACTGTATACATATGGACAAGAATCTTACCGGCATATTTCAATATGGTTAAATGGCGTGAAGCACTGGCAATACTAAGAGGATTAATTGGGATTTTGATTCTCAACCTAGTGGTGCTCGGAATTTGTTTTAAATGTATTCCAATCTCAGTTTTATTTACCTATCTATGGTCTTCGATCGGCTTTTCTCAATTTATTTATGTGATTCCCTTGCTTGTTTTTCTGAGTTATGAACAACGCTGGGGGATGATGAAAGGGGTAATCATCGGAGCTGGCATCACATCACTGATCAATGCTGGGTACTACTTGAATCTCCTCCTGCGCCACTAAATTATTAGTTGGAGCCGTAGTCGTAGACAAAAGTGGATAGGTGACCTGATTTTGGCGTAATACCGATAAATTAGAAACAACTGCCAAAGCAATACCTAAAGCTAAATATATAGGTAACGGTAGTTGAATATTTTTAACTGACTGATAAATTTCGACGGTAGCAAATAGTCCGAAAAAAACAACGATCGCCAGCTGCACCATGAACTACTCCCATGAAAAAACCGTAGAGATACTAATTATATCTCCACGGCTGACTAAATTTTGAGGATGTCCTAGGTCTTAGGCCTTGGCACTTACCACCGCTTCTTTCTGGGTGAGCCGTTCGTAAGTTTCACGCATTTTTAGACCAACCAAGACCTGGAATAAGCCAGTGCCATTGTTGGAGCCAGGATATTCTTTATGTTGAAGTAACAACTTAGTCATTTCTCCTTCAAACTTAGTCGAAATCTTACTGAGGTGAGTTTCGATATACTTCACTTCTTCTAGGTTTTCGAGCTGACCATCAATTTCTAGCACCGAAACTTCGTGACCATAATAATCATCGGGACCATAGAACATGGTGATGCCAGGGTAGGAACAAGTCAGTTTGCGGCCACATGGTCGCCAGTTGATGGTAGAACCCTCGTCAAATAGATAAGAAGGTTCTGGTAAACCAGCTGCTCCTTCTCTTTGAATTAAGCGCACTCGCAACAAGGCGCTCTTTTGATCGGCTGGTACCAAATTAGTTGGTAGTACCTGGATAACCACATCAGCATGACCACGCTGGGGTTCAATGTAAGCGGAGAAGTCTGGGCGGCGGGATTCGATCGCCTTCAAAACTTCATCATAGCTGTGACCACGTTCAGCCATATCGCGCTGGATCTTCCACTCGATCTTGACGGCATCACTGATATCTAGATAGACACTGAAGTCGAGCAAAGCCCTTACTCTTTCATCAAAGAGCGGATGCAGACCCTCAACCACAATTACATGATTGGGTTCAATCAGTTCTGGTGGATCAAGCAAACCAGTTTCGTGGTTGTAAATTGGTTTTTGAATGGATTTACCTTCTTTGAGCATTTTAATTTGCTCGGCCATCAAGTCGAAGTTATTCGCTCGGGGATCGAGAGCAGTGATACCAGTCTCTTTGCGCTGATAGCGATCTAAGCTGTGGTAATCATCTAGACAAATTACTGTGACAAACGATTCACCAAATAAGTCGGTAATGCGCCGCAAAAAAGTTGATTTACCGCAACCGGAGTCGCCTGCAACACCAATTATTACTACTCGATCCACCTGAATGGTCATAGAAATCCTCTAAATTAAAAAATTAAATCTATATATAACAAACATGAGCACGGCCAATAAAAATTGGTAATTAGTGCCTAATATTAGTCGATACAGAATTTTAGCAGAAGGCTGTATCCATCACAATAGAAGGTCATGCGATCGAATACCACCGTTGATCCCCGGCAAGGGCAGGAATTTACAAGCATTTTGATGGTGGAGCTGACTATAATATCTTGCTAATGCAAGTTAATGCGCAAAAGGTTAGCCCCTTGTGCGATGAAGTCAGAATCCGGTAAGCTTACGGGCGTATCCAGTAGGTTCGCTCACTACCCTTAAAAAATAAGTAAATTTGGAGATATTAAAAAAATCATGTATAACCCCAGCATCGGCACGACTAGCTCCATGTCCGGTAGTCGTCTATATACTTACGAAGTAGTTGGTTTGAACAATCGACGTCAACAGGGTACTACTTTCATTACTGTTCCCTATCATCGTATGAGCCAAGAGATGCAGCGCATCATGCGGCTTGGTGGCAAAATATTAAGTATTAGACCAGCTAACCAGGATTTACCACCAGTGGTTGCTAGTACTGGTAATCAACCTGCGGCTACGTCCACCCCAGCGGCGGTGGCAGCTCCGGCTCCCAAAAAACATGCCGATGTGCCCGTAAATACTTATCGTCCGAACTCGCCGCTCAAGGCGAAGTGTGTTTCCAATGACTCACTGTTGGCCACCGGTGGTATTGGGGTTGTTCAACATGTGAAATTTGATCTTAGTGGTAGTGACCTCACCTACTACGAGGGCCAAAGTATCGGAATTATTCCACCTGGTAAAGATAAGAAAGGCAAGCCTAATAAGCTGCGGTTGTATTCGATCGCCTCGACCCGCCATGGTGACGATGTCGATGACAAGAGCATTTCTTTATGTGTACGGCAGCTAGAGTACCAAAATGAGAAAGGTGAAACTGTATTAGGCACTTGTTCAACTTTCTTGACCGGCTTGAAGCTTGGTGATGAAGTACAAATTACTGGTCCGACTGGCAAGGAAATGCTGCTACCCGAAGATCCGGAAAGTAATGTCATTATGATGGCTACTGGTACCGGGATTGCGCCGTTTAGAGCTTATCTCTGGCGGATGTTTAAGGAAAAAGAGCGTGCTGCCAATACTGACTACAGCTTTAAAGGCTTGGCTTGGTTGATTTTTGGGGTCGCTACCACGCCTAACATCCTCTACAAGGAAGAGCTAGAGGAATTACGTGCCCAAAATCCGGACAATTTCTGGTTAGACTATGCCATCAGCCGGGAGCAAAAAAATGCTCAAGGTGGCAAGATGTATATCCAAGACCGGGTAGCTGCTAGTGCCGACAAACTGTGGGAATTGATTCAACAGGACAAAACTCACGTTTACATTTGTGGACTGAAAGGTATGGAAGGTGGCATTGACACTGCCCTGACGGAAGCGGCTGGTAAGCACGGGGTCAAATGGTCGGATTACCGTAGCCAAATGAAAAAAGCTGGTCGTTGGCATGTGGAAACTTATTAAGTCGCCAAGATAATAGTTTTATGATGGGAACCCTGACTTCATGAGAGGTTGGGGTTTTTTTATCAATCTCAGCTACCAGTATCGATCGATAAAAAGTAGCAACTAGCTTGCCGGAAATCTGAGAATTACGTTACATTTGTTTAAGAAGTAACCAACTCCCATCAACTTGGTTGTAAGAAACTCCAATTTATTCCGGCTGTAATCACCTCTTTCCACCTAGTGGAATTTATATAAACCTCTATTTTAAAGGCAGATAGCATATGAAATTTTCTTGGCGCATAGCCCTCCTGTGGTCAGTTCCGCTCTTGGTGATTGGATTCTTCCTCTGGCAGAGTCTGGCGCCCGGCCTGGCCGGTGAACCAGGTAAAAATACGGCTAGCGCTCGGATGACCTATGGCCGGTTCATTGAATATTTAGATGCTCGTCGAGTAGTAAGTGTCGATTTGTACGATGGTGGTAGAACCGCGATCGTTCAAGCCACTGACCCCGAACTAGAAAATCGGATGCAAAGATTGCGGGTAGACCTACCCGGTAGTGCACCGGAATTGATTTCCCGCCTACGTGATTCTAATATTCAACTAGATAGCCACCCCGCCCGCAACGATGGAGCAATTCTGGGATTTTTAGGCAACCTGCTTTTCCCGATTTTGTTAGTTAGTGGCTTGTTCTTGCTGTTTAGACGCTCCAACAACATGCCCGGTGGTCCTGGTCAGGCCATGAACTTTGGCAAATCTAAGGCCAAGTTTCAAATGGATGCCAAGACTGGCATTATGTTTGATGATGTCGCTGGTATTGATGAGGCCAAAGAAGAGTTGCAAGAAGTGGTCACTTTCTTGAAGCAACCAGAGAAATTCACGGCAGTGGGTGCCAAGATTCCGAAAGGGGTGCTGTTAATTGGCCCTCCCGGTACTGGTAAAACCTTGTTAGCCAAAGCGATCGCTGGTGAAGCCGGTGTCCCATTCTTCAGTATTTCTGGTTCGGAGTTTGTGGAAATGTTTGTGGGGGTTGGGGCTTCTCGGGTGCGCGATCTGTTTAAAAAGGCTAAAGAAAATGCGCCTTGCCTAATCTTTATTGATGAAATCGATGCGGTAGGTCGCCAACGGGGCGCTGGAATTGGAGGTGGCAACGATGAGCGGGAACAGACCCTCAATCAAATGCTGACCGAAATGGATGGTTTTGAAGGCAACACCGGCATTATTGTGATTGCAGCGACCAACCGTCCCGATGTCTTGGATTCAGCCTTGCTACGTCCTGGTCGGTTCGATCGACAGGTTACTGTAGACACTCCCGATATCAAGGGTCGTTTGGAAGTCTTAAATGTCCACTCCCGCAACAAAAAATTGGGTGAAGATATTTCGTTGGAAGTAATCGCCCGTCGCACACCAGGCTTTAGTGGTGCGGACTTGGCCAACTTGCTGAACGAAGCGGCAATTCTGACGGCGCGTCGCCGCAAAGATGCCATCACCATGTTGGAAGTTGATGATGCTGTCGATCGGGTAGTCGCTGGGATGGAAGGCACCCCGTTGGTCGATGGCAAGAGCAAGCGCTTGATTGCCTATCACGAAGTTGGTCATGCGATCGTTGGTACCTTACTCAAAGAGCATGATCCAGTCCAAAAAGTAACCCTGATTCCCCGTGGTCAAGCCCTGGGCTTAACCTGGTTTACTCCTGACGAAGACCAGATGTTGATTTCTCGCTCCCAGCTCCGCGCCCGGATTTCTGGTGCTTTAGGTGGTCGGGCTGCTGAAGAAGTGGTTTTTGGTGATTCGGAAGTAACCACTGGTGCGGGTGGTGACTTGCAACAGGTCACCGGCATGGCGCGACGAATGGTTACTCAATTTGGGATGTCCAAACTGGGTCCTCTATCCTTAGAGAGTCAATCTGGTGAAGTCTTCTTGGGGGGTGGCTGGAACAGCCGCGCCGATTATTCCGATGAAGTAGCGGCTCAGATTGATGTGCAGGTGCGATCAATCGTCGATGAATGCCATAAAGAAGCAGTGCAAATCATGAAAGACAATCGTCAAGTTGTCGATCGGCTAGTAGATTTGCTCATCGAACAAGAAACTATTAACGGTGATGAACTTCGTCAAATCGTGGCCGAATACACCGTCGTACCTGAAAAAGATCGCTTTGTACCGGCTCTCTAAAACTTCCGTAAGATAAATTAATCTGGTGGTAATTTTCCCCACCAAAACCCATTCCAGCATTCCTGGAGTGGGTTTTTGGTGATAATGATGATGCAGAACGCTGCTGAGAATTTAAATTTTTCTGGATTAGCAGTATGCTAGGCACAGCGACTATTATCGATTCGTCCTATCTAGCAACATTCGCAAACTCTTTTAAACGATTATGATTGCCCCCATCCATACGGTGCCACCTAGTCTCTACCCAGCAGATGTTCGGCAGGTAGATAATCAAGCTGCCCTCCCAAGCCCAATCAGCCTAGCGCAGAAAAAACCGCAGAAAAAAAAGATCGTCCCCGTGCCTAGAAGAGATCCAGCTCCCTATCCAGCACCTAGTGGGGTTGGTGCGCCACCACCGCCGCCGCCACAGTCAAGCGATCCAGCTCCCAATAACCCACCCCCAGCCCCACCCAGCAGTAGTTCTAATAACAGACAAAATTCTGCGGGTAACTACATTGGTCCGGCAGTGTCTTTTGGCAACAGCAGTCAGATTGGTGCGGTCAGTCGTTTTGCGGTTGGTAGTAATATTTCGGTGCGACCCAGCATCTTTCTGGGGAATTCGCCACAGTTTACTTTACCGCTCACCTATGATTTTCCTCTGATTAGCAATGATCAATTTGGCGAAAATCCACTGATCATGCTGCATGCGGGCGGTGGTCTTAGCTATCAATCGACAGGTAAGGGCAATGACTTAAAACCACTGGCTCAGATCGGTGCCGATGCTTACCTTGGTGGTGGCGCGTCCTTGCTATTGCAAGTTTCTAGTACTTTTAATTCAGATTTTGCTGGTGTCGTCGGTGTCGGCTTGCAATTTTAGCCAAGCCTGATATAGATCTGGCCTTTTTGTTTTCGTCCGGTGCAGTTGCTGTTCATAGCGCCACTGGGCGATATTTTTGTGGTTACCGGAGGTTAAAACCGCTGGTACTGGCCAGCCCCGAAATTCCGGTGGACGAGTGTAGTGTGGATAATCTAGTAAACCGGATTCAAAGCTATCCTGTTTGAGGGAATCTACTTTACCAACAGTACCGGGAATTAATCTGGTAATGCCATTGATCAGGGTCAGCGCCGGGATTTCGCCACAGGTCAGGACAAAATCGCCGAGGGAAATCTCTCGATCGACAATGTTCATCACCCGTTCATCAATACCTTCATAGTGGCCGCAAATAATTACCAGCTGCTCGCAGTTGGCCACCATATCCCAGAGCATTGGCTGGCTAATGGTTTCACCCTGCGGACTCATCATCAAAACTAAGCGCTTTGGTAAAACCGGTAGCGATTCCACCGCTGCAAAGATCGGCTCTGGTTTAATCACCATGCCCACGCCACCCCCATATGACTCATCATCGACCTTGTGATGTCGATCGGATGTAAAGTCGCGGGGGTTCACCAGATTGACTGTGGCTAGTTGTTTGGCGATCGCCTTCCCCAACAGCCCACAGGAGAGTGGCGAGGTGAAGAAATCGGGAAATAGGGTAACGATGTCAAAACGCAAAATAAAAAGGTGATAAAAATTAGCAAACAGCAATTTGCCCATTGTAATCGAGAGTTGTCAATCCGGCATTTGCGCCAGACTCTTCCAATCATGGTAGATAATGTTTGTAGCCTTGTCTTCACCCATGTTCAATATGGAATGTCCTTACTGCCAATTTACCGATAGCCGTGTGCTGGAGTCTCGATCGACAGAAAGTGGACAAAGTATTCGGCGGCGGCGAGAATGCCTAAAATGCAAACATCGCTTTACTACCTACGAGCGGATTGAATTTATCCCAGTCACAGTCATTAAACGCAATGAAGAACGGGAATATTTCGATCGGTCTAAATTGCTGCGTGGTATGGTGCACGCCTGTCAAAAAACTGGCCTCGCCCACGACACCCTAGAACGAATTGTCGATGAAATTGAAGCCCAGCTGCAATCTCGCAGTCGCCGCGAAGTAACCACCGCTGAGATTGGCGATTTGGTCTTAGCTCTGCTCAAACCCCTCAACGAAGTCGCTTATGTACGGTTTGCTTCGGTCTATCAACAATTTCAAGGGGTGAGCGATTTTATGACCACCCTGAGCCAATTTCAACCAGCCGAGTCTGCCGAAGATATCAGTTCTGAATTAATGGTGGAGGTGGTGAGTATTAGTAATCCCTCGACACTGCGCCCGTAAGATATAATTGAACCAGTCTATCCGGCCTTCTCCACAATGGTTACAGCAGCTCCTGTCCACACTAAGTACGAAGCAATTATTGGCCTAGAAACTCATTGTCAACTGAGTACGGCCACCAAGATTTTTTGTAATTGCTCGACCGAATTTGGCCAGCCTCCCAACCACAATGTTTGTCCAGTTTGTATGGGGATGCCTGGTGTTTTGCCGGTATTGAATGAAAAAGTTTTAGAGTTTGCGGTGAAAGCAGGCATGGCTTTGAATACCACGATCGCTCCCTACAGCAAGTTCGATCGCAAGCAATATTTTTATCCCGATTCACCCAAGAATTATCAAATCACCCAATCTGATTTACCCATTGGCGAACATGGTTGGGTGGAAATTGCTCCCCTAGATGCCGAAGGTAATCCGGTACGTAAACGCATCGGCATCACTCGGTTACACATGGAAGAAGATGCCGGTAAGCTTGTTCATGCCGGGAGCGATCGACTGTCGGGTTCCACCTATTCTTTGGTAGATTTTAACCGTACTGGTGTGCCGTTAGTAGAAATTGTCTCTGAGCCAGATTTGCGAACTGGTTTGGAAGCTGCTGAATATGCCCAAGAAATTCGCCGAATTATTCGCTATTTGGGTGTGGGTGACGGCAACATGCAAGAAGGTTCCCTGCGTTGTGATGTGAATATTTCGATTCGGCCAGTTGGCCAAAAAGAATTTGGCACCAAGGTGGAGATCAAAAATATGAACTCCTTTAGTGCCATTCAAAGAGCGATCGATCACGAAATTGAACGGCAGACGATGGCCGTCGAAGCTGGCGAAAAGATTGTCCAAGAAACCCGCCTGTGGGAAGAAGGCACTCAGCGCACTATTAGTATGCGCGCCAAGGAAGGCTCGAGCGACTATCGCTATTTTCCAGAACCCGATTTGACACCGATCGTAGTTAGCGATGCTCAAAAGCAACAATGGTTAAGCGAGTCACCAGAACTACCAGCCGTCAAACGGCTGCGCTATGTCAATGAGCTGGGCTTGTCAGCTTATGATGCTCAGGTTTTGACCGACGATCGGGATGTATCGTTGTATTTGGAGAGATCGATCGACGCTGGTGCCGATGTCAAGCAAGCTACCAACTGGTTAATGGGAGATATTACGTCCTATCTAAAAACTCAGAAGGTTAGCATCAATGACATTGGGTTGAAACCAGAGAATTTGGCAGAACTAGTAGCACTAATTGAAAAAGGAACGATTAGTGGAAAAATTGCCAAGGAAATTTTGCCAGAGTTGCTAGAAAAAGGTGGCTCAGTGCAACAGCTAGTGGAAAGCAAGGGAATGACGGCGATCTCTAATCCAGAAGAGATTACAGCATTGATTGATTCGATTATGGCAGCGAATCCCAAGGAGTTAGAGCAATACCGAGCAGGGAAAACCAAGTTGCTCGGATTTTTCGTGGGTCAGGTAATGAAGGAATCTGGTGGCAGAGCAGAACCGAAGCTGACCAACCAGATTTTGAATCAAAAACTTAATGGTTAGTAGTGGTGGATGATCGGTATTTAGTCTAGAGGGCTGCGCACTCCTCTGCCACCACGATTGAGAACATGGGTGTAAATCATAGTGGTTTTCACATCTTTATGACCCAATAGCTCTTGAACAGTGCGAATGTCGTAACCATTTTGGAGCAAATGGGTGGCAAAGCTATGGCGGAAAGTATGGCAACTCACCCGTTTTTGGATACCGACGGTTTTAACCGCTTGTTTAATAGCTTTTTGCAAACCGGTTTCATGCAGGTGGTGACGGCGTATTATGTTGCTACGAGGATCTTTGGAGATTTGACTGCTCGGGAAAACGTATTGCCATATCCATTGTCGATCGGCATTGGGGTACTTCCTTTCCAAGGCAAAAGGTAAATAAACAGAACCATAACCTTTCGCTAAATCCTGATGGTGGAGGTGTTTTACACTTTGCAAATGTACTTGAATTTCTTCAATAATACTTTGAGGCAGCATTGTCAGGCGGCTTCTCATTCCTTTGCTATCGTGGATAGTAATTTGCTGCTGAGCAAAATCTATATCTTTGATGCGTAACTGCAATGCTTCATTTAATCGCAAACCACTACCACAATAGTCCGGACAGATTTCGGGTAAGGTCAAGCCCTAAGAGTGCCGTAAT
>CAXTSX010000060.1:0-18950 GCA_964247085.1 uncultured bacterium
ATGACTTGGTTGAAGGCTGGCAGCTGGCTACCCAAACTTAGCGGGAAAAGTCAGCCCCAACCCCTTCTCCCAATTCTGGGAGAAGGGGCGCTGGAGAGTAAAATGCAGTCTCTTGCTCCCTCTCCCAAGTTTGGGAGAGGGCTGGGGTGAGGGCGAACCAATACCGCACACCCTCAGTATTTCTGAATTTGGAATTGCTGACCAAAATGCGCTGGGTTGCTTTTTACTAAGGTTTAATTTACCTTAGTTGTATGTTTTAGTGTTTTGTCTTTGTAATTATATCTATTAGTATTTTGTCTTGTTTCTGCCCACGAACATTTCACTGATAAACATCGTCATTAGATGGGTAGAGGTTGATTTAGTAAAGATAAATTCAATTACTTGCCTTTTCTTCGAGAAAGGTTAAAATTGGATTAAGCAAAGGTTAAGTAGAGGGAATTGTTGTACTAATTATCTTCGGTGGTTAGTTATAAGTTTAAAACAGCCCAAAGCTCTGACATTAACTTAATTTTTCCATGTATTCGGCTGAGAAAGCCACACTAAGGGTAAATTGTGATTAATCGTTCGGACTTCATTTATCATCGGAATAATTATTCTGGCACCGTGCAGCCAGAAAACTTGTTGTTTAACGCGAACATGCAAGAGTTTTCTCAGAAGGTTGGTTACATTACCAGCTTAGAGACAGCGGGCAAGATTTCCCCGGAAGAGTCTTACCGTAGGATTAAAGCTTTATGGAAAGAGTTGAAAAATAGCAAGAAGCAGCTCGGAATTGGGAAGCGACCTTTTAATCCGGAGATAGATTCTAACCCGGAAGAGGAATAAGATACTTAGTGATAATGGATGCTGTACCTGTGGAGATACGGCATCTTTTGCTGGTTATTTGCGAGATTGCATCCGCAAAACATTCAGTAATTTATCAAAAAATGGTGGTGGATCAGCTTGCACCATTACTAACTCGCCACTGACCGGGTGGATTAATTGCAACTGCCAAGCATGTAAAGCATGTCCAGGCATATTTACCTTCACCCCTCGACCAGAGCCATACATGACATCACCAACGATCGCATGTCCTAGATGGTTGCTATGTACCCTAATTTGGTGGGTGCGTCCGGTTTCTAGCCGAAACTGCAGCAGACTGTAGTTTCCCAGTCTTTCTAGCAACTGCCAGTGAGTCACCGCTTCCCGGCCACCGTCTTCTACATCCACGATTGCCTGTTTTTGTCGTTCCACTGGATGCCGCCCAATGGGTAGATCGATCGTCCCACCTTCAACTTTGGGTGAGCCGTAGACTACGCCTAAATATTCGCGGCGGGCTGTTTTGGCTTGGAGCTGGGCTTGTAAATGTTGGTGAGCAAAGTCTGTTTTGGCAATCATGATCGCGCCGGTAGTATCTCGATCTAGTCGATGAACAATGCCAGGTCGATGCACTCCACCAATACTAGATAGTGGACAATGAGCCAGCAGCGCATGAACTAGAGTGCCACTATTATGTCCCGGGGCGGGATGAACCACCATCCCGACCGGCTTATTCACAATTAAGAGCTGGTCATCTTCATAAAGAATATCCAGCGCTACTTGCTCGGGGATTAGATCTAAATCAGTCGGTGGCGGAATTTGGATGCTTAACCGATCGCCTACCTGTAATTTTTGCTTTTTGTTATCACACAGTTGATCGTTCAGTTGTACTTGGCCTTGAGCGATTAGTTTTTGCAGACGCGATCGAGAGAAATCTTCCAGATGTAAGGCTAACCAAGCATCAACACGCAGATCGGTAGTAGGTTCGGTAACAGTGAGGTCGATGGTTTGGGGTGTCGCAGCGATCAGATCGGTAGTCATGGAGGATTGTTGAGAGTACAGTCAACGAAGCTGATGCAGCTTCACAAGTTTTAGTCCAACCATTTTGATGGCTCGATTGTACTGGTAACTGCATGATACACCCGAAGGAGAGCTAGTCTGTGAAGTTGATGTTGATAATTTGGAGTTAATTCAGCTCATTACTATCTTGTTCTAGTAGATCCTCTTCGAGTGTGCGCCAGCTGACAGACATTACACCAGATTCTAGACTGAGGCGACTAACCATTTGCTCCAAGAAAGCGTCGTCTCGTTCCTGGGTCACAAAATTGGCTTTTACCCCAACATTGTTAGGATTTTCTAGATCCTCACTGCGCAGAGAACGCAGCTGCATATTGCCGCTGTTCAGAGCTTGCAGCAGCAGCGCCCGAATCCGGGCTTGTTTCTTGTTCCGACAAATTACAGAGCATTGGTAAACCAATTCTAATTCAGTTCCTTGCAAGGATTCCTGATTAATCCGTCGTCCGATCGGACGCAGCAGAATATTGGTGATCAAAATGCCAATAGCTCCAATAAAGGCATAACTCAGAAACCCTGCTCCACACAAGGAACCGATGGCGGCAGCACACCAAATTGTGGCAGCAGTGTTTAAGCCCCGAATACTAATTCCTTCCCGTAAAATGACCCCACCACCCAGGAAACCAATACCGGAAACAATTTGAGCCGCAATTCGTGTAGGGCTAGCATCCCCCGGAGTCAACACCGACAGCATTACAAATAGAGAAGCTCCTGTAGCGACCAGGGTATTGGTGCGCAGTCCGGCCATTCGTTGTCGCCACTGCCGTTCTAATCCGATCGCGGAACCCAGGGTGAAGGCCACTACCAATCTAATGGCAAATGCCATTTCAGTGATGCGAGCAATTTCTTGTGCTGGTGGTATGGTTTTTACAGGTGGCGTAGTCTGAATTAAGCCGACTAGATCGCCGATATAAATATTAAAATAGTCATATAGTAACAGTCGCATATAGCCGTCTAAATTCCTAAATGTAACTTTTAAGTCTTAGCCAGAACAGTTTAACTAAATTCTGTTCTAAAAAAACATAAAATTCTGATTTATAAATGTGGATAAAGAATCGGCTAAATGCTTTCCCTGTTTAGGTTAAGAGAAAGTTATGAGATTTGATTCAGCAAAGGCTGCAATGAAAAGCTGATCGATTTAGTCCACAATGCCATCTTTCTTTAAGATTTTTAATAAGCACAGTCAAACACTCAATAAAAACCCGCACCTTTATGGAGTGCCCATTATCCTGTTTTTAGATAGTATTCATTCCTTTTCAGCCTGGATCTTGTCCAAAGTCCAATCAGGAAGATTTAGCAGGGATGATTAATCCTGGTACCACTAAAATATTTAGGTGCTTAATAAAATAGGACTATCAAAGATAGTCTTAGTTACTCTTTATTTCCCCTACCAATTTATTGGGGGGATTTTTCTGACAGTGGGAATACTTGCTGGAATAGAGCTTGAAGATTTTTTAGACGAATGCCTTGTAGGTTTGGCAACACAATGTCGGCAGTGCCCACCAAATCATCGGCACCAATACCAATTGTCCACATTCCAGCCGTAATTGCGGCTGCAATTCCAGCTGGGGCATCTTCTACTACTACACAGTGAGCGGGGTCAAGTTTCAACAAACTAGCAGCATATAAAAATATGTCGGGGGCAGGCTTGGGATGCTCGACGCTAAAACCATCAACTATCTGATCAAGGCGATCAGTAATTCCTAATTTATCAATTACCGCATGGGCATTTTTGCTACCAGAGCCGATCGCTATTTTAATTCCCGATCGGCGGAGGTCATCCAATAACTCCAAAACGCCGGGCAACACATCTGAGGGGGTGATGGTTTGGATTAATTCCAAATAATAACGATTTTTGCGCTCCATCATTTCTTCCAAAGATGATTCGGAGTAATGTTTATCGCCCACAATCAGCAGTAGCGATTCGCGGCGAGCCACGCCTAGTAATGCTTCATTAGATTGGCGATCAAACGGCAACCCCACTTCATCAGCCAGCCGCTGCCAAGCTTGGTAATGCAATTCAGCGGTGTTGGTCAATACCCCATCCAAGTCAAAGATAAAGCCTTGAATATCTGGAATTGGGCGAAGTGTCGGTGATGAATTGGCTAAATCAAAACAGTGCCAAGCGCCCTGCCAATGGAGTTTGAATTTGAGACTAGTCCAGGTGGCAGGGAGATGGGGAGTCGCCACCGGGCCGTTATCCTGGAGTTGAATGCCCCCGAAACCAAAAACTACTGCCTGCCAAATGCCACCAGCTGCCGCCGCATGAATACCGTCGCTAGTGTTCCCCCGCGTATCTGTTAAATCTACCAAGGCGGCTTGCATAAATTGTTGATAGGGATCAGCGGCACCCAAATCAGCAGCCAGAATAGCGTGGATGGCAGGGCCGAGGGATGATCCATAGGTGATATCGGTACGGGGTGCGTAGTAGTCCCAATTTTTTTGCAGAATATCATAGTTATAAGGAAATGCGTGAGTGCCGCGCATTAGGTAAAGCAACATTAATACGTCTGGTTGTTTGAGTACTTGACGGCAGTTTGCTCCCTCAATGCCCAGAATGGTCTGCATTGACTGGTTACGCGGTTCGTAGTCATCTAAATTGATATCCTGGAGCTGAAAAAATCCCTCGAACTGTTCAATCACATCTGTTTCTGAATCGTAGAGAATATACATCTGGTCAATGGCTGTTTGCCAGCGCTGTAGTTGCTCTATAGTGATTTGCAACTTTTGAGTCAGCTGTGCAGCCTGATCTGGAAACTTCTGCTGCAACCACTTATAAACGATCAAGGCTTTTTCCAGATGCCACTGCACCATCCGATTGGTGAACGTATTGTTATTGACCTGCTCGTGGTATTCATCAGCACCAATAACTCCACATAATTCATAGCGTTTTTGGGCATCATTCCACTCCAACCGACTCATCCAGAACAGGGCTGTATCAAGGACGATCTCGGCTCCGTAGTCGCGGAGCCAGCTGTCATCGCCGGTAGCCTGCCAGTATTGCCAAACCGCATAGGTAATATCAGCACTAATATGAATTTCTCGATCGCGACACCAAATTCTTACATCTTCGGCGTAGGGGTCATTGGGCATCGACCAGCGGGGCGTTACTTCGTCGCCAGTATCAGCGCTTTCCCAGGCAAACATGGCTCCTTGATAACCACTATGCTTGGCTTTGCGCCGAGCACCAGCTAAGGTGTGGTAGCGATAAGTTAATAAATTGCGGGCGATTGCTGGTTGGGTAAAGGTGAAAAAGGGCAGAATGAAAATTTCGGTGTCCCAAAAGATGTGACCTCGGTAACCAAATCCAGATAGAGTTTTGGCAGGAACACTGACCCGATCGTTATCAAGAGAGGCACCGATGAAGAGTTGAAATAGATTATAGCGAACTGCCAACTGAGCTTGACTATTACCACCAATTTCAATATCGCTATGCTGCCAGATCTCTTGCCATGCCTGTTGATGAGCCGCCAGTAGGATAACATAGCCTGACAGGTTAGCCAATTTATTCTGAGCGGCTTGCACTGGTATCTGCTCTTTTAGAGAAGTACAAACCGTGACGATTTTTTCGACAGTGATACTTTGCCCTGCCATGGCATTCCAGATGATCGATCGAGTGGGATAGCCGGGAGTATTGGTAGCCTGCCACGGTGTATTTACACCAATCACCGCCATTTTAGCTGCCATGCCCAATTCAATGCGAGAACTGCGGGTGCGCATTTGCAACCATATTCCCTGTTCAAGCTGGCCTTGATCAAGCCTTTCCCAGTGGTCAAAGCCTTGATTTTGGGGATAACCATTCAGGCTAGCTTGCACCTCAATGGTGCCGTCGAAATCGATGGCGGTAATCTGGCAACGTAATCCTAAGATCTGTCGATCGGCTAAGCTAGCAAATCGTTCAAATTTCAAATCTATCGTGTGGCCAGCTGGGCTACACCAACGCACTGATCGACTGAGTACTCCCTGTTGCAAGTCTAGTTGTCGTTCATAGCTAATTATTTTGCCACGATCTAGCCGAAATCGCTCACCATTGACGATCACTACTAAGGATAGCCAATCTGGACAATTGGCCAACTCGGTATAGACCACTGGCACATCGTCATATACCCCATGAATGAGGGTTGCTGGCCAAGCCTGTGGGTAACCCTCCTCAAAGCTGCCTCGTGTTCCCAGATAACCGTTGCCGATCGTGAATACGGTTTCTCTGGCGTGCAACTGCTCCGGGTCGAAGTGTGATTCGATCAGTGTCCAGTTGGTGTAAATCAAATCATGGGAGTGGGTAGTATTCATCTTTACCGGTGCAGATGTTCTGCCAATATTTGCTCGGCACGAGGTTTGTAGAGTAGATAGAAAAGAGCTTCTAAGTAGCGTTGTAGCGCTTCCCGTCCATCCACATCAATGTAGTTCCAAAAGCTATAAACCTTAGTAAGCAGCAAAACCTGTTGGGCATGAGCTGACCAATTATATTGCTCTTGAATATGGTGAATAGCTCGATCGGAAATAGTTTGCCAGTAAGCGGGTTGGGTTTCACATTGCTGTAGAAAATTCAGGATTTTCTCCGCTGTACTATTGAAGTCTGTGGGATTGATATGAAAGCCATTAACACCGTCCTGGATGATTTCTAACGCCCCACCAAACTGAGTAGCAAAAGTAGGTAATCCCGAAACCATTGCTTCCAAGATGGTGCGACCAAAGGATTCAAACAGGGCAAAGTGGACAAAAATACCTTGGTGATTGGCGATCGATCGATAGACGGCTCCTAATTCTTGAGCGGGCAACCGTACCCCCAACCAGCGAATATGTCCGTGAAGATCATATTTGTCAATCAGAGCGTGCAGTTTATTGATTTCGATCGCTTCATTACCGTTGATGGCATCGACTACTTCCAAAGCATTAGTGAGTAAAATCAGGTTGCACCGCTCCTGCAAGGCGGGGCTGCGCCCAAAACACTCCACCAATCCAGTTAGATTTTTAATGGCATCGATCGGTGCTACGGCTAGAATTGGACATTTTTCAGGTCGATTTAAATGACCAGAAATATGGTCGTCTTTTTGCTCAAATATCAAGTACTGTAAATGATTAGCGACTGCTGGGTCAGAAGTTTCCATCTGACTGTAAGGAAAGAATATTTGCTCATCCACACCGGGAGGCACCCGATTGAACTTAGGGCTAAACAGGTCAATGCCGTTAATCACATGATACAAGTTGGGCATCGTAAAACATTTATAAGATTCATACTGACCAATGCTTTCGGATGTCCCCATGATTTCTTGGTAAGACGATGTAATGATGAAGTCAGCCGCATTCATGCTGATTAGATCAGCTGTAAATTGAGCCGAAAAGTGATATTGATTTTCTAGATCTTGCCAGTACAGATTGCTAAATAGATACTTGGGTTTTTCGAGTGAATGAGCAATGTTGCACTGAATAGCCTGGAGACGATGGGTTAATAAAGAAGCTACAAGGTTACCATCACTATAGTTGCCAATAACCAAGTTTGGTTTACCATCCAGTCTGGTTAATAACTCCCGTTCCGCATCTACGGCAAAGGTTTCTAAATAAGGCCAAATCTCAAACCGCGAAATCCAGTTCTGAGTAATGGCTGGATTAAACCCCCGAAAAGGAACGCGCAAAATCCAAGTATAGTCTGTGTCGTTCACTTTTTCCCAGGGCAGCTCACAGTTGGTTTCTCCACAGTTCGGAATTAGGCGGGTCAAGATCACTACTTGCGGTTGAATCCCCAGCAGATCTAAGCCCGATTGCTGAATATCGGCGCGTAGTTGTTTTTCTAGACTCCGGGCTTGTTCCAGTACATAAACAACTTGGCTGTGGGTTTCTGGTCGTCCTAAGACGCTTTCTTGACCCACCCAACCATGCATCGAAACTAGTACTACTCGAAAAACCGCTGGCATCCGCGCCACAAAAGTAGCCAATAAAGCTGGTTCCGGATCTTCGATTAAACGATTTAGTAGTTCTAAGGTTTCCCGTGCCCGCCCCACCGTATTACCCCAACCAGGTTCCAACCCCAAAGCTTGCAGATCGTGGTGCACTTTTTCATAGGGATAATCTGCTGCATAGTTACCTAAGAATTTTAAAGCCTGCTGCACTTGCTGCGCCAGCTCGACCCCGGACTGGATACGATCGTTAATTAGTAGCTGCAACCCATCTTCTTCTAGTACATGTAGAGCCTTGAACAGGGCTTCGATCCAATAATAAAATTCGGTGAGCAGCTTATTGCATAAGTAGTTATTAAGAAATGCTAAACCCTGACCAATATTGCGGGGATCGTCGATGATTGGCAAACCCTGATTGAACGGCTGAAAGTCGATGTTGAGAATGTGCGGTTGATAGCGATCAACCTGCCGATCGCGCACGTCTAAAAGTTCCTGCAGCGTCACCTCTACACTGCTAGTTAGGTCGTAAGTAAGCCGCCACACCTGCTGGCTGGCAATCCAAGGACGTAAGACTAGCCAAATACTATCCTCAGCCACAATCATTTCATGGGTGTAGTGCATCAACTGACTTAAAGAAGAACTGTGATACGCTGGAATAGGTTTTGGTAGGTGTTGATAGTAGTCAGCAAAGGCTTGAAGAATTTCATTGCGCAGAAAGTAGTGACTGCCAGAGGCACTCAAGATGTCAACTAGCTGGTGGAGAGATTTCTTATCTTCACTGTTTAAAACGGCTTGGATTAGTTTCTGCATAAAGATAGCGGTTAATAATGAAACCGCAGATTGATCGGGAATGAAAGGCTAGCGCATGACGAGTGCTATATGGTAGCTGTCTTGAATCTAGCTTTTATTCTTGGGATTATGGCCTAGCTCGGAAAAATCTTCCTGTAGTTTTTTAAGTTCTTCTTCTGAAGAATCTTCCACATCAATGATTTCATTGCGAGCTGAGTTGATCGATCGAATCAATTCATCTAATTTGATTTGAACTGCCTTGGCATCACGATTCTGTGAATTTTGAATTAGAAAAACCATCAAGAACGTTACGATTGTTGTTCCAGTGTTAATGACTAGCTGCCACGTATCAGAGAATTTGAAAATTGGCCCGGTGATTGCCCAAATAAAAATCACGGAAACTGCCGAAATCGAAGCCAGAGGAGATCCGACTGCCTCGGAAGTCTTGCGAGCAATTTTGTAGAATAAACTTTGCGATGGCAACTGTTTTCGCATTAACTTAAGTTCTCTTCCAATAATAGATTTGGATCTTAGCCATTTTTCATTTTATTGAGTGCTTTTTCAGTTTGCTTGACTACCGGCAGTTTTTGATCGTTAGATTGGTTCATTTTGTTCCGATCAGCAGCATCACCTTGTACTTCATTAAGTGCTCCTTTCGATCTCTCCTCAATAGTTTTGAGTGAAGTTGCAGGGGAATCGATCGCTTCTTCCGCCTTCTTTTCAATTTCGTTTAGCTGCACAGTCCCTTTAGTAGAAGTATTTTCCATTTTCACCATTTCTTTGACCGGATTACTTTGAGTAGTATCTGACGTGCAGCCGCTGGCCATAAATAGCACGACGGAGAGTAAGATAGGCATCAATAACCGCATCGGACGGAAATAGGATAGTAGTGCCGAAATGTATTTCATATTTATAATCCTTCAAATTATTTGTGAGCAGCAGTGGATGTTTAGAAGTAAGTGCACTAGAAGAGGCTACAGCTTACACACTATTTCTGGACAACAGACCATAAACAAAAATGGCAATGATTGCGCCTAGCACGGCTACAAACACTCCGGGAATGCTTAAACCGGGTGAGGCTAATTGTAGGGTTCCAGTCTGTGCGAAGGTGTGCAAGGTGCCACCAACAAAAGCACCCACCACGCCCAAGACCATGGTTGAAAGCCAGCTACCACCTTGACGACCCGGGACAATTGCTTTAGCAATTGCACCGGCGAGTAAACCTAAAACTATCCAAGCAATTATATTCATAACTAGTTCCTCATAATCTAACGACTTTAGTAGCTTATCAGTCAAGTCTACAAATTTCATTCTCTCAAATGGATGAGTTATTTACTCACCTCTGGAGTCAATAGAGAGAGACTGACTACAATTTTGTTATTGATGGAAAGTATTTTTATGGAGTTACAACAGCTTTGACGGTGACACTCTTCACGCCTTTGATTTCCATGGCCAATAGCTTGATTTTATCTAATTGATCTTTTCTTGTCACCACACCTGATACTGTAATATCAGAATTCTTAGCAGAGACCGTGAGCTTACTACTAGGAATATTAGCCTCCAGTTTGCTACGAACTTCACTCGTTAAGTCACCCTCTGTGCGTTTTTGGGGATCACCACCTATATTATTTCGCTGTTCTCTTGATCGGATATCTGCTTCCAACTGTTTTTTGCGCGTTTCATTCTGACCATCATCTTGGGTTGCTTTACCGTTCACTGCCGTGGTAACCTGCCCATTATTTTCTGTGGAGCTTGGTGCATCGGCTGCTGTTTTGGCCTCATTACAAGCCGATACAGTCAACATCAGCAAAACGCTCATTAATAAGAGCCGGGGAGCGTTCGTTCTAGTAATCTTATTCATATTGGTAATCCTAAACTATTGTTATTGGGTCAATTCACGCTTAGTTTCTAAGTGCGCGAATGGCGAGAAGGAATAGTGGTCATGGTTTGTGCCGATTCACCAGGCAAATCGTAGACATACCATTCATGAATATGGTGTTTACTCAAGACCGATTCAGCGAGTGTAATGTCTGCTTCTGACCCTTCCACCATGATTAGATAATCACCTTGAGAGACCTGTTCGCTATAGACTTGGGCACGGTCTTCGGGTATCTGCAATCCTACTAACCCACCTGCTAGACTACCCGCAGCAGCCCCGACAACACTACCCGAAATAGCTGTGGCAATTGCAGTTGCTGCTGCACCAGCCAACATTACCGGACCAACACCAGGAATGGCGATGGCTCCTAAGCCGACCAATAAGCCCGTTAAGCCTCCTAATGTGCCACCAGCTACAGCACCTTTTTGAGCCGTTTCCTCAGCTTCATTTTCCAGGCTATCCATGTTGCCAATATCGGTTAGCCGACTGCTGGTATGAGCACCTGTAACTTCCGTATGACGATTAATATTATTCCCTACTACCGAAACTCGATCCATTGAAAATCCATGATCTTTTAATTCACGCAGGGCGGTTTCAGCAGTTTCATAGCTTGAAAATGTACCGATGGCGCGTTTCATTAACATCATTATCTTTCTCCTGAGTTTTGTTTGTATTGACTTGTGTGGTTTCCATAAATAACTATACAGATATCACACTATATGTCTGGCTACTCTGTGCTCTCGCTCTCTTCATCCGGCACGTCACCAGGTGTTTCGTAATACATTTCCGGTTCAATGCCAAAGTTATTTACTAACCCTTCTTTGTCAACGGTAAAACCAGCAGTAGTATCCATACTGTCCGATCCTGGAGGGTGTTCAGGGAGATGCTTGAAATCATCTCCCTCCCGCTCTTTTCTAGCTGCTGTTTCAGCTGGAACTATGTGTGGATCGTAGCTATCTGGTGTGGGGCTATCATACAGTTCAGTCCCTTCTTGGTCTTGGGGAACTGATGTTTCTAAAACATCCTTCTGGGGCGGATTTGGCTGAGAGCTTTTTATAGCCATGGGATTGTTTCTCATATTTCTAGGACATTTGCAGATTGGCTGTTATCCCTTATGCAACATCCTCAGCATATGGGAGTTAGTTACTATACACATCTACTAAATGATTCATTTACTACTCTGTCGATCGGCATAAACAATTCCATAATAGTTAGCCACCTCTCTGTCTATTGATAGAGAGGTGGCTAAAGTAAGAAACTTATTTCCTTTACCTACTGGTGTAAATGAATATTAACGTGCAAAATTTCTTCTTGGCAGAAGTACAATGCGATCTCCCTTACACCCAAAATCAGCCAGGCATGGTTACATAAATCTTCAAAGTCATCCAGTAAATTATCCACGATTTTTGCATGGGGGCAATATACAGCTAGCTTATTATTACTAACATCAACTTGAATTAGGCAGAGCGGCAAGCTGGTAGTAAAAAAGTGCAAAAGGCGCTCTAGGCGAAACCGTTTTAGCTGATTTAGATCATCAATATTTATTTCAGTGAGTGGCATCGGTAAGTTCCTGATCGTAATAAGGTGATTGGGTTCTAAGACGTTTATCCCAGAAAGTAAAATACAGCCCATAATGTAATGTGTATCTGTGGTGGTGGAGAGCATGGTGAGCTGGACCGGTAAACCAACGACCACACCAATGATGGGGAAAATTAGCCGGGAGCTGTTCGATTCCCAGGTGATTGACAATACCCCAGACGGTCATGGTGCTGAGCACGGCGATCATCGTAATAAAATGGAGTGGTATTACAAAAACAATCCCTACCAAAAACAGTGCCTGAGCGATCGCCTCTAAGGGATCGAAAGCAAAAGATGTCCAGGCCGTAGGATGTTTGGATAGATGATGTCCTTGATGAAACCAACGAAATAGCCAAGGGTGGTGAAATAATCGATGTAAAAAATAAAAATAGGTGTCTTGAAGTATAATGGCTACAATGTAGCTAATACATAAATACCACCAAGGATACTGGTGAATATCAGAATACAGAAGCGTTTGACCTAAGTCGTAGGCAGACATAACCGCTGCGGCACCCAGTGCAAATATGATTGAGGAAAGTATGGAAAGTTTAATATCTTGTCTAATTAATTCCCAGGATCTTGATAACTGCTCTTGATGAGCTTCATTGGCAGGAATATCGACCGCAGCTTTACTGTAAGTATGATTTAGCAATATGTGCGCTCCACCAGCCAGAATAAAATACCTAGCTAGGATGATTCCAAATAAAGCAAATCCATAAAATGCAAATGAGTGAGCGGCCAATTGAATTCTCTCTACTAAATATTTGAATACTATCGAAACCCATTGAAAAATGAAATCCAACATATCTATGATTTTGGATTTCATTTTTCAATCTAAAGTGGCTGGACTGTTTGGAGTAAATTCCAGTAGTGCAGAAAGCCTTGATTAGATACTAATTCCGTGATGAGGGCAGCCATAAAGCCAATCATCGCAAAACGACCATTCCAATTCTCCGCCTGAGGAGTAAATCCCCATCGCCAACGGTTACGATTTTCTTGCATGGTGGGGGTGTCAATGATTGATGAAGGCTTTTCTTGGGTGGGAGTTGTCATAGTAGATACCAGTAGTTATTGGTGGGTAAAAAGTAGACTGAGTAAATTCAGCAGGATTATTGCTGGATTTGTCCGCTACCCTGATCTAACTTATCAATTTGGCATATTATCTACATCTATCCAATAGAGCAGTTTTGAGAGTCAATGGATAGAGATAATGTGAGTTTGACTATTTGGAGAGTGTTTTGCACTCAAGTTTTAGCCGATTTAAGAGAATCATGACTTTTATAGGGATATTACCCATATGGTTCTATAAAACTGACTCTAGAGAGCAGATGAGCCAGTACCTGGTGCTCGTAGTTCTTCTAAGGATAATTTTGGTGTCTCGGTATAAACAGAATCTAGCAATAGATCTAATATGCCTGCTGATTGGGCACGAGCGATCGCTTTGTGAGTAATTAGTTCACCCACATTTAAAATCACTTCATCGTTACGATCAAGAATAACCCGAGTGGTTGGACGACCTAGAGCGCCTTTAATGCGTTGTTCGGTGATCGCCTCGGCGCTCCGTCCCTGCAAATCGCTGGTAGTTTCTTTCACCTTGTCCCAAAGATTAGCGGCACCAGCTTGAGCAACGGCTGTAGTGTTTTTCAGCCGATTCCCGGTGGTGGCGGCCAATTTACCAGCTTGGGATTGAGCCGCTCCCTGAGGGGATAACCCGACAGCTTCTAACAGCGCAGATTCTTGATGATTCGCCTTCGCCCGATCGATCACTTGAGTAGTCACAATTTGACCCTGCGCCGCAATGATATAGCCCTCTGGCGTGTAAACGGTTTGCTGGGAGCGACGTCCTTGAGTTTGCTCCACCGCTAAACCCGCCGCCACATTCCCCAGTCGTTCACCTAATGGTTCTGTCAAATTGCCCCCAGCCGATCGATAGAGTTCATCCAGTATCCCGAGCTGTTCGGCAGTATTGGACACATCGAGATTAATGACTTCGCCAGCCACTATTAAATGATGACCATTCGGATCATTTACTGTTTTTTGTGCTACTTTATCCAGTACAAAGGCTTTTTGAGCATCTCGATCGATAACTGCATCGGTCATTTTGCTATTGACTGTTCGCCCGGCTGTTTGCAGCTTATCAGCAGTAATTTGAGCCGTTTCCTGTATCTTTTCACCTGCTACTTGGGCAGTTTCTTGAAACTTTTCATTAGCATTTTGCATTGCAGCTTTCAAGCCACCGACCTGTTCTTCCATCAAACCAGCAGTTTCTGCCGGTACAAAAGCCACATCTTCACCGATTTTCAACGTCTGAGGTGCTGGCACAAATGATCGTCCCGAGTAAGTATCGGCAAACAAGCCCCCCGAAGCTTCATAACCTTCGACCGCTCCGGTATACTCATCAAAGTAAAAGTCCACTAAGGCTCCTAAATCTTGACCATCGGTCGTCATGATCCGGGTGCCATTAAGAACATTGTTATTCTCTAAAATCTTGTGAATAACAGGATATTTGCTGGATGCCGCAATTACTTCTTTAGAAGGGATAATGACTGCATCAACGCCGATCGCCTTAATAAGATCAAGTGGTAAAACCTTGGCGTTACTAAACCAACCGCCTTCATCAATCAAAAATCCGAGCAAACGATTATCATACTGGTCAAATATCAAATCCACCACAGTCTCAACTTTTTCGCCGGAATCGTAGGCGATCACTGGCTTGCCAACAATATCTTTTCCCTTACGCATGATTGTTCCTTACTTGAGTTTTGGAGTTATTTAAGCTGTAGTAAATCTGTCAATCAGTGTCCAAGTTGCCAGATATTAAGCGTCGAGTAGTCTGATGATCTTGGCCAAAGCCGGGAATCACATTGATCGCGCCATAATACTCCAGTGCAACCGCACTAGTGATGGCAACTAGCAAAGCAACTCCAATAAATAAGGGTGCTTTGGAGGGTTTCCCTAATAATCGAGGCATAAGAAATCCTAATTGTTCGAGCGTTGTTGCATTCAATACTATCAACTCAGCCACTAGAAAATAATCGTCCGATCGATATAAGTTGAGTTATTTATCCGTCATCCATTCAATATATTTTGATGGTTGAGTATCTCTCTCTCAGGAGTGATATTTCCGCAGTATTGATGGCAAGATCAATTTAAGATTTTCCAACAATCTTGAGCGATCGCCCAATCTTCTTGGGTCTGAATTACCAAAATTCTAGCTCTAGAAACGGCTGTAGCAATATCTACATCCACCGGCTGCTGCTCATTTTTGTCGTGATCAATGCTCAGTCCCAAAAAATCCAAGGTAGCACAAGCTGCTGCGCGTACTAGTGCTGAATTCTCTCCGATGCCAGCGGTGAAAACCAAAGCATCTAATCGATCGAGACTCATCAACATTGCTCCGATTGAAGAACGTAACCGCTGGATAAATATATCAAAAGCCAACTGCGCTCGGGGATACTCAGCAGCAGCGGCGATAACCTGACGAATATCTGCAGACAGACCAGAAACCCCCTGTAAGCCAGATTCTTGGTTTAGGATCTGCTCCAACTGATCGGCAGTATAGCCCTGTTGTCGCAGTAAATAGATCAAAATACCTGGATCGATCGATCCCGATCTGGTGCCCATCATCAGTCCTTCTAAAGGTGTAAATCCCATCGTGGTATCCACACTATGGCCGCCTCGAATGGCTGAAAGCGAACAGCCATTGCCCAGGTGACAAACAACTAGTCGTAAATCAGCCAGGCTGCGCCCCATCAACTGGGCGGCGCGACCAGCACAGTATTGATGACTAATGCCATGAAATCCGTAGCGCTGAATTCCCTGTTCATACCAGGCATAGGGCCCTGGATAGATTTTTGCTGCCAAGGGCAGTTGGGCATGAAAGGCCGTATCAAACACCGCCACCTGTGGAATATCCCCAAGCATCTGTTCCATCGCTATAATGCCTGCTAAGTTAATCGGGTTATGGAGCGGGGCAAAGGTAGCTAGATCCTTGATCGCCGCTTTTACTTTAGCTGTAATGATCGTGCTCTGGTGGTACTGAGTGCCACCATGTACCACCCGATGGCCGATCACATCAATATCGGAGAGTCGATCGATCACCTGAGTATGGCCTTGCCATAATTTGTTGATGGTATAGATAGTGGCTGCTGATCGATCGAGATCAGGGAATTTTTCTTGGATGGTAACGCCGGAAGCTGTGGTAATTTTGACTTCTGCGGCACTCGTCTGAGCCGTCCAGCTGACAACACTTTTCCATAGAGGTGGCGGGGGGCTCCAGGGAAGAATGTCACCCGTGATTTCGTAGAGGCAGCTTTTTTGACTACTAGAACCAGCATTGAGGACTAGGATTTTCATAGTGACGCAGAGCTGGAACCACTGGTAGCATCCAACGGTGTTAAGTCTGGCCAGCGCCAGTTGACTATTTCAGGCTGATCGATACCATATTCGTTAGCATAACGACGACAGGCAATTTGCTGATTGCGAAGTTGCTCTTTGGCGTGGGCACCAGCTACTTGTAGCTTGGGTACCCGATCAATGACATCGATCGCCAAACTATACCGATCGACTTGGTTAATGATGGCCAGTTCCAAGGGGGTATTAATATTGCCCTTCTCACGATAACCCCGGACGTGTAGGTTATGGTGATTGGTTCGACGATAGGTGAGGCGGTGAATCAGCCAGGGGTAACCATGGAAATTAAAAATAATCGGTTTATCTAGAGTGAATAAAGAGTCGAAATCTCGATTAGACAGGCCATGGGGATGTTCAGTTTCTGGTTGTAGCCGCAGTAAATCTACGACATTGATAAACCGGATCTTGAGATCGCTGAAGTGTTCTCGGAGTAAGACCGTCGCTGCTAGGGCTTCTTGGGTTAAGACATCCCCAGCGCAGGCGATCACGACATCTGGTTCTTGCCCAGCATCAGTACTAGCCCAATCCCAAATGCCTAAACCTTTGGTGCAGTGCTGAATAGCACTATCCATATCTAGGTACTGCAAGTGAGCCTGTTTGTCAGAAACAATTACGTTTAAGTAGTCAGTGCTACGCAAACAATGATCGCTGATCGATAATAAGGTGTTGGCATCGGGTGGCAAATAGATCCGAATTACATTAGAACTTTTGTTCAGCACTACATCTAAAAAACCAGGATCTTGATGGCTAAAGCCGTTGTGATCCTGTCGCCACACAGTGGAGGTGATCAGTAAATTTAGAGAAGAAATTGCCGATCGCCAGGGAATTTGCTGACAGCTTTCTAGCCACTTACAATGTTGATTAATCATGGAATCGATTACATGGACAAAGGCTTCGTAGGTCGAGTAAAAGCCATGCCGACCGGTGAGCAGATAGCCCTCTAGCCAACCTTCCAAGGTATGTTCACTGAGTATTTCCATCACCCGCCCATCTGGTGCTAGTTCTCCACCATCATAATCTTCTGGCAAATATTCAGCGATCCAAACTTTTTTAGTGGCTTCATAGATGGCCTGGAGTTTATTAGAGGCTGTTTCGTCAGGCCCAAACACTCTAAAAGTTTGCATATTGTTATACATCACATCCCGCAGGAAAATTCCTAAGGGTTGAGTATTACCTACTTCGATCGATCCCGGTTTGATCACGTCTACCCCATAAGATCGAAAATCAGGCATCTTCAGAGCTTTCCGTAATAAGCCTCCATTGGCGTGGGGATTAGCACTCATCCGCCGGTTGCCCTGGGGAGCCAGCTCCCGTAGTTCTGGTCGCAGTCGTCCGGTCTCATCAAACAATGTGGCTGGTTGGTAACTATTCATCCAGTCCGCTAATAATTGCAAATGAGCCGGATTTTTTTGGACATTAGTAATAGGCACTTGGTGCGATCGCCAGGTGCCGGTTACTTGGTGGCTATCTACTTCTGGGGGGCCTGTCCAGCCCTTCGGACTACGCAAAATAATCAGTGGCCAACATGGTCTCGTCACTACACCACTACGACGGGCAGTAGTTTGGATTTGTTGAATTTCAGTTAAGCAGTGTTCTAAGGTAGCTGCTAATGCTTGGTGCATACTAGCTGGATCGGAACCTTCCACAAAATAAGGAGTATAACCATAGCCCTTAAACAAATATTCCAGCTCTGCTGGGCTAATCCGTGCCAACACCGTCGGATTATTAATTTTGTAACCATTCAGATGCAAAATCGGCAGAACCGCACCATCTCGAATCGGGTTCAGGAATTTATTGGAGTGCCAAGCGGTAGCTAGTGGTCCAGTTTCGGCCTCACCATCCCCCACCATTACCACGGCGATCAGATCCGGATTGTCGAAGACCGCCCCATAGGCATGAGCCAAGCTGTAGCCAAGTTCCCCTCCTTCATGAATGGAACCCGGAGTTTCGGGCGTGCAGTGGCTACCAATACCGCCTGGGAATGAAAATTGTTTGAAGAATCGCTCTAAACCTTCGGCATCTTCGCTTTTATCAGGATAAATTTCGGAGTAGGTACCTTCTAAATAAACCGGTCCTAGGATCCCCGGTGCCCCATGGCCGGGTCCTGCTACGAAGATCATATTTAGATTATATTTTTTGATTAGCCGGTTTAGATGGACATAGACAAAAGATAGTCCAGGACTGGATCCCCAGTGTCCGAGCAGGCGATTTTTAATATGCTTGGCCTGGAGTGGCTCTTTTAAGAGCGGATTATCTTGGAGATAAATCATGCCAACCGCTAAGTAATTACAAGCATTCCAGTAGTCATTGATCTGGTGTAGCTGGGTTGCACTTAACGGGTGACCACTAATGGTGGATCTGGTCCCATTCCATATGCTGATATCAGATTCCTGGATGGGCCGGGTAGGAATTATAACCATATTGATATCTCCAAGGTAATCTAGATTTTATAGTTGCTAAAAAAGAGTATTGACTTACTCCCTTCCCAGTGTAGAATTAGACATAAAGCAGAGAAACATTGATGAATC
>CAXTSX010000061.1:0-18827 GCA_964247085.1 uncultured bacterium
CGAATCCTCTGAAAGCCAGTCACTGGAAGCTATACATTTTTTGTCCTGTACTTAGATATTGAACCTACTCGCCCATGATGCCAGCACAGCAGAAATTTTGGCAGAATATGAAGGCTTAGTCGAAGCTGATATCAAAAAATGTCTACTGTTTGCATCTCGATCTTTGGAGAGTGCCAGCTTTATGCCATTAGTGATGGAGACAGCCTAATTGCGATTTTTAGTGGATGAAGTAACCTAATTCACCATTACTGCTGGCTACTGCTTTAATCGAAATTGTTTGCATTGTTAATAGATCCTCCCAAAGACCTTGACTCCATTGTTCACCAAAAAACTGGGTCTGAACCGCTGAATTGTAACGTAATAATTTTTTCTGACCAATTTTTTATTCCAGCTCCAGTAATCTTCGATACAATATCAGATGCTCCACCCGAGCCGATATTTTATGAATCAGAGTCAGCGCAGGAGTATGTCATAACCATGGGAAAACCAACCGGCTTTATCGAATATCAGCGGGAAGTGTCTTCTGAGCTGTTACCGATCGATCGCATTCACAACTGGGACGAGTTCCACCTAGCTCTGCCCGATCAGAACCTGCGCGACCAGGGCGCTCGCTGCATGGATTGTGGCACTCCCTTTTGCCATACAGGTAACCTAATTGGTGGCATGGCCAGCGGTTGCCCAATCAATAACCTGATTCCGGAATGGAATGACTTGGTGTACCGAGGACTGTGGCGAGAGGCGCTCGATCGCCTACACAAAACCAACAATTTTCCCGAATTCACCGGTCGGGTCTGTCCGGCTCCCTGCGAAGGCTCCTGCGTTTTAGGCATTCATAATCCCGCCGTTACTATTAAAAACATCGAACATTCGATCGTCGATAAAGGCTGGGCAGAAGGTTGGATCGTCCCGGAACCGCCCACTAAGCGCACTGGCAAAAAAGTGGCTGTAGTGGGTTCAGGTCCCGCCGGACTATGTGTAGCCGCCCAACTAAACAAAGCTGGTCACTGGGTCACTGTTTTGGAGAGAGCCGACAGGCCGGGTGGATTGCTGATGTACGGCATTCCCAATATGAAATTAGAAAAAGAACAGGTGGTGCTGCGTCGTCTGAAATTGCTAGAAGCCGAAGGCGTGAAATTTCAGTGCAACGTGGAAGTGGGGAAAGACCTCTCCACTGCTGATCTGCGCAAAGATTTTGATGCAGTAGTACTTTGCACCGGAGCAACTAAACCCCGGGATCTGCCGATCGAAGGGCGGGAGTTGCAGGGCATTCACTTCGCCATGGATTTCTTAACTGCCAATACTCAGGCAGTTTTGAATAATAGTCCCAACAGCAAATATATTTCGGCTGCTGGCCAAGATGTGGTGATTATCGGTGGCGGTGATACGGGTACCGACTGTGTGGGTACCTCCATCCGTCACGGTTGCAAAAGCGTGACCCAGCTAGAAATCATGCCTAGCCCGCCCCTGACTCGGGCAGCGAACAATCCCTGGCCAGAGTGGCCGAAGGTCTACAAAATGGACTATGGCCAAGAGGAAGCCGCCGCTAAGTTTGGCAGCGATCCCCGGGCTTATCTCACCACGGCGACTAAGTTTGAGGGTGATGATCAGGGTAATGTTACTGGTATTCATATCGTGCAGGTGCAATGGGAGAAAAACGAGCAGGGTCAGTTTGTGTTGAAACACATCGCTGGCACGGAGCGCGTATTACCTGCTCAGTTGGTGCTGCTCGCGATGGGTTTCCTCGGACCAGAGCAGCCGCTCCTTGATGATTTGGGCGTAGAGCGCGATGCCCGGAGCAACGTAAAGGCTGAATACGATAAATACACCACTAGTATTCCGGGGGTATTTGCCGCCGGAGACTGTCGGCGCGGTCAAAGCCTAGTGGTTTGGGCTTTCAATGAAGGTCGCGGTGCTGCTCGGGAGTGTGATCTATACTTAATGGGTAGTACAGATTTGCCTTAAGGCTCTAATGAACAGCGGTCGGTAAAAAGGCCGATGGCGAAATGATTAAGCGCTGAATACTCTGGGAGGTGAGCTGTCAATATCGGTAACTGGAAGAGTGGGGATGCAACAATTAATCAGAAGATTAGGAGATTTAATTAAACGTATGGATATTTCACCGCAAATCGCTTACGAAAATCTGCAAATGTTAGAGCGCGTCAATCCTGAGAAAAGCGCTGTTTATCGGCAGTTGGCTCAGGAAGTCTTAGCCAATCCAGCAGTGAGTCTAACCTTACGCCAAGCGATCGCCGATCAGCTCAGTGAAGCTAACCATTTGTTGGCCACTAAGTCGGCGAATGATGATGGTAGCTACTAATTTTTAGCTTTATTCTGGGCTAGAATCCTGTTCTAGTTCGGGAAACCGCACCAAATCTGCGTCAAATCCCTTTAGCACTCCAGCCCAGAGAGTGCTAAATTTTTTATGGAATGTCTAAGCTAAATTAAATAAATTCATTATGTCGAAAATAGTAGTATTTGATGAAGAAGCACGTCGTTCGCTAGAGCGAGGCGTAAATGCCTTAGCTGACGCTGTCAAAATCACCCTCGGGCCCAAGGGCAGAAACGTACTATTAGAAAAGAAATTTGGCGCGCCGCAGATCGTGAATGACGGCAACACCGTCGCCAAGGAAATTGAACTTAGTGATCCTCTCGAAAACACTGGCGCCCGGCTGATTCAAGAAGTAGCCTCCAAAACTAAAGACTTAGCTGGTGATGGTACGACTACTGCCACCGTTCTAGCCCAAGAAATCATTCGCGAAGGTCTGAAGAACGTCGCAGCTGGCACTAACCCGATCGGCATCAAGCGCGGCATGGACAAAATTGTCGTCAAGCTAGTAGCTGAAATTGCCCGGGTTGCTAAACCAGTGGAAGGTCAAGGCATTGCCCAAGTTGCTACCGTTTCGGCTGGGAATGACTCCGAAGTCGGCGATATGATTGCCGCAGCGATGGAAAAGGTTACCAAAGATGGCGTAATTACCGTCGAAGAATCCAAGTCCTTGATCACCGAAATGGAAGTGGTCGAAGGGATGCAGATCGATCGCGGTTATCTCTCTCCTTACCTGATTACCGACAACGAACGGATGACGATCGAGTACGAAAATTGCTTGATTTTGATTGTCGATAAAAAAATTGGTTCGATCCAAGAATTGGTTGGCGTTCTAGAAAAAGTTGCTCGCGCTGGCAAGCCCTTGTTGATTATTGCTGAAGATGTGGAAGGCGAAGCCCTGGCTACTTTGGTTGTAAACAAAGCTAGAGGAGTATTGAACGTCGCGGCGATTAAATCTCCTGGCTTCGGTGAGCGACGCAAAGCAATGCTCCAAGACATTGCGATCTTGACTGGTGGTCAAGTTATTTCCGAAGACATCGGTCTGAGCTTAGATACCGTCGAAGTAGAAATGCTCGGTCAAGCAGCGAAAATCTCGATCGATAAAGACAGCACGACCATCGTTGCCGATGGCAATCACAAAGACGATGTGCAAAAGCGCATCGTCCAACTGCGTCAGCAAATGGTGGATACTGAGTCGGACTACGACCAAGAAAAACTCCAAGAGCGAATTGCGAAATTAGCTGGTGGTGTGGCCGTGATTAAAGTCGGAGCCGCTACTGAAACCGAACTAAAAGATCGCAAACTGCGTCTGGAAGATGCTTTGAACGCAACGAAAGCTGCCATCGAAGAAGGCATTGTTCCTGGTGGTGGTACCGCTTTGATTCATCTGTCTAAGCAAATCGAAAGCTTTAAAGCTGGTCTCGATCCGGAAGAGATGATCGGTGCGGACATCATCGCTCGCTCTCTTTCTGCCCCATTACGGCAGATTGCCGATAATGCCGGTGCCGAAGGTGCGATCGTTGTCGAAAAAGTTCGCGAAAGTGAATTTAACATCGGCTACAACGCTGCTACCGATAAGTACGAAGACCTGATTGCCGCTGGGATTATTGACCCCGCTAAGGTAGTACGTTCTTCCTTGCAAAACGCCGTATCGATCGCTGGCTTGGTCTTAACTACTGAAGCTTTGGTGGTCGAGAAGCCTGAACCTAAATCTGCTGCACCTGATGGTGGCATGGGTGGCATGGGCGGCATGGGTGGTATGGGCGGCATGATGTAATTGCCCCACTCAATTTATTTTTATGACTGATTATTTAGCAGGCTATCGATCGTCTGCTTTTTATTACCAATTTGTTTTGAAAATTTCCCGGTTAATTACGATAAATGCCGAATACAGATATGGGAAGTGCAACAGTAAACTTAGGTCAGTGAACGGTAAGCTGAATGTTAAAAAAAATTGGTGATGGCTGCATAATTATTGGTCTAGGGGCTCTGACCGCCTGCTCTACGGCACTACCACCAATATCGATCGCACGGTTACCGTCCCAGATTTCCCAGCCAGTAGCGGCTAGTCCCAGTGTAGAAATACCTGCTAACTTGATGGCCGCCCCGGTAGCCGACAATAGCTATCAAGATGCCATAGTGGCGGCTACAGCAGCACAGACAATTAGTGGTTCAGCTCTGACCAAAGAAGAATGGATTTTAGTAACTAATAAATGGCAAGATGCTCTGAAGTTTCTGCAATCGGTACCTAAAAACAGCCCTAATTACCGACAGTCAGTAAGTCTGTTACCCCAGTACCAGCAGAGCCTCAGTCAGGCTCGTCAAAAATCAGCGACTTTTAAAGAACCAATTCAGAAAGTCGATCAATCTTTTCTGCCGGTGGAGAACTCTAATTCTTTCTCGATGCCAATTATTAAAAAATTAGATAATATCCCAGTCGTTGAAGTAACTTTCAATGGCCAACAAAAATTTCAAATGCTACTAGATACTGGTGCTAGTCGGACTTTGCTGACCAGAGCGATGGCTAACCAGTTGCAATTACAAGCTTCGGGGAAAACTACCGCCAAAACAGCTAACGGCATCATTCAGTTTGATACTGTGGAACTCCAATCGGTACAGTTTGGCCAAGGTATGACCAATAACATCGTAGTATCGGTCGGCCAGGACACGCTGAATTATGGTTTGCTAGGTCACGACGTTTATAAAGGCTATGACATTACCCTCAAAGAAGATGAAATTCTCTTTAATAAACGCCCCACCAGTTAAAAATTGAATTGAGCCGTTCGATCGTTATACGCAATTTCTTCTAAGACAAAGTCCAAGTTGGCGTGGGGATTAGGAATAACATGATAGCTAAACAGTAGATCTTCATCAATACCTTGGCTTACATTGCGGATGGCTTCTACGCCAGCGGCTACTGCTACTTGTACTTCTGAAACCGAACCACGGACGATCGGGGTGTAGCGCATACTGCTAACTTTTTCGTAACCCACCAGGGTGACCCGAGCAGCTTTCACCATAGCATCAGCGGCGGCAAGTGCCGGAGGCAGACCTTTGACTTCAATCATCCCAAGTGCTGCTGGCATTATCTGTTGTCCGTCCCAAAAAATATAGTTGATGATTTCGCCGATTCCGACCTTAGCATACCGAATTTAGGTAACACAAGATGCAAAATGATGCATTTTATCTCCTTATGGCTAGGATAAATTTTTGACATTGTTATTCCTAGCAATTTTCCGTAACTTATATAGAAGAATAGTCTCTGAAAATTTTGCCATGATCGCTGCCCCTTCCATCGTAAATAAAACTTGGCAGTGGCGCGGTCACTCGATCAATTATCAGCAACAGGGCGAGACCGGTCAGGCTGTTTTATTAGTACATGGCTTTGGGGCTTCGGTGGGTCATTGGCGGAAGAATATCCCGGTACTGGCGGAGCATTGCCGCTGTTTCGCGATCGATCTGATTGGTTTTGGGGCTTCTGCTAAGCCCACGCCTGGGGTCGAAATGGACTATACCTTTGAGACTTGGAGCGCCCAGATTAGAGATTTTTGCCGGGAGGTCGTGGGTGAGCCGGTATTGTTGATTGCCAATTCGATCGGCTGCGTGGCGATTATGCAAGCGGCGGTGGATGAACCAGATTTGGTGCCAGGGGTGGCGCTATTGAATTGTTCTTTGCGATTGTTACACGAGCGCAAGCAAGCGACTCAGCCTTGGTTTAAGCGAATTGGCACCCCGATTGTGCAGCAGGTTTTGCAGAATAAGGCGATCGGCAATTTTTTCTTTAAGCAGTTGGCGCAGCCAGGTACAGTAAAGAATATTCTGCGCCAGGCTTACGGGCGGGCAGAGTCGGTGACGGATGAGTTGGTGGATATTTTGATGAAGCCAGCGGCTGATCCGGGGGCGGCGGACGTGTTTTTGGCGTTTACGGCCTATTCTCAGGGGCCATTGCCGGAGGATTTGTTGCCACTGTTGTCTTGCCCGGCGCTGATTATTTGGGGGGAGGTGGATCCGTGGGAGCCGATCGCACTGGGCAAAGAGTTTGCTAATTATCCGGCTGTAACCGACTTTATTCCGTTGCCGGGGGTGGGTCATTGTCCACAGGATGATGCGCCGGAGTTGGTGAATCCGCTTTTGGTTAAATGGATTGAGGGTTTTGCGGCGGCTGGATGAGCTTGTCATCTTCCTGACCGCGCCCGATAATTATAAAGGTAAGCTGTGTTACTGAGGATCGCATGGTTAATACTCAAGTCCGCCCGATTACTGTTGATGACTATCATCGGATGATTGAGACTGGCATCATCCACGAGGGAGAACGCATCGAATTAATCTCAGGGCAAATCTTTAATATGGCAGCTAAAGGAACTCGACATGTTGTGGCGACTACTGAATTAATGGGTGAATTGCTTCTGATTTTGGGACGCAGAGCTAAAATCCGTTGTCAAGACCCAATTACGCTGCCCGATAATAGTGAACCGGAACCAGATATTGTGATTGCTAGGTTGCGAGAAGATAATTATCTCAACAGTCATCCGGCACCCACTGATATTATTTTGGTGATTGAAGTAGCTGATTCAACTTTGAGCTTCGATCGCAATACTAAAGCGCCTCTGTATGCAGCAGCCGGAATTAGTGAATATTGGATTGTGAATTTAGTAGACGACAGATTAGAAATTTACAGCCAGCCAGAAGGCGATATTTATACTAATGCCCAATTTATCTTGCCACCTCGATCGATCGGTCTGCCCCATTTTTCAGATATCAATCTGGATACAGCTGGGATTTTCCAATCAAAAAGGCCGTAGGGTTTAGATATTCTTGATAATCAATACTACTTATCTGTAAAAATATTTTATTATAGGAGACAATACTCTCAAGACAAAAATATTATGTTTGGTAAAAAGCAGCCAACTCAATCGCAATCTATGAGTGGGATAACGGTAAATGGTGGAGTTGTGCAACAAGCGCAGGCCGGAGGAGATCTCCATCAATCTCAGTCAGGAAATTTAGAAACTTCACAGCAGATAACGAGTGCGGAAGTGGTGAGGCAGTTGGAGATTCTGGAAGCGGCGGTGAAAGCATCAGGGCTGGGGCAAGAGCTACAAGAAGAATTGTCGGATTATTTGCGTCCGGCGAAGCGTGAGGCTGCCAAGGAAGGTGGCAGTAAGGAATTGGTGGGGCAAAATCTGAAGCAGGTTAGTGAGACGCTTAAGGCGATGAAGGATTCGACGGAGGCTGGAAAGATTCTTTTGCAAATTGGTCAAGAAGTTTTTAAGGCGATCACACCTTGGCTGGGAGTAGCTGCAAAATTTATCGGCATGTAATTTGGATTGGGGCAGTTAAGCCCAGCTTGGAGCGAGTGGAATTTATAGTGAGCACTGGTAATGGACTCGCAAGATCAAAATATTGAAGGTAGCTCGATCAAGGATAGTAATGTTCAGCAGAATCAAGCTGGACGAGATCTCACCGTTAACAATATTTTCTTGCGGTTGCTTGGTAAATCGGAACCGCCGCAGGTGGATTGGGATTGGGGGATGGATTTGCTGAAACGCAAGCAGTTGCCAGAAATCCATAAACGACTGACTGATACCTTGGGAAGCGATCGCACCTTGATAGATGTACCGATCGAGGATCAGCCACATTGGGTGAATCGACCATTGCAAGCTGATCGAATTTTGCAAATTGATGGCCAAGATTGCGGCGCATTGGATGCCAACCAAATGTTGATTGAGACATTTAGGCGAGATGACATTGGGGGGAAGTTACTGATTTTAGGTGCGCCAGGAGCGGGAAAGACCACGGCGTTATTAAGTTTGGCAGAGCAATTGGTAGAAGGGGCGATTTCTAATCCGAATACTGTGATTCCGGTGATATTTGAGCTTTCAACTTGGCGGGATGATACCCAAAGTATCGAGTCATGGCTGATCAAACAACTATGTTATTTGGATAAGGGCAATCCAAAAATTTACGAGCAATGGTTGGAGCGACGTGTGTTATTGCCATTATTAGATGGGCTGGATGAGTTGGGGTTAGAAAGACAGAAAAAATGTACCGAAAAGCTGAATGAGTTTGCCGAGTATTACCCACAGTTGGTTGTCTGTTGCCGTATCAAGGAATTTAAAATGGCAGATATCAATCTGCGAAATCTACGAGGGGCAGTGTGTCTTCAGCCATTATCTGATTCACAGATTCAGAATTATTTCAATAGTCTAAATCGTTTAGATATATGGTCAGCAATTCAGGAAAACCCAAACTTAGAAAAGCTACTAAAAACGACTGAAGAGATACATTCGAGCTTTTTACGAGGAGTCTATCCTCAAGAATTCGAGGTAAGCCGTCTAGAATCATTACGGGAAGTTAATTATGGTTTATTGCGCACACCTCTATTCATCAATTTTTTCGCTAATGCTTATGATGCAACAAATCCAATTCTTGATAAAGCAAATTTGCTAGATATATATATTAGTCGCCAGTTATCATCGGAAAAACGGTTTGAAGATCGCCGATTTGAATTAAAAGGGTACAATTGGGCGTATGAAACAGTAAAACTAGAACCTAATCAAGAGAAAGCTTATAGTCATCTTCAGTGGTTGGCCCGATACTTGCAGAATAGTAATAATGTGGATTTTTTCATATATGAAATACAGCCAGGCTGGGTTGAGCCTCTCCGATCAAAGACTATTTATCACTTGATTTATTGGACAATCTCTTTACTAACTGCTGCTTTATGTTCTTGTTTGGAGAATCATGGAAAGATAGTTTTAATAGACATTGCTACATCGCTACTTATGGCTTTCAGTTGTCAGGCGTTGGACACTTCTTTTTCTCAGATGAATAAAAAAATAGCAGAACTGACTAATATATGTTCAATTGCAGAACTGACCAAACCACTTATATATTCAATTGTTGGTTTTTACTTAATAAAATTTATACTTTTTAAGTTTTCTTTACTCCAGTGTTGGTCAGTAGGACTATCTCAAGCATCCTTTTTTATTCTTGCTTATGGGGGCTATTTACGGCGTTTGTCTCTGCATATCTTTCTACAGCAAAGCGGCTTACCGTGGAACTTTACTCGCTTCTTAGACTACTGCGTCGAACGCCGCTTACTCTTACGCATCGGCAGCAGCTACCGTTTCTTACACCGCGAATTGCTCGACCATTTTTGCTCAATCGAATCACGAAATTAGAGAAAATATTGATTTGTCATCAGCAAAAAATAAGATTGTCGATGTTCCAATGAAGACGCTGCATCGATCCAAAATCAAACAAAGTACCAACTAAAATCTCTGAATCCAAAGAAATTTGCGACAAGCCATAAATTATCGGCCATTGCTTCAGAAGCCGATCGATCTTCAAGTTGGAGCCTGATCGATCGGCCCGCAACTCCAACCACAACTTCGCCTAATTCAAAGCTGCCTTCTCCAACAAACACAAAATCAGCATATCTTTAACTCACGGCCTCAATACCAGCTAAATCCAAAATCTGAGGAATCAAATCTTCGCGCCGAACAGCCATCATATGAACACCCTGGCACATCGTTTTAGCAATTCTCACCTGCTCAGCAGCAATTTCGATGCCAGTTTGTAGAGGTTGACTAGACTTGGCCAATCGATCGATCGTCGCTTGCGGAATATTTACCCCCGGCACATAGCGATTAATAAAGTCAGCATTTTTAGCAGACTTGAGCAAGAAAATCCCCGCCAAAACTGGCTTTTGATATTGAGCCGCAATCTGGATCATGAACTTATCGAAAATTTCAAAGTCAGAAATGAGCTGACTTTGAAAGAACTGCGCCCCAGCAGCGATCTTTTTCTCGTACCGACTAGTCAGACCAGACCAGCTCTTAGATTGTGGATCAACAGCAGCTCCAGGGAAAAAGTCAGTGCCAGTGTCGGGCAAAGGCTTACCATTACCATCATTGCCACTGTTCAGTTGACCAATCAATTTCAAAAGACGGACAGATTCTAGGTCAAATACGGCTTTGGCATTAGGGTAATCGCCAGCTTTGATCGGATCACCAGTGAGCGCCAGAATATTTTTGATGCCAAGAGCCTGGGCACCCAGTAAATCTGCTTGCAGACCAATTCGATTCCGATCGCGACAAGTAATTTGATACACCGGTTCGATACCAGCTCTCATCAAGAGAACAGAGGCCACCAGGGGAGTCATGCGCATTACAGCACGACTCCCGTCAGTAATATTGACGGCATGCACCCGATTTTGAAGTTGTTGAGCCATTTCCAGCATATGGCTTGCATCGACTCCTTTCGGGGGCGCGACTTCTGCGGTAATTAAGAAATCGCCTCTGTGGGCTGCTTGCTGGAAATTATTCATCAGAAGGATAAGTATGGAAAAGCCTTGATTGTTATCATAAAGCTTTACGACTATCCATCAAAACAATGAATGTGGATTTAAAGGGTATTCTCTTCCTCTATCTTCACTCAGCCTACTACCGAAAAATTTGTCGCCAAGCTTTTACCGTGCCAGCTCCAATTTCAGAATCTACGGTAAAACCATTATCTGTTAGTATTCTAATCCGCACGTTTTTATCGATCGGAGCATTGGCTAACGCCTGAGCAAATTGTCGTGGAACTGAACCCCGCTCATATTTATACAACCGACTATTTATAGAAATCGTAAAATTGGAAACCCGATAATTCTGAGTATATTTGGTATAAGTTGGTTCTTCGTCCCAGGTACAATTGTTGGTATCTTTACTTGTTTTACAAGAACGCACGCGCCGAGATCCGGTTACTTTAGAAAATTCTTTACTAACTGTTAGCTGAATAGCTTTTTTTGACCAACTACTCACTATTGTATTGTCACCTACGGAGTGTTTGTCATAAACGACTAAACCATCAAACTCATCACTGACCGGGCTAGACCACTTTACTCCGGAACTCTCGTTGATAGTTGTAGGTTCAACAGCCTGAGTAATATGCATGCTACTCAATAACATTCCAAAAACTACAGGAAATAAAAACGGGGTATTGATTTTCATATCAGATTAGCAATGATTTAATAACAATTTCAAGCAATCACTGGAATTGTATCTGACTCATCATACTAAATCAATAGTCAACCAATATTTTGTCACTATCTTCATTTTTCTGCAAACTGCTGCAAAATCACCGATTTCTGCACGAACTTCCGGCTATCCAGCCGCCGCGCCACCCGATCGGGAATACCATAACCATTCTCAATATGTGCTTGACCTGCGATCGCAATGAATCGATCGGCTGGATGCTGCTGATAAAACTCCGCGATCGTTGCCGCCATCGTTTCATCCCAAACCAACTGGGTTTCATAAAATCTTTCCCAGCCTTTACTGTTAGTGACCGCTTGGTGCTGATGCTGGTTAAAAGATTCTTGAATTAACTGTCGGTAAGTTGCATTAGATTTATCAATATCTTTAATGGGCGGAATATAGCGAAAGTCGGCGGGGGTCAGACTGGCTAAACCTTGCTTCGCGACTTTGCGGGTGATTTCGGTGGGAGCATTCAGAGCAATCACCGATAATTGATGTTCTTTGGCAAAGCGGAATAACGGTGCATAGTTTTCCCAAGGAAAGCCCCAACGCTTTTGGTATTCAGTTTTCTCCAGCAATTCAGCTTCAGTTATTTGACCAGCCAGATACCTGTCGATAGGTCCCTGATATGGTTTTTGGAACATCTCCAGCCCAATTACCAAACGGGGATTTTTTTGATGTAGGTGCTGAATGATCGCTAGTTGATTTTGATGATCTGGAGATTGATCGTGAATTTCTCCTAAATAGACAATGTTAGCTGGCGCTAATTCTTGAAGAATTTTTTGCTGAGTGGGGGTAAAGCTACTAGCTTGAGCCGCCAGACACAGCCCCGCCATCATTAATCCCAGGATCACCGTGGCTAAACGTCTTAAATTCATCTTTGGTTATGAGTCAACATTCGGCTAGCATAACCCACATAGTCTTTAGAAAAACCAGAACAAACATGTCCGAGAATCTCGATCGTTGGTTTGAACACCCTGTCACCGTATTTCCCCATCACACCGACTACGCTGGAATCGTGTGGCATGGCACCTACCTCACTTGGTTAGAAGAAGCCCGCGTAGAATGCTTGCAGTCGATCGGAGTAGCCTTTGCCGATTTTGTCTCGATCGGCTGCGATATGCCGGTGATTGACATGTCGTTGCGTTATCACCAATCTTTGCGACTGGGAGACAAAGCCATGGTCAGAACTCAGATGAGCTTGCAAGGGGTCAGAATTATGTGGGACAACAAAATTCAATCCCCTGATTTGCAAATTACCTATCTGACGGCGACAGTTACACTGGTGCCGATCGATCGCCAGACTGGCAAGGTAATGCGGCGCTTGCCGCCGATCGTGACTGAGGCATTGAGTAAAATACTAGGCTAATTCACCCGGTTTAATTACTACTTGCCGACTTTTGCCGCGTCGTTCGATCGTCAGGTTGAGGCGTTGGCTGACATGGCTACTTTCCACCATATTTTGCAGATCTTCGGCACTGCTCACCGGATTGCCATCCACATCCAAGATCACATCCCCCCGGCGCATCCCGGCTTTAGCTGCTGCCGTATTGGGCAAAACTCTAACCACCAGCACGCCGTTTACTTCTGGTACCCGGAAAGCCGCATTCGGATCGCTATTGTTTTCCGCTGCCAACTGGGGTGTGACTGTGGCCATTTGAATTCCTAAATAAGGATGGGAAACCTTTTCGCCCTTGGCTAGCTGCACTGAAATAGTCTTGGCCTTATTGATCGGAATCGCAAAGCCAATCCCGGTGGCATCGGCTCGAATAGCGGTATTAATGCCAATCACTTCGCCCTGGCCATTCAGTAACGGACCGCCGGAGTTGCCCGGATTAATCGCCGCGTCAGTTTGAATAAAATCTAAGCGCTTATCACTCATGCCGATCGCATTACTCGATCGCTTCAGGGTACTAACAATTCCCAAGGTGACAGTGTTATCTAATCCCAGCGGATTACCAACAGCGATCGCCCAGTCCCCGACCTGAACAACATCAGAATTACCTAGGGCGACGACAGGTAAGTTCTTAGCTCCAGAAATTTTGACCACCGCTAAATCCGTCACTGGATCAACGCCCTGCACTTGACCATCAAAACTACGACCATCTTTGAGGGTGACAGTCACTCGATCGGCTTCGTTCACCACATGGGCATTGGTAAGTAACACCCCACTAGCATCAATAATAAAACCCGAACCCTGGCCGCGCATTTTTTGCTGCTGCAGCTGGGGCATCCCGAACATAAATTCTTCCAGAAGTGGATCTAGTTCACGGGTCACGGTTTTCTCGGTGTCAATGCGCACAACCGCCGCGCCAATCCGGTTAACGGCTTTACTCACAAAACTACTGCTATCGTTGCTGGCTACTGTAGCGATAGCGGCGACGGGCACTGCTGCCTGGGCAGCTGGTATCCACCAAGTACAAAAGGCAAAAAGAAGAACGGCGAGCAAACGACTGAGCTTAGATATATTCATAGGTAGGGTGGCATTCAGCTGGTCTAGGCGGAAGATCGATCGAACATCTTAACTAGATTATTTATAGCGGAACTGGTAGCAGCACGGCTACGGGTAATCCTCACCCCATTCTTGTCTCCAAATATTGTCCAATCATCTGTTGCTCACCCGCTCTAGAAATAATCGTTTGGCGGGTGCGGTATTTATCACCGACCAGTTTCACCTCTTCCTCAAACACCGATTTTTGGTATTCGGTGCGCAGACACAGAGTTTCCGGGTTCGGTAAATGGTAGATAGCCGTAACAGGCTTACTGGTGGCAAAACCTCGATCGCGATACAAAATATCACCTTGAGCGCCAAAAATAGTTTGACCGATCGAACCCTGTTTGCCAGTAAGGGTATAAGCACTATCCCAAGTTACCAAGGCACCGCAACACAAACTGTGGGGGTCTTCTAAATGATGCAGCTGCGCCAGTTCGATTAGTTCCGAGCAACCAGCCGCGAGAAAGCTAATACTGAGATTACTGACAACTTCCTGGGTTTCGCCAGCAGGCAAAGTGTAATAACGGCGTTCCGATCGCCATTCTCCCGCAGAAGCTTGAAAAAACAAGCTGATTTCTTGTTCGGCTAGAGCGTTTTTGGTCAGCTGAGTGTTCATTTTGTTTCTCCACCTTGGTTGTCAGATTATTCACAGGCTGTCGTTAACCATGAATAATTGTAATATTTATTAATATAACGAAAAATTTCTTTAACTAGAGATATTGAGCAAAAATTTCTACAGATGAATGGCTAGTAAAAATTCATCCTAGGATTGCTCAAGTTCTGTCTTAAATCCCCGCTGTTACTGCTCGGATATCAACTCATGTTATTTTCTAGGCTGATTACTCACTTGACTATTTCAGTCACAAATATTACTTTCAATTAGTATTGACTAGTAAAAATACAGTTAAGGCTCTACCACAACTAGAAAAAACTAAGGACAAATACAAATGAAAATTGACGAGAAAAAAAAACTAGCCATACTCGTGGCTGCTCTTGGAATTAGTCGCGGCATACTATATTCGGTAAGATCTGGTGATTACAAACCAGAAGACATAGATGCTGTTATACATGCTATATCACCAGAGAATTTAGCTGAAGTATTCGGCGTGCAAGAAGCAGAGTTTCAGATTGACTATACTCAGCAAATTACTCCAGAGGAAATGGATAAACTTAGAGTTACTACAACATAAATACGACTGCGTATGATTTTACTCCCGCCACAGATCGCTTAAGCGATCTGGCGGGAATCCTCGAATTCACGAATGTGAATAGGATAATTTTGATCGAAATGTACATTATTTGTTCATATTTATCCGTCGGGGTGCGATCGTTCGGAACACTTTGTCACCAGTAGAGTCAAAAATCTAGACCACTTGATCGATAAATTCATGAAGTACTTAATCTCTGCGACCTGGCTATTATTAACAATGTCAATGAATCTGCCAACTGCGGTAGCCGCGACTCCATCAAAATGCTCTACTGTCCTGGCCCAGAGTAAGTTAGCCCTGAACAAGGTCGATACGTTTCGAATTTCTAAAATAGATCAATCAGAAGGTCGTCCGCCGAGTGGTCGATCGCAACATCTCCATATTATTAGAGGACAGCGCTTAAGCACAGAAGCGACAATGGCCAAAAAAATCATCGCGAACTGTCCCAAAATTGGCAGTATCAGTTTTGTCACGAACGGAACTGATGAAGAGAGTCGCTATGGTTGGCTGAATGGTAAGGTACAGCCTTTTAAATGTAAAGATATTACTGAAACTATCAAATGGGGAGAATATGGTTGTTCGTGATATCGGGTGGATTTCAGGGCATAGTGGAAGCTGTGCTGACTCCTTGCAATCCAATAAAAAATGGGATCGGAATAGCGAGAGGATTACAGCAAAACATCGGCCATTCCCAAATAGGTAATACCAATAGGTGTCACTTGAAAACGACAGGGCAAAACCAATAAACCCTTGGCTACAGCTTTCTTCAGCAGTTCACCATAAAGTGGATCTTTAGCATCACCAGGAGCGAATTTGGTCACATCACCACGATTAATCAAATACAGCATCACCCCCTGTGCTTGCGGCATAATATCGATTAATTCTTGTAGATGCTTTTGGCCTCTAGTGGTAGTGGTATCGGGAAAAAGTGCCACATCATCCACAATGTAAGTGGTATTTTTGACCTCTACATAAATCAACTTTTCATCTCCCACCAACACAAAATCGATACGACTGCGCCCGTCTTGGCCATACTTCACTTCTGTTTTAATTTCACTGTAGTTACCAAGTTCTGGTAGCAGTTTTTTTTCTAGAGCTAGTTTAATCAGCTTATTGGGCATCATGGTATTTACACCTACCCAGGTATCATTTACGTAAATCATCTCCCAGGTATAGGCTAATTTGCGTTTGGGATCTGTGCTGTGGGAGACCTGCACCGGGGCACCTATTTCACAAACCCCCAGCATCGGGCCAGTATTAGGGCAATGAGCCGTAATCAGTTCGCCGGCATCTAATTGAATATCAGCAAAAAAGCGTTTGTAGCGCTGTACTAATTTGCCGGATTGGAGCGGTGGATAGGTATAGAGCATGAATTTCTGTCGCAGTTTTGGTAACAATGACATATTCTATACATTTTGCAGTCTAATCTGATGATGAGAGATTTGGTGCGGTTTTCCGGAATGGACAAAACCAACACTGAATTGTTTTTTTAATCCACCCACCATAATGCTATGAAACCGATCGATCCACGTAATTATCAGATTGCCTTTTTGGGGCTATTTCTATTGTTAGGAGTAAGCACCCGCGACTGGTCGATTCAGTTACCCGTCGTCACCACTGCTATCATCGGCTGCTGTTTGCAGCAATTAATTGCCAAGGCCATTTGTCAACCGGCAGAAAATCCCTTTCCTTCTTTACGCAGCGCCCTAATTACCAGCTTAGGCTTATCTTTGCTCCTGCGCACCAGCCACCCGGAGACCATGCTGTTGGCTAGTTCGTTGGCAATTTGGAGCAAATTTATTTTCCGGTGGGAAGACAAGCATTTTTTTAATCCCGGGAACTTTGGGATTATCGCGGTGATTACGCTCACTGGTGATGCTTGGGTCTCGCCCGGACAATGGGGAGAAGATTGGTGGTACCTGCTGCTATTTTTGGGTGCCGGGGCGATCGTCCTTAAAAAAGTCGGGCGTTGGGATACCAGCGGCGCGTTTCTGGTGGCTTATACCGGGATGGAAGCCTTGCGAAATCTGTGGCTAGGCTGGACGTGGGATGTGTGGGCGCACAAAATGATGAGTGGTTCACTGCTGATGTTTGCTTTGTTTATGGTCACCGATCCTCGATCGATCCCCAATGCTAAAAATGCCCGAATTGTTTGGGCAGTGGCGATCGCCTTACTTACCTTTATTTTGCGTAACTACTTTTATATACCCAGTGCTGTATTCTATGCTCTATTCATCATGTCACCAGTAACTATCTTATTGGACTACCTGTGGATAGCACCGCAGTTTAGTTGGTATAAATCACGGCTAATAAACACTTTTACACCCCACTGGGTAGGCTAAAACATGAAAGTATTTTATCGAGTTGTAGTTAGCTTATTGCTAGCTAGTATTTTGGTATTGTCGTTAGCTAGTCAGGCTTGGGCTTTTTGCGGTTTTTATGTAGCTGGCGCTGAAACCAAGCTGTTTAATCAAGCTTCACAGGTCATTATTGCCCACCAAGCCGATCGAACAATTTTGACGATGGCGAATGATTTTCAAGGTGCGGTGAAGGACTTTGCCTTAGTCGTGCCAGTGCCAGTGGCCATTAAACGGGAGCAAGTCAAAGTTAGCAAAAAAATAATTTTAGACAAGCTGGATGCTTTCAGTCAGCCGCGCTTGGTGGAGTATTTTGACCCCGATCCCTGCCAGCCAAATCCGGAAGCAATGCAAGATCGCGTGATGCCTAGCACAGCTGCTCCTCAAAAAGCAGGACGAGGCCGAGGAAACAGTGCCAATGAATTGGGTGTGACGATCAAAGACAAATTCAAGGTCAATGAATATGAGATTTTGATTTTGAGCGCTAAGGAATCTGGTGGTTTAGAAACTTGGTTGACCCAAAATGGCTATAAATTGCCAGTGGGAGCCAGAGAGGTTTTACGACCTTACATTCGGCAGCAGATGAAATTTTTTGTGGCCAAAGTAGACCTGAAAGAATTTGAAAAATCGGGCAGTAGTTTTTTGCGACCACTACAAATTGCCTACCAATCGCCTAAATTCATACTGCCGATCCGCTTGGGAATGCTGAATGCTAGAGGAGAGCAGGATTTGGTAGTATTTTTGCTATCACCCAAGGGACGGATTGAGCTGGCTAATTACCGGACAGTGAAAATCCCCACCGATAAAGAAGTCCCGGAATTTGTGAAGAATGTGTTTGGGGGTTTTTATAAAGACACTTTTCAGCGGGCTTATGAACGAGAAAACAAGAAAGTGGCTTTCTTGGAATATGCCTGGGATGTGAGTAATTGCGATCCTTGTTCCAGCGAGCCACCTACTACCGAAGAACTCAAGGAAGCTGGTGTATTTTGGTTAGACGATCAACCAACTCAGCCCCAGTTATGGCGAGGCCGAAGACCAGCTTTCAGTAGCAGCACCTTTATTACCCGCTTGCATATGCGCTACACGCGCGATCGATTTGCCGAAGATTTGGTGTTTCAAGAAACTAGCAATCGGGATAATTTCCAGGGTCGTTATGTGATGAACCATCCAGTGCGCGGCGAGTTGAAATGTGCGGCAGCCAAAGGTTATCGGAAACAGGTGATCGATCGACAGTTCAAGGAAGCCCAGAATCTGGCAAATTTGACGGGCTGGCGGATTGAGGATGTCAGACGACGCATCAAACCTTTGAGTTGAAAATCTATAATGAGTCAAGCTGGGTAATCGATTGAATAACAATATTGACACAACATAAATGTTGTATGATAATTGATTTTACACACAACATAAATGTTGTAT
>CAXTSX010000062.1:0-18706 GCA_964247085.1 uncultured bacterium
TTTTACTGTAGAAACGCTTAAAGAAATTGCAGCCATAAAAATTAATTAGCACTCGGGACTTCTGAGTGCTAATTTAGCGGACAGAGCGACGTGGGAGCAAGGAAGGGCTGAGTACGGGTTCCCGAACTGAGGCTCAGCTATTGATCGCCTAGGGGATGCTGGTAGCGCTGATGATCGAGTTGTTGACCCATGACTTTCAGCCACTGATAGTTAGCCATCAAAGCACTTCGAAAAGTTGGATAGACATTGTATCTGATTCCAAATTCCTCACAGACATCGGCCAAAATAGGAGCAAGTTGCGGGTAATGGATATGACAAACGTGGGGGAATAGATGATGAACAGTTTGGTAGTTAAGGCCACCGACATACCAATTTAGAATAGGATTTCTGGGGGCGAAATCAACAGTGGTTCTAACCTGAAAAATAGCCCATTCGTCATTAATGTGTTGGGAGTCGGGATGCGGGGTAATAAATTCGGCTGGTTCTAGGACATGTGCCAACATGAAAACCACACAAATTACCAAACCATAGGTCATGTAGGCGATCGAATAGCCCAAGAAGGCCATTAAGGGTGAATAGCCAACATAGATGGGAATTCCCAGTAGCCAGGCTACTCCTAGCAGCTTTAAGCCCACCAGGGTGATGATTTCCGAGAAAGACAGCCGGGGTACTTGATGATCGTGATATTTCCGCTCGAATAAAGCGATTTTAAGATCGCTAAATGACCAATAGAATGGAATAGCTGGGTAGACAAACCAAATAAAGAGATGTTGGAATTTGTGGTACCAGAGATGTTTCATGTCTGGGGTCATCCGGACTAAGCCATCGCCATGAATTTCGACATCATGGTTCAAAACATTGGTGTAGGTATGATGTAAAAAGTTGTGACGGAACCGCCATAGATAGCTGGACAAGCCAATCACGTCATAACTTAATCCAATCAGGCGGTTCCGGCGATGAGAACGAGAATAACCACCATGATTGGCATCGTGACCAACGCTCATCCCGACTGCTCCGATCGCTAGTCCGACGACTATGCAGCCGATCGCTCTAATCACCAAAGGCACTGGGGCAAATACGGTGAAAGTCCAAGCTGATACCAGCCAAGTGATAATTATTAAGCTTTTGAGATACATCGACGGATTGTCGCGGGGCTTAATCTGATTTGATTGAAAATAATTCTCGACTCGTCGGTTGAGTTCTTTTTTAAACCCAACACTCTTTGCAAAAGTTACCGTTGCCTGTTTCATTAAGCCCAAACCTGAAAGTAATGATCGATCGCTGCTTTCCCTAGGACTTGAATACCTTAGATGCCCCGCAGCAAACAAGATCTCCACACTTCATAAAGCAGTTGGTGATACAAAATTAAATTGTGCCTTTGTGAACTTACCATAATTTTTGATTCGATCTAACTGACGGCCTCCAAAAAAAAGACCCAGCTTAGCTGGGTCTAGTTCATAAAACAGATAAATTAAATCACCTAAATTCTAGGCAAACCATTCTTGAACGGCTTCTTCCTTAGTATTGGTGTTCCGAGCTGGCGTTTCCCGCTCAAACTTCATATGAACAGAACGGTTTTGCTCACCATCGGCTGCTACTGCAACGATCGGATAGTCAATGACACCATCTTGGAAAGACATATGGAACCGGAAAGTACCATCAGGATTTAGTTTGATGGGGCGACCGCCGATCGATACAGCGGCATCTGGCTCGGTGGCACCGTAAACAATTAGCTCGGCATCAGCTATCAACCAGAATTGGCGCGGCTGATGAGCTTCCAACCCAATTCCGGACATCCCGACCCCAGACATATTCACTCCGGATGCTGTAGGCAAAGCCCAAGCACCAACCCCAGATGGGAAAATAAATGAGCTGAGTGATTCGGCGGGAGATTGCTGCATGGAGCCATACAGTGAACCAGCAATCCGCATGGCTTCCACGGACTCGGCTAAGCCAAAGATCTGTTCGTAAATTGGATTACCAGCGGCATCAGTGCTAGTCGCAGCCGTAGCGGACGCTGGTTTCTGGCTGGGGGGTACCAACTTGATAAAGGTTTTGCCTTTCAGTTCTTCTTGCCAACCAATGGTGAGGAAGTGGTCTTCAACCCAGTCGGAAGGATAAACCGGCGGAATCCGAATTTCGGCGGAGCGAGCCAGTACCAACCAGCGACCATCAGCGCAGCGATAACCAATATCTAACAGATATTCTCGATCGCTCACTGGAATAGAGAGGTACCATTCCCTGGCCATTTCATCCAATGGATATTCTTGAATACTGTGGGGGCTTTGGTATTCCATGTTGATGTCGGTGACATCGTAAAGGCGCAGGGCTAATTGTTGACCACCTTGAGAACGCATTTCTTCTTTGCGATCGTTGGTGATATCCCAGTAAGCGTAAGCCCACTGTGGATCGCGAGGAAGTAAAACAATTCTATCTTCCCCATATCCACCTGGAATTTCACCTAAGCTATCATCGGCAGTAGCTAAATCTTCCATGGTATGAGTTGGAATTGGCAGTTCTAGCTCAAATTTTCCTGCTTCCACTTTTTGCGATGTCTCCGAAGTACTGTTTACTGAAATATTGTTGTTGGTATAGGCAGCTTGGCTGCACTCGACTTTTCTAATCTCTTCTAGAAGTTGTGCTTTACGCATCCGGCTATAACGAGAAATACTGTAACTACTAGCAACTCGACGAAGTTGTCTAAGAGTCATCTCCTCTAGTGGGGTATTTTCTGTGGACATATTATTCCTCCGCAGATAACAAGGCTTGTTATCTTGAGCTGTGATGAAACCTAAATATTTGTAATATTTGTTGGGCTTCGGGGTATGTGTTCATGTATAACTCGATTTCTAATCTGGGATCAACCCCCAAGTCCTGATAATCTCTAGCTTTTAACGAATTACAGTCGATCGACAGTTCTTTCTGTCATGGTTTCTTGACAGACAAATTGTTTACACCCACAAAAGATTGGAGATCAGTCCGCGTGCTGGCAAGAAAATTGCCACAGCTATTGCTAGTAAAAGCATTCCCCATAGATCACGCCGATTGTCCAATTCGGAAACATCATTGAGAGTGGGATCGCCAATGGTGGGGAAAAATATTAAAAAGACCGCAAACAAGGCTAACAATGAGTAGTCGTTAGTATTAGAGAGACGATATTGAATAAATACCAGAACCATTAGTAAGATTTTGGTGATTTGGCCAATAATGATGCTGCCGCGCAGACCAAACATGGCATGAACCACATAGCCCCCATCAAAACGTTTGAAGGGCAATAAATTAATGGCGGTAATTAAAAAGCCTAGATAAGCAGCGATCGCCACCGGATGCATTTGGATGGCTGTATCTACACCAAAATCTTTGCCGAGAACCAATTTGCTCATCCCCGTCAGCAGGAGTGAAAACCGGGGATCAAAGGAAGCGAAGTTGAGCATTCCAGACTTGGCCGACATGGATACCACTGTGGAATGTTGTAAGCCCCACCAGCAGAGCGGTATTGCGACTAAGAGGCTGAGCATCGATGAGAAAAAGCCCAAATCGAAGAGTGCCCGTCGATGAGGAATGGGCGATCGCATCTGCATAAAGGTACCGCAGGTGCCGGGGAAAAAAGGCAGCGGCACAAAATAAAACAGGCCAGTCATAATTTGATAAAAGCGAGAAATGAGGTAGCGGCTAATATCCTTCGCTCCCAAAATAGCCAAGAGGGTCAGGGCATAGGGTAAACCTTGAAGAGCCAAAGCGCCGTTGCTTCGGAGCTGGGCAAAAGTGACTCCGGAGAGTAACACACCCATTTGACTGGTGGTAATAATGGCTAAAACCAGGCTACCAAAGGCCATGAGGTAATTTAGTAAGACTGGACGCTGCTGAGCAATAGTCCCCAAAGTATTGGGTACTAGGGCAAAGAAAGGTTGCTCATTTAGACCGGCTTGAAAGATGACAAAAAACCGATCGCCAAAATGCTCAGATATATTGGATTTGATCGTTTGATAGGCCTGATTGGCATCCGATCGCAACTTACCCCGACAGACTACTGCTTGGGCGCGATATTCAATTTTTTCCAGAAAATAAGTTGACCAGGGAAAACACTGACGTAACAAGGCTTCTTCTGATGAATTAATTGGTCGGAGGCTAGTGGGTGTGGTAGCGGGAGCTAGGCTAGGAATATTGGTGTCAACTGATTCTGCTGGCGGAGGAGCCGGTTGAGAGGTGGCTGGTAGCCGCTGAATCATCCTTCCATACAAAACAAAACTGATCACCCAGACCAATATTGTCCAAATGGGAGCCGTGGGCTGTTTAGTCAGCAGGACACTGCCAATGGTAAATAAAGGAGGAGCCATGAGCACCAACCACAGCAGCCAAAAAGATTTGACATCAGACCTGTCCACATGCCGGCCAACAGCCCAATATCCAAACAGTCCTGATAAGATCAGTACCAACAAAAGTCCCATGCCCTAACATTCCCCTTGCCTGGCAACAATCGTGTCGCGGCCAGTGCTGAAATTTATATGTTTACTTCTAACCCTTTGCCGGAAACACTTGCAACCGCTAAACCACCTCATTTGGTTTTAGCTGATATTTTCGCTTTTGCGCCGAATCGCGATACTCTCGGTGGCACGGCCTACTTCATTGTAAACAAAGCTGGGAATATCTTGGTCGATGCTCCGGCTTGGCACAGTGTAAATTATGATTTTATGGCTAGTCATGGTGGTGTTAAGTGGCTGGTCATCACTCATCGGGGCGGATTAGGCCAAACTGCGACGATTGCTAAACATTTAGATTGTGCGGTCATTATCCAAGAGCAAGAAGCCTATCTTTTACCAGATACCACCGCTACGACCTACCACCAAGAACTAGCCTTGACTGAAGATATTCAGTTGATTTGGACACCGGGACATTCTCCTGGTTCGGCTTGCTTATACTACCGTGATCATGGAGGGGTGCTGTTTACTGGTCGGCATTTGCTGCCCGATCAGGCGATGAATCCGGTGCCGCTTAAATCTTCTAAAACATTTCATTGGCCCCGTCAGCAACGTCAGGTAGCTAAATTAAAAGAGCAATTTCCGATCGATCGACTGCATTATATTTTGCCCGGAGCTAGTAGTGGACTGCTACGGGGCAAAGGTTATATGGATATTCATCAGCAAAGTTGGAATTAGAAAACCAAAAATCATTAAAAAAATATTGCTGTTGATTAAGATTTGTTTGATTGCCACCGACAACTCGTTACACTACAGCTCAACACAGCTCATGTTGAACTGGTGAGCAATCCTAAAACTGAATCTTATGATTATTACGATTACAGCTTTGAAGGGGGGCGTAGGTAAAACTACGACTGCGGTACATTTAGCTGCTTATTTTCAGGGTAAGGCTGCCACGCTGTTGGTAGATGCCGACAAGAATCGATCGGCTTTGGTGTGGTCGCGAGAGGATAAATTACCGTTCATGGTTTCTTCTCAGGCCGCTGCCACGGCTATTATTCAAAACTATAAGCATATTGTGGTGGATACTCAGGCTCGGCCAGAACCGGAGGAACTGAAAGATTTAACTAGCAGCAGCGATCTAATTATTTTACCAACTACGCCTAATCATTTAGATCTGGATGCGACGCTGAAGGCGGCGGAGTTGCTTACTTCTTGGCAAGCTAATTTCAAGGTATTGCTGACTCAGGTTGACCCGCGTACCCGGAATGGTCGCAGTGGTCGCGATTTTTTGGAAGAGGCCAAGATGCCGATGTTTGCTAATGACATTCCGCGGTTGGTGGCTTTTGAGCGATCGCCTAGTCGGGGGGTGTTGGTTCAAGATTACAGTGATCCGCGTTCGGCGCAGGGTTGGGCGAAGTATGCGGCTGTGGGTAAGGAGATTTTGCCCTAATTGATAACTCCTTTATGGATTGTTGAGTTTTTGCTGAGCGATCGACCACCATTCATCACGCAGGGCACTGTCGGCATTGCCTGGTTTAAGCTGACGATTTTTTAGTTCGGGATGTTTTTGGTAAAAGGTGCGATCGATCTGTTTATAGAATTGATCGGCGTTTTGCCCAGAGGCTTTTAGTTGTTTTTGGACAGCTTTGCGCTTGGCTTGAATTTGTTGAGCCGCAACCGGGGCGGCAGGTTTAGAAATAGAGTTAGGCATCAACCCGGCGATCGTGTCATTGACTGATTTCATCGGGTCGAAATTCTTGGGCAAAGCACTGCCGATCGACTTCAGCGGATCAAAATCTTTTGGAATGGCATCATTAATCGATTTCATGGGATCAAAATTCTTGGGCAGGCTATCGCCGATCGATTTTAGCGGGTCAAAGGATGTGGGCGTGGGGGTAGGTTTGGGAGCCGTTGCCAGCAAATCAGTATTTTGAAACCATTTCAGGCCAGCTGTCGCCACCCAAGTTCCTAAAAAGATTGTGCCCACGAATTTAGACACTGCCCAAGCTGGTTTTTTCCAATCAGCTTCTGTTTTTACCGCTTGTGTTGGTTTAAGTTGCGTGACCACCTTGCTGATAGCTGCTTTCGGCGAGATAATCAGGGTTTTCAGGCGAGACATTAAGTTCTGAGCCGGTACCGCGCCAGATAATAATCTGGATTGTTTACTGAGGTTTTGCTCTGGTGGCAAGGCCGCTAACACCTCCGCCGCAGACTGATAACGATCTTTCGATCGATGAGCCAACATTTTATTAATTACTGCGGCAAAATCGGGATGGGCGGCAACTTTTCTTTCCCATTCCCAGTTAGCAGTACGGATATCGTAGAGTTGGTGTGGCTCCAAGCCAGTCATTAATACTAAGGCCGTCGCTGCGAGAGCATAGAGATCGCTAGCTGGTGATACTTGACCGCGTCGCATTTGTTCGTCTGGAGCAAAGCCGACTTTGCCCACGGCGGTTCCAGTCATATGGCTATATTTGGCCGCCGCCTCTTTGACTGCTCCAAAATCAATGAGCACTGGCAGCGCATCCGATCGCCGACAAATAATATTGTCAGGAGAAATATCGCGATGCACCACGCCCAACTGGTGGATATATTCTAAAACTGGCAAGATTTGCCGGAAAAACTTGACGATCTCGGCCTCCGAAAAAAGCTGGCCGCGATTCTGGATCAGTTGCCAGTAATTATCGCCCTCAATATAATCTTGAACAATAAATAAGGACTCGCCTGCTGCCGTCCGGGCCTTAAACTGCTCTCGAAACTTCGGAATTTGGTCATGCTCCAGCTTGTACATAATGCTAGCTTCCCGCTCAAACATTTCGGTGGCTTTACCCACTTGGCTGTCAGCTATTTGGGGGGCAAATTCTTTCAGGACGCAGTTTTCTTGGAAACGGCGCAGGTTGGTTGCCAGGTAAGTGCGGGCAAAACCACCTTGACCTAATCCTTTAATGATTTGGTAATTATTTTCGAGGATGGTACCAGCTGGCAGAAAAGATGAGTCTGTCATTGGGTTTAAGCTTGGCAAAGCGCATAGATAGTCTGATCATAGCAATTCGCTAGCTGATTTTTTGTCGATCAATAAAATTTCCGCCCACTGGCTAGGTATTTTCAGGACAATATCCTGAATGCTAAGAAAAAAGCGATCGATTAACAGTCGATCGCTCTCACTCACAAACACAAAATTTATAACTATTGACCGACTGGCACAGCAGTAACATCCACAACTTGAGTAGTGCTAGCTACATTTGGCTCCACTACTCGATTGCTCTTTTCTTTCAGCTTGGCTGTAGCTATCTGCGATAGCTCCGAAACCAACATGCCGATTAAAACAGTGTCATCTAACCAGCCGACGATCGGCAAAAAGTCAGGGGAGATGTCCAATGGACTAACGAGATAAACAACTGAGGCTAGAACCACCCACCAACGATACTGGGGGTTTTGAAGCAGACCACGATACCAGTTGTAGAGAGATTGAAGGGAGAAGTTCATGTCTTGATTTACTTGCTTAGTTCAACAATTACAATATTCGCAGGTATTTTTGTAGTCATGGTTAGGTAAACATCACCTCCCTAGTCGTGGATACCGCCAGTTCCCCTGGTGGGTTACGTTTCACTGGAGTGGGCGGTACTCTCTAGGAAGCTTCTAGAGAGAGTACAGTGATCCCCTCAAAATCCGATAGAATATAGAGTCCTCGATCCCTAGATGAGACTCTAAGATTTTGACTCCAGCCGAACTGAAAAAATTAGAAGCCAATCTCTGGCAGAGTGCCAATATGTTGCGGGCAGACTCTGGGCTGAAATCTAGTGAGTATGCCACTCCTATCTTGGGTTTAATCTTTCTGAAGTTTTCTGTTTGGCAGTTTTGAAGAATTTGACTATGTTTTTGCCAATCCACCGTTTAATGTGGATGAGGTGAATCTGAGTAAGGTGAAGGATGACAAGCGGTTTATGACCTATGGGATTCCGCAAAATAAGAGTAAGGGAAAGAAGGCCGATGAGGGTTTGGAGACGGTGCCGAATGCGAATTATTTGTGGATTAATTTGTTTGCGACTTCGTTGAAGCCCAATGAGAGGGCGGCGTTGGTGATGGCAAATTCGGCTTCGGATGAGCGGCATTCGGAGGCAGATATTCGGCAGACGCTGATTAAAAATAATTTGATTTATGGAATGCTGACGCTGCCCTCGAATATGTTTTATACGGTGACGTTGCCTGCGACGCTGTGGTTTTTTGATAAGGGTAAGAGTGACGATCGAATTTTGTTTATTGATGCGCGGAATGTGTTTACCCAGATCGATCGCGCCCACCGGGAGTTTTCGCCGGAGCTGGAGAAAAAGTATCAGGGGTATTTGCAGAATTACCCCACCCCAACCCTCCCTTTGGAAAGGGGAGAGGGCAAATCCCCTCCTTTTCCAGGGGCGATAGCTTCGCTTACACCTTCGGCGATCGATAAACAAAATAAGGTGCAGCGGCAGTTGAGTGAGGAGTTTGAGCCGTTTTTCGGGGCTTTGCATGTGGGGTTGAAGCGGTTGGATAAGACGGTGCGGGTGCATGAGGCGGGGTTGATGGAGAAGGCGAAGCAGGAGAATGGGGGTAAGCGAACACAGATCGATCGACAGGTGAAGGCGTTGAAGTCTACGCTGGAGGAGTTACACCGGGAGGTGAAATCGGTGGAGGCGTTTTTTGCTCATATTCGTTGGTTGCAGGAGCGGTTTCCGGGGGCTAGTTATGAGGATGTGACGGGGTTGTGTAAGTTGGCGAATCGATCGGAGATGCAGGAGCAAGATTTTTCGTTGAATCCGGGGCGGTATGTGGGGGTGGTGATTGAGGAGGATGGGAAGACGGAGGAGGAGTTTATGGCGGAGATTTTAGATCTGAATGGGGAGTTGGCGAGGTTGAATGAGGAGGCGCATTTACTGGAGGGGATTATTGGTCATAATATTAAGCAGTTGGCTGGGGATTAATGATTTCTAGTGAAATGACCTTGTGATAGTGATGACTGAGCTTTTTAACAAAACGTCAGAAAAAGTCAAGGCGTAAAATAGCAGTAGAGGTTAAAAGCTTTGCCGGTGGTTCGACCATCTCTGAATTTCATACAGCTCTGGGACAGTTTCTTAACTACCGCATTGCTCTCGAAATATCTGAGGAGCCAGAACGCATTCTCTATCTGGCAGTTCCAGTGGACACATATCGATTGTTTCTGAAATTTGAACCCGCAAAAACTGTTATTGAACGCTATGCAGTCCGACTAATTATTTATAGTCCAAATCAAGAGGTAATTGACCAATGGATAGAATAAATGAATACAGCAAAATCGTGCAAGAATTCCTCACCGAATTTGCTCAGAATGACCCTAATGCCCAACTCATTTTTGATCCCACTCACGATCGATATCTAGTAATGCACAACGAATGGCGCGGCGAAAATCGTATCTACGGCTGTGCTATGCAGTTAGACATCATCGACAATCAGATTTGGATTCAACAAAACAACACCGAAATTTATATCGATCGAGAGCTAATTCAGCTTGGTGTTCTCCCCAAGGATATTATTCTCGGTTTTCGATCGCCCAGTGTTCGCCAATTGCTCGCCGCCGCTCAAAACTAGCTAATCGACCACAAAATCGGGCAAAATAGATACAGCAGATTCCAGCGAGCGGCCAAGATCGCGTTTTCCCCATGCCCAACTTCATCTCCGAAGACGACATCGAACAAGCAGTCCTGCAAAAACTGCACCAGCAGCACGGCTTTCAACTGCTCAACTGCTACACCGCCGATGCCGACAACCTCAACGATCGATCCAACCGCACCAACAAACGCGATGTCATCCTAACAGATCGACTCAAAGCCGCCGCCCTCCGCCTCAACCCCAGCCTTCCCGAAGTAGCCATCGACAAAGCCCTTGCCATCCTCACCGCCAACCGATCGATCATGTCCTCGATCGCCGCTAACCGGGAAATAGATGGACTCATCCGCGATGGCATCTCGACCGACTACGAAAACCCCCAAGGTCGCACCGAAGCAGTCCGGGTGAACATCATCGACTTCAACAACTCTTCAAACAACGAATACCTCGCCGTTTCCCAGCTTTGGATCAAAGGAGAACACGGCTACCGTCGCCCCGACATCCTGCTCTACATCAACGGATTGCCCCTCGTCTTTATCGAACTCAAAAACTCCAACATCAAACTCCAAAATGCCTTCGACGACAACCTGAACGACTACAAACAAGATATTCCCCAACTCTTCCACACCAACGCCTTCTGCGTCCTCTCCAACGCCCTCGAAACCAAAATCGGCAGCTTCACCGCCACCTGGGAATACTTCTTTAACTGGCTGCGAGTCGAAGACGAAAAAGAAAAGATCGATCGCGCCGAAATCAAAGAAGCTGGCACCAGTCTAGAACGAGCGATCGAAGGGCTTTGTGCCCCAGCCAAACTGCTAGACTACATCGAAAACTTTGTAATCTATCACAAAGAAACCCAAAAAATAATTGCTCAGAACCACCAATTCATCGGCGTAAATAGGGCGATCACAGCCTTTCAAAACCGTGAAGCCCAGCAAGGAAAGCTGGGCGTATTTTGGCATACCCAAGGGTCAGGCAAAAGCTTCTCGATGATCTTCTATGTGCGTAAAATCTTTCGCAAACTCACCGGCAACTTCACCTTTGTAGTGATCACGGATCGCGATGATTTAGATGGACAAATCTATCGAAACTTCCTGAACAGCGCCACTGTAAAAAAGAATGAAGCTGCTCAACCCAAAAACAATAAGGAAATGCGGGAGATCCTGGCTACCAACAAACGCATTGTTTTCACCCTAATCCAAAAATTCCGCTACGACAAAGGCAAACAGCAACTAGGGTAGGGCATACCCAAAGTAACGCTTGGGGAGAATCCCACCTCTGGGTTAGACGCTGCAAGGTATCTAATCTAAGTGGTTTCGTTGAACCAAGAATCCTCGCGCGTTCACGCCGAGGAGTGTCAAGTAGCTCTGGTAGACTTTGCCGAAAACCTCCAAAAAGAATCAGAAAGGCATGTGCGGGAAGGTTTGACCGAAAACGAACTGGAACTATTCGATCTCCTCAAAAAAGACCACATGACTGTAGAAGAAACCCAGAAAGTTAAGCTAGCAGCTAAATATCTGTTAGAGCGCTTACTATCTACCCAGCCTAAAGTGCTGGTGCAAGACTGGTATAAAAACGATCAAAGCCAACGCCAAGTCAAATCCACCGTAGAGAATGTTTTGGATCAAACCCTGCCCACAAGCTATAAGCGAGCAATCTTTAAAGCTAAGTGCGACAAAGTATTTGACCTGATTTATGCTCTCTCTAGCACCGGGCAAAAGTGGGCGGTGTAGAAAGGTGAATTATCTCCTGGGCCATTCCCTCACAGCACAGATCATTGAACCATATAGTACGAATGGACTTATACTAGAAGCACTAGCAAAATAGTGAAGACCGGGCTGCTATGAAAATATTGCATCTATCTGATATCCATATGGGTAGTGGCTTTGCCCAGGGCCGGGTGAACCCGGCCACCGGACTCAACACCCGCCTCGAAGACTTTGTGCAATCTTTAGCCGCTTGTATCGATCGAGCCATTCAAGAACCGGTGGATGTGGTTTTATTTGGCGGCGATGCTTTTCCTGATGCCACGCCAGCGCCCTATATTCAAGAAGCCTTTGCCAGCCAATTCCGGCGACTCGCTGACCACCAAATTCCCACCATTCTATTAGTAGGCAACCACGACCAACACGCCCAAGGCCAAGGCGGAGCCAGTCTTTCGATCTATCGCACCCTTGGTGTACCAGGAATTATTGTGGGCGACAGGCTTACCACCCACCGCATCGACACCAGTAACGGCCAGTTACAGGTTTTAACTATTCCTTGGATTAATCGATCGGCCTTACTGACCCGCCCCGAATCGGAGAAACTTTCTTTGAGCGAAGTGAATGATTTACTCCTAAGTCGCTTAGAACCAGCCTTAGAAGGAGAAATTCGCCAACTAGATCCCAACATCCCGACCATTCTTCTGGGGCATTTGATGGCCGACAATGCCAAGCTGGGCGCGGAGAAATTATTAGCTGTGGGCAAAGGCTTTAGTATGCCGGTGTCGATGCTGACCCGACCTTGCTTTGACTACGTGGCGCTCGGTCATGTTCACCGTCACCAAAACCTGAATAAATCCAATAATCCGCCGGTAGTGTATCCCGGCAGCATCGAGCGGGTAGATTTCAGCGAAGAAAAGGAAGATAAGGGCTATGTGATGATTGATATTCAGGCTATAGCCAGTGAAATACTCCCTGACATAGATCAAGGTTTTCAAGTACGCTGGGAGTTTTGCCCTTTGCCCGTGCGGCCGTTTGTGACGGTGAAAGTAGATGCTAGTAAGGCTGAAGATCCCCATGCGCTAATTGTGAAAGCGATCGACAAAGCCCAGCTAGAAAACGCCGTGGTGCGCTTAATTTATCAAATTACCCCTCAACAGACCGAGTTAATTAGTAATCCGCAGCTCCATGAATTGTTGAAAGTTGCTCATAGTTACACCATTCAGGCTGAGCTGATTAGTCAGCTGAACCAGCCACGCTTACCAGAATTGGGTGTCACGGCCAGTAGTCCGATCGACGCCCTGACTACTTACCTCGATAATCGCCCGGATCTAGAGAATATTAGTGCAGCCATGATGGCGGCTGCTCAAGACTTGTTGGCTAAAGACGATGTACTATCAGAAGAATTATTAGGAGAAGCAGCAATACCATAATCATGAAAAATTTTAACTGGGCAAAACTCCAAAATGGTTCAGATATTCGGGGAGTAGCCCTAGAAGGTGTGCCCGGTGAACCAGTCAACCTAACCCCCGCCATTGCCACTATTTTGGGTCAAGCCTTTGCCACTTGGCTCGGCCAAAAAGTAAGTAAGCCAACCGCCGCATTAACGATCGGAATCGGACGAGATAGTCGCCTTTCGGGGCCAGCTTTGATGCAAGCGGTGGCGCAGGGAATCACCGCCCTGGGTAGCCACGTTTATAACTTTGAGTTGGCTTCCACCCCAGCCATGTTTATGAGTACTATTACGCCTGGTTTTGAGTGTGATGGCGCGATCATGCTGACAGCTAGCCATTTACCTTTTAATCGCAATGGTTTAAAGTTTTTTACGGCGCAAGGGGGCTTACAAAAAAAAGATATTACCGAGATTTTAGCTTTAGCTGCGGCCAATAATTTTGGGCTGGCTAATACCTCTGGCCAAGTTACGGCTCGGGACTTTATGTCAGTTTATGCCCAGCAATTAGTAACCAAAATTCGAGCCGGAGTGAATCACCCCACTAATTTTGAACAGCCCTTGGCCGGATTGAAAATTGTTTTAGATGCCGGAAATGGCGCGGGTGGATTTTATGTCGATCGAGTGCTTCAGCCCTTGGGCGCCGATACTACGGGCAGTCAGTTTTTAGAACCAGATGGTACCTTTCCCAACCATATCCCGAACCCCGAAGACCCCGCCGCCATTCAGTCGATTTGCCAAGCGGTGTTAGCTAATCAAGCGGATTTTGGGATCATTTTTGATACGGATGTCGATCGGAGTGCGGCGGTGGATCAAACGGGCAAAGAACTGAACCGTAATCGACTCATTGCATTACTGGCGGCGATCGTGTTGCAAGAACATCCGGGCACGACGATTGTGACAGATTCCATTACTTCGGATGGTTTAACTAAATTTATCGAGCAAGACTTGCAGGGCAAACATCATCGCTTTAGGCGCGGTTACAGAAATGTAATTGATGAATCCATCCGGTTGAATCAGGAATCCATGGAGTTGAATCAGCCGGAAAAGGCATCTTGGCTGGCGATCGAAACCTCTGGGCATGGAGCCTTTCAAGAAAATTACTTTTTGGATGATGGGGCTTATTCGATCGGCAAACTATTAATTGAATTAGCTAAATCTCAGCTAGTCGGAAAATCTTTACCCGATTTAATTGCCAATTTGTCCGAGCCGATCGAGAGTCGGGAGTTTCGGATCAAAATCACGGTGGATGATTTTAAAGCTGGCGGTTCTGAAGTTATTGAGCAATTGCAAAGCTTCGCGGCCAGTCAGCCCGATTGGCAGATCGTGCCTAATAACTATGAAGGTGTACGTATTTCTTGCACCTCAGCGACAGAAAAAGGCTGGTGCTTATTGCGTTTGTCGCTACATGATCCGGTAATGCCGCTGAACATCGAGTCTAATGTATCTGGCGGGGTGGAACAGATCCGCGATCGACTGCTGGTCTTTCTGCAAAAGATAGAATCTCTGGATGTCGGCGGACTTTTACCTCGAAATTCATGAAAGCCCCAGGTTTGATGTGTGCTAAGACTTTCGGTATAGCAAAGCTGCGCACTATTTAGCTATTAACTACTAATGCAGAAAAATATCTATGATGCAATGGCCGCAGCTTCTTTCCCCCCAACGCTTAGGCAAATCCCAGCCGGAGGATCTGAGTTTGGCTCGGACCCCTTTTCAGCGGGACTTCGATCGATTGATTTTTTCAGCAGCTTTTCGGCGACTCAAGGACAAAACTCAAGTCTTTTCCCTCAGTCAGAACGACTATGTGCGCACCCGTCTGATCCACAGTCTTGAAGTCGCTAGCGTTGGTCGTTCTCTGGGGCGGATTGTGGGCGAACAGATTGTCGCTGAGCATCAGCTGGCCATTACGGCCACCGATATTGGTGATATTGTGGCCGCCGCTTGTATCGCCCACGATATTGGCAACCCGCCTTTTGGCCACTCTGGTGAAGATGCCATTCGATCGGGCTTTAAGTCTTGGCAGCGGCAGTACCCTGATTTAGATTTAACTACCGCCCAACGCTTAGATCTAGAACAATTTGAAGGAAATGCGCAGGGTCTACGGGTGATCTGTCGGCTAGAAATTCCTCATCGGCTAGGCAGTTTGCAGCTTACCTGTCCGACCATTGCCGCTTTCACCAAATATCCTCGTGCTTCTGATGTGCCCGCTGGGACAGGACGCAGTACCCAAAAGTATGGCTTTTTCCAGGCTGACCAACAGCTATTTACGGAGGTAGCCACCACCGTGGGACTGATGCCGGGCGCAACTGGAGTAAGCTGGTGCCGACATCCGCTCACTTTTTTAGTAGAAACAGCTGATGATATTTGCTATTCCATTGTGGATATTGAAGATGGCTATCAGATGGGATTTTTGACCTTTGCGGAAGTAGTCGCGCTGTTGAATCCGATCGCCCAGCTAGATCTCACCAAGTCTGATGGTGCTGAGCCGGAGTTAGTGACCCATTTGCGGGCTAAATCGATCGATATATTAGTCCGAGAAGCTGCCCATAATTTTCTAGCCCAAGAACAGCAGATTTTAATAGCTGAATTTGATCAGGAGTTGCTGTCTTTGAGTAAGTATCACGAGGCACTGCAAGCTATTCATGACAAAGCCCGCCGAGCTATTTTTCAGCAGCCTCAAGTGGTTGGGGTGCAAATTGCTGGCTACGAGGTACTCGCTAAACTCTTTACCGAGTTTGCCAACGCTTTAATGCAGCCTGATAACAGCAAAAGTCAGTTGGTCTTGCAAATGATGCCAGTGGCACATAAACCAAACCCCGAAGACAATATCTATCAACAACTTTTACATGTGACAGATTTTATCTCCGGGATGACTGATTCCTATGCTACCAGATTGTTTCAACAATTTTCTGGTATTTCACTACTGTAATTTAACTACCGGGAATAACTGAGTGACTAGCCTGTAATACTTGCTGCAAGTTATTCAAAGCATATTGCACACCAGGTGCTGGATCGATCGCAATCCAACCATCAGGAGTAAAAGCTAGCATTTCAAAATGGAGGTGAGGACCAGTGGAACGACCAGTGCTGCCGACGGCTCCAATAGGAGTGCCAGCTGTTAACTCCTGGCCGGCTTGTACCGAAATATGCGATAGATGGGCATAACGAGTTTGAATCTGGCCAGCTTGCTCAATCACCACTGTTTTGCCGTATCCGCCTAAGACGCCAGCTGATACGACCCGGCCACTGATGGCGGCTAATACTGGGGCACCCTCTGGAGCGGCAAAATCCATGCCAGAATGTAAGCGTTTCTTACCAGTAATCGGGTGAACGCGCCAACCGAACGGCGAACCAACCTGGGTAGGTGTGCTTAGAGGATAGACGAAATCATTATTATTGGCTGGGGTAGCGATCGGCTGAACAACTGGAATGGCTGGAGCGGCTCCGGCCACTGGTAAAGGTGCTAGCGGCAAGGCCAACGGCTGGGAAGCAGAAGGAATATTAGTAATGCCGACGGGCATTTCAACGGTTGGCAGTGTTGGGAATGTCGGTGTTGCTGGTGCTACAGATACTGGTTCCGACTGTGTAGTAGGTATTTCTGGACTTACTACTGCGGGGCTAGAAAAAGCCATAGAGGCAAAACTAGAAGCTCCGATCGCCATCACCAAACCCATTACGGATGTCTTTTGCTGATTCTGGCGGGGCGAGTGCTTTAATAATTCTAAAACTGGTTTCCCTTGAACATCTAAAACCGTTGCTGTAAAACGATGATTTAGATTTGTGCCCTGGACGACAGAAGAAGGAATCCGAATGCTGGGGGTGATTGCAGTTTTCAAAAATAAACTCCCGAGTAGTTGATCGCACCAAAATTTAAAATAAAAGTCTTAGGCTATTGCGAAACCACAAGGCTTCTAGCTCAGACTGGAGATAGCTTGTAGGCAATCCCTGAATACACTAATTTAAACTTTGTATTATGACATTACAAAGTCTAAATAGCAACAATTATTCCTATTGATATACGTTGCTCACGATAAGCTATACCTTGCTGAGTAATGTTTTGGGTATTTCCCAAACTTTAATACAGCCTTTGTGAATAACTTTATGTCAATATGTAAACTTTGGCAAGTCTAATGTTAATAGTTGGCTGACTGAATAGTAGAATACAGCACAGGAATGCTTCGCTAGACTAGATTCTGGCGGCGTAACAAAATTTTAATAAAGTTTACGCATCAATTTTTATCATAAAAATATCCAGATTCAATGTTTGGGCACTTTTACGACATTTTGTCGGTTACTATTTCGTAGTGGCGGGGAGTATACAACCAGGCTTTTTGATGGAGTTGTTGAATCAATCGGGTTTTGCTAGATCCCACTAAAATCATGGTGCGCATGTCGGCATCAGTACTCGATAAATCACCCAGGGTTTTGATAATTACAGACTGCCCTGGTCTGCCAACATTGCGGGCTAAAACAATTGGGGTCTCTGGTTTGCGCCATTGTAAGAGTAGTTCTTTTGCTTTCTCTAACTGCCAAGTCCGCTGACTAGAAATGGGGTTGTAAAAAGCAATGACAAAATCTCCCTGCGCTGCTGCGGTTAAACGCTGTTCGATCGCACTCCAGGGTTTCAAAATATCCGAGAGCGAAATGGCACAAAAATCGTGACCCAAAGGCGCTCCTACTAAGGATGCGGCGGCCTGCATCGCCGAAATACCTGGGCAAATTTGAATTTCCACTCGCTGCCAGAGGGGGTTTCTATCTCGATCGACTGCCTCTAAAACCGCTGCGGCCATTGCATAAATGCCGGGATCGCCAGAAGATACTACAGCCACTGAACGCCCTTCTGCCGCTAAATTCAAAGCCAACCGCGCTCGTTCTAACTCTACCCGATTGTCGGAATCGTGCCGTACCTGTCCTTGCCGCCAGGGTTCTGCCAAGTTCAAGTAAGTAGAATATCCCACCCAATCAGTAGCTTCTTGCAACACTGCTTTTACTTGAGGCGACAACCATTCTGCGCTGCCGGGACCGGTGCCGACAATCGATAGTTTGCCTAAGCCTTGACCGATGGTTTTGATATCGATCGGCTGAGATGTGATCGAGATGGCCACGGCATAACCACCGTGATTTTCGTGAACTAATGGCTCAGCAATTAAACTGGCTAACTCGGTGGCGGATTGTTGACCAGGGAAAAATTTGAGCGGTACTTGGTAATCTTGAGCGATCGATCGAATCCCCTCATTCCCGACACAGTCTTCATTAGTAATAATTCCAGCAATACTGACTGTTGATAATTGCTGTCTGGTGAATATCTCAGATAGAACCGTAGCTATGGACTCAGTATTTTCTTTAGTCCGACAAATTGCAACAACTATAGTGACTGGATGATAAATCAAACAATCAGCGGCTGGTGTCACCGACTTCTCGGTGACTTGGATCGATAGCTTGCCTTGAACGTCCATCGGGAGTTGAGCAGACTCTAGCCAATCAGCACTGCCTAGTAAGCGCAGCTTTTCCCC
>CAXTSX010000063.1:0-18621 GCA_964247085.1 uncultured bacterium
AACTTCCATCAAACCTTGTTCTGCCAACTACTTCAAGCTTTTGTCTGGTACTGAGTTGCCTGACATATCTCCTCTCCGCCCTAGCAGAAACAACCATCAGCCCCAGTTACACCCAGATGCGGCAACTACTAACCACTTCAGCATCCCAAGAAACTGGCATAGTATATTGGCACCTCAGCCCCGACCACCTCACCACCTTCATTCTGACCACCAACGATTCCCAGCCACTAATTTATCAGAGCGACGATCCATCAGAAAAACCACACCAAAGACAACAGCAAGCTCAAAAACTAGCCAAATGGATCAAAGAATGGGATACCCAGTATCGTGACTACGGCAGTAAAAAATCAGCCGAAACCCAGCTCACCAATAACGACGTAACTACAAAAGAAGAAGAACAGCACCCTTGGCGCAAAAACCTACCCGAATGCCTAGCCCAACTCTCTCGGATTTTAGAAATTGACAAAATCTGTCAATCATTGCCCCCCACCCTAACCAAACTAATCCTCATCCCCCACGGCGACCTACATCGATTTCCCATCCACACCTTTTTCCTCGGCAGTACAAAATTACCGAACCTGCAAGACTGCACCTATCTCCCCTCCATTCAAATTGGATTGAACTTACAAAATCGATCTTCTCCAACGACATCCTACACACCTCTCCTCAGCGTCGAAGATCCCAAAACGCATCAAGACGCAATGCCCTTCGCTCAAATTGAATCTGCGATCATCCGGCATTTACTCCCAGCCCATCCTGACAATACCTACATAAATTCTGAGTCCGCCGACTTAGCAACCGTCGAAAAAGCCCTAAGTAAATCCCACGCTAGCTTTCACTTCACCGGACACGCCGCCTACAACTCCCGCCATCCTGAAAACTCTGACCTCTCCCTCACAGACAAACCACTCACTGCCCAAAAAATCGCTCAAATCAATTTATCTAGCTACAACCTTATCACCCTCGCCTCCTGTGAAACAGCCATTACCGGTAACGAAAATATCAACACCGAATATGTCGGCTTAACCAGCGCCTTTCTGCAAGCTGGAGCCGCCAACATTCTCAGCACCCTTTGGAAAGTAGACGAAGTCGCCAACGCCTGGTTTACGATCTATTTTTATCAACAGCTGGTCGCCGGAAAATCTCCTTCGATCGCGCTCAATATCACTCAAACATGGATGCAAACAGCCACTTGGCAAAACCTTGCTGACTGGTTTACTCAACTGAGTCAACTACCTCAACTTGAATTCGGCATAATCTATAATACACTCAACCCCCGTATCAGAAATATTCTCAAAAGAGAGGGTACAATAAGTCTAGATCAACCCACAACATATAGCCATCCTTACTATTGGGCGGCGTTCACACTTACGGGAGAGGGTTAAAATATGAGCTTTTCTAAACAAACAATCAACCTAGAGGCATTGCTCTACGCCCTCGCCCAACAGACAGAGCCTTTACCTGCGACGTTACAAAACTGCTTGACAGGAATCGATCAATTCTCTCATGAAGATCAATCTATTCAATTACTAGAATTAATTCAGCAATATTCGCCTCTTGAAACAGCATATAAGAATGCTTTAGATAAGTGGCATGAGAGTTATGAATCCCAACAACGCACTAAAAGTTCAGGCGCAAGCTTCACCGTAATATCGAAACCAGACGACTTATTTATTCACAGTGTTTTACCCACTAATGATTGGGTTAAATCAGCCAAGAAAATTATTTCTAGCTACAGCTCTCCCAAACAACGATCAAACGTTTTAGAACGTGGCGATCGGGTGGTTACCTTAGCAAGTGGCGGAGCTTTCCTCGGTGTATTGATTGCTCAAATTCCTGGTGCAATTGTTGGTGGTTTACTGGCAGGTATTTATGCCTGGTTTAGTACCCCAATCGTTGAAACAGATGGAAACAGATAAATAATGCAGAAAACTTTGTACGGAATTTGGCTAATAGTTACAATATTAGCCGCCATTCTTATTCTATTTCTACGTTATCGCAGGATTAAAAAATGGAAATTGTCTTTGAACGAAGCATTCGATTTAGCACTAGCAATTTTTGGTGGTGTATCAGGCAGTTATCTTATTTATCAAAGTTATGATCAGTATGATTCGCTGTATAAGTTAGTTGCAAATGAGGGAATTGTTGCAATGTTTCTAGGCGGGTTAGCTTCAATCTGGTTTGCATTCAGCAAAGTCAAAAATTTAGTCGATAAAGACTAATAAGGTATCTTGAATCACAAGATACAGTTCAGGTAAAGTTCTGAACCCGGAATTTCGGGGAGTAAAGATTGAAAGCAAAAATGAGTAGCTTCTGGCAGGTTCATGCCACAGTTGTTAGCCTCAGGCAGTAATTGTTACGCAAATCCGATCGAATGTCTCAATTGTCGTGAATTTATCAGAAAAAAATTTATAGCCACCTACAATAGAGATATCACTTGCGGTGAGTAACCGGAGGTCTGAAATGCTCGTAATTATGACCGATCGACAAATAATTTGTCCCCAAGATATTTGCTCAGGCTGCCTATGGGCAACCACCCAAGGGCAACCACGCTGGCGACAAGACCAGTTGTGCTGCGGCCAAAAAATTAGTCCCCGCACCGCTGATGATCAACCCCCAGCCTATAAATGTCAGATGGGATTTCGACTGGTGAATATTCAAGACTAATTAGGACTGACCTTGATTCGTGAGTTCTAAGTAGATATGCTCCAAACGTACTGGTTGGCGACTGATAGAATCCAACTCAATATCAGCAAATAGTTCTAGGATTTCTTTTAATTCCAGATGAGCGGGCAACCAAAAAGCCAACTCGTTGCCATATAAGCGATGGGCAAAACCGTGTTTGCTAGCAATTTGAATGGCTTGTTCTTCTTGGGAAGTATGTACCATCACAATTTCCTTCGCAGGCATGGCCGCACGTAATTGATCGATCGTCCCTTCGGCAATAATTCGCCCGTGTTTAAGAATACCAATCCTTTGACAAAGGCGTTCCGCTTCTTCCAGTAGATGTGTCGTCAACAAGATCGTAATTCCCTGCTGCTGCAAAGTCCGAATCAGCTCCCAGATCTCATAACGAGCTTCTACATCTAGACCGGTGGTAGGTTCATCTAAAATGATCAGCTTGGGATGGTGCATCAAAGAAATAGCAATATTCAGCCGCCGCTGCATTCCACCACTGAGAGTTTCGGCTAAAGAATGAGTGCGATCGATCAAATTAACCGCTGCCAAACATTCCTGAATACGTTGCTTGCGCTCCCGGCGGCGCAGGCCATAAATCTGGCCAAAAAAGTTTAAATTTTCGGCACAGCTTAAATTACGGTAAACCAGATTGTCTTGCGGTACTACTCCAATACAGCGTTTGGCCGCTGCGGATAACACTTCACCAGCGATCTTGACTTGACCACTATCGGACGACAGTAAATTGCACAGAATATTGATGGTCGTCGTTTTGCCAGCCCCATTGGGTCCTAGTAACCCATAAACTTCGCCCGCTGTGACATGAAGATTTAGGTTATTTAAGACCTGTCTGGTGCCGTATTTTTTGCAGAGGTCACTGATTTGGAGCATAGGTTAAAGGCAGGGCTAGATTAGCTTGGATATCACTGAAGAATACTAAAATTCCAGATTATAATCTTTTTTCACTTTTCAACATGCGGTTGTAAGAGAACCAGGCTGCTCCCAAAGTGATCGCTGCAAAAATAACCAAAAATTGAAAATGACTGCCGATCTCGCGCAAAGAGTCGCCATTATTGGATACCCCAACTAAAGCCTCATTCATATGATAGACGGGATTAAATTCGGCTAGTTGTAGCAGAATTTTTGGAAAGAAAGAAGTGGGAAAAAATGCGCCGCCTAAAATCAGTAACGGAATCCCGAAAGCCGCCACGATCGAATTAACATCTTCTGTACGCTTCGCTAGCTGGGTACTCAAGACAAAACCCATCCCCACATAAGAAATGATGCTGAGCAGAATGATCGCTAAGACTAATAAAAAATTCCCCTGAAAATTAGCACCCCAAAGCATGGCACTGGTATAAACCAGCAACGTTTGACCGAGGCCAATACAACTATGGGCAATAAAAATACCCAGAAAGTAAGATAAACCACTTAAGGGGGATAGAAATAGCCGCTTGAGGGTGAGGTGTTCTCGTTCTGCTACGATGGTAGCCACGGTACCGCCCAGACAACTGAAAAACAGGGCGGAGCCAATAAGAGCGGAGGGAGCAATTAGGCTTAAAGCTTGGCTAGCCGGGATTTGTCCTTGCTCGGAGACGACTAAGCTATTAATACTGAGTAAGGATAGCGGAAATATCACCCATAGAATTAGGCTGCGTCGCCGCCGGACTAGTTCTATTAAGATGCGCTGAGCTACTGCTAGGCTTTCGTACCAATAATTCATGTTGCCATTTTCAGTAGGTGAGATCTAATTTTAAGGGTTCGATCGATCATTTCCCAAAAAATTACTTTACTTCTGGTGAGTAATGGCAATAAAGATTGCAGAATTACGAATTTCTGAGCATTTCGCTGACAACTCCAAAACTAATACATTTGTATTGATACTAATTTACGTGATGGAAATGCTGCCAATACTGCATCGATCGTAACCACAGCCAATGAACTCCAAAGCCCAGACCCAAACCAGAAATCTGGCAAATTAGTAACATTATAAAATTAGAGAGACGACTAATGCTCAACTCATGTAAGTCAATACTCAACATCAAAGCCGTTGCCAACACCAGCAAAGAATACGCAAAAATTGGTAACTTGGTCAAAATGACTACCAGGAAAGTCATTAAACCCGTCAGGCACAATAGCGACCACATACTGGCACCAAACATTCCCTTTAATAGGGTATCCATCGATCGATCAAAATTGGTTGCCACAATATTGGCGATAATTGTGATGATTATTAAAACTACCCAACGACTGGGTAGATGCCAAGTTGTAGATAACCAGCCAAAAATGGCATAGGTCAGAATTAAAAATGCTCCAGATAACCACAGGGGCGACTTTGATCGAGGCATAGCAAAACCCAGTGCAATTACTTTAATTTAAAAGATTTTCAGCAAAAAATAACCACCGATCGCAGGAATGCTCACGGTGATTATGATAATCTCGAACAATCTTAGGACATGGATTGAATAATGTAATCAAAGTAAGGTGCCGCAGCCGCAGCATCTTCATTACTCAGCAGCTTCAGCGCAGCATCCTTGAGGCAAGCGATCGAATCAATCATTCCTGGAACGGGTACACCCAAGGAGTTATACATTTCCTTGACTCCAACAATACCAATGCTCTCGATCGGATCCTTGTCGCCAGCTAATACCCCATAAGTAACCAGACGTAGGTACCAGCCATAGTCCCGGATACACTGAGCGCGAGGCTTAGTCTGGTAAGCATTACCGCCAGGGGCGATATAGTCGGGATGAATTCTCCACAACTCTTTGCTAGCCTGCTCTACGATCTTTTTTTCGCCTTCAGCCAAAATAGTGGCAATCCGAACACGCTGTTCACCGGTTTGTAAAAATTCTTGGATGTTTCTCAGTTCGCCACTGCTAGGATATCGCAGCTCATCATCGGCCTTGAGAATAACTTGGCTAACTACGCTCATATTTATAAAGTTATATTTTCATGATCTCTCATGTAAGTTTACCTTATTAGGCTGACTGGGATTGGTGGCTGGGCAAAGACCATTAACAGAAGTTAACAAAAAATACAGAAGCGCCAACCATCCACCAATTACCCATTCATCAAAAGGGCAAGTTTTACGTTAAGATATCTAGCTCCATACCAATCGCCAGAGAAGCCTCATGACAGCTCCCGCAGAATCCGTTAACTCTTGGCAGCAAGGCGCACTAGTCACCATCGAAATTACTGATATTAATGATGCTGGGGAAGGAGTTGGCCGAATAGACTCCCATGTAGTGTTTGTTCCCGATACAGCGGTAGGCGATTGGGCAGATGTGCGTTTGGTACATCTGAAGCGTAACCATGGCTATGGCCAGCTCCAGAATTTGGTGATCGAATCACCCGATCGCACCAGACCCAGCTGCATTGTGGCTGACAAATGCGGTGGCTGTCAGCTACAGCATATTAATTACACCGCTCAGCTAGCGGCTAAACAGAATCAGGTGATCCAAACCCTGCGCCGCATTGGCGGGATCGATCCGGCTCTAGTCAGTCCGATTATGGGTGCGCCACTAGATTTAGGCTATCGAAACAAAGCCACCTATCCACTATCCCAATCGCCATCCGGTCAGGTGAAAGCTGGCTACTACCAAAAAGGCACTCACAAAATTGTGAACCTGAACCAATGTCCGATCCAAGATGAGCGCCTGAATCCGCTCCTGGCACAAGTCAAACAAGATATTCGTTACCAAGGCTGGCCAATCTATGATCCAAGCGTCAGCACCGAACAAGCTCAGTTGCGCCATTTATCCCTGCGCATTGGTCGGCGCACGGGTGAGATTTTACTGACTTTGGTAGCCACTGATGGCGATCTGCCCAACATTCTAGAACAGGCTCAGTCTTGGTTAGATAATTATCCAGCGATTGTGGGGGTCTGCCTCAATCGCCAAAATCGGCGTGATAACGTGATTTTTGGACCAGCAACCCAAACGATCGTAGGTCGTGACCATGTCCAAGAAGTTTTTGCCGATCTGCAATGGCAGCTGGGTGCGGATACTTTCTTCCAGATTTATACCGAACAGGCGGAAGTCTTGCTCCAGGTCATTCAAGATCATCTGACTTTAACTGGGCAAGAATTTTTACTGGATGCCTACTGTGGTATTGGTACATTTGCACTTCCCTTGGCCAAGCAGGTCAAAAAAGTACTGGGGCTGGAATCTCATACGGCTTCTGTGGCTCAAGCCCAGTTTAATGCTCAGCTCAACCAGATTACTAACGCTGAGTTTGTGGCTGGCGACTGTAGTGAACTGATGCCAGAGTTGATCGATCGACCAGATATTGTATTTTTAGATCCGCCGCGCCAAGGATGCGATCGTAAAGTCATCGAAACCCTCATTGGTCGGCCACCAGCTCAGCTGGTGTACATCAGTTGCAAGCCCTCCACCCAAGCTCGCGATCTCAAGATTCTGCTCGATTCTGGCCGCTACGAATTAGAAAAAGTCCAACCGATCGATTTCTTCCCACAGACCGCCCATGTCGAGTGTGCTGCTTTTTTGCGGTCAATTCCAATTGCCGGTGCCGTATAAGTCAATCTGTAGCAAGCTAGACCAAATAATTAAATGCAGTTATAATGGTTGGTAGCTAGACCAAAAACAAGAGCCTAGCAGCCACTAGCTGGCTTCGGTATTTTTTCACACTCCAAACCTAGGGCAGATGAAATTGCTATGACAATGGCAAGTGCAACGGGATACGATTGGGACAGAATTACTTTTGCCTCAACTCTCTTTTTATGTCCAATTCTAGACCAAATTTTGGCCGCAGTGCCCAGAAAATGGCATCCAGAAATTAGACTGGGTTTACAGGAAGCGCTAGTAAACGCCGCCAAACATGGAAACAACCTTGATCCTCAGAAGAAGGTCGTTGTCCACTTTTCTTTTACCGAAGGAGAGTATTGGTGGATTATTTCAGATGAAGGTGGTGGTTTTGAATCTCCTTGTGATTGTCATCAGACTATGGCTGAGAAGTTGCCAGCCAGCGAGTCTGAATCTGGCCGAGGGATGTCACTGTTGCACCAGATATTCGATCGAGTGGTGTGGAATGTTCAGGGTACTGAACTAAGGCTCTGCAAACAGCTTCGTTACAAAGCTGGGCGGGAGCCATTTTTATGCTAAAAAATTGAAGTTTTCGTTTTAATTTTTTGTCTAAATATTTTCCAAAAAAGCCCAAACAATTAGTTTAGGCTTTTTGTTATTCGACTACTGATTTCTAGCGGAATTATTGCTTGACTTCACAAGTTAAAGGACAAGCCGCATAAGTGGTTGTTTGCAATGTATTTGCTTTGCCATTCAACCAGCTCAGCCAACTAACTTCATCCGGGTGAATACCTTTCATGGTCAAAACTGCCGCTGTTACTAGCACAGCCAAAATGTTCGCGGCGGAGATGCCACCAGCGACTAATAACACCGCACTTACTGGCAAAACTGGGTGCAGCGCCACTGACAATAGAGCCCCAACAGTCGCCATCACTGCTACCAAGGGAAAACCTACTACTAGCAGACACACAGCGAGGGTAAAGCACCAGATGAGAAAGCTCTTCCCAGTGGACAGATAATTTTTTCTTGTTGTGGCTAATTGCATTTTCTTTTCTCCAGTAGTTTTTACGAATACCGCTAAAGATTGGACGAATTAGGTCTCTCTCGGTATGGGGATCAATTTTCTTGGTCTCTCCAATATAGAGGATGTTACCAAAGAAGTATGAGGACTCCTATATGAAAGTTTACATAAATCATAAAACAATGAGTCTAATTACTCATTAAAACTATTTTAATTCTGACAATAAAAATATAAATGTTATTTAAAACATTGATCGCCGATGAGTTGTGAATGCCTGAGTCTCAGGCTAGACAGTAATTATAAGCAGCACAATAATTGTAAATTGTTGAAAATAGTGGTGATTAATGCTGTCTCAATGATTGTTCAAGGTGATTATCTGAAGGAGGCGATTATATCTGCATATTATTTACATTTTGTGATTATATTTGCATAAATAAAAATAACTGAAGCAAGGTAATGAAATTTTCATAGCTAAATCAACAAGGTGGGCTGGGTACTCTGAAAATATAATCGGAAAACATTTAGTATCGATCGCAGGATTTTTAAATTATGCCTAGCCCACCACCACCACCAACCCAGAACAGCGCCCTTTTTACCGGCATCTTGGATACTAATGAGGTACCAGCTTTTAACCGTAATCCAGCGCAAAACGATGATGTGACGGTGGGCAGTCTTCCCAACGGGCAGCCCACGATGAAACAGCTGATTACCGAAGCTTTTCAGAAAGGCTATTCAGATGTTCATGTAGGAGTTGGCGAAGAGCCTCGCTTTCGGAATCGGGGAGAAATTGAGACTACTAGTTACCCCACCACCGATCGGCTAACGTTTCAATGCTGGCTACAAGAACTGTTAAACGATGAAGAAATTCGTAAGTTTGAACAAACCCTAGATTTTGATGGAGCAACTCAGTATGATTTTGCTCGGGTACGGATCAATGTTTTTGATGCCCTCAATGGTCCGGGAATGGTCATGCGATTGATTCCACTCCAGATTATGACCTTGGAGCAACTGCGGTTACCACAGATTTTCAAGGATGTTTGTCAATATCATAAAGGCCTAATTTTGGTCACTGGTCCGACGGGTTCTGGCAAGTCTACTACCATGGCAGCAATGGTAGACTACATGAACCAAGAAATGCCTCGCCACATTATTACGATCGAAGACCCGGTAGAATTTATTCACAAAAGTCAGCGGGCTTTAATTAAGCACCGGGAAGTGGGCACCAACACCCTGAAATTTGATGTAGCGCTGAAGGCCGCCTTACGCGAAGATCCTGATGTGATTTTGATTGGGGAAATGCGCGATCGAGAAACGGTCAACACGGCACTCAAAGCAGCCCAAACTGGTCACCTAGTAATTGGTACTTTGCATACCAATAGTGCGATTAAGACGATCGAACGTATTTTGGGTTTGTATGATGCTGATGAACAACCTGCCATGCGTGTGGCACTGGCCGAATCATTAGTGGCCGTTATTGCTCAGGGTCTGTGCCGGACTACCGATGGTAAGCGAGCGGCCTATCATGACATTTTGATTAATACCGAAACTGTCAAAGATTATGTCCGAGATGGTAAGTATGACGAAATCAATGAATTGATGCTGGATGGCGAGTTCAGCGGCATGATTACCATGAATAAATCGTTGTTTAATCTTTATCAGGAAGGCCGGGTCACAGAGGAAATTGCGATGGAACTGTCCCCAACGCCGAATGAAATGGCAATGATGTTACGTGGTCGGATTTAAATGATAGTTGGCGTTGCTATGTCAAAATATGCATATGCATTGATCTGTAATTTAGAAGTGTGATTATTCTATTTCTCAGATTGCATCCTTTTGACAATCAGCAACGTCAACTATCATTGATTTAGAAAAACTAACTAACGTTACGCGAAATCAATCACTAAGTTTTGTTCTTTCTTTCTTCCATATATTGATAACCATTTAAGCCAGTTGCACCTAAAAATAATAAAAATGCTAACCAAAAACCTGGCCCATAATTGACTTGAATCATTCCCGAGCCTTGCTTTAAGACAGAATCATCGGTACCAGCTTTTAGCCAAAGTAATAACAAAAAACCCAGCCCGCCCGAGATAGCTGGGATTAAATGTCTTTGTTGACGATTTCTCAATATTAATGTTGTGGCCAAGCCCGCTGCTGCACAACAAAAGGCCAAACCTGCTGATAAGGTGCCAGGTATTTTTTGAGCGGGAGTCTTAGATAAACTGCTCATGCCGGGATAAGTGCCTAGGCCAGCCGCTGGTGATTGCATCTCAAAACCTGTCGCCATTTGCAGACCATTCATATTCATAATGTCTTTGCCCTGACATGAAATACTGACAAAAGGTAAAAAGAAGCAAATTAATATCAATACAAACATTGATGCCGATATTTTTTTAAACATAAGCTGGTTAATAATACTAATGATTGATAGAAAGCAATTAAATATTAAAGTAAATATTATTGCTTGGGTATTTCCGTAAGCAGTATAGCTCAATAACTTAAATTAATTTTTTTGAGATAAAAATCAGTGGACTTACCCGGTATAGTTTTATACGTTGAAGAAAATAGAAAAGATTAAAAATATGTAATAAAAAGCATCAAACCCTGTATTCACAGCATTAAGGAAATCTAATCGTTGGAATGAAGAGCGATGTAAAATATTTGAAATTGTCAGAAATAAAAATCACATATCTTCATAAATTGGCAGCCAAAACCCGCAGCAGATTCCATAAACTGGGTTTAACCTGCAAGTCCCCATAACACTGGGCAATTTTGAGGACATTCTTGGTGCCAATCAAATAAACCGGTGGTACCAGCATCCGAAACGGCGCATAAACGATCGACTTCTGCGGATGATCGAAAAGATAAGCATTGTGCACCATCCCGATACCCGATTCCACCTCGGCGATCGAATTACCCGGAAAAGCCCCCCAAGTCAGCGTTGGAATCGCGAAATTTGCCCCTGTCCAAATATTCACCCCAATATTGCCATAGCGCAAATTGCTGATCGAACGTTCCAAAATAGCCTGATGCGATCGCTGGGTCTTTTTATCGATCAACACCACACAGGATAAGCTGCCCCAGCTCCTGTCATTGACAAAGTCTACCGCTTGCTCCAAAAAGTCTGCAGCATTGCTAACATCCAGACTAACTTCGGCCAAAATGCCACAAAAAGCCTCCGTTGTCAGCGCCAACTCCTCAGCTTGAGCTGATACATCAGGAATCAGCGTCCAAGGAACCGCTGATTCTTTACTACCCAAAACCTCTGCTTGAGGGTATCGATCAAGAAAAGCCCGGTATCGTTCGATCGATCCTGGATAATAGGCCGTCCGAGGCGGTGCTTGGGTTAACTCCGATCGTAGGTAATCTAAAAATAGCTGGCGTTGACTCCAGCCCCGCGCCACCATGACTACTTGTGCCGCCGTACAGTTAAAGCTGGCATTATGTACCACCATACTGGCCACATGTCGCGCCTGCCAGCGCAAGTCCTGGTCTGACCATTTCCCGGGTACCACCAACACCGGAGTCACACAACCTAGTTCTGAGGTAATTGGCTTGTTCAAAAGAGGCTGATTATTTGCTCTGCGATCGCTTTGCTCTGCAGCGGTAGCACCCCAGACGATCGCATTGTGAGTATGGTGGGAGCCAGTAATATGCACAGTATCAATATCTGGGTGGTGGCAGAGGTAGCTCCCGACTTCCCCATCACCAGTAACAACAGCTACAAAACCATCAACAATTAAAGGCTGAAGAATTTTGATGATAAATTCTGTCAGATATTCATTTACCGGATTGATTTTCAAGATCACTACTTGATCTTCCACCAGTATTTGATGCAGGCTATCTAAGATGCCGATGGTGTCAATATTACCGGCTCCTAACACCACTGCCACCCGCCCCGCTTGTTGCTCGGTCGGCGGTTGGGAAATATTTTTTTGACTAGCAGGCTGACCGGGTTCCATCCAAACCTCGCCCCGATAACCTGGCCATAGCACTCGATCGATCCATTGATCTGGAAAAACTGTGGCTACTAGTTGATCTTGAATCGATCGAACACCACCAGGCGGTGGCTGCCCCAGTGTTGGCAAAATCCGTAACATTGTTCGTAAATACAACAACAAAGCCATTGGGCCAGCCGCCCATTCTTCACCCCTCAATAAATCGGCTGGTATACAGCCCTTAGCGGCCACCGCAGCTGCGACCCAATCTACACTAACCTGCTGGACAGCCTGCATACACTTTTGCAAGTAGATTAAGCGTTGGGGCAAAGTCACCGCTGGCCAGTCTTGGCGATGTTGCACTACCTTATTAATGGCCTGGTCAATAGCTTGTCGATCGAACATAAACCCTAAACAAAACTCAGCGCTAGATCATCAGTTTTAGCGGCCATGATCAAATCATTTTTGTGTAAACCTTGCACTGTATGCGTCCACCAAGTTACCGTCACCCGACCCCACTCGGTCATTAGTACCGGATGGTGGGCTGCTGTTTCGGCTATCTCACCCACAGCATTAGTAAAAGCCAAGGCCGTCACAAAATCTTTAAACAAATAAACTCGCTCAATGCGATCGACTCCATTTACCTGAAATTGACACCAGCCAGGGATTTGAGGCAAAAGGGCATCAATTTCAGTCTGGGTAGCAGCCACTTCGCCACCACGGCAAGGTACGCATGGGGATTTAGATAAATCAGACATAGATATCACCACTTAGAAGAGTTATCAACATTGTAGCGAGGAAATAAACCGAAACTAGATTTGTAGCGATATAGTCATTCGATATATAAATATTAGTGATTCATCAGCACAAAATCTTTCCGGTGTAGTAATATACTTTATTAAACTATTCTGTAGTAGTATTATTACTTGTTTACAGATATCAAAGCATACATATAATGCTTTTATCAGATTTCAGAGCAGATCCTGACTTACTTCTTATCAAAAAAACTTATTGAATGGTATTGATTTATGTAAAAAGTAATCAGCTTTTTATATTTTGTTATCAACAATCTTTTAGAGAAAATCTCCATCTTTTTAGAATGTAGAGTGCCAACAACAAACTAATCTATTTCAATATTTTATGAATAGATTCATCGCATCTGACTAACCTAATAGTATCAAGAGAATCAATTTTAGCCATGAACAAGCTATTAATGCTAGAAAAAGCTTTCTCAGTCTTCACTCTTTCTCTTTTCTCTGGAGCAATATTAGCAGTAATTATATCTGGTGGTGCTAGCCAAGGGGACAGTATTCCTGACCCTGATTTTGCTGCTATAAATATGATGTTTTTAGTATTGTATTTTATTACATTTTGTCTGTTAGCACTGCGTTGGAAAAAAACACTCTATACTATTTATCAAGGATGGTTGGTCTGGCTATTACTTGGATTTTCTATCACATCAATTATTTGGTCTGCTTTGCCAAATATGACCTTAAATCGACTCATTGCTCTTTGTGGCACCGCCCTTTTTTCTCTCTATTTTTCTAGCCGCTTCACCATTAGAGAGCAGATTGAATTGATTGGATGGACATTCGGCATTGGAGCCATCATGAGTTTGGTATTTGCGCTAGCTTTGCCGCAATATGGACAGATGGCCAGTATTCATGCTGGCCTATGGCGAGGGGTTTATTACAACAAGAATGGTTTAGGTAAAACCATGGGTATTGCAGCTGTGGTTTTTTTGATTTTAGCGCAGCGAAAAGAAGAACAAAGATGGGTTTATTGGGGTTTATTGGGTTTATCAATCTTTCTGTTGATTATGTCTAAAGCATCATCACCATTAATCAACTTAATAGTTGTAATTATGGCTTTCTTCTTGCTGCAAACTTTTCGTTGGCAATATGCTCTCATGGTGCCAGCCTTATCTGGAATTGCGCTCATCGGTTTTGTGCTACATACCGTACTTGTTTCTAATGCCGATTTAGTTGCCAGCATTTTTGAAAAAGATCTAACCTTCAGTGGCCGTACTGATTTATGGCCGCTTGTGATCGATAAAATTGAGCAACAACCTTGGTTAGGATACGGATTTGGTGCTTTTTGGAATGGGAGGGAAGGACCATCTAAATATGTCTGGGATGCGATCTTTTTTGAAGCACCTAATGCCCATAATGGTTTCTTAGATATCTTGTTAGAACTGGGTATAGTGGGTTTGACCATCTATGCTCTCCAGTTTTTTGTTTGTTCTGTGAACGCCATCACATATATTAGATTCAACCAAACATCAGATGGTTTATGGCCAGGGCTTTTGCTGCTTTATATTGTCTTATCTAATCTCACGGAGAGTGGTCTGTTTATTCAAAACAATGTCTTTTTGGTTTTCCAATTTTCTACATTTTTATCTCTTGGACTAGAACAAAGTGATTATGCTGAAGAGTTTTTTGCGGAGGAATAAATTTTAAGGAAGAGACTGCGCTTCTTGATTGGCAACTTCTCGTAGATGAATGACATCTTGGCGCGGATCGACAAAAGTAACTTGTACTTGAATTCGATCGCCCGGATTAATCCAACGGTTAAAGCGCATCGCCAACTCCAACCCTAATTCTTCTAACAAAATCAAACCTAAACTATCATCTTCGCGTAGCCAGCGGAGCATGAGGGCATCCCAGGGTTGAGCACTATTGCGGTTAAGGTATTCCAATGCCCAGTAGCGATTAGTTTGCCGTTCCATTAGCTGACCTTCATAGCTAGTGGCTACCATCACTTGCATAATATCTTGCAGCTGTTCCGCATCAAAGGGCAAGGCCTCACCACGCAAGTGGGCTTTAATCTGAAAATGTGCCAGCATGTCGGCGTAGCGTCGGATCGGGGAAGTAACTTGGCAGTAGGTATCTAAACCTAGGCTGGCATGACGAGCTGGGTTTACCCACATCTCGCTGCGGGGCATACAACGACGGATAGCGCAGAAGCGCACTGGCCCGGGCGGTAATAACATTAGTTCCTCATCGGGGGGCAGTTCTGGTTGAGGTTGGCCGCGATAGGGCAAGGGTAGATCGTGATCTTGACCGTATTTGGCTCCTACTTCACCTGTCATGATCATCATTTCGGCGACGAGCTGCCGTGATGGAGAGTCTTCAATAATTGAGATCGAAACTTCGTCACCATGCACCTTAATGGAGGCTTCTGGCATACTGATGTTGATTGAACCTTGGGACTGCCGCCATTGATGGCGCAACTTAGCTAGTTTGAAAAAGGCTTCAACTTCCGGCTCATTCTGAATCCCCAATTGCAACATCTCATCGACATCTTCGTAGGTGAGACGGTAGGTCGGTTTGATTAAGGAAGGAGTTATTTTATATTCACTGACGGCACCTTGCTCGTCTAGGATAATGCCGAAGCTGAGAGCACAGCAAATTCGTCCTTGAATCAAACTCATTGGCCCGGTAGCCAAGGATGTTGGAAACATGGGGATCATACCGGTAGGCATGTAGATGGTGGTGGCGCGTCGTCGGGCTTCTAAATCTAGCTCGCCACCGACCGCTACAAAGCGAGTGGGGTCGGCAATATGTACCCAAATTTGGCAGCGACCATCGGCTAAGGTCTCTAGACTGAGGCCGTCGTCAATTTCCAGGGTACTTTCATCATCAATGGTGTAAACCTTGAGATGTGTCAGGTCAAGGCGGTTGGTATCGAGATCGGCAGGAAAGTCAGTTAACATGCGATCGACTGCCTCGGTGATTTTGGGAAGGAACTTAACGGGAACTTGAGACCTACGTAAAAATAGGTTTTCATGCGGTTCCCACCAACCCATCGTTACTAGAAAATCAAAAACCTGTTGAGGAGTTTGGGTGAGATGGAGCAGGGCTAATATTTCGGTAATGCCTTTGGGCGGATTATCGGGCTGTAAAACGTATTTCTCTAAGGTTTCTAGCCGTAGTCGATCGATCTCTGACCAAACTACTTCTTCACCCTGGGTCTTGGTCTTGACCCGTTCTACAAAACCCAGCAACTCCTGTTCTTTCTGCTCTTTGACTGCGAGTTGGTGTTGGATTTCGCTGACCTGAGAGCGTGGTCTAGGTTCGTAGTTATTTTCTTTTTTGTTTTTAAAATAAACTTTGTCGGCGGACAGTAAGAAATGGGCCGCGTAGCAAAGGCTGGGCGATTGCTCAGCATAGAGTAAATCCGCCATAGTGGCTGGATCGACTGACTCCCCGTCATCTACTAACATTTCCCAAGCCACTGACAAACTATCTGGGTCAAGGTTAGGATTAACGGCGGTTAGGAAGGCTTCAATTTCTGCTGGTTGCTTAAAACTAACACCGGCTACGGTGTAGGTAATGTCTTTGGTGGGGTGAAGATTGTGGGACTGTTGACGCGCGTCAACAACAACCCAAAGTTTTTTGCCTTCTGGTCGATCACAAATCCCTAAGCGTCGTTCGCCATTATGCCAAAATTCTACTAAATTACCTTTCTCCACCCAGTTAACTACCTTACGATGTGATGATGCAGGCGGCTATGCCTAGCTTTTATTTTAGCTCTAGCTAGGCATTCATATCGATCTGCATGATCAACTTAGATTAACCTTCGGCGTTAATAAACGGCATCAGAGCAATCTGACGCGAACGTTTGATGGCTAGAGTCACGTCTCGTTGCTGTTTAGCAGTGAGTCCAGTGATCCGACGGGGTAACAATTTGCCCCGCTCAGTCACAAATTTCCGGAGCAGTTCAACATCTTTGTAGTCGATCGGATCGCCCGGTTTAATGGGAGAAAGGCGCTTGCGAAAGTAAGCCATGATAATTAATTAAAATTTTAGTGAGTTGGTGTAAGCGACGGTGCCGCTAATTACTTGATTTCTTTGTGGACTGTATGTTTATTACAGTGCTTACAAAATTTCTTGACCTCTAACCGAGCAGTAGTATTGCGACGGTTTTTGGTGGTGGTGTAGCGCGATACGCCAGGTGAGCGCTTCGCCATGTTAGTCCGACACTCGGTGCATTCGAGTGTGATGATAATCCGAACTCCCTTTTTGGCTGCCATAGACTCCTAGATCCCAGAAAGGATTGAAAATTAAACACAATTTTTTATTATGTCATGAAAATACCTTGGGCGGCAAGAGATCCGATCGATCTGTACCTGTCCGGAAACCTAAAATTATGGGCATAATGAACAGTATGTTAGCTCGCCGCATCTTCTGTATGACTCCAAATTTCGCCTACTTATCTCACGGCAAACTTTACCTGCACCATGCTGATCATTGTCAGGAAGTGGAAAGTGATTTTGGCCGGTCTGTTCAACTGCGCAGCTTACAGACACAGCGTCAGCAAGCTTGGAAAAATAAAAGCTGGAACGATATGACTGCGCCAGAGGGTTTACGGCAAAAGCTTGACCAAGCAGCTGAATCGATCGTCAATATTGCGATTACCAGCATCTGCCGGGTGACTGGCGGACAATTGCTCTATGCCCTGAGTGCTGGCGATGTATCTGGTCTATTTTCCTACAACCCAGAGTCCGATCGAGAAGATCGGCTCTTCCATAATTCTGAATTTCAGTTACAAGACCTTGATTTTCATCCCGGTCATAATTTAGTTGTTTGTTCTAAAACGCACCGGACTGGTATTGCCAATATTGCTACCATGCCCCGCGATAGCATCAAGCTGCAAGAAATCACCGACGGCGATTCCTTAGACTTAGCACCAAGATGGTTGCCAGGAGAACATCCAGCAATTGTTTATCAATCAGCTGGAATTGGTCGTACCAGAGATGGTCTCATGGGCGATCGGACACCCTTTACGATCGAGAAGTTGGATTTTGCAACCGAAAAGATGATCACCCTCGCAGAAGATCCAAAATCTGACTTAGTAGCCCCCCAAATTGGTGCTGATGGATCGTTGTATTACATTCGCCGCCCCTACAAATTTAAGCCCCAGATCAGCTTGTGGTATGCAATTACTAGCATTGCACAGATTCCTGTGAAATTAGTTTACGCTGTTGTGCAGTTTTTTAACTTCTTTACCCAAATGTATACGGGTAAACCCTTGCTACGTGGCAATCAAAACCAACAGATCGAACCCAAAAGCATTAAAGCTTGGGGCGAATACCTAAACCCAGACTTGATGAAAGGACAATCTTTTAGTGAACCAGATGCCCCTTCCCTGGTTCCAGCCAGTTGGCAGTTAATTCGCCAATCACTCCAAGGAGGTGAACCAGACGTACTTGCTCAAGGGGTACTATCCTACGATCTGAGCAGTGATGGTTCGATCGTCTACACCAATGGCAGTGGTATTTATTGCTTGCAGCCTCAGGGGACTTGCCAAAGACTACTAGTCAGTAGCCAGGTAGAGTCAGTTCGATCGCTCTGATTTGTCTGTTGACACTCCTCGGCGTGAACACACGAGGATTCTTGGTTCAACGAAACCACTTAGATTAGATACCTTGCAGCGTCTA
>CAXTSX010000064.1:0-18583 GCA_964247085.1 uncultured bacterium
TAGCCTACACTCCAGATTCGGAATGGCGCAATCGCTCGGAGTTCTTTAGTGGACGCGCCACCATCAAAGAATTTTTGACCCGCAAGTGGCAAAAAGAACTAGATTATCGCCTGAGAAAAGAACTATGGTGTTTTATGGATAACAAGATCGCTGTGCGGTTTGAATATGAGTATCACAATGTTGCTGGTGAATGGTTTCGGGCTTATGGCAACGAAAACTGGGAGTTTGCAGAGAACGGCTTGATGATGAAACGGTTTGCGAGCATTAATGATGTGGCGATTTCTGAGGCAGATCGTAAGTTTCGCTGGGAACGCACTTAAATAGCTTTAATCAAGACCACAAACTAGGCTTTCAACTTTTCAACTATTCCCCACCATCTAAATCTATTCTGCTGTTCAGAATTTAACTGCAATAGAGCGTTCAATTAGAATTTTCTTTGTCCTTGTTCCATATATTTTAGTGAGATCAAAATGATGCTTCGTTCTGCAATTATTATCGCTACCGCTACCTTTATGTCTCTTGAAGCTGTGGGTGTTATCAGTATTTCACCTCAGTTGATTAGCCCTGTCCATGCAGCTGAAAATAAGGATGTAACAGGATTAACCAACCAGCAGAAAATTGATTTGATTACCAAAAACAAAGGTGTATTTGGCAACGGAGATCAACTCCGACGTTTTTTCTTTGGCGATCTGCGTCCTTTAGGTGTTCAGCAAGGTGGAACCGGGACAATTGTTACATTATATAACAAAGCTAATGATGTGACATTTGCTTACTGCTCTGATTTTGATGTGGTTATTGCAGTACGGAAAGGTAAGATATCCACTTTCCCTGCTGCTGAGGTTAAGATCTAGAATCTAAAAATCTTGTATCGAATTAACAAATATTTGCCCTGACTGTTGTTGAGATATGGGCAAATATTTGTTAGATTATTTGCCTTGCAAATTTTTAGAAACTAACTTGTATTTTGGACAAATTCACTGTGCAAACTATGCAGTAAATCTCTTTCAAGGTCAATGGGCAAGTTTATCTCTGAAAAGCAATTTTGATTTTTGGAACAGCTAATTCGAACACTCGCAATCCTACTGAAATACTATTTTCTTACTGGATTCTAGCCGAGCTACCCACTTCTGTACAGATCACCGACTGTGTAATTATTTTGGAGGGTTTGTTTTACAGTCAAGCGTCAAAAGTACCTTAGAAAGAATTATTCAGCAACTGAGATCGAGTTACGATGCTAATCATCAATCTATCGTTGCCTCCAGCTATCAAAATACAATTGGTGTGCCAGCTTTATTTGATCGGCAGCTATTTTCTGAACTGCTTGAGTTGAACCAAATAGAAGTCGCGAAAAAAATTGACTCAGCGGTACTTAAATGATGTCAAAATCATTGATTTTCCGCAAGGCTTGATCGATTTTGATACACCTAAAGATTACAAATGGATATTAAATAATTTCCCAATATCCACTTCTATTGGTGTTTAAGTCTTTTGTTGGATAACTACTGATTATACTGACGGATTCAGTATAACCATCTTGAATCAGTTGTATATACCGACATTTGTCCGCATATACCCTAGGAAATAAGGGAATTAGCCCGACGTTTGTCTGCATAACACCCCAAAATGGGTGTTTAGACTGAAACAATTTCAGTTTAAATGCTCTTGTTCGATCTAGAAATAATTTACTAACATTTTGTAATAATCTTCATTGTTTTTCTCCAAGGTTATGGAACAGCCTGCCCCACCTAAACTATTAGACCGGGTTCGACAAGCCATTCGTCTGAAGCATTACTCCTACCGTACAGAGCAAACCTATGTGGCATGGATCAGGCGCTATATCCTGTTTCACGATAAACAGCATCCTAAAGACATGGGTGTGGAAGAAGTCCAAGCCTTTTTAAGTCACTTAGCCGTAGTGGGAAATGTTGCTGCATCCACACAAAATCAAGCTTTGAGCGCATTACTGTTTTTATATAAATTTGTTCTAGATCAAGAATTGGAATCTGTTGATGCACTTCGAGCAAAAAGATCTCGTTACCTACCTACTGTTCTAACCAAACAAGAAGTCCAAATCGTTATTAACCAACTTACTGGAGAACATCGGCTTTTAGTACAACTGCTATATGGTACAGGTTTACGCCTGTCTGAAGCATTGAGTCTACGTGTCAAAGACATAGATTTCTCCTATCAACAAATAGTTGTTCGTGATACCAAAGGGCAAAAAAGCCGAGTCACCATGTTACCCACAACCTTGACACCATTCTTGCAAGCGCATATTAAACGAGTACACTGCTTGCATGAACGAGATCTGGAGCAGGGTTATGGCAAAGTATATTTACCGTTTGCTCTGGAACGTAAGTACCCCAGCGCTGCAACAGAATGGATTTGGCAATATATTTTTCCCAGTATCGGGCTTTCCAAAGATCCAAGAAGTGGAATTGTACGGCGACATCATTTACATGAAAGTGGACTGCAAAAAGCAATCAAGCAAGCAGTTCACCAAGCCAAAATTCACAAAAAAGTCGGTTGCCACACTTTTCGTCATAGCTTCGCCACCCATCTCCTGCAAAACGGCTACGACATTCGCACAGTCCAAGAATTGCTTGGTCACAAAGATGTCAAGACCACAATGATTTACACCCATGTCATGAACCGTGGCGGAAGAGGCGTAATTAGTCCTCTAGATTAGATTTAACGGGATTTAGCCGATCGATCATCAGTTACTGGCCAAAATCAGTCACAATTAGAATATAGATTGGCTAGTTAAATAAATCCCATGACCTCCATCCCCCAACTGAGCGGCGCAGAGATTCGCCAAAAATTCCTGAACTTTTACGCCCAGCATCAACACCAGATCTTGCCCAGTGGTTCACTAGTACCCGAAGATCCCACCGTGTTGCTCACGATCGCCGGGATGTTGCCCTTCAAGCCAATTTTCTTGGGACAAAAAACGCCAGACTTTCCCCGTGCTACCACCTCCCAAAAATGCATTCGTACCAACGACATCGAAAACGTTGGCCGGACAGCACGGCACCATACTTTTTTTGAAATGCTGGGCAACTTCAGCTTTGGGGATTACTTCAAAGAACAGGCGATCGAATGGGGTTGGGAAATTTCTACCCAGGTTTTTCAGTTGCCGCCGGAGCGCTTAGTTGTCAGTGTTTACGAAGACGACGACGAGGCTTTTGCTATTTGGGAGAATAAAATTGGTGTCAATCCGCAACGGATTAAACGCCTGGGCGAGGCCGATAATTTCTGGGTATCGGGACCAACCGGACCCTGTGGGCCTTGCTCGGAGATTTATTATGATTTTCACCCGGAGCTGGGTAACGACAATATTGATTTAGAAGACGACAGCCGGTTTATTGAGTTTTACAACTTGGTATTTATGCAATACAACCGGCATGTAGATGGTAAGCTGACACCACTACAAAATAAAAATATTGATACGGGAATGGGTCTGGAGCGGATGGCGCAGATTCTCCAGCAAGTACCTAATAACTATGAAACTGATCTGATTTTCCCGATCGTTCAAAAAGCCGCGCAGTTAGCGAACGTGGATTATGCCCAGGCTAGTGATGAAAATAAGGTTTCGCTGAAAGTAATTGGCGATCATGTCCGCGCGGTGGTGCAGATGATTTCTGATGGGATTCGGGCTTCTAATACCGGGCGAGGCTATATTTTACGTCGATTGGTGCGCCGGGTAGTGCGCCATGGGCGACTACTGGGAATCGAAGGAGCCTTTATTGGGCAAGTCGCGGAAACGGCGATCGCCATGTCCGAGGATGCTTATCCGCAAGTGCGGGAAAAAGCAAATTTAATTCAAGGAGATCTCGCGCGGGAAGAAGCCCAGTTTCTAAAAACGCTCGATCGCGGCGAGAAGCTACTGGCTGAAGTGATTGCTAAGGTTGGTGACAACAAACTAATTAGTGGTATCGATGCCTTCACGCTTTATGATACCTATGGTTTCCCGTTAGAGTTAACCCAAGAAATCGCTGCCGAACAAGGCTTAGATATTGATTTGGATGGCTATCAACAGGCCATGCTCAAACAAAAAGAACTAGCCCAAGCCGCCCACACCAGTATTGATTTGACCGTACAGGGTTCGATCGATCACTTAGCCGCCAATTTACATCCCACCGAGTTTTTGGGCTACAACAATTTGAATAGTTCAGCGACGGTGGCGGCGGTGTTAGTTGGTGGTGAAATTAGCGAGGAGGCCGAGTCTGGTGCGACTGTCCAGATCATCCTGGATCGTAGTCCCTTCTATGCCGAATCCGGTGGTCAGATTGGCGATCGCGGTTTTTTGACCGGTACCGATTTGCTGGTGCAAATTACCGATGTCCAAAAAGAATCGAATTTCTTTATCCATTTTGGCACCATCGAACGGGGCAATTTGCGGGTTGGTGATCAAGTCACCGCTCAGATTGACTCTAGTGGTCGGCGACGGGCGCAGGCTAATCATAGTGCCACCCACTTGCTGCAAGCAGCTTTGAAAAAGTTAGTGGATAGTGAAATTTCTCAAGCAGGTTCATTGGTGGCGTTCGATCGATTACGCTTTGACTTTAATTGTCCTCGTGCTTTAACCCCCACTGAAGTACAGGCTGTGGAGAATCAGGTTAATGCTTGGATTAGTGAAGCCCATCCCGCCGATATTGAAGTGTTGCCGATCGCTGAGGCTAAGGCCAAAGGTGCCGTAGCGATGTTTGGCGAAAAATACGGCGCGGAAGTACGAGTCATTGATTTCCCCGGCGTATCGATGGAATTCTGTGGCGGCACCCACGTTCAGAACACCGCTGAAATTGGGGTGTTTAAAATCATCACCGAAGCCGGGGTAGCTGCTGGGATTCGCCGAATTGAAGCTGTTGCTGGCGCAGCGGTTTTAGAGTATCTAAATGTTCGAGAACAGGTGGTTAAGGATTTAAGCGATCGGTTTAAAGCCAAGCCCGATGAAATTGTCGATCGAGTGAATAGTTTGCAAGAAGAACTGAAAGCCAGCCAAAAACAATTGACTCAAGTCAAAGGCGATTTGGCGGTGTTTAAGTCTGAGCAATTGCTAGGACAAGCCGAAAAAATCGGCGAGTTTTCTTACATCGTGGCCGAGTTGGGTGATGTGGAAGCAGCGGCGCTGCAAACTGCGGCGGAAAGATTGCTACAAAAACTGGGAGAAGGTGCGGTGGTGCTGGCTTCGGTGCCCGCTGCTGACAAAGTTAATTTTGTAGTAGCTTTTAGTAAGGGCGTGAATGACAAAGGCTTACAGGCTGGTAAATTTATTGGTTCGATCGCTAAAATTTGTGGTGGAGGCGGCGGTGGTCGGCCTAATTTGGCTCAAGCTGGTGGTCGGGATGCTAGTAAATTGCCAGAGGCTTTAACCTTAGCCAAGTCGGCATTAATTAGCGGATTGTAGTTTGCGATCTATCTAATTGTTAGCTAGAGTTAGCAGCAGCTATTTTTTGGGAATAATTTTAAAGGCAGTTAGTTGATATCAAACTGCCTAAATCTGTATGCCTTGAAATCGACGCTAATGACGAAATTGCAGGCATCTCTAACTCCTCACAATCCTGACCGCTATGAATACTGTCCTCACGGATTCTCCCACTAAACAATCCAGAACTTCAACAGCTTATAGAGCGATCGTCGATCGATGGAGCCAAATTCCAGATAAGTACTCAGAAAAAGATTTGGCCCCCAATTTCATGACTTTCATGTTCGAGAAATTGGGAATTAAGATTGAAAATATTAAAAATGAACCACATATAGGTGCTGGTGCAATATTAAGACCAGACTATTTAATTTATCCATCGCCCCAAGAAGCTCCGATATTAGCCATCGAAATCAAAAGAAGGGCTCCTGAGCTGAGTTCCATTGCTGATAAGGAATTTGCAGAGCAATGTGCAAAACATGACCTTTATCGAGAAGCAGTTGGCTTTGACCCGGCAACGCCTAATAATGGTATTCGCCAATATCTGGATGTTAGCAAGGTCAAAGCAGAATTCCTTGCTCCATATGGCTTGGTTTTCAATGGTGATTTTTTTCAGTTATGGCGGCGAGTTGATGGGCTGGTCTTTCCCCTCACTCCGATCCAGAAAGTAAGCAAAACTAGTTTGCCTAAATTACTCAAACAAATCCAAAAATGCTTAACTGAAAAGCCCACTGCTCTAGTTACTGGCATTTGGAACATGAAAGGTGGTGTCGCAAAAACCACCAGTGCCATTAATATGGCAGCAATGCTAGCCTTGCATGGTAAAAATGTCTTATTGATCGATTTAGATCTGCAAGGTGACTTGACACATGGACTAGGATTCAATCCAGACCACCTTCCAGATTTTCTCACTCCTGTTACGGCCAAGCTGAATCTGAAAGAAATTGATGCCGCTCAAGCCATTCTGAAAAGTGCCATTCAGCAAAAGCCTTTTCCTACGACTGAAGGAGAAAGCTTCTCGCTTTCCCTACTCTCAACTAACAGAAAAGCCTTGGAAGCATTTCGAGATGGAACAGATATATTACCCCTCCAACCTTTCATTAATATGGTTGAGCTACTAAAAAGTGAATATGACTATATATTCATTGATACAGCACCCACATTAGATCAACTGGCTTCTTGTTTGCTATCTATTTGTGATCATGTGCTCGTGCCGATCGATGGTAGTAAGGCCATTCGTCATGCGTTGAGAATTCATCAAGAAATTCTCCCCACATTCCGCCAAGCCCGACTCACTCACCACCTCCCTTATGGACCATTGAGTCTAGGGATAGTGCGTAGTAATTGGTCAGTAGCCCAGGGGGCTGAGAAAGCATTGGATAGTGAAATAGCTAACAATTTTGCTGGTAAACAGTACGAAACTCGCCTCTTACAATATGCCCACGTCGAAGTGGCTAGCCTGAAGCAAGCACCGGTAGTTTGTTGGCGTAAGTCTCCCATCTCTAAGCTTTATGCTGAACTGACCAACGAAGTTTTTCTCACTCATAACTTTATCGCTCAATAGACTAAACTCCATATGCCACTAGCAACTATCGATTCATCCATCAGCAATCCACTAGGCCAGATCCTCCGTCTGCCTTGCAAATTCATTAAAGGTGAAAGTAAAGCTTCAGCCATGATTATTTCAGCGATCGCTGATGAACTCAAAAAAATAGAGCGCAATGTTCTGCCTGTAATTGTCAAGCAACATGGCGAAGATAAATACCAAGTCGTTCTAAATGATCACATTATCGCAGCGGCTCGCCAAGCTAAGCTCGATTTTGTCTGGTGTATCATCATCGATGACAACATGGAAAAGCAACTGCAAGTAGAAATGGGGAAAGTTGTTCGCACAAATCTCAAAACAGCAACTGAAAAAGAACTGATCAGTTTCTTTGAATTTATCAAAACTGAAGAAAAAGGATTAAGTAGCATCAATCCATCATTAGTTGCCAAAAAAGTTGTGGAATATCGCCAAGAGAACAGCTTCAAAGATCTCAACTTCCTGACTAGACTCAGATGTGGAATCGGCAGAGCCAAACTCCCACAACTAAAGCCCTATATTGTTTTGGAGTGAAAAAACCTTTCTGGAGCCTTGTGCTGTGGCGATCGACTTTCGGGTCAATCGCACTCCACATAATATAACTATCTCAAGACTTTGAGTGAGACTATCTCCACAAAAATCATGACAGCTGATCGGGATCTTCACCTAGCTGCCGCAAGCGATCAGCTAAAAATCCTGCTGGTAGGATAACTGCTGGTGAGCAAGATTGTTCATACCCTGCAAAATAGGCTCACTCACATGCGTAGGGAAATTCGTAGGTAATTCTTCAGCTATTTGCTCAGTAACATCTTGAGCTTGCTCCAACATATCTTTCACCAATTTCCTGGCCTGGAGTGGTGAAAATTTTACTGACTGAGCTGTGGAGACAAAATGCCGAGACTGGATCTTAGCCCAGTGATAATAGTTGGTCTTTGTCCCGCGTAGCGCCATGGCCATCTTAGCTTTCTGTTTTGGTAACTTTTTGCTCGTCATCATCGGATATGCCGAAATAATGTCATACAAAGGAGTTAAACGGTAGCTACCACTTGGCTGAATATAGATACTGAAATTCTTAGCATGACCATCAATTGCGGCCAATAGCCAAAATAGAATTTGACTACGAAAAAATTGCTCCCGTGCAGCATCACTATCTTCTGCTCCTAGTAAAAGCTGCATGATTTGAGCGATTCCTGGTCCGCCATCAGCTTGATATTTCAAACTAGGAGACACCCCCAAAGCTTGACATAGATCTTCTTGGGGAATCCGCATTAGCCACTGACCATTTTGTGACCAGCGTCGATCGAAACGTTCTACGACCAATGCTTTAACATCATCGAACATTTCAACCTGAGCATTAGCCGCAGGCAAGCCAAAGGCTTTGGCTATTTCGAGACATAGCCATTCATTTTCACAACTATCGCTCAAGTCCAGATCGTTGCTGGAAATGATACCCATGGGCAATTTCAAGATATGACTAGTGGGAGTAGTCCCAATTGGTAAGCACCATTGTTCTTGATGCCAGAGGAGAGCCGTTTTTTCTTGGGCCCCAGCGATCGAAATTCGGAAATCGGCATTTTCTCGATCCATACCGAGGGGATAAGTTCGACAATTTTCCAGCATTCGAGCAATATCTGAGTTGGAAAGGGGAAGCGCGTTCGTCTTTTCCACGCTATCCAAAGCTTCATCCCAACCGAGTTGAATAGACCCAATACAATCGCTCCCGATGGCTGCTAATAAATCAAAGGGCTGCCCGCTAGCAATTTTAAACCTAGCTTGAATTCTGTCTCGAATCGCCTTACTGTCTGGTAACAGATTATCAAAAAAGTTATAAACTTCTTCTCCTTCATATTTCATCCGCCGCAATGGCAATGATAGTGACAGTGGGCGTGCTCCTGGGATAGATAGCCATGACTCTGCATACTGAAAAATCATCGCTCCATTGGCCGACTTGTGTAAATTCCCTACTGACCGACCATTCATGAACACATAGAGAATAGCCGTTATCTTCACCACTCTTCAGTCCATCCTTGGGCAATAGTTTCGCGATCTTCTTTGGGAATAACTTGTAATTGTAAATCCAAGGCCGCCAGTATCCGAAAAAGGGTTTCCAGTTTAGTGCTATCTGGTTTATTTTCAAACGCTGATAGAGTTTTTTGCAGCAACCCCACCCGATCGACTACCTCTATTTGACTAAGCTGGAGTTGTTGGCGGCGATCTTTCAGGCAGACCGCCAATTCCTGGCTGGAATGGATCATCATGGTAGCTATTCTTAGTTATTGCAAGGTATAAAATTGATTTTAGTCGTTACAGGGTATAAAGTCAACTTTAGGTGCTGTAGCGGATAAGAGATTACAACTGCAGCGCTAAATCTAAGATTTGATGAGCCATTTCCAACTTGGAGCAAGTCGGAATCTCTATTTGCTGACCAGATCTGTCAATCCACACTGCCTGATTCTGATCGCTCCCAAAACCGACATGGGGCAGATCGATCGGATTAGCCACGATGGCATCCAGATTCTTGCGCACTAACTTTTCCTGTGCCGGAGTCACAATATCGCCGGTCTGTGCCGCAAAACCAATCAGCTTTTGCCTGGGCTGTTTGCGCTGACCTAAGGCGGCGGCAATGTCTTGCACGGACACCACTGGTAAATGATCCGATAATTCCTGTTTGGCCAATTTCCGATCGACATAAGTAGCTGGCTTCACATCCGCTACCGCCGCCGCCATCAAAGTAAAATCAGCGCTGGGAAAATATTTAAATAATTCTGCTGCCATTAAGTCACTGCTCACCGCCGCAATGGCCGTAATCCCAGATTCTTGGGGCAGCTCTGGCAAATTAGCATAGACCAAAGTGACCCGCGCCCCCCGGTGGGCAGCGGCTTGCGCCAGCGCCAACCCCATCTTGCCGGTGGCCGGATTGCCAATAAACCTGACTGGATCCAGAAATTCGCGGGTGCCGCCAGTGCTGATCAAAATATGACGACCGACGAAATCTCTTTTACCTTGGCTGAGGAAGATCGATCGCACATGATTAATAATCATCGCTGGTTCCGCTAAGCGTCCTTGACCCACTCGATCGCAAGCTAGCAGACCAGCTCCCGGATCGCACCAGTGATAGCGTGGATCTTGCTGCAACAGTTGCTGGTTCCGGCGCACGGCGATCTGATCCCACATATCGGTATTCATGGCCGGAGCAAGCAACACTGGACAGGTGGAAGCCAGAACAATATTGGTCAGCAAGTTATCGGCCAACCCATTGGCCAATTTCCCTAAAGTATTGGCTGTTAATGGCGCAATTAAAATCAAACCAGCCCATTCACCAAGCTCAATATGCAGAGGGCGGTGGTGAATAGGCTGCCAAAAATCAGCATCACTGTAGGCGGGTTGCCGCGAGAGGGTGGTCACTGTCAACGGTGTAATAAATTGCTGACCAGCAGTAGTCAGAACGACCCGCACTTCTACACCCTCTTGAAAGAGGGTAGAAATGACCGCACAGACCTTATAGGCGGCAATGCCGCCCCCAATACCCACCAACAGGCGCATTATTTTAGGATTCGTCGTAGGCTTCTACATCCAGTAAATGGATATAGGGTTCCACTAGCTCTGGTTGTTGGTAAGCGATCGCGCGCAACAAATGCCAATCTTCCAAACCATCAAAAGGATTGGAGTAAGCGTCATCCTCTAGTCTGGCAGCGATTATTTCGACATCAGCGGCGGTCAAACTAGCAACATCTTTGACTGAAGTTTCGGTGGACATGACGTAACCCTCCTACATTACATGGGACAAAAACCCATACTGATATCTTAAGGGCTATTATTCACAGATTTGTATTAATTTTTTCAAATCGGCTATTAATTCAGCTAAAAATCTACGCCCCGCCGGAGGTTAACCCCGCTATTGGCGTAGTGTTTGTGACAGATCATTTCGGAATGAATGCTGGCCAAATTGAAGTAAATCGGAGTGTTATAACAGCGACCGGTAATAATTACCTCGGTATGGGCTGGTTTAGCCAGCAGGGCTTCGACAATCTGTTCCTGTTCTAATAAATCTAAGTCTACGGTTGGATTCAACTCATCCATAATAATGGTTTTGTAAAGACCAGAAGCCAGGGCGCTGCTGGCAATTTCCCAACCGCGCTCGGCTTCGATAAAATCAATTTCCTGCTGCTTACCGCGCCAGACGATCGAATCGCCGCCGCAACGTTGGTGGTCTACTAACTGGGGATAGCTTTTTTTGAGTGCAGCGATGGCGGCATCTTCGGTATAGCCGCTGCCGCCTTTCAGCCATTGCATAATGAGTACCCGGTGGCTGCGGTCTTGGCTAATGCCCCGTCCGATCGCTTGCAAAGCTTTACCTAGAGCACTGGTAGATTTTCCCTTACCATCGCCAGTATAAATTTCAATCCCTTCAATGCCTTTTTCTTTGGCTTCGGGATGATGATGGGGCTTCATCTCCGAATGTAGATCAGACAATTCTAGGAGGGCGGCGGGAGTATCCCGACCAGTCACAATCACTTCTAAGTGGCGGGGTTTCTTGGCGAGGGTGCTGACGACTTCATCAATGGGCAGCAATCCTAGATCCAAAGCCGGGTTCATCTCGTCTAAGACGATCACCGTATATAAATCGGAGGCGATCGCTCCTTTGGCTACGTCCCAAGCACGAGCCGCTTCTGCTCGATCGAACTCGGTAATATCGGCTTGGCTAAAATATTCTGCGCGACCAGTTCGCACTTGGTCAATTAAATGGGGGAAAGCACCACGCAAAGCAGCAATAGCAGCATCTTCATCATATTCTCGCCCGGGACCTTTCAAGAATTGTAGTAATAAAATGCGATGGTCAGTCCCGCTCTCAATGCCTAGTCCTAAGGATCTCAACACTACGCCTAAAGCAGCTTGGGACTTACCTTTACCAGCTCCGTCATAAACATGAATTTGTCCTGCTTCTCGCTCTTGCCGCTGATTGGCGGTGCGGATGCCGATACCAACTCTACTCATACAGTATTTTGATGCTCTATCAGAGGGCTTCAATATCTTATATCTTTCCTAGCATTGGTGGCATTAGTATAACTCACCACATCATTTGGGTATACTAGTTCCTGCAATCAGGAATGAGCAAGAACGTTGTCATGAATTTAATTCGCATCTGGGCGATCGGCTCCAATAGTTTTCGAGAAATTATGCGTGATCGCATTCTCTACGTCGTGGGTATTTTTGTTTTAGTGATGGTGTTGGCTTGGCGAGTATTACCTGAAGTCGCTCCCGGAGCGCAGGACAAGATCTTATTGGATTTTGGGCTCGGGGTGATTAATGTGTTGGCAGTCGGCATTGCTATTTTGCTGGGCGGCAATTTAATTAATAAAGAGATCGATCGCCGCACAATTTTAGCGCTAATTCCCAAGCCTTTGAGTCGGGCAGAATTCATTATTGGCAAACACTTGGGCTTATCAGCAGTGCTGGCGGTGTTGGTGGCATCGATGATGGCTATTTATCTGGGAGTTTTAACCCTGGCTAAAGTGGCTTATCCGATCGGACCACTACTGCTCACCAGCGTCTTTATGGTTTTAGAGCTCATGCTGATTGTGGCGGCGGCCATTATGTTTGGTTCGATCACCAGTTCGATCTTGGCGACGTTGCTCACGGGTTTAGTGTATCTAGCTGGTCATGGTAGCCGCGACATGGTGAACATGGCTCACCTGGGAGAAAGCAAGAGTCCCGGTTTTCAGAAATTAGCTGATGGATTATTCGTGATCTTGCCCGATCTGGCGCGTTTTGATCTTAAAAATAGCGCTGTGTACAGCACCTTACCGAGTAGTGCTGATCTGTGGACCAGTTTTGGTTACTCTATAATCTATACAGCAGTGTTTTTAGTAATCACTATTGCGCTGTTTAGTCGCCGTGAGTTTTGAGCGTTATCCTGAGTTATTTATGCCAATGAGACCCATCACTGCCCAGAAATTATTGGCACTTCAAGAACTATTTACTACTGTCGATCGAGCTTTGGTGGCTTACTCTGGTGGGGTGGATAGTACGCTGGTGGCCAAAGTTGCCTATGATGTTTTGGGTGAAAAGTCTTTGGCGATCACGGCAGTCTCGCCCTCGCTATTGCCCGAAGAACTAGAAGATGCTCAAGTTCAGGCGGCAACCATTGGGATCGCTCACCAGCTAGTCACCACCCATGAAATGGATAACCCGGAATATCGGGCTAATCCAATTAATCGCTGTTATTTTTGCAAAAGCGAACTGCACGATACCCTGAAGCCGTTAGCTCAGCAGTTCGGTTATCCTTATGTGTTGGATGGGGTGAACGCCGACGACTTAAAAGATTATCGTCCGGGGATTCAAGCTGCTCAAGAGCGGGGGGCTAGGTCGCCTTTAGCCGAACTAGGAATTACCAAATTAGAAGTGCGAGAAATCTCCGAATTTTTGGGCTTGTCCTGGTGGAACAAACCGGCACAACCCTGTCTCAGCTCTCGTTTTCCCTACGGTGAAGCCATCTCGATCGATAAGCTGCAACGGGTGGGCCGCGCCGAAATTTATTTACGCAAACTGGGTTATGAACAACTGCGGGTTCGATCAATCGGCGATACCGCCCGGATTGAATTACCACCAAATAAGATCCAACAATTCGTCCTCAATCAAGATCTGGAACAGGTCGTTTCCGCTCTGCAAAACCTCGGTTTTGCCTATGTGACTCTAGACTTAGAAGGATATGTGAGTGGTAAGTTAAATCGTGTTTTAGCCGAAACTAATCTGTCAGCTACTGGACGTGACCAGATCTAATGCAGCCTTCATTCCTTACACACTAGCTAACAAACTTTTAATTTGTGGATGTAAATCGGTTTCGATATAGCTGGCGATTTGAGTTTGAATATCATTGAAGGTACGTGTTAAAGATTCTTGCAATAGGGGCTGTAATTGCTGCAGCGAAATCTGATAGACAGATTGTTGTTGTGTTTGCAAACCCATCAAATACCAGGGGCTAACTGTGCTGGTGGTAGAGATCACAATGTTATTAGGACTAATTCGCTGACCATTGCGGAAAAAGCCAAATTTATCAACTTCTCGTAGTTGTAGTCTAGCTACCGGTATATAGCTATTAATATATTCCGTGATCATTACTCTTTTTTCTTGGAGTTGAGGCTGGACGGTAGGGGCTAATGATTTACGAATATTTTGAATCTGCCGATCGAACTCCTCCGCAATAGCTGTTTGCTGACGAGCGATCGCCAAGGCAACTTCCGCTTGCAGCTGCTCCAATATTTCTTGAGCCTGATCCTGGGCAATCTTTTGATTTTTAAACCCCAAAACGCTGCTCAGCCTAAATTCCAGCTGTGATTGAAACCAGTGCAGAGGATGATAGCTAGGTAATTTGCTAGTTCCTTCATCGACCATCGCTAGATGATCACTTACCATTCGCTGAGCCAAGGAAGCTTGTTCCTTTTCGGCAGCGACCCAAATTTGCTCTAAGTTCGTCTGCAACTGCTGTTGGCATTGCTGGGCGATTTGCTCGATGTATTGGCTCATGAGCAGCTGTAAATTTTCCGGGTCACTCTCCTTGAAAAGTTTTGGTGCGGAGTGATGATCAGATTCGCTCATGGACAGCATCTCGAAAAGTTCGTGTTGATTCTGCTTAAGTTTAACAATTCTCGTGGTCAATAAGCCAGATTCAATGACCACAATTTAGCCGTTGGTAGCTAGACATCACCCGACCGCAGCGCCGAAATTTTTTCCAGTAGGCTTGGCTCACCGGATCTTCCGCGTCCGCTGACAGCATATCGATCCCAATGCCATTGCGTCCAATTTCGATACCAGAACTGTGGATGTAGCCCTGTCTACCCAGATACATCGCTACATGATCGGTTTTTTGGGGGGTACCAAAGAAGATCAAGTCGCCGGGATGTAATTCACTAATAGGCACTATTTTGGTGAAAGCTTCTTGCTGATAAGAATCGCGGGGTAGCCAAATGCCCTGCGCGGCAAAAGCCGCTTGCATCAGACCAGAACAGTCATAATTAGGAGCCACGGTGCCACCCCACAGATATTGATTGGGAACGGATAAAGCCCGCTTGGTAAAATCAATTACGGCAGGCAACCGCTGTTCGATCGCCTGCCGTGTGATCACTGACGACTGGTAAATATCGGGGGTAGGTGCTAGATGCGTTAGATCGCCAGCATTAAGCCAGCCAGGATAATCGTCTTCGATCGATCTGACCCGCAGCACATTTTGATCATTGGTGCCGGTAGTATTTAGTATGCTGAGCCGTCGGCCAGTAGCCACCTGAGAAGCAAGACCGGTGCAGTCGGTGGTGCTGTAGAGATTGATGTTCGATCGACAGAGATACTCGATGTTGTCGGAAAGAGGCAGATTCATAGAAGTGAGGGGCTGGAGGTGCTGCTCTTTCCATACTATGCTGAAGGCTTAGGCATTTCAACGGCACTAATATGCAATTCTTTACCCCCGATCCCCAGCTCGATCGCCTTGGCCAAGAAGTTTTAGAGTCCACCTGGCAGGCTTTTCCGGGGATGAGCCGTGAGCAAATTGCCCTGACTTGGTTGGTCTATGACCAAGATGCGCCGATGAATACAGCGGGAGCGTTGACGGCTGAGGATGTTTGGCGGTATGTACCTAGAGGGTTTAGCTATCGGGGCGGTGAGCGGATTTATCCAGCTAGTGTGGTGAAGTTGTTTTATCTGGTGGCGCTCCAAGAATGGCTCGAAAAGGGCATGATCAGTACTTCAGCGGAGATCGATCGAGCGCTGCAAGATATGATTGTGGATTCTAGTAATGATGCCACTAGCTTGATTGTGGATATTTTGAGCGGTACTACCAGCGGCCCAGAACTACCGATCGAACCATTTAAGGCTTGGCAGCAGCAACGCAATATTGTGAATCGTTATTTCAAGTCGTTGGGTTGGCCAGAGCTAGACCAGCTCAATGTTAATCAAAAAACCTGGGGTGATGGTCCTTACGGTCGGGAACGAGCTTTTGTCGGCGAACTTTATGATCATCGCAATATGCTGACCACCGAGGCCACGGCGCGTTTACTACACAGTATTGTGGCCGGGATTGCGGTCAGTGGTGATCGATCGCAATCAATGTTGGATCTATTGCAGCGGGATATCGCAGCGGGGCAGATTGTCCCCCCACCGGATGAAGAAAATCAGGTGAATAGCTTTTTGGGGGAAGGTTTGCCGCCGGGAAGTAAGCTCTGGTCGAAGGCGGGATGGACTAGCAAAGTGCGCCATGATGCTGCTTATGTGGAGATGCCCGATCGGTTGTCGATGTTGCTGGTAGTCTTTACCGAAGGATCAGCACAGAATCGACAGTTATTGCCTTCGATCGCTAGGCAAATTGTCAGCGCCACCGCTAACTTTTAGCCAGTTATCACTTGCCTTTTTGTGAATATATACTAAGCTAGGTATAGATACTCACGAAAGACAGTGGCCTAAATATCTTGGGTCAGTGACTTATCACTTCCCTAAATAAGATTGAATCTAGGAAACTTTAAACATATGACCAATGAAGTTGCGAAAAAATTCCCCCACCACGTTGTGATTATCGGCGGCGGTTTTGGCGGACTTCATGCGGCACAAACCTTAGGCCACATCTCAGCGGATGCTCCTGTTAAAGTAACGTTGATTGATAAGCGTAATTTCCATCTTTTTCAGCCGCTCTTATATCAGGTGGCCACCGGTAGCTTATCACCTTCCGATATTTCCTCTCCGTTGCGATCGATCCTGAACAAATACAAAAACATTAGTGTATTAATGGGTGAAGTCAAAGATGTTGACCCAGTCAAGCAGAAGATTTTCTTGAATAAAGGTGAAATCAATTACGACACCTTAATTGTGGCCACCGGAGTTAGTCATCACTATTTTGGCAACGACCAGTGGGCACCTAACGCCCCCGGACTAAAAACGGTGGAAGATGCGCTGGAAATGCGTCGCCGGATTTTCATGGCTTTTGAAGCTGCCGAAAAAGAAACCGACCCCGAAAAGCGTAAGGCTTGGCTTACTTTCATGATTGTGGGCGGTGGACCAACTGGCGTTGAATTAGCTGGGGCGATCGCCGAACTAGCCTACAGTACCCTTAAGAAAGATTTTCGCAGCATTAATACTGCCGAAACCAAGATTGTGCTGGTAGAAGGGATGGATCGAGTATTGCCTCCTTATGCCCCAGAGCTATCGGCTAAGGCCGAAGCTTCCCTGGTAGGTTTGGGGGTGAAGATCCAAACTAAAGCCATGGTGACTAATATTGAAGACAACATCGTAACTATTCGTCAGGGTGAAAATACTGAAACAGTAGCAGCGCGGACTGTTTTATGGGCAGCTGGGGTCAAGGCTTCGGCCATGGGTAAAATTTTAGCTGACCATACCGGAACTGAGATCGATCGAGTAGGACGGGTCATGGTGGAATCAGATTTGAGTGTCAAAGGATATCCTCAAATTTTTGTGATTGGCGATTTGGCGAACTTTACTAAGCCCGATGGTAAGCCATTGGCCGGGGTGGCACCGGTTGCTACCCAAGAAGGTAAATATGTAGCGGAGTTAATTGCCAAGCGCTTGGTGGGGGAAAGTTTACCAGCCTTTGAATATTTTGATGCTGGTAGTTTATCGGTGATTGGCCGCCATGCGGCGGTGGCTGATTTTGGAGCCGTGAAGTTCTCCGGTTTCTTTGCCTGGCTGATTTGGGTGTTCGTCCATATTTATTATTTAATTGAATTTGATAATAAATTGGTGGTATTTATTCAGTGGACTTGGAGCTATTTCACGCGCAGACGGGGCGCACGATTGATTACTGGTGATGAATCTTTAGGGCAAATTGGGGTGGACGATCGAGGGGATTATTTTGTGGTGCCCAACATCAAGGTTAATGCTAAAGCGCTGTGATTTCTAGGTAGTTAAATTCTTACCAATGCTGGAGGGGCTCTAGCCCCCAGTATTGGCGCAAGATAATTTCCACCGTTTTTTGGACCACGGCAATCAAGCCCAAGTTGAAATTCCTGGATAGTTGATTGCTTTTAGCGCTCATACAACAATATTTTTCAAACTCTAAAAATTTTTCTACTAGTTGTTGACTAAGAGACAACATCCGGTGGTTGCAGATGTTTGTTGAACACGAATCAGTCAAAAGATAATCCCAAATATCTAAAATTGCCCCGATTAGCTCCGCTTCACTAGTTGTCCAAGTTGTGAGTTCTGTCGTACTAAATTGTAGGGAGATATGGGTTGTAGTGGTCTGGAGCAGCTGATTGCAACGGATATAGATATATTGCAAAGTAATTGGTGCATCACTTGGGGGGGAGAGAGAACTGCTATTAAGTACTGAATTTTTGATATTTAGTAACTGATGTAACCAAGCGGCGATCGCACCATTACTAGGCTGTAAATATAAATATCCTAGATCGTTGGCTACACCTTGCCACTGGGTAGTTGGTTCATCATGACTAGTAGCAGCTAAATTCTCTAGCAAATAATTACCCAATATTTGCGTTGATAAGTATGGTGCATTATTACCTTTTAATAACTGGTGGGGCAGAGCGCTCAGATAAGTGCAAGGTTGCCGATCGATTCTTTTA
>CAXTSX010000065.1:0-17866 GCA_964247085.1 uncultured bacterium
AACACATTTTCGCTTTAGTTCCAGCGTCTATTTCTTGAGTGGGAAGGGAGTAGGTTGCTTCAATTGTTAGTGAGGGTTAGCTTGTAAGCTATTTGAGAAATTCTTGAGTCATGAGAAAAGTAGAAGTTGTCTCCCATAACCCAAAGTGGCAAGAGGCGTTTGAGGTTGAGTCACAATGTGTCGCTCACGCCCTAGGCGAAAATGTTGTTGCCATACACCATATTGGCAGTACCGCAATTCCCAGTATTTATGCAAAGCCCATTATCGATCTCTTAGTTGAGGTAAAAGATATTTTTAATGTGGATGAGAAGAGTTTAGCAATGGATACACTTGGGTATAAAATTATGGGTGAATTTGGAATTTCTGGTCGTCGATTCTTTCTTAAAGATAGCCAAGAAGGTATCAGAACACATCATGTTCATATCTTTGAAGTTGCCTCAGATCAGGTAGAACGTCATTTATCGTTTCGAGATTACATAATTGCCCATCCTGAAGAGGCGCAGAGATACAGTGAGCTAAAGCGGAAGTTGGCAAGAGAACATCCAACAAATATTGATGGGTATATGGAGGGTAAAAATGGATTCATTAAAGAAATGGATACGAAAGCAGAACAATGGCGCACAAGACAAATAGTTCAGCAGCCAGCAACCTAACCAGGGCTTGCAGCGGATGGTCGCAAAACTTTGGTGGTGACTCGAAAACCCTTGCCACCGCTGAAGCCCAAACCGTTAGACCGCCTAGATCAGCAATAATGAGCTATTCTGAGATCTAAGAGGTTCTGGCTTTAGAATGCATTCAGATTTCTTCATGAGTGCATTGCGATTCGTTCTTTCTTGATTTAAACCTCCGTATATTCCCTAGTGAGGCAGTAATTATGAAATTCTTGAGAAACGTCCTACTTGCATTAGCAGTATTGTCTCTGTCTGCGGGTAACTCTGCTACTGGATTCTTCTTCGCAAAAAGTGCTTTTGCTGGCACATGCTCTACAAAAGTAAACGGAAGGTCGCCGATTAACAGTGCGTATGCAGGGAAGATATACCCAATTTCAGCAACACTTCAGCAGAAATATGGTGTCGCTGGTGTAGCTTTTTCGGCTGCGGGCTTCCCCAATTTCGGCCCCTTTGCAATCAAGTCGGTTAAGCCAGCCGGTCTCACTGGTGATCGTGCAAAGGACAACGCGCTTGCTAACAAGGCGGCAGGTTACACTGTGCAACCTGTAAATACGGTTTGGCACCACGTTGAAGACTGTGTGACAATGCAGTTACTACCTACAGACATTCATGGAGCTGTTAAACATACTGGTGGAGCCGCTATTATTCAGAGTGGTAACAATGTTACTGTCGATTCGACTGTTGAAAATAACGATGCTGGCGATTGATTAGGAGAATTTAAACGATGTGGAAAGTTGAAATGTATTCAAAGGGTGTTGATATTACCCTTATCGAATTAAGGAAGATAAGTGAAAGCTTGGGAATTTTGTTCCCACCTGACTATGAGATGTTTGTGCTCCTAGGATTAGCAGGTGGTCAGCCAAATCCTAACAGGTTTCTCATTTGTCCTGATCTGGGTTACGCAACCCTCAGTCAGTTTATCGATCCGCAGGGAATTGCGGCCATACTGGACAATGCACCGCATCTATACGGTAACGATCTCATTCCCGTAGCTCAGGAAGGGACAGGCGATAATGTCTGTTTCAACCGTAACAGTAGTGATATTTACTACGTTGCTCATGAGCATCTTGATAATCCAGAACGCGCACGAACTTTATTAGCACCAACTTGGAGCGACTTTATCGAAAGGGTTGAACCCTATTCGCTTGAATGAGTTTAAGCTTTCTTTGAACGTTTTTCGCGCTGGAGTAACGACCATAGCAGTCTAACAAACCGGTTGGAGCTGACTCTCTCAGGGATACTAGCTTGGGTGCAATATTATTTGATGCTTCTCAACCGGAACGTTAGGCATCAGAAAATGCATCCGATCCTTCGCCCCGCAACTGATGTTTCGCCTTTACGGCAAAGAAGGATGCGATGGGCGAGCATATCTCGGCGCGTTGGGGATGGGACGAGTTATATGTTCATAAAGAACGATGGAGCGAAAAGCCTTGGTACATAGTGATGCTAGGAAAACAACAAATTGGAACCGTCTCAATTCATGAGCATTCCGACTTCACACGTTTTGGTGAGTTTTATCTTCTGAGTAGTTTTCGGCGCCAAGGCATTGGAACGATGGTTCTTTCAGACTTCTTAAAGGGTTGCGATCGAACTAAGCATCCCGTTCGCCTTGAATATTTGAAATGGAATCCGGCAGGGTCCTTATACAAGCGTCACGGATTCGAGGTTATTGCGGAAAATGACATTCACTACTTCATGGTACGTGAACTGCGTTAGAACTCTGAATTTTCATATTCGATCGATTCTTGCCGTTAAAATGGGTGATGCTCAATTTTCTAAGAAATAGGATTGAACAATTTATTGAGCGTTGTGAAAATACATCAGAGAGGGAGTAATAATGGAGCTAAATGAATTACCCGGATCAGAGTTGATCTTACCTGGACTGGAAGATCTGCAGCATGGCAAAAATAATACGATCGGGTCACTATTAATATCGATCGCATCTGTACGCTTAACCGCAGCAGGCTTGGCTATTCCGCCGGAGCCTCTAATATCAGAACCAGAACTAGCCTTATATGCCCATCTTCAAAAGGAACGAGATGATGCTTATCCTTACTACAATGCTCTATTAAATAGTCTCAATAGCTTTTGTGCGGCACTTGAAATGAGATCCAAATAGTAGCATTCTTGTACTTATAAGGAATTTTAGAAGCTGCCCTGCGTCAGCAAGCCCAGAATAACATCAATTGATGGGGAACCAATCCAACACAACTACGACCCCACTACAAAATTCACCAACTTTCCAGGCACCACAATCGTCTTCTTGATTTCTTTGCCAGCCACATACTTCTGACCAGTCTCCGAAGCCAGTGCCAATGCTTCCAAGTCCTCCTTACTAATACCCGTCGGTGCTTCGATCGTCCCCCGCATTTTACCCATTACTTGAATGACGATCGTGATTTCATCCGCCACCAACAATTTAGGCTCAAACTGGCACCATGCTTGGGTATGAATTGAACCACTATGACCCATCAAAGACCATAGTTCTTCGGCTAAGTGGGGCGCAAAAGGAGCCAGTAATCGGATAAGAGTATTAATGCCTTCGGCGTAGGCCGGAGAATCAGGGCAATCAGCTTCACCCAAGGCATTGCTCAATTTCATTAGCTCCGACACGGCAGTGTTGAACTGATATTCCCCTTCCAAATCTTCGGTGATTTCTTTGATCGCGATATGGGTTGCCCGGCGTACTTTTTTCTCCGCCGCGCTAATATTATCCGGAATCGTTGCGGAGGGATTGCCGCTCTCAATAAACTGAGTCACCAAGCGCCACACCCGTCCTAAAAAGCGAGCTTGACCTTCTACATCGGCTTCATCCCATTCCAGATCCTTTTCTGGGGGCGCTTTGAACAGAATAAACATCCGGGCGATGTCTACCCCATACTGAGCGATTACGTCCTCTGGTGATACGCCATTGCCCTTCGACTTAGACATAGTGGCATAAATTAGTTCTAGTGGTTCGCCGGTTTGAGGATCGATCGGATTCTCCGGATCCACCTGATTAGCCGGAATCCACTTATCTTTGCCGCCTTTTTTGGGATTGAAATAGGTCTGACCCTGCACCATGCCTTGGGTCAACAATCTTTGGAACGGTTCAGCACAATTTAGTAGTGGTTGATCACCTTGCTTTTGATCGCGCAGAAACTTGGTAAAAAAGCGGGAGTACAATAAATGTAAAATGGCATGTTCCACGCCACCTACGTATTGATCGATCGGCAGCCAACTATTCACTCGATCGATATCAAAGACTTTGTCGCTATTTTTAGCATCAGTGAAGCGCAGGTAATACCACGATGAATCAATGAAGGTATCCATGGTATCGGTTTCGCGCTTGGCCGCTGTGCCACAGCTGGGGCAAGGTACATTCACCCAGCTATCTAACTTGGCTAGAGGATTACCACCTTTACCGCTAAATTCCACGTCAGCCGGTAATTCTATGGGTAAATCTTTTTCGGGTACTGGCACGGCACCACATTTAGGGCAATGGATAATTGGAATCGGTGCGCCCCAATAGCGCTGGCGGGAGATCAACCAATCGCGCAATCGGTATTGAATTTTGGCATTGCCCCAGCTTTGGGATTCGGCATGTTGAATAATCGCTTGCTTGCCAGCAATATTATCCAAGCCATCAAACTGCCCAGAATTAGTCATCACGCCGCTGCCAGTGACAGCCGCTATCAGCTCTGCACCCGGTTCAGCTTGAGGATCTAAGATCACTTGTTGAATCGGCAAGTTGTATTGTTTAGCAAATTGAAAATCCCGGACATCGTGGGCGGGTACGCCCATCACTGCACCAGTGCCGTATTCATACAATACGTAGTCGGCAATCCAAATCGGTACTTCTTTACCCGTAAACGGATTCAGAACGCTGCCTCCGGTGGATACCCCGTGTTTGGGTCGATTATCGGCAGTCCGATCGATCTCGCTTTCTTGTTTAACTTCCGCGATAAAATTATTGACAGCCGCTTGTTGCTGGCTAGTGGTAACCTTTGCCACTAAGGGATGTTCGGGAGCCAAAACCACGTAAGATACCCCGTACACTGTATCGGGACGAGTCGTAAATACTTTGATTTTTTCACTGCGACCAGTAATCGGAAATTCTAAATGCGCGCCGATCGATCGACCAATCCAATTAGTTTGCAGGGTCTTAACCTGCTCTGACCAACCATCTAAGGTGTCTAAGTCAGCTAAAAGTTGGTCAGCATATTCAGTGATTTTCAAGAACCACTGGCGCAGCAACTTTTTCTCGACAATCGCTCCGGAACGCCAGGAACGGCCTTCGTTATCGACCTGTTCGTTGGCTAGTACGGTGAGATCGATCGGGTCCCAATTCACTGCTGATTCAGACTGGTAAGCCAACCCGGCCTGAAAGAATTGCAAAAAGATCCACTGCGTCCATTTGTAATAGTCCGGTGAGCAAGTGGCTAGTTCGCAGTCCCAATCGATCGACAGACCCAAAGTTTTTAACTGACCGCGCATGTGGTCAATGTTTTGATAAGTCCACTTGGCTGGATGCACTTGATTAGCGATCGCCGCATTCTCTGCGGGTAGACCAAAAGCGTCCCAACCCATCGGATGCAGCACCCGAAAACCCTGCATTCTTTTCAGCCGCGCAATCACATCAGTAATCACGTAGTTCCGCACATGTCCCATATGCAAGTTACCCGAGGGGTAGGGAAACATCGAGAGAGCATAAAACTTGGGCTTGCTGCTGGTGGTATCGGTTTTATAGAGACCGATTCTGTCCCACTCTTGCTGCCATTTGGTTTCGATCGCGCTGGGGGTATATTTCACGGTGACGGGGGCTGAAAACTAGCAGGGATAAGGGTAAACATAACATTTCTGGTCACTTCACTGCAATTTTTCGCGCACTGACCAGAGATGCTGTCTACATCCTCACTGCTTCTTAGATATTTCTGAGAGTTTTTGAATCAAATCTCCACATAGCCTAGCTGCTGAACATCTATTTCCAAACGCTGCTGTTTATCGTCGTTAGCTTTCAAATCTCGCAGGTTCACCGGATTTTGACTGTTCGTAGCAAAAGTAATCCGGCGGACTAAATCGTCATTTTCACTCGGTAATTGATAAAGTCTAACTAGTACATGGGCTGGAAGTTCATCATCGAGATCTCCGAGCAACCCCGTCGCTTCTAGCGCGGGGAGGGATAGGAGGGTAATGAGGAGTTCCACCCCTGATCGAAACCGACAAACGTAGTTCTCGGAAGGGAGGGGGTGGGCGATGAATTGCCAACTAAGACTTTTTGCGTAGACCATAGATTTCGATTGTTAGTAAAATTAAGTTGTTGGGAGTGATAATCAAGCTCCCAGTTATCGAATACCGCAGGGCTTGCGGAAAGGCATAAGCCTAAAGTCTGTGGAGCGAACGTAAGACCGATTTTTAACATTAAGCCGGGACAGATAGTCTCCGCGTTAGAAAAGGCAGTTGCTATGAAGCAGAAACCTAAATAGCGATGTTTAGGAATCCCCACGCCTTTAGGCTGGGGAGGATGTCAAACTGAACTATTTGCTAACCAGTTGAATTTCGATCCTCACAACTTCCTCAACATTTTCTTTTAATCTGAGAGGGTTCAGTGACGAAGCAGGATAAAACCATGAATGACTCCAGCGAACAAAAACAAGATCAATCACAGCCTGCAGATTCGATCGTACCGGTAGTCTGCGAAACTAAAACCAAAGCAACTGCCGAAAAGGTAACTGTCGAAGAATTTAGCATCAACGGTGATTCCCTGGTCGGGAAGGTAAAAGAACTAATTCATGCTGGGAATATCCGGCGAATTATTATTAAACACTCTGAAGGCCAGACTTTGATTGAAATCCCTTTGACGGTGGGTGTTGTAGGTGGAGTTTTGGGGGCTGCACTATTTCCGGTGGTGACGGCGGTGGCTGTGATCGGGTCGATGGTTGCTCACCTGACTATTGTGGTGGAAAAAGGCGAATAGTTAGTCTTGATTCTCCGTCACAAAAGGTAGGATCAGCATCCCCAGGAATTTTGCTACCTGTGAATCCTGTTGATATTCTGGCAACCCGATCGACATTTCCTGTTGTCTAATCTTCGGATCAGAGTGGTAGGTTCCAAACAGGTGGTCCCAGTAGGTGAGATTGAAACCAAAGTTGCTATTAGTTTCTGCCGGTATGACCGAATGATGAATCCGGTGCATGTCTGGGGTCACTATAAATAACCGCAGGAAATGATCGAAAGGTTCTGGCAAGGCAACATTGCTGTGGTTAAACATGGCTGTGGCATTTAGTAATACCTCGAAAATCAAGACCGCTAAAGGTGGTATCCCTAATAACCAGATCGCTGCAATCTTGATGCTCATGGATAATAAAATCTCGATCGGATGAAACCGTAAGCCGGTAGTTACGTCAAAATCTGGGTCGGCATGATGGACTTTGTGGATGCGCCAGCCCAGGGGCAAGGTGTGAAATAGCCGATGTTGCCAGTAGATAGTCAGATCCAGGAGGACGATCGATAGCGATATGCTGAGCCAGTTGGGTATCATAATTGTGTTAAACAATCCCCAATCTTGTTGAGTGGCGAGAATAGCACTGCCAACTGCTGCTACGGGAAAGATCGATCGAAGCAGCATTGTGTTGAGTATGGCTATACCTAAGTTGTTTAGCTGTCGGAGTAGTTGGGAAGCGATTGGTTGACGGCACGGAGCAAGTTTTTCCCAGAGAACCATTAATAGCAAAGTACCGAAGAAAAAACCGAGGCGAATTATTGGTTCATTGTTCATCATTGTCTAAATTACAACCTGATTGCCTGTTGAATTGTCCTTTATTGATATGTAACCTGGTTGTGACTCAATGCGCTGAAACCATTGCTGAATATTGCTATACTTCGTTAGGTCGAAATGGCCTTCCTCAGCTACATGGGTGTAAGCATAGAGCGCAATATCGGCAATACTAAACTGATTAGCGACAAAATAACGTTGTTGACCTAAATGTTGTTCCATAATATCCAAGGCTGCGTAGCCACCAGCTTGCTTTTGTTCTAGTTGCTGCTGATACTGGTCGGCTGCTTTCAGAATATGAATCCAAAATCTAGAGGTGGCGATAAATGGCTCATGACTATACTGTTCAAAAAACATCCATTGGAGCGTTTGAGCTGCTAAGAAATTGTCGTTAGATAAATAGGGTGTACCTTTGGCCAAATACCACAATGCTGCATTAGATTCTGGCAAGATGTTGCCTTGGTGCTCTAAAACTGGAATTCTGCCGTTAGGGTTGATTTTGAGGAATTCTGGTGTCCTGGATTCCTTTTTTAAGATATCAATTTCAATGCTTTCATACTCAATATTCAACATATTCAGTAGCAATCTGATTTTGTAGCAATTTCCCGAAGAATTGTACTGATACAACTTGAAATCTGACATGAAATTCCTCGTTTAGCTGGGGATCCTCCCCAGATTTTCGAGGAGATTTGCCCAGATCTTAACAAAAATCTCTGATTGGTGACCGCTGACACTGCTAAACCATCTACTTCTTTTGCCCCGTAATCACTGCGCCCTGATCGGTTAAATCAATTTTCTCGATATTCAGATCCCGAAATTGCAAATAGCTGGTTAGATTCTTTTCAACAGCCGATCGAGACATGCCTAACTGTTGAACGACATCATCTAAGGGCAATTCTAGTTTGCCAATCTGTAGTTTGCTATTGGCCGACAGTTGCGGCTGGCCATCTTTGACGGCCAGCTGTCCGGCGACTCCAATATATACGGGCTGGCCGCGCAGTTGGGGCATCACTTGCAAGATTTTACGGATCATTTCGGTGCGTGGACTCGGTGGCATTTGTTCGATCGCTGCCAAATCGACGATCGCCCCAGTCCGAATCTGGTTCTGCTGAATCTGGGTTTTGATGCCTTTGATTGCTGCTGGCAGCGGCGGAGATTGACCACTACTCTTGCTTAAACCCGCCATAATCAGATTATCTACTTCTGAAGCGGTGAGCTGTTCTTGAACTGTTCCTGGTTGAGCTATTTTGATTTTTTCTTGAATAGCACTAGCCGATCGAGGGGATAGCATTGGCGATGCTGTAGCGGTGGGGGGAGCAACAGGTTTGGTGGCGGTGGAGCCTTGATACCACTCAGGCAGAGAAATGGCGTTTTTCCAATAGGAGTATCCGGTACCAACTAGTAAGCCGATCGAGAAGAGAGCGGCGATCACCAAGATTTTTTTCACAGAAGTAGAGATGTGGAATGATTAGGAATGAAATATGTCAAAAAATTATCGAGTCGAGAAAGCTAAACCATAGAATGAACTGCCAGTAAACTCAAACTCATCAACAATTTTCAAGTTAAGCTTGCGAGTATGAGCTGCTAATGATCGCGGATTTTGTTTGTTGATAAAAGTCACTCCGATCGGATAACGGCTGGCAAAACTGGAGCGCATCGTCTCGAATAATAAAGATAAAGCATTACTCCCCCGCAACGTTCGATCGATACACACCGGACCATACTGAAATGAATTCTCGACAGTGATCAGATTACCTTGAAATTCCAGCCCTGGAAACCGCGACACCATATGAGGGAAAATTGGCCACTGCGCGAAGAAATCCCAGCTCCCGGCCAAGGCATAGCCTACCAATACATTTTGTTTCTCTACTACAAAGACCCCAGTTTGGGTAATCAAATATTTAATTTGCTCTGCTGTTAGTGCTGTGGTCACAAATCCTGCGGCTCTTTCTCCCTCAGATAAATTTGGGTAGAGGTTCAAAGAATGTAGTGCTAATATGCCGTTAATGTCCGATTCTGTCGCCTCTCTACTAATCATAGTTATTTAATAAATAAGTTGAATATGAAATTATCCCGATACGCTAAACCAGTGACCCTGCATAGGAAATTAACTGCGAGATGCGATAACGCAAGGTCTCTAGGCTAATCCGCTGTGCTGCCGAAATAAAGATGGCTCTCGGAAATTCTTCTTCGGCTTGCGCTAGCCGCTCACTATCCACCTGATCGATTTTATTAAAGACCACGATCGCTGGACCAGCGGCGATCGGCATTCCTTCTAAAATCGACATTACCGCTCGAATGTGGCTGTGCCAAGCCGGATGAGACAAATCTACTAAATGGATCAGCGCATCTGCTTCGGTCACTTCTTCCAGGGTGGCGCGGAAAGAATCCACCAAGGGGGGTGGCAACTCGTGGATAAAACCCACTGTATCGGTCAGCAAAATTTGGCTAGTATTGCCTTCGTTATCGATCGGCACCCGCATCCGGCGAGTGGTGGGATCTAGCGTCGCAAATAATTTATCGGCAGCATAGACCTCGGCATTAGTCAGAGCATTGAGCAGCGTCGATTTACCAGCATTGGTATAGCCGACGATCGCCACCGAGGGTACTTCTTTTTGTTGGCGTTGTAGACGCATTCGCGATCGATGAGCTTGGAGTTGATTAACTTCCTGTTGAAGGCGTGAAATTCGTTTTTGGATGGCTCGCCGCTCGGTTTCTAGCTTGGTTTCTCCCGGTCCTCTGGTACCAATTCCCCCGCCCTGACGGGAGAGCGCTTGGCCTTTGCCAGTCAACCGGGGCAACTGATACTCTAACTGAGCCAATTCTACTTGCAGTTTTCCGGCCCCAGATTGGGCTCTTTGGGCAAAGATATCTAAAATTACTTCCGTGCGATCGACTACCCGAATTCCAATCATGGTTTCCAGGTTACGACATTGGCTCGGGGACAGATTGCAATCAAAAGCAATCAAATTAGCGCCCACCTTTTGGGCCGCCAAGGCAATTTCTTGGACTTTGCCCTCGCCGACCACCGTTTGGGGGTGGGGTTTGGTGCGTTTTTGCTGGATGATTTGTAGAACTTCACCGCCAGCGGTTTCTACCAGGCGCGTTAACTCATCTAAACCATCTTGAAAGCGCAAATCCCCAACTGCAGTGGTTTTTAGACCCACAATCAGCACTCGATCGGCTTGCACCCCCGCCTGATTACCAGCAAATTCCTGCGAATATTCCTGCTCAATGTTAGCAACCAGCTCAATCAAATCTTGATTGCTGATCACTTCCAGGGTCAAAGGCGGCGAAACCGTCCAGTTTACTTCTGGATGGGGCACCAAATGCGATAGATAAACTTGCTGAACATAGCCCGTCACTCCGCCACCTCGCTTTTGAAAGCCAGTGGCCACAACATCCAAGCTGACTAAGGCATCGAGTCTTTGCAGTGCCATGGCCATTAAAGAGGCCTCGTTGGGTGGCTCTACTTTTAACTGAGTAGTCACACAGCGAATACCGCTCAGACGTTCGGCACCATAGCGTGGTAACTCTAGCGGCGGAATCTGAGTTTGGTGGGGGGTGCCTACGCCCACCCGCATAATTTGGCCACGCCGATTCACATAGGCACAGATCGGTGACTTTATTTCACTACTAATGGCCGCTAGTTTTTGACTAAATTCTGGGGTAGTTAATCGATCGACTGGCAAGCGTTCGTGATATAAGCGGCGCAGTTGTTTGAGTTGATTAGATTTGAGACCTTGTAATTTGCCGTAGATAATATCGATATCCTATCTCTCCACTGAAATTATGTTGGTTAAATTACTTTCTATATTCTATCAATTGGGCTGATGCCCCAGGCTATGCTTCATCTAACTGACCGGCTGATTTTTTTCCTCATTCAGAGGTAATTCTAAGCAGTAACCGGCTCCATAAACGGTTTTAATGTACTGCGGGCGGCGGGGTTCGGGTTCCATTTTGGTGCGTAAATGGCGGACATGTACCCGAATGGTTTCAATATCATCGTTGGGATCGTAGCCCCAGACCTCTTTGAGAATGTCGCTGGGCGATACGGTTTGGCCATGACGTTGCAACAGACAATGGAGCAACTCAAATTCTAGGTGGGTGAGCTTAATAGTTCTGTCGAACCACACTACTTCAAAACGCTCTGGTACTAAAATTAATGGTCCATAGTTCAAAATCTCGGAATGCTTGGCTGCTTGGGGAATGCGATCGGTGCGGCGTAACAAAGCCCGCACCCGCGCCAACATCTCTTCGATTTCAAAGGGTTTGGTTAAATAGTCATCTGCCCCCGCATTAAAACCATCTACTTTATTTTGAGTCTGTCCCAAAGCGGTGAGCATGAGAATAGGAATATCAGAAGTCCGCTCGTCCCGGCGGAGCCGCTGACAAACGGTGTAACCGTCTACCTTCGGCAACATGAGATCCAGCATCACGAGGTCCGGTATCATCTGGATAGCCATTGCTTGGCCTTGGATACCGTCAGGAGCCTGTTTAACTTCGTATCCAGCCATTTCGAGGTTAATACAGACTATTTCGGAAATCGCGGCATCGTCATCGACGACTAGTATCCGGGGCATGGTCAAAATTACACTTTTGATAGATGATTCGTGGCAATCTCATACCAATTCTTAAGAAATAATACGGATTCTGTAAGAATTATAAACGGGTAATTCACTAAAGAGGTAAAAGAAGTTTTTTCTTCATATCTTTTGGGGTAAGTACACCCATATTCTGTGATTATTCTACATTGGAGAGCAGCCAGCTTCGTCGCCATTCTTCTCATTTCCCATTATTCATTTTTATTTTTACATGCCCAAACTCCCTGCTCAGGTCTGGATGCTGGCCATTGGCCGTCTATTGTCTCAGATTGGTTCGGGGCTAACCCTGTTCTATGCACCGATTTTTTTTGTTAATCAGCTGGGTCTCTCGGCGACGGCGGTCGGGATGGCGATCGGATCTCAATCGATCACTGGAGTCATCGGTAGGCTATTGAGTGGTTCCTTGGTCGATCGGTTAGGACGCAAACCAATTTTGTTAAGCGCGATGGTGCTGTCGGCGATCGGAGCGGGTATTTTTGCGCTGGCTCATGATTTCTCCACGTTGGTGATAGGCAACCTCTGCTTTGGCCTGGGAGTTGGTTTGTATTGGCCAGCCAACGAATCTCTGGTCGCCGACCTGACCACCAGTTCTGAAGAACGTCGCACGGCTTACGCTTTTACCCGCTTAGCCGACAATCTGGGGATGGGGTTAGGGATTGTGGGAGGCGGCCTGATGATTCAATTGGCTCTGAATTACCGCTGGTTATTTGGCTTGGATGCTTTGTCATTTATTGTTTTTGCTGGGGTGATTTTTTGGGGTATTCGGGAAACTAAGCCCCAATACACCAGTACTGATTCTACCTGGGGCGGTTATGTCCAGGCGCTGGGCGATCGCCGGTTACAGCTATATTTGCTGGTAAATATTATTTTTACTACCTATATGGCGCAACTAGAAACCACCATGCCGCTGTACATTACCAAGTTTGCGGGAGGTACCACGGCGATCGTCACGGCTTTGTTTACACTGAATTTGGTGATGTTAGCCGTTAGCCAGCTACCGGTGATTAAATGGCTGCGGCCTTACCACCATGCTCATGCTCTGGGGATCGCGGCTAGCTTCTGCGGCGTTGGATTTATTTGTACCGCCTTAGCGACGATCGATAGATCACACGGTTGGGGCTGGTTGGTGTTTACGATGATTTTTTGGGCGATCGCTATTGCTGCCTATAATCCTACGGCTTCGGCCTTAACTGCTGATATTGCCCCGGTACAGCTAATGGGGGTTTACACTTCTCTCAACTCACTGTGTTGGGCAGTGGGTTTTGCCATTGGACCGCCTTTGGGCGGCTGGGCAATGGATCAATCAGTAGGAGTTGTCCAAATTTTTTGGGGGTTGCTGGCGTTGGGTTCGTTGGTGATGTGGGTAATTTTACTGGCTCTTGATCGACTATTATTCCAGTCGCGGTCAGCCCCAGAGAATTTATAATAGAAAAATGTGAATCAATTGATACATCAAGGTTTTTCCCTGGTAGCGTATTACTGGGAATGTTTTAATTAGAGATTTTAAATTGGGGCTTAGGTATTGACATATGGATAACAATTTAGCGCTTTGGCAGAAATATCAGGACTGGCTCTACTACCATCCCGGCTTAGAGTTTTATTTAGATATCAGTCGGATTCAGTTCACAGACGCTGATGTTAGCAATCTTGCCCCTAAATTTGACCAGGCTTTTCAGGATATGGCCAAGCTGGAAGCTGGTGCGATCGCTAACCCCGACGAAAACCGGATGGTTGGTCATTATTGGCTGCGCAATCCAACTCTGGCACCTAGTCCAGATATTGCCAAAGACATTGTGGCCAATGTTGAACACATTAAGGCTTTTGTTCAAAAGATTCATAGTGGGGCTATTAAGCCGCCTAGCGCGCCTAAATTCACCGATATTATCTCGATCGGGATTGGTGGATCGTCTTTGGGTCCGCAGTTTGTGGCCGAAGCTCTCGCCCCAGATGTACCGCCATTGGCTATTCATTTTATTGATAACTCCGATCCAGCGGGAGTCGATCGATTAATTCATCAAGTGGGCGATCGGCTGGCTAGTTCCTTGGTCATTGTGATTTCTAAATCCGGCAGCACCCCGGAACCACAGAATGGCATGTTAGAAGTAGCCGCCGCTTTCCAGGCCGCTAATCTTAACTTTGCTGCTCAGGCGATCGCTATTACTGGCGCGGGCAGCAAATTGGATAAATATGCCGAATCCCAAAAGTGGATCGACAGATTTCCGATGGAAGATTGGGTCGGTGGCCGTACCTCCGAACTGTCGGCGGTGGGCTTATTGCCAGCTGCCCTGCAAGGAATCGATATCCAAGCAATGTTGGATGGGGCTAAAGAAATGGATATAGCCACCCGTCAACCCAGCTTTAAGCAAAATCCCGCCGCCCTGCTGGCCTTCTGTTGGTATGTAGAAGGAAATGGCAAAGGTGCTAAAGACATGGTGGTCTTACCTTACAAAGATAATTTGATGTTGTTTAGCCGCTACCTGCAACAGCTGGTCATGGAATCCTTGGGCAAAGAGTTAGACCTCGACGGCAATCAGGTTTATCAGGGGATCGCCGTCTATGGCAATAAAGGCTCCACCGACCAACATGCCTACGTTCAACAATTGCGGGAAGGGGTGCCCAACTTCTTCATGACCTTTATCGAAGTGTTGCTCGATCGCACTGGGCCATCCTTGGAATTAGAACCCGGCGTGACCATGGGTGACTATCTCTCCGGTTTCCTCCAAGGCACCCGCACCGCTCTCTACGAAAAAGGCCGCGACTCGATCAGTATTACGGTGCAGGTGGCCAATGAACGGACTATTGGTGCTTTAATCGCTCTCTACGAAAGAGCGGTAGGCTTCTATGCCTCGCTTATTAATGTCAATGCCTACCATCAACCGGGCGTGGAAGCTGGCAAAAAAGCGGCTGCCGATGTGATTAAACTGCAAGCCCAGGTCTTGGATGTGCTGAACCAAAACCCGGCACCGATTTCGCTGGTGGATTTAGCCACCAAGATGAACGCAGTCGATCGCATCGAAGAAGTCTACAAAATCGTCCGACATTTAGCCAGTAACGATCGGGTGGTCACCGAAGGCAGCAAAGGTGCCCCCGGCAAATTGTGGGTCAAAGGAGTCAAGCTTTAAGCCGGAATTCCTAGTAGTTGGCCATTACCAGCGACTACTGTCCCAATTTGGTAGGCACCCAGATCTTGTTCTTTAAACCAGTCGATCGCCGTCTGCGCCTCGGCAGCAGGCACGATCACCACAAACCCAATTCCCATATTGAAAGTGTGATACATATCGCGATCGGAAACCCCACCCTGCTCGGCTAGCCAAGTAAACGCTGCTGGTACCGGCCAACTGCCTAAATCTACTTGCACCGCCTGCCCCGCTCCCAAACAGCGCGGTAGGTTTTCTGGTAAGCCGCCACCAGTAATATGTGCCATGCCCCGAATCGGCAAGTTCGCTTTCTTCGCGGCCAAAATTGTCGATACATAAATGCGAGTCGGGGTCAGATAAACTTCGCCCACCGTTTGGCCTCCTAGAACTGCCGGTCGATCGCTCCAATCTACCCCCGCTGTTTCAATCACCTTGCGTACCAAGCTATAGCCATTACTATGGATACCACTGCTCGCTAGTCCGATCGCCACATCTCCTGCTTGAATTTGCGACCCATCCAGAATTTCACTCTTTTCGACCACCCCCACAGTGAAACCGGCTAAGTCATATTCACCAGATTGATAAAATCCAGGCATTTCTGCTGTTTCCCCGCCCAGTAGCGCACAACCAGCTTGCTTACAACCATCAGTAATGCCAGCAACCACCTGCACCAACTCGGCTGGCTCTAATTTGCCTGTTGCCAAGTAATCTAGGAAAAACAGCGGTTCCGCACCACAGGTCACAATGTCGTTCACACACATCGCCACCAAATCAATACCAATGGTTTGATGTTGGCTGAGGGTTTGGGCGATTTTGAGCTTAGTTCCGACCCCATCCGTGCCCGACACCAATACCGGCTGCCGATAGCCCTCTGGTAACTCAAACCACCCACTAAAACCACCAAAACCACCCAATACTCCCGGACGATGGGTGCTTTGTACCAGACTCTTAATCTGCTGAACAAATGCTCTACCAGCCTCAACATCTACTCCAGCCGCTTGATAGTCCATACTTTTTTGAAATTAGGTATTGTTGATATGTCCACCAAATCCTAGCCTTTGAGATCGATCCAATTACGTGAGTATTACTTATATTTATTTCTAAAAGTATATAAATTATTAATGATTGGCAACTATCCTTGATTAGCTCAGTCTTCTGTAACCATGAATCGTACTGCCATTTCCCATATTCTGGAGAAAGTGGCCATGTTACACATAATTCTTGTGAAATGTCCGATTTAGCGTGATGGTGTGTAAGCGAGTAATATTTTTTAAAATTGGTTTTTATGTATAAAATTTGGCTTAGTCTAGCGACGATCTTGATGACAGCGGCAATGCAGCCTCTACAAATGGCACTAGCAGCTAATCGGAATTTGCCGGTAGTGACAGCTATTCCAGAATTGAACACTAAGGAATCATCGCCGTCTGTCTCCCGTAACAAAATAGTCGATCGGCAGTCGCTAAAGAAAATTGCGGCCATTCCCAGAATTCAGCCATTGCCAACGGTCAAAGATGTTGCTCCGAACAGCTTAGACCTGCCCAATGCTGTCGTGAGTAGAAAATCACCATCCATCCAACCGCTATCGTTAGTTAAGAAATTCGCCACCAGTTTGGATTTCCCTGAAATATTCCCTTTGCCTAGTGTTGTCAAGCCGCTTCCTGGTAATTCGTTAATAGGGCAAGTCCGGCCGTTACCAACTGTGAAAAATGGCTGGCCTACTAGTTTAGACGACGAGCCAGAGCCGGAAAAAAACCGTAGTAAAATTCTTGCTACCTACATTGGGGGCGCATCCTGGTACGGCCCAGAAGGCGGACCTTTGACCGCAACTGGGGAACGTTATATTCCCAGCGGATTGACAGCAGCGCACCGGACATTACCTTTTGGCACCAAAGTTCAGGTTACGAATTTGCGCAATAACCAATCGGTAGTTGTGCGGATCAACGATCGTGGACCCTTTATCGGTGGCCGGATTATTGATTTGTCCGATGCTGCTGCCGCCGAAGTTGGGATTAAGAGTTCTGGAGTAGGGAGAGTCCGTGTAGATATCTTGAGTTATGGCAATGGTCGTCGCGTGCGGCGATAGATGCTAGTTTTGGGCGCTACTGAATTTGAATAATACATTCTTAGGTCGTAGCGCTTTGTTTTACTAACTATAAGGACATAATTGTAAGTGATTAATCAAAATATTTCGGCTTGCTTTGTAACAATGACGATCGCAGTGGCTTTATTGGCACCGGCCGCAATAGCTGGCCAAACCGGTCAAGCTTCCTGGTATGGCCATGAAGGTGGCAGCAGAACAGCTACGGGCGAACGTTACCATCCGGGCGGTCTAACGGCGGCGCACCGCACATTGCCAATGGGTAGCAGAGTAAGGGTGACGAATAATCGCAACGGTCGATCGGTCGTCGTGCGGATTAATGATCGAGGCCCGTTTACTGGTGGCCGGATTATTGATTTATCCGAAGGTGCCGCCGCCGCGATCGGCATTAAAAGCAATGGTGTTGGGAATGTGACGATCGAACCACTCGGTGGCGGTAGCCGTCGAGGCAGACGCTAATTATTGACTTGAATCCAATTCAATAAAAATGAGGGCGTTGCTGAATTCAAGTATGAAAATCGATGTATCCCTCACCCCCAGACCCTCTCCCAATTTTGGGCTATCCATTACGCAAAAGTATGCAGAAGCCTGATGGAGAGAAG
>CAXTSX010000066.1:0-17244 GCA_964247085.1 uncultured bacterium
CTGCCAGACGTGGAAAAAATGATTGCTGATCGCGATCATTTCGATAGTACGAGATCGATCGCTCCTCTCCAAAAGGCTGCAGATGCGGTAGAAATTTTGACAGATGGGATGTCTATCGAGCAGGTGGTGACTCAGATTGTCGAGTTATACCGCACCAAAATATCATAAATTATAAATTTTGCCGGAGAGAATACTTTGTTACCCAGCAATTCCAAATTCAAAAATTCTGTAGGCTGAAACTTGAGTCTTAGTGCTAACTAATCTCCTTTAATCGTTGTCCAGTGGCTGGAATGACCTAAACTGGTTTTGAATTTGGAATTGCTGACTAAACTACATGAAAATAAAAAGCTGCCCCCAAAATGGTGTAGGTAGCCAATAACAAAACTCCCTCCAGCCAGTCCGATCGACCATCCAAGCTGATTAAGTTGGCGACAATCACCGCCACCGCGACAGCCACCACCTCAAACAAATTAAAGTTCAAATCCATCGGCTGATCGATGAAGTATCCCACCAGCACCAACATCGGAGCCATCAGCAAAGCCACCAACAAACTAGAACCCATCGCCACCGATACCGACAAGTCCATGTTGTTTTTCATGGCCACACCCACAGCCGTGACATACTCAGCCGCACCACCCACCAACGGCAATAAAATCACTCCCGTAAAAAGTGGTGTTAAACCCAGACCTTTGGTCGCTTCTTCTACGACCCCCACAAAGATTTCCGATTCGTAGGCTACGGCGATTGTTGAAATAAAAAGGACACTAAGCCAGATCTTTAACTGGGGTTTGTGATGGGGGGAATGTTCTTCGGCTAGCTCGACTAAACCTACTTCGTAGAGATAATTATGAGTTTTGAGCGAAAAAACTAAGGTCAAAACATAGACTACGATCAAAATCACGGCTACCGTCAGGGAAAGCTGCTCGATTCTGACTGGATCCGGTTTGCTGGAAGTCAGCGCCGCCAAGGTAGGGAGCAGAATGGCAATCACGGCTAAAGTCATGGAAGACCCATTGACTCGGGCAACGATCGGCTTGAAATGTTGTTCTTTATAGCGCAGTCCGCCTAAAAACATTGATAGCCCCATGGCTAATAACAAATTGCTAATAATCGTACCGGTAATGCTGGCTTTAACAATATCAATCAGTCCAGCTTTCAGTGCGACCAAGCTGATAATTAGCTCCGTGGCATTGCCAAAGACGGCGTTTAGCAAACCACCGATCGCCGGACCAGTGACGATCGCTACTTCTTCGGTGGCGGTACTGAGCCAAATAGCGATCGGCACAATGGCTAGCGCCGAGGTGACAAAAACTGTCATGGTTCCCCAGTGCAGATGTTCGGCAGCGATCGAGATCGGGATGAAAACCAATAAAACGATCGATAATATTTTTTTGATGGACATCGTAAGCATTCCAAGACTGACTCGATCCTATATGCATTCGCGATACATTGAGATAGATCAGGAGTAAATTTAGGACAATGTCAGAACTAAACACCTTTTCGGCAGATTACTATCGAGCGCGCGCCCGGTTTCGCCAAGCTGCTCATGATCTGGGTTGGCATGTAGAATCCCACCCCGTATACCAAGATTTGACGATGGATGTGGCCTGCTCTCTGGGCGCGCCCCACCAACCAACAATAATCATCTCTAGTGGTTTACACGGCACGGAAGGCTTTTTTGGTTCGGCAGCGCAGTTAGCCCTGATGGCAAATCCTTTATCTACAACAGTGCGTTGGGTATTCATCCATGCCCTGAACCCCTATGGCTTTGCCCATATCCGCCGCTACAATGAAGACAATATCGATCTGAACCGTAATTTTTTGCTCCCCGGTGAATCCTACAGTGGCAGTCCGCCGGAGTACTCGAAAATTGATGCTTGGCTGAATCCCGCGCATCCCCGTTCTCAGTTCGATCCATTTTGGTGGCAAGCGATCGGCAGTATCTTGCGCCAAGGCTATCAACCAATGCAACAAGCGATCGGCGAAGGACAATACGAATTCCCCCAAGGTCTAATGTTCGGTGGGAAAGCTCCCAGTCGCACTCTGCTAATTTTGCAAGAAAATCTGCCCCGTTGGGTGGGCGACGCCACCCAGATCCTCCATCTAGATTGGCATACTGGTTTAGGCAAATCGGGTACCTATCAATTGCTGATGGACACCGCCATTTCAGAATTTCATTTGCAAAAATTGCAACAATATTTGGGTAGTCAGTCGATCGTCAGTGATCAAAAGAATCAAGCCTATACGCCCCGGGGCAGTATTGGTAAGTGGTGTCAGCAGCTACTCTTCGGCCGATTTTATACCTACTTTTGTGCAGAATTTGGGACTTATCCAGCGCTAAAGGTATTGAGTGGTTTGCGACAGGAAAATCAAGCCCATCATTGGTCTGATGCCAAAGATGCTGCGGTTAGTCCAGAGTCTAAGCAATATTTTCAGGAGTTATTTTGTCCGCGATCGCCAGTCTGGCGACAACAGGTTATTCAAGATAGTCAAAGGATCGTAGAGCAATCAATCCGAGCAGTCAGTGCGCCCTGGCCAAGCAACTAAATTAGGACAAGTTTGGATCATCGCAACTGGCCAGAGTGTTCCCTTAACAAAACAGCCAAATCCATGTAAGTTTGAGGTGTCCTCATTAGTTGCCCAGAAAAGTCCTATGGTTCGTACAGCCTCCACAATGTTGCCCTTAGGGGTGGCTGCTCCAGATTTTGATTTGCCTGATGTGATCAGCGGCCAAAATATCTCCCTCGCTAACTTTGCCAATAAAAAAGGGCTCCTAGTGATGTTTATTTCTGTCCATTGCCCATTTGTGAAGCATATTCAAGCCGAACTCGCGCTGTTAGGTCACAACTACCAAGAACAAGGCTTAGGCATTGTAGCCATTAGCTCTAACGATGCCAAGAAATATCCTGATGATGCCCCCGATAGCTTGAAAGCGATGGCGGAGTCTGCTGATATTCCCTATCCAATTTGTTATGACGCTGACCAATCGATCGCCAAGGTTTATTCGGCAGCCTGCACCCCCGATTTCTTTTTGTTCGATCGCCACCTCCAGCTAGCCTATCGCGGTCAATTAGATGACAGTCGGCCTTCTAATGGCAAACCAGTCACCGGCAAAGATCTACGCACAGCTATTAGCTTGGTACTAGCCGGAGAGAGTGTTGATCCTAACCAGCGCCCAAGTATTGGCTGCAATATCAAATGGATTCCCGGTAATGAACCCGAATATTTCACTGGTGTCCGGGCAGAAGAAGATTAGATATTCATGAATTTGGCATGAATTTCGTAGGTAATATCACCTAGAACCCTTGCTAATCCTAGAAAAAGTTATCAAATTAACAGCTAAATCAGTGAAGACGTAATATGATTGGGGCAGGTACTGGAAGTATGGACACTAAAAGTATCAGCTCCCACCCCAACTTTTGGTAATTAGACCATGAATCACATCCCAACTTCCATTCCAGCCGCTAATACTTCTGCCACCTGGGGCGGTTTGCGTCAAGCTATCAGTAGCACTCCTGGATTTCAATATTGGCGCAGCAGTGATTTAGGCAATGAGTCTAAGGACTTGGATGCTCTCATCCAGATTTATTTACGTGAAACTTTAGAGACTTTAGCCTATTAACTGCCATTACAGACGATCATTTAGTAAATAAAAAATCAGGTAATTACTTTACCTGATTTTTTGTATAGATAGTTTCAAACCGCAGAGGTTCGTTCTAAAACTATTTAATTGGTGTACGGCTGCCTACAGAATCAGCTTTGATTACAGCACTTGTCCATGATTTCAATCTACAGAACAGGCTTTTGTCATGGGGTTTATCTTCCTGTTCCACAGAACTCCTAACGATAGTTTCAGGAGCTGGTAACTGCGCTAAATCGATCAATACTTCTGCCACTGATTGATATCGATCGGCCACCTGCGGACAGACCATTCGATCGATCACATCAGCTAATTCACTACTAATCATGGTATTGGCTCTCCAGACTAACTTATGATCAACAGTTGGCAAACATTGAGGATGGGTGCGGGTTAATAGCTGGATAGCAGTCACACCTAAGCCATAAATATCGATTCCAAAGCAGGCTTCGCCTCGGATTTGCTCTGGCGACCGATAACCAGCAGTGCCCACCACCGTACTATGCGATGGTTCCGCCTCAGCCTCATTTAATTCATGCACTGCCCCAAAATCGATTAAAACAAATTTGCCGTTGTCCCGCCGCTGAATAATATTGTCTGGTTTAATATCCCGGTGGATAATGTGATGCTGATGGACATATTGCAATATTTCTAACAGGTCGCACAGAAAGTCTCGCATTTCGGACTCCAACCACTGCCGACCGCGCAGATACTCTTTGCCTAAATCATTACCATCAATAAAGTCTTGCACCATAAAGACTTCGCCATTTTTTTCAAAGCACTCGGTGCTGTTGGGGATTTGCTGATGATCTAATCGATCGAGCACCCGTGCTTCCGTTTGAAAAAGTTGTAATACCTTGGGGTGTTGAAGATGGGGCTTGAGATGCTTGATTACGCAAGCGGGCATCTCCGGCTGCTCTAAATTCTGCGCTAAGTAAGTATGGCTGAAACCACCCCGGCCAATTTTTTTAATTATTTTATAGCGACCGTCTAAGACAACATTCATAATTGGGACGGTAATGTAACAGTTAGAACCTTACCCTAAATCTCAGATTTAAACTGTATTGCAGGAGACTATTTAGTGATCCATGGCTGCCTCGGCGATCTTAGCTGAGTTAAGATTAGAGAAGGACGTAATTTATTATGCAAGAATTCCGTAATTTACCGATCCATTAAATGAAAATGATGAGAAGTGGGCGATCGCGCTCAACTTCTTAAGAGAAGGTTTGTCAGTCGAAGCTGTTGCCCGTGGGACAGGTTTACCGATCGAGGAAGTCCAACAACTTCAACATCAAATAAATGCTGTTCCGCAAAGCTGCACCCGACTCAAGAGGCAAAAAACTACTGTGTCTAAGCAGCATAACCACCCAGTTGGTACGGACTAGGAAAGTTGATTGGTGTGGTGGCGAGGATAATTGATAGCCGCTCAACCGAAAAGTTATTCATTCAGGAGGTGCCTATGAATAAAGTTGCTGTATTTGGTAATGCCGGAGGCGGGAAGTCCACTCTCAGTAAACATTTAGCAGAAATCACAGGTTTACCGATGGTCGCTTTAGACCTTCTGAAGTATAAACCCGGCGGTGGCGAAGTTCCCTACGAGGAATATAAAGCTGCTCACGATCGACTCCTCCAGCAAGACCAATGGATAATTGATGGATATGGATCCTTAGACACAGTATGGGAACGACTGGAGGTTGCAGATACCTTGGTCTATTTGGATATGCCAGTTCTCCAGCACTATTGGTGGGTAACGAAGCGATTCTGGAAAGGCTTTTTCGTTCCACCAGACAATTGGCCTGAGAATAGTCCGCTCTTGCAGGGAACGCTCAACAGTTATTATACGGTTTGGCTATGCAATCAAAAGCTCACTCCAAAGTACCGAGAGTACGTGCAGAAAGCTAAGGAAAGCAAGCGGGTTTATCATCTTCAGTCTCCTAAGCACGTAGAAGAATTCCACCAAGCTATCAAAATAGAACTCGCAAAATAAAGGTTATTTGTAGAACTCAAAAACGAGCAAAGAGCGATGATTTTTTTGTACAAAGACGGCTCGTTTGTATCCACCTTGACTAAATATAACCTCATAAGTTGGTACTATCTTTTTATTCATACTGCTGCCCTTACTGCCCTTAAAAAGCTTGTTCTCGCGAAGTTTTTTGGATCAATTATCTCCAGCAGTCTCACTATTCATTTCCGACCTGTAGTCCATACCCAACTACCCAACATTCACAAAAACTCCAACAGCATCAAGATTCAGTAAAAATGAGGAGTTACCCAACGTGATGAGATCCCCAAGCCCTCTCAAATCTAGACGTTTTGCCCTGCAAGCTCTCCTGTCTACTGCTCTTCTAATCACGGTGGCCTCGTCGATTCCCCCGACCGCTGCTAGACCGATCGATAACACCGCCGCACTAGTCGCCGCTGTCCGCGATGGCAAAGCAGGAGCAACCATCGAAATCGCCGCTGGCACCTACAAGTTAGCAGCCCCTCTGGAACCAAAAGCCGGAATGAAGCTTAAGGGCGCTGGCATGAACAAAACAATTATCACCCATGTACCGGGTTGGAAACCTTCTACCAAAACACTTCCAGACCCCGAAATGACGATCGAAGGTCTGGATACCAGCGCCTACCTGATTCGGTTGCAAGATAAAGCCGCCGGAATCACCATCTCTGACCTGACCTTGCGCGCTCCACAGCTACATGGTGCGATCTTTGGACGAGAGAATAGCAATCTGCACTTGCATCATCTGCGTATTAAAGAGACCCTTTGGAGCGGGATCCGAACATTCGCGATGAAAGGCGCGAAGATTCACGACTGTGAGTTTATCGATGCTGGTGGTCGGTGGGAGAAGGGCGTACCCGGTGTGAAAGGCGGGATTACCGGCGGAGCGATCTTTGCCATCTGGATGTCAGACTCCGAAATCTTCAACAACTTTTTTGCCAACACCCGGCAGGGAGCAGCACAGAATTCCTATGGCATCAAGGTACGAGAAGGGAAACGGTGCCGCGTCCACCACAATACGATCGAATCAAACTTCTCTATGGAATTCCCCTTTGAAAATGACGAAGATGTTGAGATCGACCACAACGTTTGCCACGGCACTATTTCTATTCCGAAGCAAGCCGGTGGGGCGGTACCCAAGAGCGGTCGCACCTTTCATATCCACCACAACTGGATGAAGGATAGTTACTCGATCGAATTTGTCCGCAACGGGGTAGAGATCGACCACAACCTGTTCGACTTCGACCCCAAACAGGATCATGGCAACCTGATTTCGGCATTTGGAGAAGCAGCTACCCCAGGGCCAGCCCGTTTCCACAACAACCTGATCAGCAACCCCGGTCGCGGCGTGATTTGGATTGATGGGGTATTCAATAACCTGGAAATCCGCAACAATCACATCATCACGCGCACGACCGCTACTCCCCGGCAGGAAGGGTTGTTCGGGTTTAATGGTAAGTGCGACTTTAAGACGATTGCGATCAAAGACAACCGCATCGAGTGCCGGGGGCAAGCACGACCTTTACTTCGATCGAACGAAAGTTACGCCGCGATGGTGGAGAACAACGCACTGATCAACGTATCCGATGCTCAGAAGCTGAAGAATGCCAAAGCTGGCCGATCGATCGGGTTGCAGAAGCCCCTGCAGTTCAAATGTGGAGTCCGGAGTAAGTTTATCGTGAACGGGTGGAAAGTGAAGACAGCCTAGTTTGTCGAATGATCGCCCAGGATAGAAGATATGTCACAGCGGGTAAGCTAAAATGATAAGCCCGTTCATCTACATCTGTTTTCGATATGCGTACCCAATATTGCGGCCACCTTACCCCAGAAAAAATCGGCGAAACAGTGACCCTGTGTGGTTGGATAGATCGCCGTCACGATCTGGGTGGTGTGATTTTTCTAAATCTACGCGACAGATCTGGTTCTATTCAAATTGTCAGTGACCCCCAACGTACTCCCGCTTCCTATGAGCTGGCCGCTGATTTACGCAGTGAATATGTGATTGAGGTGATTGGGCGGGTCAGCCAAAGACCGGAAGATTCTTTCAACCCGCGCATCGACAGTGGGACGATCGAAGTCTATGCTGACCAAATTAATGTTTTGAACAAAGTTCATCAACCGCTCCCTTTCCAAGTTTCCACTGTCGAAAATGAGTATGTCCGCGAAGATTTACGGCTGCGTTACCGCTATCTAGATCTCCGTCGTAAACGGATGAGCCAAAATATTCAGCTGCGGCATCAAGTGGTCAAAGCCATGCGCCGCTTCCTAGAAGATCAAGAAGATTTTACAGAAGTAGAAACGCCGATCCTCAACAAATCCACTCCCGAAGGAGCGCGTGATTTCGTGCTACCCAGTCGGGTCAATCCTGGTGAATGGTTCGCTTTGCCCCAGTCACCGCAACTCTTTAAGCAAATTTTGATGGTGTCGGGGATCGATCGATACTACCAAATTGCCCGCTGTTTCCGGGATGAAGACCTCCGCGCCGATCGCCAACCAGAGTTCACTCAACTAGACATGGAAATGAGTTTTATGTCTCAAGAAGAGATTATGAGCCTGAACGAACGGCTGATTGCTCATATTTTTAAGGCCGTCAAAGGGATCGAGCTATCCTTGCCCTTGCCCCGCCTCACGTATCAAGAAGCGATGTCCCGCTATGGTTGCGATAAACCCGATACCCGTTTTGGGCTAGAACTAGCTGACGTATCGGAGATTTTGAAAACCTCTGGGTTTAAGGTTTTTGCCGGAGCGATCGCCGCTGGCGGTATTGTCAAAGTCCTGGCCATTCCGGGCGGCAACGAGACTATTTCTAATGTGCGGATCAAGCCCGGTGGCAACTTATTCAAAGAAGCTACCAATATGGGGGCGAAAGGTCTGGCTTACATTCGGTTTGTAAATGGTGAACTAGAAACCATTGGCGCCATTAAAGACAGTTTGACCCCTGCAGCCAAACAGCAACTAATGAGCATTACGGGCGCTCAAGATGGTGACTTGCTGTTGTTTGGAGCTGGTGACGGTGCGATGGTGAATAAAACACTCGATCGACTGCGCCAAGTCATTGGCCGCGAACTGGGTCTGATCGATGACAACCAAATGAATTTGCTGTGGGTCACAGACTTTCCGATGTTTGAATGGAATGCCGACGAACAACGTCTAGAAGCTCTGCACCATCCCTTCACCGCTCCCCATCCTGACGATATTGGCGATCTAAAAACCGCCCGGGCTCAAGCCTACGACATGGTGTTGAATGGTACTGAAATTGGCGGTGGGAGCGTGCGGATCTTTAGGCGCGATGTCCAAGAGCAAGTCTTTCAGGCGATCGGACTTTCCGAGGCCGAAGCCCAAAGCAAATTTGGTTTTCTGCTAGATGCTTTTGACTACGGTACCCCACCCCATGGCGGCATTGCTTTTGGACTCGATCGGCTGGTGATGTTACTGGCCAAAGAAGAATCCATCCGAGAAGTAATTGCCTTCCCCAAAACCCAGCAAGCCCGTTGTTTATTAACCGATGCCCCCTCATTGGTAGATGAAAAACAGCTGCAAGAACTAGCTGTGAAATCTACTCATGTCCCGAAAAAAGAAGCTTAGGCTGCTGACACTAGCTCATGGTGAGGAAGTTTAATTAGTCTGGAAAAAAGTTAATATGCACATGGATAGCAATTTTTTCCGGAACTAGACTGCCACTGCTGAATATTATTAACTGATACCCTACATGATTTTCCAGAGATTTTGAGTGGGGAGAGCTAATAGTATGCATGGGAGGTAAACAAGCAAAAAATATTTCAAACTGAAAGGCCAATATGCAGAATTCTGATATTGTCAAACCCAAAAAAAGAAGATCTAAACGCCGCAGTATTTTTTGTCCGATACACAACTGTTATTTAGATAGTGCGAGCAAAAAATATCGTCTCTTTGACGATCAGCCTGGTCAACTCCAGGCCAGAGGCGTGAACAGCTTGGCGGCTCAAATGCTAATCAAATCTCACACCACTATTAGTGTAACTGGTGAGTGGGTAGAAGCTTTTTGGTGTGAGGAATGTCAGGAAACTACTTGGTATCATGTCTACAAAACAGGCGATCGATCATACAAAATTTCCTTAGCTCCCGATGCGCTATGGCAAAGTGTTGGTGGCGTTGTGCATCCCAATGGCAACCCATCTGTCAGCGAATTCACCAGAAACGCGGCACGGATGAAAGGATATCAAGGCCTGAAAGCATTCAACACAATTCGATAGACTGTTGGACTGTTGTTAATTAATTAGCCATTACTATTATACTTTTCATAAAAACACGTTTTTTTGAGGATCAGGAACAGCCAAAACACTGACGACCGACTTTCCAAAACTTCATAAAATGTAATTAGCTTGAGATTCAAAAGCCTCGGACAAAACCTTTGCTTAACAAAATCTTAATCCAATTGTACCTAGTGTACCTAGCTGATCAAAACCTAAAAGTTGTTTACCCCATCTCTAAAGTTGGAAAATTGAGAAAATTGTATGAAAGCAGTGATTTTGGCCGGTGGACTCGGCACCCGCATCTCTGAAGAAACCCATCTGAAGCCCAAACCTATGGTAGAGATCGGTGGTCGTCCAATTCTTTGGCATATTCTCAAAATGTATGCTGCCCACGGGGTCAACGATTTTATTATCTGCTGTGGTTATAAGGGCTATGTGATTAAAGAGTACTTCGCCAACTACTTTTTACATATGTCGGATGTGACCTTTGATATCTCTCATAACCAGATGAATGTCTTGCAACGAAATGCAGAACCTTGGAAGGTAACGCTGGTGGATACTGGTGATGGGACTTTGACTGGCGGCAGGTTAAAGCGGGTTGCGCCTTACTTAGCGAAGGAAGAAGCTTTTTGCTTTACTTATGGAGACGGTGTTTCTGATATCGATATTTCTAAATCCATTGCCTTTCACCAAGAACATGGCAAATTGGCTACCGTGACGGCTGTAAAACCACCTAGTCGTTATGGCATCTTGCAGCTAGATGGCCAGCAAGTGTCCGGGTTCATGGAGAAGCCGGATGGTGGATTAATCAATGGCGGATTTTTTGTTTTATCGCCAGACTGTATCGACTTAATTGAAGGCGATCATAGTACTTGGGAAGATCGCCCGCTCATGGATTTAGCGGCTAAGGGCGAGTTGATGGCTTTTGAGCATGACGGTTTTTGGCAACCAATGGATACCCTGCGCGAAAAGAACTATTTGGAAGGTCTATGGCAAAGTGGCAAAGCTCCTTGGAAAGTCTGGTAGTTTTTGGTTTTTGTTTAGATGGATCTTCCCTGGGACCCATCCCAGAGACCCTATGGAAAATTATTGATATTTGAGGTTATTAATGCTCTTTACCAAAACTGCACTTGAAGGTGCCTACATCATTGATTTAGATCTAAAGCCCGATCACCGGGGTGCTTTTGCCCGGACTTTTTGTGCGGAAGAATTTGAAAAACATGGTTTAAAGCCCACTGTGGCCCAATGCAATTTGTCCTTCAACCACAAAAAAGGGACGCTGCGGGGGATGCATTACCAAGTATTGCCAGCAGCTGAGACCAAGCTAGTGCGTTGCACTCAAGGTGCAATTTATGATGTGATTATTGACATGCGTCCAGAATCACCAACTTACCTAGCTCACTTTGGAGTGGAACTCACTGCCGAAAATCGGCGATCGCTATATATTCCAGAAATGTTTGCCCATGGCTATCAAGCTCTTACTGATGGCGCAGAAGTGGTGTATCAGGTGGGTGAATTTTATACCCCAGGCTACGAAAGAGGTATTCATCACCAAGATCCAGCTTTCGCGATCGAATGGCCATTACCAGTCACCGAAATATCTGAAAAAGATGCCGCTTGGCCGCTGTTTGTCTCGAACCCCGCTTAAATCTCATTCAACTTGCTAGGAACTACAACATGATTATTGTCGATAAAGCATTGCAAGCCCGCGCCGAAGCTGGTAAACCAGTTAAAGTGGCCATGATTGGCGCTGGATTTATGGGACGCGGCATTGCCAACCAAATTGCTAACTCTGTGCCAGGGATGGAGCTAGTCGCTATTTCTAACCGGAACCCGGAAGCGGCGCGGCGGGCTTATACTGAAGCTGGAATTGAAGACATTAAAGTTGTCTCGACTGTTGCTGAGTTGGAAAGTTCGATCGCCAGTGGCCATTATGCAATTTGTGAAGATGCTCTGCTATTGTGTCGGGCGGAGGGCATCGAAGCGATCATTGAAGTGACTGGCGCGGTGGAATTTGGGGCAGCAGTGGTGCTGGAGGCGATCAAGCATCATAAACACGTCATCATGATGAATGCCGAATTAGATGGCACCATCGGCGCTATTCTCAAGGTTCATGCCGATCGGGCGGGTGTAATTCTTTCGGCTTGTGATGGCGACCAACCCGGCGTAGAAATGAACCTCTATCGGTTTGTAAAGAGTATTGGTCTGACTCCTTTACTCTGCGGCAACATTAAAGGTCTCCAAGATCCCTATCGAAACCCGACCACCCAAGAAGCTTTCGCCAAACAGTGGGGTCAACAAGCCCATATGGTCACCAGTTTTGCTGACGGTACCAAAATTTCTTTTGAGCAAGCGATCGTCGCTAATGCTACTGGGATGCAAGTAGCTAAACGAGGGATGTTGGGTTACGACTTCCGAGGCCATGTCGATGAAATGACCTCCATGTATGATGTCGAGCAGCTCAAGTCCTTAGGCGGCATTGTGGACTATGTCGTTGGTACCAAGCCTGGTCCCGGTGTATTTGTATTTGCTACCCACGACGATCCTAAGCAGCAACACTATCTGAACTTGTACAAGTTAGGTGAAGGCCCGCTCTATAGTTTCTATACACCGTACCATCTTTGTCACTTTGAAGTGCCTTTGTCGGTAGCACGCGCTGTGCTGTTCCAAGATGCCGTGATGGCTCCCCTCGGTGCGCCCCGCGTCGAAGTAGTCACCACTGCCAAAATCGATCTAAAAGCAGGGGAAACACTAGATGGTATTGGCTACTACATGACCTATGGTCAATGTGAAAATGCTGGCATTGCCCAAGAACAGAATTTGTTGCCAATGGGCTTAGCGGAAGGCTGCCGTCTGAAAAAAGATGTTGCGAAGGATCAAGTTCTGACCTACGAAGATGTCGAATTACCTGCTGGCCGACTTTGTGACAAACTGCGAGCCGAGCAGAACGCTTATTTCGCTCCTGCTAAGGTACTAGCCTAGGTATTCTGAAGCTGATTTGGGGATTGGTAGATAGTTATGGAGTTCATGTTGAATGTATGATTTTGCGATCATCGGTGGTGGGATTGTTGGTCTTTCCACAGCGATGGCACTAAGTAAGCGCTATCCAAATGCGCAGATTGTGGTGCTAGAAAAGGAAAGTAATTGGGCGGCTCATCAGACCGGCCACAATAGCGGCGTAATTCACTCGGGTATTTACTACAAACCAGGGAGCTTTAAAGCTAAATTCTGTCGGGATGGGGCGACCTCGATGGTGGAATTTTGCCAGGAACACAATATCGACCATGATGTTTGTGGCAAAGTGATCGTAGCGGTGGATGAAAGCGAAGTGCAGCGGCTCGAAAACATCTACCAGCGGGGAGTAGATAATGGAATTAAAGTGCAGCGAATCACTGCCGAAGAAGTCAAGGAAGTAGAACCCCATGTCCGATGTGTCGCTGGTGTCCGGGTATATTCCACCGGCATCGCCAATTACAAACAAGTTTGTCTGAAGTATGCGGAGCTAATTCAGCACCAAGGGGGCGAGTTACGACTCAATACCAAGGTTCTGCGCATTGTGCACAGCGCTAATCATCAGGTCATTGAAACTAACAACGGCACTTTTGAAACTCGTTTTGTAATTAATTGTGCGGGCTTGCATAGCGATCGAGTGGCCAAACTTAATAATGTAGACCCGCAAGCTAAAATCATTCCTTTTCGGGGTGAGTACTATGAGCTGGTTCCCGAAAAGCGGCACTTGGTAAAAACCCTGATCTATCCCGTTCCCAACCCAGACTTTCCTTTTTTGGGAGTTCATTTTACGCGCATGATTGACAATAGCGTCCATGCTGGACCCAACGCCGTGTTGAGTCTCAAGCGCGAAGGCTATAAAAAAACTGACTTTGACTTCCGCGATTTTGCCGAAGTGATGACTTATCCAGGTTTTTGGAAACTGGCTGCTAAACATGCCGATGAAGGCATCCAGGAAATTATTCGTTCCTTTAGTAAGGCTGCCTTTGTCCACAGTCTACAGCAGCTAATTCCAGAGGTGCAAGCCGCTGATTTGGTGCCTTGTCATGCCGGAGTCAGGGCACAAGCCTTAATGAATGACGGCAAACTGGTGGACGATTTTCTGATTATTCCTGGTCAGAATTGTGTGAATGTGTGTAATGCGCCTTCCCCAGCGGCGACCTCATCACTAGAGATTGGCAAAGCCATTGTGGCCGAAATCCCTGAACAGTCTCATTTGACTATCTCTGTTAACTAATAACTATCAACGAAGGATTTATAACGATGAAAGTACTTATTACTGGCACTGAAGGCTACCTAGGTTCATTACTACCCCCTTTGCTCATGGAACGGGGACACGAAATTATTGGGGTCGATACTGGCTACTACAAAGTTGGTTGGCTGTACAACGGTACCGCCGTTACCGCTAAAACTCTAACCAAGGATATTCGCCATATTACCCCGGCAGATTTGCAAGGTGTGGATGCCGTTGTGCATATGGCCGAGCTTTCCAATGATCCCGCTGGCCAGCTCTCACCAACTATCACCTACGATATTAACCATAAAGGATCAGTACGACTGGCTCAGCTAGCGAAGGAAGCTGGTGTTAGTCGTTTTGTGTACATGTCTTCTTGCAGTGTGTATGGTGTCGCTACGGCGGGAGATGTGACCGAAGAATCGCCAGTGAATCCCCAAACTGCTTATGCGGAGTGCAAAACTTTGGTAGAACGCGATTTGCAACCAATGGCAAGTGATGATTTTTCGCCCACTTTTATGCGTAACGCGACAGCTTTTGGGGCTTCGCCTCGGATGCGCTTTGACATTGTTTTGAATAATTTATCTGGACTGGCTTGGACAACTAACGAAATCAAGATGACCAGTGATGGCACCCCTTGGCGGCCTTTGGCTCATGCTTTGGATATTTGCAAAGCGATCGTCTGTGCTTTGGAAGCTCCCCGTGATGTTGTTCACAACCAAATTTTCAATGTTGGTGATACCTCTAATAATTACCGGGTAAAAGAGGTTGCTGAAATTGTTGCCAGCGTGTTCACTGGTTGTAAATTGAGCTTCGGTGATAGTGGTGCCGATAATCGTAGTTATCGGGTCTCATTTGAGAAGATTAACACCTTATTACCTGGATTCAAGTGCGATTGGAATGCTGAACGCGGTGCCAAACAACTTTTTGATGTATTTCAAAAAATTGATATGAAGGAAGAAACTTTTACTGATAAAGGTTTCACTCGCCTCAAACAACTGGAATATCTAATTCGTACTCAACAAATTGACCAAGACTTTTTCTGGGCTAAGTAAGATATCTGAGTTTTTGGTGCAAGTACTAATCTCAGTAAATTTTCAGTGGATAGTAGATTGTTCGTTAGCAATTTTTACTGAGCTCGAGGTTTGTGACTTGTAATGATTGATGCAAACTATTCATCTGTCATTATCTATTATTTTCCCAATGAGCAGTTTTATGATCAACTGCTATGATTAGTAAACAAATACATGTATTTTTATGAAGATTTTAGTGACGGGTGGGGCGGGTTTTATCGGTTCACATTTGATCGATCGCCTAATGAAAGATCAAAATAATGAAGTTATTTGCCTGGACAACTTCTACACAGGTACCAAGCGAAATATTTCACACTGGATGGGTCATTCCAATTTTGAATTAATTCGTCATGATATTACAGAGCCAATTCGACTCGAAGTAGATCAAATTTATCATTTAGCCTGTCCGGCTTCACCTGTTCATTACCAATACAATCCAATTAAGACCACTAAGGTGAGCTTCTTGGGAACGTCGAATATGCTAGGTTTAGCGAAACGAGTGAAAGCCAGATTTTTGTTGGCTTCGACTTCAGAAGTTTATGGTGATCCCACGGTTCATCCCCAGCCGGAAGAGTACTGGGGAAATGTCAATACCATCGGTATTAGATCCTGTTATGACGAGGGTAAGCGCATTGCTGAAACCCTCAGTTTTGACTATCACCGGGAGCATAATGTGGAAATTCGGGTGGCTCGAATTTTTAATACCTATGGACCCCGGATGCTGGAAAATGATGGTCGAGTAGTGAGTAATTTTATTGCTCAATCTTTACGCGGCAATCCTCTCACCGTTTATGGTGATGGTTCACAAACTCGTAGTTTTTGCTATGTTTCCGATCAAGTAGATGGGTTAATTAAATTAATGAATGGGGATCACACTGGTCCGATTAATATTGGAAATCCGGAAGAATATACCATTTTGCAGTTGGCGCAAAATATCCGAGACCGCATTGATCCCAATCAAGAAATAATTTTCAAGCCTCTTCCACAAGATGACCCCAAGCAGCGTAAGCCTGATACGACTAAGGCTGAGACTCTTTTGAATTGGCACCCCACTGTCCTCTTAGCAGCAGGATTGACTGAGACGATCGCGGAGTTTAAGCAACGGATCGAATCGATGCCGACATTGGTTAAGTAGAGCCGAGAACAATATTATTCAAAGAAAGGAAAACATCATGCGCGTTTGTACGATCGGAACTGGTTATGTTGGTTTAGTGACTGGGGCTTGTTTGGCTCACATTGGTCATGATGTGGTGTGTGTTGATAATAACCCAGCTAAAATTGCCATGATGCAAGCTGGTAAATCACCTATTTATGAGCCCGGTTTATCAGAAATTATGCAGTCAGCGATCGCCGCTGGCCGCCTAAAATTCACTACCGACTTGGCGATGGGCATGAACCATGGCGAGATTATCTTTATTGCAGTGGGAACGCCTTCTTTACCGAATGGTTCCACTAACACTGAGTATGTAGAGGCGGTGGCTAGAGGTATTGGTCAACATCTGAATGGTGACTATAAGGTAATTGTGAATAAATCGACTGTGCCGATCGGCTCAGGCGATTGGGTGAAAATGTTGGTGCTGGACGGTGTCGCCGAGCAAAAGTCCCAATCCATTGCCGATGTTAAATTTGATGTGGTGAGTAATCCGGAATTCTTACGGGAAGGCTCCGCAATCTACGATACCCTGAACCCGGATCGGATTGTGTTGGGTAGCGACAACCAAACAGCGATCGATCTGATGCTAAAGCTCTATGCTCCGGTAATCGATCGACAATTTGCCGAAGAAAAGAAACCAGTGCAGGTCTTGACTACCGATCTGAGTTCTGCGGAGATGATTAAATATGCAGCTAATGCTTTCTTGGCTACCAAGATTAGCTTCATTAATGAAATCGCCAATATTTGTGAACGAGTTGGTGCTGATGTCACCCAGGTTTCTAAGGGAATCGGTTTGGATTCCCGGATTGGCAACAAATTTTTGAATGCCGGAATCGGTTGGGGTGGCTCTTGTTTCCCGAAAGATTTATCAGCATTGATTCAAACTGGTGCGGACTATGGTTATGAT
>CAXTSX010000067.1:0-16582 GCA_964247085.1 uncultured bacterium
TGTCTTACATCAATTTGTCTCGTGACTTCCGCGCTAGCGATTACCGCAGTCTGTCACCCTGCAGCAGCGCGATCGAACTCTGACCAATCATCTGCTGTTAGTTCTAACCAATTACTGTTAGCTGGCAGAGGTTCCCGGCCTGCTCAAGTTGAACAAGCCCCCGAAGAGCAGCACCGCTCTGTTGGCCGAGGTGGTGGCTGGAAAGCTGCTCCATCCGATTCTGGTCATCGGTCAGTTGGTCGTGGTGGCTCATCCGCTTCTTCTCATTCATCTAGCCATTCTTGGGGTCGCGGTGGTGCGCCAGCTCGTTCTTCTCGTCATCGCCATCGCTCGGTTGGTCGCGGCGGCGGTTGGGTGAATGCTGAGCCTCCTCGCCGCAATGTTTGGGGAGTCTTTGAACGGGATCATGATCACAACGAATACCAGCGGGAATCTGAACGCAAAGTTTTTGGTATTTTTGGTCGTTAAGCCCGATTGGTAGCGCTGAACTAGTAAGGATTTGTCAAATCCTTACTAGTTGATTTGGTTGGCAAATCATAGTAGAAGCTAGCGATGATAGCGATCATCAGCCACCACAAAATGTTAATTACTGGTCGATACCAAACGGTGTCCGAGAAACCTTGAACAGCTAGGCCAACTGTTCCGGTTAAACCACCTATTAACCAAAAATAGTGAGTATGGCCGCTTTCCCTCAGTCGGGGTAGCGGCGTTATTGCTTGTGCTCCAGCTACTAGCATCATCCATAGCAATGAAGCCAGACCCAAGAATCCTGTCTCTACAATGGTTTCTCGGTAAATAGAATAGCTACTGAGGGCACTGTATTTGGGATTGACTTGGTACTTGGGATAAACTTTTTTGAATACTCGATCGCCATAGCCAATCCCTAAAATTGGTTGGTCTTTGATCATTTCATCAGTGGCTGCCCAGACGTTGATCCGGAAGTTATTACTACTATCGCCCCGATCAGTGAAGATGCTGAATAACCGCTCCCGCACAATGGGGGATACTAATACCGCGATACCACCCAAAAGCAGCGCGGTGCCAGCGGCGATCGGCAGGATCCAGACTCGCCAAAAAGGTGACAAACTGGGTCGGTACCAGTAATAGATGCCAACTCCAGCCACTATCAGCATGGCGAAAAAGGCTAGCCAACCGCCCCGACTTTGGGTGGCATACATGCACCAACTATTCACCAGTACCATAAACACCGCTAGGGCCTTAGGTAATTTTCCTGACCAGATAAAAACGGCGGCAATGCTGAGGGCGATCGCTGGTAGCAAATAACCCGCTAGTACGTTTGGATTGCCTAAATAACTATAGGCACGGGTGGTTTTGGCCAAAGGGGATTCGGGATCGACCCAAGTGGCCAAGGCTCTGGCTCCATAAATAGACTGCTGGATGCCAAAAGCACTGACAAATAAAGCAATATGTAAGTAAGCGCCCAGAATCCAGGAACGCAAGCGCGGCGAGCGCAATAGTCTGGCTAACAAGGCAAAAAATAATAAATATAGCAACAGCTTGGAGATGCCGTCACTGAAAGCCAGTAGCTTTAATCCTTTTAAGCCCAGGGATTTTTCCGGGGCAAAAGCAGAAGCTAAGACGGCGATCGCAAAAAAGACGATGACTGTTAAATGAATGGGCGTAAATCCGCGTGGACCATTATCCGAGACGGTGAGTAGCAGCCAGAACACGGCACTGATGGTCAGGAAAAAAGCTAAGAACTCTGTACTAAACGTTCTGACAAACGGACTCATTCCTAAGATGGCAACGGCAATTAAGGCGCCGATCGATTCGCCCCATTGCAAAATCCAACTACTGACCCGCCACTCCTGGACAGCCCCCACCCAACCAGTTAGGTAGCTGTGCCGTTGCCATTGCGGCAGAGAGACATCCATCAGGGTAAATTTTTGCCAAAGGGAATTCATAAGATCAGCTATGCATAGTTGACCCACATCATATCAAATACTGGGTTGCCGCTCTTCTGCACCCCCAGCAATGAGGGGTAAGCTTAATCGGTAGCCGTGATTATCTATTTCTTCTAAGGAACCGTGATGTCCTTCCGTGAGAACATGGCTGAGTACTAAGCCCAATTGGGCATGGGTGATATCAATCATGGGCATATTGCCGCTGGGTAATACGCGCAAGTTATGCACCGAAATTGGTTTGATTTCAATGATTAGTTGATCGGGGCTGGTCAGGATTTGGAGCTGAATCTGATGATTAGGATCGATTTTTTGGAGAGTGCTGAGCATCACATAGTAAATGACTTGACGCATTTTGTCTCGATCGACTAAACAAATGCGCTGCTTACTGGTCATCACCAGCTCGACCTGTTGGCGGCGTTGCTTGAGGATTGTTTCCAAATCTTGAATGGATTGTTGGCAGAGCATTTCAATATCTACTGCTTTTAAAACTGGCTTGCTGTCTAGTTGATCTAGTCCACCTAGATTAGTGATTTCATTGACCAAAGCCACTAGCTGTTGACCGCTATGGTTAATGATTTTGGTGTAGCTTTGTTGTTTTTCATTCAGGGGTCCATATAGCTCTCTTTGTAAGATGCTCGTCATGCCGACAATGGCCGTGAGGGGAGTGCGCAGGGATTGCGACAAATGGGTGAGAAGATTAAACTTGGTGGCTGTTTCTAGGGATTGATCTATTGCAGGACTTAGTTCTTGGCCATTAACGTCGAAGAAATTGGCGACTTGGGCTTTTAGTAAAATGTCGCGCTCTAGCTCACAAACTAGCCAGCAACCGATCATCTCTAGCATGTCTTGTTGCTGATCGGTAAAGGTACGTGTTTGGGTATCCATGACGGCCAAGGTGCCTAAACAGTCACCAGCTCTAGTCAGCAGTGGTATGCCTAGATAAGATTTGATCAGTACAGTTGGATTAAAATACTGGCTAAACATTTGCACGTCAGCAATGGCTAGCCTTTGATGGCTGCACTGTAAATACTGGCTACAATTTTGGATGCCCAAGATTTGGGGCGATACCTCTAAAGTGCTGAGAGACAATATTTCCAGACCTACTGCCGCCTGAATTTTTTCGGTCTCGCCGAACACCGACAAGATCGCCAGCGGTATTTCTAATATCTGGCTAGCTTTACTGACGGCTTGCTGATAGGTCTTGGTTAAAACGTTGTTCTGGAAGCTTTTGTCCGTCACGATTTGTTGATGTTTTTGGGATCTGACTCGGTGGCTATTTTTAGTATTCAGTGTATTCAGTTGAGAAGTTTCTGAATTCAGCATTGGCCTGCCACCTAGCTGTGACATGAATTTGGAGGGAGGTTTTATTTAGGTATGGCTCCTAATCATAAGATGCCCCCGACTTTAGTGGAAGTAACAGACTATCGAGTTTGGGCCAGATGTTGAATGGTGTCTGATTTTAGCTGGCTTGCTGCAACTATTGCCAAGCTGGATGAGCTAACAGGGCGGCCATCGATCGCACTCCTCGCAGTTGATTGGAAAGAGGTAAGTGACCGCGTGGGGCACTCATATCCCAGGTGAAGCTGCCAGGATAACGGGTCCAGTTGATGCCATCTTTCCAGCCGATCTTGGGCCAGAGTTTGTCCCAGTTTTTACTGACACTCAGCCAGATTTCTCGTTGGACGGTAAAGCCAAATTGCCCTTCGGAATAGGTCCACCACAGTCGATCGATCGTTTGTAAATCCAAGGTTGGCAGCGTTTTGATGTCGGTAAAGTACAGCCACTGGCGTTGCAGAGCGGTGGAACCAGCTAGCTCGCAGAGTTTGAGATTGGTTAGTTTGTCGGCGGCTTGCCATTGTCGATCGATCAATAACTTTTGCAGGTCTTGATATTCTACTCCGGTGGCAGACTTGAGAGGCACAATCCCATCTGGAAAGGTAGATTGTAAAAAATCGGTGGCCAGGGGGGAGGGCGATTCGTACAGCTGTTGATAAGCTTTACCCTGTAATAGCGTTGGCCAGCTAGTAACTGCTTCGGAGACTACTGTTTGGAGAAACTCTAAAGTAGCAGGATCGGTATTATCGATCTCTGTTAACAACTGCAATCGATTTTTTTCGGTGGCAGCAGCAAATTTTTGTTGAAACGCTGAAAAAGTTAGCGCAGCGGGAGAATCAGTCATTTAAAATAGAACCGGACACGGGAGCCAATAGATATTCTAACGAAAAGCTGGTGTCGATCGACATAAAAAATCCCCGCAATGACGGGGATCTAGATATTTAGTAGTAAATTTACTTATTTGGCTGGGGAGTCATCCGCAGATAAGGCTTGATTTCTTTGACCCCTTTGGGGAATTTCACTTGAGCATCGGCTGTAGAAATAGTCGGTACTACTACACAGTCATCACCATCTACCCAGTTGGCTGGAGTAGCTACGCTGTAATTATCGGTCAGTTGTAGCGAATCGATCACTCGCAAAATCTCATCGAAATTACGGCCAGTGCTTGGTGGATAAGTGATCGTTAAGCGCAGCTTTTTGTTGTTGTCGATCACAAATACCGATCGAACTGTCACTTTGGCATTAGCGTTGGGGTGGATCATGTCATAAAGATCCGAAACCTTTTTATCTGGATCGGCCAGAATTGGGTAATTTAAAGCGGTACCTTGGGTTTCTTCAATGTCTCCGACCCAACCATTATGGGAGGCCACATCATCAACACTGAGGGCGATCGGCTTCACATTACGTTTGTCGAATTCTGGTTTGAGCTTGGCTACTTCACCCAGTTCAGTAGTACAAACTGGTGTAAAGTCGGCGGGATGGGAAAATAGAACAACCCAGCTATCACCGGCCCATTGGTAGAAATCAATTTCACCATGGGTAGAAGCTTGGGTGAAATTCGGGGCGGTATCACCTAGTCTTAACTGCATAAGAAGTAATTGGAAAGATTTAGCAAAGATTCATGATGCCACAAAAACTTCGGCTTGTCCTGTAGATGTCTACTTTTGTTAATGTATTGATATCAAAAAAAATAGCTTGCCCGCTGGGTAAGCTATTTTGCTTTCTGTGTATGGGCAACGCCGGACTCGAACCGGCACGCTTTCGCGGATGATTTTGAGTCAACTGCGTCTACCAATTCCGCCAGTCGCCCTTATTCACAGTTTTGTCATCATAACCTGGGGCTGGGCTTTTTAGCAAGGAAAAATATTCGTTGCTTTGGGACCACCGTTCAATTTCTTTGGCGCGTAGCACTGGCACTGGATGACTTAAGGGCTCTGTTTGAGCAGTGCGCAAGGCTTTGCTTAGTTCGGAACTACTGCTAAAAGATTCATAAGCGCGGGCTTGAGCTAAGAAGGCTTCGACGTTGAGCAGGGGGGCGAGAGTGGGTGAGCCACCACAAAGTTTCATTAATAAGGAAGCTACTACTTTGGGATCTTGAACCACTAAGAGTGCTGCTCGATCGCAAGAAAATTCGGCACAGCGCAACCACTGCAACATTTGACCCTGAATAGCCTGTCCCAAACCGGGGATCACACTACCGGCGGTTAAAACTAGTAAGTTAGCCATGGTGAGGTAAACACCATGCTCACACTTCAGATGTCCTAGCTCGTGGGCAATAACAGCCTGAAGTTCGGCGGGGGTTAGCAGATCGACTAGGGAAGTATGCACCACCACAAACGGTTTCTTGCCCCGCATTGCCATCGTATAGGCATTGGGCATCGGGTGCTGCTTTAGATAAAGCTGAGGGGCTTCCACATCCAAAATCTGGCAAGCATCGAGTAGTAACTGGTGGATATGAGGGAGCTGCTGCTCACCCACCAACACGCTGGCGGCGATGTTATTGAGGTAGAGAGTTTCTTCGGCGATCGATCCCACCAAACCCCGGATCAGTAAGTCTAGTCCGGGCAGTTGTTTGAGGTTAGTGGTGGCCTCTAAATCGAAGGGATGACGAAAGCGATCGGCTCTTAAGCCAGTCAGCGATATTTTGGGAGGAAGCATAGTTGTTGATTAGACCGTAATCCAAGATTTAATTTGCTTGAGACTGGCCCAGTCGGGATTGCGCTGCAGACCATCGGCCATGCTGTAGGCCACTTGTTCGCGGATCTCCGCAGCACCGTCGATCAGCTGTTGGGCGACTTCGACATGTTCGCGCACGCCTTTGTGCTTGGCTTCCAGCATGGCCATCGCCAGGTTAATGCGGGCTTGGGCATCGTAAGGATCGATTTTGATCGATCGCTCTGCTGCTTTTACCGCATTTTCAGGTTGTTTATCGAGCAAATAAAGCCAAGCCAGACAAGTCCAAGCACTGTTCATTTTGGGTGCTTGGGTGCAGATATCCTGAAAAACAGGAATTAACTTGTCCACGCTTTCACCATCTTGGTAGCGTTTGATTGCGTTATCAAAGGTATCGTTTAGAGTTTCAGCCATCGGATAGAGTTGGGATAGATAAATTTAAACAGCTTAAACAGCAAAAGACTTGCCGCAGCCACAGCTTTGACTAGCATTGGGATTCGTAAATTGAAACCCGCCACCAATCATGGCATTGCTATAGTCTAGTACCAGCCCATAAATATACAGCAAACTCTTCCGATCGCAGATCAGTTGAAAACCCTGATAGTCAAAAACTTCATCATCGGGGCGGGTATTGCCCGCTTCTTCAAATTCCATTAGGTAAGACATCCCCGAACAGCCACCTTGGCGGACTCCGACCCGTAGGCATAAGTCCTTGCCTTGCTGTTCGCGCAGGGCCATGACATGGCTGAGAGCGGCCTCGGTTAATTGAATGGCGGGTTTTGATGGAGCTTGAGTCATGTGGAACTCCGCAGGTGATTGCTAATGGATACCTTCTATGTTAACTTTTCTCTGCGATTGATGGAATTTTTTTATGCATATTCCCAGCCTCCGTTAGAATTTGGAGGTCAATCAAGTTTGTTGTAACAGCCAGACTTTTTAGGAGCTGTTTAAGAATTTTATGACTCTAAGTGCCTCTACTATTAAGCGTCTCCAGCGTTTACCGCAAGTTCCTGGCGTGTGGGAAGGAGCTAGATTAGAACTACCGGGCAAGCTGGGTCTGAGTTTTGATGCTGAATCGGACGACCGCCAGATGATTATCTGGATGGATGGTACGGAGGGCACGGTGCGCTCTTTGGAATCGGTCGGTATGGAGATGGGACAGGAAGCGATGGTTCGTTCTTTGCTGCGGGCGATGGAGAATCCGCAAGGTCCTTATCCGCCAGTGCGTCCGCAAAAGATTGTGGTGAGCGATCGAGAGGAGCAGTTCTATTTGCGGGGAGTGCTGTGCGATCTGGGTATTGATGTTGAATATGTTACCAAGCTGCCCCTAGTGGAGCAGCTGGTCGAACGTTTTGGCGAAATGAGCGCTTTCCAGAGTCCCCAGTTGCCACCGGCCTACACCGAAATTCTAGAAACGGTGGCGCAAGAAATTTTGCAGGTAACTCCTTGGCAACTACTACCCGACCATCAAATTTTAAAAATTGATGTGCAGCGCTGGGACGTAGACCAACTCTATGCCTGTGTGATGGGCATGATGGGGATGGAGTACGGGATTTTGCTCTATCGATCGATCGAATCGGTACAGCAGTTTCGACGCGCCGCCCTCCAAAATGATGGTCTCCAAGATATGGAAGCTGTCTTTTTATCTCAGGATTGTATCTTTTTAACCTTCGATGCTGGATCGGAGAAAAGGTCGTTGTCCCTGCACCAGCAACCGGATGACTTTGAGGCGCACTATGGTGTCATTCATCCTTTAGAAGGTTTGCGGACGGTATTGGGGCAGGACGAAGCCTTAGCTGCCTATGTAGCCTTGAGTGCCTTGCAGCGTTTTATTGTCAATCAGTCTAAGCTGCTGGGTCATGCCGAATTACCAGAAATTAGTCAGAAATTGCGCATTAATTTGCCTGCTCAAATTCCCAATTTGGCCAAATCGATCACTGTAACGGTGTCTACGCTGCCTCAAGAAAGCCGCGATTTATGGGCGATGCAAAATGATGAAGAATTTGACGAAGACGATGATGATATTCGAGACGACCTCGTGCCAGATAAAGCTGGCATTAGCTTGGGCGTGATGCCTTGGGATAACTTACGCCAGCTGCAACCACAGGCGGCAGTGTTGCAGGGGGGTAAGCTGAGTGGCGATGGTTTGCCGATAATTATGGTGCAGACTACCCGGGCTAAGGCTCAGGCCATGATTAGTGACATCAAGGCTGCGGGCGGGGTGCAGGGAATTATTTTCAATCTGGGTGAAGGTTTCATGTCCGATACCTTAGAGGTGGGTCTGATCCAGTTGTCGGATGGTCAAATGCAACTATTTGGGGAATTTGATATTGACGATCGAACCCATCTGGCGGCTCGCCGGAAATGGACACAGCGTTGTCAAAAGACCAAAGGCTGTTGCGGTTTAATTATTGCTCAAGGTCTGACCGGGAAAGCCCGGGGTAATCCCCAACCCAAGGACATGCTGGCGATCATTGAGACCCGATCGATCGAACCAGAAGATTTGGGTTTAGGGATATTGAAGTTGGTGGAAGATTGATTGGGTATCGGTTTGGTTCAAACTGATTCAGGCGTTACTTAATAATCTAAACCGGGCGAAAACTTGATTGATAGCAACCTGGGCTTTATTATCTAGCTTACTCCAGTCAACTTCTTGGGTGTGGGGGGCAAATAAACTGAGATCGATCGCCACCAATTGTTCTGTTTGTGCTGTTTCCGCAGCGATCGGTTCATAATTCTCAAAGCACACCTGAAAACATAAATCCCAAATATCTACTTTGAGTAAGGGTTGAGCTTGATTAGTGTCTATGTGGTCGGGATTGCTGGCATTCACCTTTGGTTGCAAGCACAGCAAATTACTGGGATAAGGAGTGGTTACTTCTTCGTAACTAACTAGAATCTCACTCTCATTTTCTTCGGTCTGGCGCCGAATTTGGTCTACCAGACGAATGTAAGCTGGTTGCATCAGTATTTCGGCCTGCTGCCAAGCTTGCTCGGTTGCAAATTTTGGTTTCATTTCTTCTCCTTTAATGGCTGTATCTTAATGCCCTACAGCTTTCTAATGTTATGATCAAAGCAATTTAGCAAAAATATTTAACACCGATGTTTGACGATTTTTTTGGCAATGTGCTGCGCTACCAGCGCTACTTCATTACAGTGATTTTAGGGATTTTTATCTCGACTTTTAGCTGGCTGAAGCCCTTATGGCAAAACAAATTCACGGCTACTGCGCTGGTGGGCATGGGTGTCGGGTTGTTGGCTTTTATTGGGTTAACCTTGAAAGCAATGCTTGGATTTACGCCGATTAGCTAGGCGATCGATTAATCAATAGATCGTCAATATATGAAAGATATTCGATGGGACTACTCCAAAAATGAAAAGCTTAAGTTTGAACGAGATGTTTCTTTTGAAGCAGTTTTGGTGTCGATCACTCAGGGCAATATTCTCGACGATTCTATTCACCCGAATCAAGAAAAGTATCCTAATCAACGACTGTTGATAGTGAAAATCAAGAATTATGCTTATCTAGTGCCTTATGTGGAGACGAATACAGAAATTTTCTTGAAAACTATCATTCCATCACGAAAAGCGACAAAACAATACCTCAGTATAGGTAAAGACAATGAATGAACTTGATCATGAAGAACAAGAGTTACTGGCTAGCTATGAGGCAGGAGAATGGCAATCTGATAAAACTCCAGAGCGATTACTAGATCTACAAAGTTACGTCAAATCTTCTGTGGCCAAGGATCGACGGATCACTCTGAGTGTTTCGTCTATGGATTTAGAAGGGATTCAAATCATAGCAATCGAAGAGGGTATTCCTTATCAAACTTTGATTTCCAGTGTTTTGCACAAATATGTTACTGGTAGATTAGTCGAGCGTAGATGATCAAATCTAATCTTATCGATATTTGTTCAAAAGCTTGATAACATTAGGATTGAGATTTTTAGCAAATGCGTAATCATACGCAGTTTTACCCTCTTTATTTTTTTGTTTGGTATTTGCTCCGAGTTTAATAATTTTTTGTAAAATAAATACTGAATTTACGTCATTTTTAATCAACTGAATTAGTAATGTATCTCCATGTTTATCTTGTCTATTAATATTAGAAGTGTACGGAGATAATAGCAGTAGTAAGACCTGATCGTAAACCACTTTTTCTGAACTATAACTATTAGTATCTAGTTGGTATTTATGGCTTTTCACAAACTGTAATAATGGAGCGCCCTTGCCCTCGAAATCTAGTTTTGGATTTGCTCCTCTTTTTAAAAGTAATTTGATGACATCGAGATTAGCATTCTGAGCTGCTAGATGCAGAGATCCTTGCAGATTGGGATCTGCTTTTTTATCTAATAAAAGCTTGATGACTGGGAGACAGGTTTTTTTAGCTTTATCACCAAAATGACTAGTCTTAACTGCATTTGTAAGTGCAGTTTCTTTGCTACTAAAAAAACCATCATTGATCGCATTGGGTTTACCACCTTCTCTTAGGGCAATTTTGGCTAGTTCAAGATCGCATTTGCTTGCTGCATCACGCAAAATTTGATCGGCATTATTGTTCGATGGATTATTTTTATTGGAAGTTTGCTGATATATTAAAATATAAAATAAAATGCTAGGAATAATTATCCCTGCTAACATCCTTGAAGCTATGCTGATTTTTGACAAATAACCCACAACTACTTTGAATGGTTTCGTTATGGATAGTTTCGTCGTAGGTTGAGGTGAATATTTTGAAGATTTTTGTGCGTTGCTAGTTCTTATATTGTCTGGATGTGAAGGAGCTGATTTTTGATTGCTCGTATTAGATTGAGATGGGAAATCAGCTTTTGGACTTGTTGTGAGCCTGTGCAAATGATTGTAGGCTGTATTATCTGTGGGATTAATAGCGATTGCCTGTTTATAGTCGGCAATTGCTCTTGCTATATCACCTCGCTTTTCTTTTGCAAGACCACGATTGGTGTAGGCATCAGTAAATTTAGGGTTGAGGTCAATTGCTTTAGTAAAATATTCTATTGCTCCGACAAAATCATTTTTATGTAGTTTTATATGACCATGACTATAGTGATTGTATGCTGTAAAGGGAGGTGCTGCGAAATTATTTGTATTTGATTGATATGAAGATGTTTGTGAATTATTTGCTATTGAATATTTATTTATAAAGTTGCGAACAAGTGGAACATATTGCTCAATTTCTTTGCGCGTTCCTTCATATTTTCTGCCATGTCCAGGGTTTTGACGCAACCTATTCATATCAAGAATTCGACTCCTTTCATGTCTACTTAAATCATGATGTTGCTCCATCAAGTTAGCGATACTTACCCATCCCATCTTATTATTTTTTAACTGCTCACGGTCTTCTGGTGAAATTCTAGAGTCAGATTGGAGTAGATTTCGAAAGCATTCTTCAAGCGCACCATGAATAGTAACAAGAGCTGTACCAAGCTTTCTGGGGTTGTCTCCTGCTTCTGCTAACTCTTTCAATCCCTCTTGAAATTGTTCTTGAGCTTCATTCATGGTTTTTTATCCTTAGAATTTTAAAATTGAATTATCTTTAAATGTCTCAATTAAATATATTCAAACGATCGATTTATTGTTTAATTATCGATCGCACCCAAAAGTTTCAGTGTTTCTTTTTCGGCATCCGTTAAACCTAAAATACCAGTAATATCCATTTGTTCATAAGGTCTGGGTGCCCTCATGGTGCGCAGACATTCACCCGTCTCAGTTTGCCACAACATAATCTTCTGATCTTGGCTCCCACTAATGATTGTTTGACCATCGGGCGTGAAGAGAACCGATCGCACCCAATTATGATGTCCCTCTAAAGTACTAATACATTCCCCTGCCTGGACATCCCAGAGTTTGACGATCGACTCATAACCACCACTTACCAGCATTTGACCATTGGGACTAAATGCCACTGATAATAAACAACTCAAATGGCCTGTCAAAATTTTGAGACATTTGCCACTTTCGATCTCCCAAATACGGATTGTTTTATCAAAACTACTGCTGGCGATCGTTTGACCATCAGGACTAATTGCGATCGACCAAATCTGATCAGTATGACCTTGTAAGGTTTTAAGACAAACACCACTGCGAACATCCCACACGCGAATTGATCTATCTTGACTGCCACTAACCAAGAGTTTTCCAGATGGGCTGAATGTTACAGATCCAACAGTTCCGGTATGCCCTTGTAAAATACTTAGACAGGCTCCATTGTCTGTGTTCCAAAGCCGCAAAGTTTTATCGGCACTACCGCTAGCCAGCAGATCTCCTGCGGTATTGAAAGCAACGCTATAAATCCAACCATCATGTCCTTGCAGCGTATTCAAGCAAGTTTCACTGTGAATATTCCATAGTTTTACTGTCTTATCGTCACTGCCACTGGCTAGCAGATTGCCTACCGAATTGAAGGTGACTGCATAGATCCAACCTCCATGTCCCCACAGTGTATTGAGCAACTTTCCGGCTGACAAATCCCACAATCTAATTGTGCGATCGTCGCTACCGCTGGCGAGGGTGTGTCCTTGGGGATGAATTGCCAGCGAACAGACCGAAACCTGATAGCCCTGAAACGTATATAAACAGTCACCATTTTCTACATTCCAAATCCGGATTGTCGTGTCGTAACTGCCACTTGCTAGCAATCCTTTGGTTGGATGAAAAGCAACTGATCGTACCCAATTGGTATGCCCAGTGAGCTTATTTATACAAGTGCCTGTACTCACTTCCCATAAGCGAACGCTTTTGTCATAACTCCCACTCGCCAAGAGGTTGCCAACCGGATTAAAAGCAATACTCCACACCCGATCTTGATGACCTGCCAAAATGTTGAGGCAAGCCCCCTGATCAATCGACCACAACCTCACGGATTTGTCATGGCTGCCGGTGGCCAGGATCAGACCCGAAGGCGAAAAAGCTAACGATGTTACCCCGCTACTATGTCCTACCAGGGTTTTCAAACAAACCCAGTTTCTCGCATCCCAGATTTTTGCCAAACTATCGAGACTACCGCTAGCGAGCGTATCGCCCGCCGGACTAAAAGCTACCGACCAAACATGATTGGTATGCCCCTCCAGAATTTTTAGACAAGCGCCGCTAGCTATATCCCAGATTCTAATGCTATTGTCTTCGCTGCCGCTGGCCACCATATCACCAGCTGGATGAAAGGCCACGGTGCCGATCGCGCCGCTGTGTCCGAATAAGTTTTTCAGGCAATCCCCATTATTTACCTGCCAGAGCCGCACAGATCGATCGTCGCTACCACTGGCCAATAGGTCACTTGTGGCATTGAATGTGAGTGAATAAACTCGTCCGGTGTGTCCGGCAAAGTTGAGAGTTTCTTGACCTGTCGCCACTTCCCATAAGCTGATGACCCCATCGCCGTGTCCAGTAGCCATATATTGGCCATCAGCGCTATAGGCAATGGAAAAGACAATGCCAAAATCTTGAGTGAAAACAGATTTATCTAACTTCGCACCAGCAAAATTGACGCTGTGGGCGATCGCACCTTGCAGATAAGCTTGGCGAATGGTGAGATCTGAAAAATCGTACTGACTCAGATTGATTTTTTGGCAGCATAGTAAATTGACCACATTGCCTGCGGCATATCCTTCAGCTAAGTCGGGAGAATTACGAATTGTCTGAAGTGTGGTGGTGAGTTGAGTTCCTAGATTAGGGAAGGGGCTGACGATCGGCTTGAGAATAAATCGAATTTGGGCTTCTCGGACATGATCTTGGGCGGTGGCTTTGAGCAGGGCGTAATTATTGAAAAATAAAAGTTGCCCAGTTTGGAGTTCGAGACCGACTTCTTTGACAAGTCGATCGATCACGTATTCCATAATTACATTTTGTAATGTAAATCCAAATCCTTTGGTAGCGCGTTGTACCAGTGATAGGCGAACTAAACTATGTAACTCATCTTGCAATACCGACTGGGGTAGCGGTGGGAAGACATCACTTACCAATTCTTCAATGGAAACTGGTTCGCGATTGATTGCTAGCCAATAGAGAATTGATTTTTCGATTTCAGATAATCGATCGAACTGTTCGTCTAGCATTTGGGCGATATCCCGAAAGATTAAATTAGCTTCTGATAAAAAATCAGACATGTTTCCATCAAAGCTTTCTTGAATATAATTTGTAACTAAATTTAAGGCGAGAGGATGTCCGCTATAAATGGTGGCAATTTGGATTGCTTCATTCTCTGAGCCGTCTAGTTCGCTGTCTTGTAAAATGGCTTGGGCGGCGGTAGTTACTAGTCCATTTATAGGTAAACAACGAACTGGTTTTGTTTTGCCTTCTAATTTTGCGATCGAAGATGGTTTGACTCGACTCGTTAATAGCAGACAGCTTTGATGTTTTGATGTTCCAACTCGTTCAAAGAATCTGCCATAATCTTCATGCTCTGGAAGATACTGATCATGATTTGTTCCTCTTTCCATGACTGATTCGGTATTGTCTAAGATGATTAAACATCTGAACTCATTAAAATATTTAATTATGCTTCTAATCTGATTGTTAATATCAGTTGGAGGATCTGTTGATTGTTGACTGGAGAGTACTTTAATGAGGCTATTTAGGATTCTGTGGAGTGGGGGTGAGTCGCGAATACTCAGCCAAATGACATATTCAAAGTTTGATTGAATTTGTCTGACCAAGGAAACTGATAGAGAGGTTTTACCAATCCCACCAATTCCTAGTAGTACAATTAGCCGACATTCATCTTCTGTAATCCATTGCTCTAGTGTAGAAAATTCATTTTCTCGTCCGTAAAAGTCTATTGAATCTGGTGCATCTTCTAGATCAACATAGTTATCAGAATGAATGCGATCTAGCAATCTAGAATGAGCAGGTTTTCGTAGATTGTAATGTTTGCTAATCACTGTTTGAATGTTACGCTTGCTGATAAGTTCTCCCAATACTTCGGTTAGCTGACTCCAAAGTTTAGCTCCTTCTTCTTTGATATGAGCCTCACTCTTGCGTAAATCTACTGAAATTTGGGGATACCCTTTGCCATCCCAAGAACCTCGAAAAATACCTGATTGATTGTCAGATAAGCTCTTTTTAGTTTTCTCAAAAACTTTGTCGTTGACGAATAGTAAAGCAGCTTCAGCTTTGATATCTGTATCCATATCACACCATCTATATCAATTAGTTAAGCAGGGTAAACGCATCGATTTCAATACCTAATTCAATGTAATTTCCCATAATGTATGTCTAGCGAGCTTTTGAAATATTGATCTTTTTCTATGACCTCTACCTTATCTTGGTTGAAATAGCCAAAAGATTTTTTTATTCAACATCTATTTAGTCATACTTAAATCTATACATTTGCCATTCTATAAATAATCGCTGTTACTATGAAACTTGGCAGCAAGAAATTTGGGATCATTGTACTAGATAAAACTAGGATTAAATGAAAAGTAACTATAAAGATGAATGAACGTTGATATTGCTCTTTGACAATTTTATGACGTAGTATTCGTTGGGCTAGGTAAGCTGCTGGAAATCCGCCCCAAAACTCACAAAAATGTAATTCTTTTTCTGGTGTTCTTGGTTTTTTATTTTGCGGATTAAGCTTATTGTGTTTTGCTATACTCTTGTCTACGAAGTACGCAAGGTATGTGTATAAATTCATTGAAATATATATGCAGAGAGGGATCCAGTTGTTTTTAGCAATGGATTGAATAGAAAGTATAATAGGTATTGTAGCTATAGATAGTGTTCCTGATATAGCATATAGATTTGAGTAAATCCTTTCATTGGAATCACGTAGATTGAAATACTTCCGAGCTTCTGGATGAAAAGCTAACCCAAATAATGCTCTGCCAAGAACCATAGGTGCTGATGCAGCAAGGACTGCCTCATAGTCACTTATGGTCTTAAAATTATTTATGTATCTTGCTATAACAAGATAAATTAGCCATGCAAATATGAGGATCGAAAAAAATCTTGCCCAGGCTCGTCTTTTTAAAATCCCAAAGCCTAATATTATAAAAAGAATACTAGAAGCAAAGAGTATGCAATTTTCAAGAAAATAAGGATTATTTATCATTTTGCTTGGATTCATGAAAAACATTGTACTTACTGATGCTATTATGGGAAATCCCATCACAAACAAAAGGATATAGGAAAAAAAAACAATTTTTGGTCTGTTGTTAGAGTTAATGATTCTCATTTCTGATTTTATGTTTTTTGTAATTGGGTTTTATTTATCAGAATACTCATGACACTTTGTGGTGATCAACTTAAACTGTTTGACAGAGGGAATCATAACTGTTTTGTCTTTATGTAAATAGTTATCAGCCATCAAGTGATTTACAAAAATCAACTTTTTAACTACAGTTGCAAATCAATTAATTATGGAGACGGATACGATCAATTAGTTGCTCTAAATTTAGATAGCAATCAGCTGCATTAATTAATGCAGCTCCCGTATTAGATCGAAAACTGGCCACTTCGACCCGTTTTCCCTGACTACGGCTTTGCTCAATTACAGAGACAAAATCCGCGTCCCCAGAAACTATAATGGCAGTGTCATAATCATGAATCCGCTTCACTAATAGCTCCGATCCTAGTCTTACTCCCTTCCCAGTGTAGAATTAGACATAAAGCAGAGAAACATTGATGAATC
>CAXTSX010000068.1:0-16061 GCA_964247085.1 uncultured bacterium
CCAATAACAGCAACCTTGGATCGCCTTGAGCCTGGTAAGTCGCCAGCAGAACATAGGGGCATCCGAACATCCCACCCCAGAAAATACTCAGACAACCAAATAGAAATCCCTTGGGAGTGAATCCCTCTCGCCATGAAACCCATATTGTAAATAGGGATAGATAAATTAAAAGATCTGAATCGAACTGCGATCGCCAGTCAATATTCAACAGATCACCAAAATAGACTGCTGGCCAATTGATGCCCATAGCAATTGCTACATAAATTGTTAGTGCAAAAATGCACAGCGTAGCAGCAAATAGATAAGTGCGTAGTAATGTCATTTTGTAGTTACTCCTATACTCTGAATAGAAAACCGACGGGGATATGTCGTTGTGATCATTGTGCCGAAGAGAGATAATCAAAGCAATTACCTCACAGGTAATTAAAGTCATTATTTGGGAGGTTTATCATGCCGCCACAGGCGATCGATCAGCAACCAAATTCCTTTGGCCTCCTGCTTAAACAATGGCGCGATCAACGCAGCCTGAGTCAGCTGGCTCTCTCGCTGACCAGCCAAGTTTCCCAGCGACATATTAGTTTTCTGGAATCGGGACGAGCACAGCCCAGTCGGGAAATGGTGTTGCAATTGGCAACTGTGCTAGAAATTCCGCTCAGACACCAGAATTTGATGCTAAGTGCGGCGGGATTCGCCCCCATTCATACCGAGACCGATCTCTCGGCTCCAGAAATGGCCTCGATTCGTCAAGCCATTGATTTTATGTTGCGCCAGCACGAACCTTATCCGGCCATTGTGATCGATCGCTACTGGAATTTACTCTTGGCCAACCCAGGAGCCACCCGGCTCCTCCATACCTTCATCGATCCTGACCATTTACAAACCCACTTTTGTATCGACGGGAAAATCAATTTGATGCGCGTGATGTTCGACCCCCAGGGGCTACGGCCATTTGTTGGTAACTGGGCAGAATTGGCCGGACATTTGCTCCAACGAGTGCATCGCGAAGCAAATTCATCGATCGATAGTGCAGAGTCGGCGGTATTGTTTGAGGAATTGATCCATTACCCTGGTGTTGCCGATCTTTGGAACACTTCCAGTCACTTGGCAAACCATGCTTTGCTGCTGACCACCCATCTTCAGCGAGACGATCTGGATTGGCGATTTTTCTCGACGATCGCCACCCTCGGCACGCCCTATGACATCACTCTCCAAGAAATCAGAATTGAATGTTTATTTCCAGCCGATGAGGTGACGAACCACCAATGGAGACTCGACTATTCGTTATCCACACTGTAGTGACTTCAGGCGTTCAACGATCCTGGGGGGCAGTCGTTTTTCTACAAATAGGGTGTGAACCTCCACCAGACTGAGATAGGGATCTGCTGAGTTCTTGCCCATTACTTTTAACAATATGGACCATTCGGAATTCATCAACATTCGATCGAACCAGCGCCGAGAACCAGCCGATCGCTCAAAGTTAGCATCCATCATCGCTTTAAGTTGCTTAATACCGAGTCCGCGCTCCACATTTCCCTCTGGATCTACCCTATTGGTGGCAAACTCATCGAGACGTGTCAGCTCTTGCTCATTAATTTGTCCAGCCACACTGAGGATGCGAGAACTCACGCCATGCTTGTAGAGTGGGCCACCCCGAATATTATCTATCTCCACACCACTGCGCAGATTCCGCAGGATGCGGCTGGGGTGAAGACCATTGGAAATCGCCCCGATGAGGAATACCAGAAATTTGACTTTTAATGTTTTAGATTGAGATCTAGGCAAACTAGTCGTAGCTGTAATAACAGTGCCGATAGTCGCCAGGCGCTCCATATGTGCCGAGAGATACCCCATCGCAACCAGAGCCCGCAGAAATGGACAAGCATTGTTGGGTGAAACTGGAGAAGTCGGTTCATTGTTATTTCCTGTCATAAATCACCTCGCGCTATAGATAGGTAGTATTATTTAATGCTACATATATTTACTTTCATATTCCCGATAAATATGAGGAACTTATAAAGATTTCAGCGGGGATCAGTCAAGATCTGCTATGTTTGGGGCTGCTTTATTGTCTGTAATTGCTTCAGAAGTAATTAACAGTGTTTATCAATACCACAAAGCACCACACAACAGCCTTAATATGCGTTGAACTGCTAGCAAATTCAGTTGACGGCCTGTTGATCGCCAAGTCCCACCTTATTTCAGAATTTAAAGATTTATGCAAACAAACGACAAAACTCTGCGGGTTGAGGATGATCGAACCGGCTTTGATAGCGCCACACTCAAACAAGCTTTTCTAGACAACATGTACTACGTGTTAGGAAAGCCAGCGGCCTTAGCTACTCTCAACGATTGCTATGTAGCCCTAGCTTATACTGTGCGCGATCGAATGCTCCAGCGCCTGAACAGTACCTCTGTCAAATACACCGAAGAGCAATGTCGGACAGTTTGTTATTTGTCTGCCGAGTTTTTACTAGGACCCCACCTAGGCAATAACCTGATCAACCTGGGTATCTTTCAGCCCGTGCAAGAGGTCATGAAAGATCTGGGTTTGGATCTGAATACCTTGCTCGAACAAGAGGAAGAACCCGGACTGGGTAATGGGGGTCTAGGTCGTCTGGCAGCTTGCTATCTAGATTCTTTAGCTAGCCTCGAAATCCCCGCTTTGGGCTATGGAATTCGTTACGAATTTGGTATTTTCGATCAAGATATTAAAGAAGGTTGGCAAGTAGAACTCACCGATAAATGGCTGCGCTTTGGCAATCCCTGGGAGTTGTTGCGTCCAGAATGGACAGTAGCCGTGCCTTTTGGTGGTAAAACCGAAACCTACACAGACGATCGAGGCCACACCAGAACCAGATTACTGCCTAATTTGGTAGTGAAAGGGGTGCCCTACGATACCCCCATTCTGGGTTACCAGGTAAATACCGCCAACACCTTGCGGTTATGGAAAGCCGAGGCCCCCGAATCTTTCGATTTTCAGGCTTTCAACATGGGTGACTACTATGGCTCGGTCAATGCCAAAGTAGTATCCGAAAATATCACCAAAGTGCTCTATCCCAACGATGACTGGGAAAAAGGTAAAGAGTTACGCCTGCAACAACAGTTTTTCTTTGTTTCTTGCTCTTTACAAGACATGTTGCGGATTATGGATCGGCAGGGGATTCCGATCGAACGCTTCCATGAAAAATTTGCGGTGCAGTTGAATGATACCCACCCGGCTATTTCCGTCGCCGAGTTAATGCGACTGTTGGTAGACCAACGGGGCTTAGGCTGGGATCTAGCCTGGGAAATCACTCAAAAGACCTTGGGCTACACCAATCACACCTTGATGCCCGAAGCCTTAGAAAGATGGTCTACCGAGCTGTTTGGCAGGTTGTTACCTCGTCACTTAGAAATTATTTACGAGATCAATCATCACTTCTTAGCCCAGGTTCGGTTGAAATTCCCAGATGATGCCGGATTGATCCAGCGGCTGTCGCTGATTGATGATGCCGGTGGTAATCGCACGGTGCGCATGGCGAACTTGGCCTGCGTGGGTAGTCATGCCATCAATGGGGTAGCCGCGCTCCACAGTGAATTGCTAAAACAGACTGTTCTTAAGGATTTCTATGCCTTTTCACCAGAAAAATTTAGCAACAAAACTAATGGTGTCACGCCGCGCCGTTTTATGGTGCTTAGTAATCCCCAGTTAGCCGATTTGATTACGCGCAGTATTGGCTCCAGCTGGATTACCCATTTGGATGAATTACAAAAGTTGGCGCCTTTTGCCGATGACGCTGGTTTCCGCCACGAGTGGCGCTTAATCAAACAATCCATGAAAAGCCAGCTAGGCGGATATGTCCAGGAGCAGTATGGAGTTACTCTTAACCCCAACTCGATCTTCGATATTTTGGCAAAGCGGATTCATGAGTACAAGCGCCAGCATTTAAAGGTGCTGCACATCATCACCCTCTACAACCGCCTCAAAGCTAATCCCAATATGGATATGGTGCCACGCACTTTTCTGTTTGGGGGGAAAGCGGCTCCTGGTTATCGGATGGCTAAGTTAATCATCAAATTGGTGAATGCCGTGGCGGACGTGGTCAATAATGATCCGGATGTACGCGACAGATTGAAAGTAGTCTTCCTCAAAAACTACAACGTCAAATTCGCCCAGCATGTTTACCCCGCTGCTGATTTGTCAGAGCAAATTTCCACCGCTGGTCTGGAAGCATCTGGCACTGGCAACATGAAATTTGCCATGAACGGGGCGCTGACCGTGGGCACGTTAGATGGTGCTAACGTCGAAATCCGGGAAGAAGTCGGTGCTGAAAACTTCTTCTTGTTTGGTTTAACCACGCCGCAGGTGAAAGATCTTAAAGCCCAAGGTTATCAGCCCCGCGCCTATTACCAGGGTAATGCGGAACTGAAGTTGGCGATCGACACGTTATCTAATAGCACCTTTGCCGCCAACGAACCCCGACTATTTCAGCCGATCGTTGATAACTTGCTGAATCAAGATCCGTACATGCTACTAGCCGATTACCAATCTTATATTGATTGTCAAGATGCGGTTAGCAATGCCTATCGCGATCAAGACCATTGGGTGAAGATGTCAATTCTGAACACTGCCCGCATGGGTAAATTCTCTAGCGATCGGTCTATTCGGGAATATTGCCAAGATATTTGGCAAGTTCAACCAGTATCGATCGATCTCACTCAGTCAGAGTGGAAAGCTCCCAAAAACTAGAAAACCAATCTATGGATCTAGAGGTTTAAGTAAATCAGCAGCTCATTAATGTTCGGCATGTCACCCACCAACTTCCGGACAGGATCGGGCTGCACTTTCACCAAAGTCGGAGTCGCAAAAATCTTGTCCTCCTCCAACAACTCCGGATGCTGGTGAATATCAATAATCCGCAGTTCATGGCGGCCTGGCAGATATTCGGCGCAAACTTTTTTGACCTGATGAATAGCCCGGCTAGAGCTAGGGTTACCTAAGGCTACATACAAACGCAACACATACTTTTCGGTGGGGTGATCCAGCAAAAAAGTATCATCGTAATATTCAGTTTCGCTGTTAGATTCATGCATGTGCTCCGATGTCCTGTGACGCGGTGCGGACTCAAGGATAGTCGTATTGTACTTTCATTAATTACCGAAACACCGCTTACCCTGCTGAAAATCTTAAATTTTTTAGTGCAAACAGCAAAAAAAGACCCTGATGGGAATTTTTTTTGCTGTTTAATTTTGATTGCGTAGTTTCGTAGATATTTCCAAAATCGCCGACCAGCGCATTTGCAGCTTCTTCTCAGTAAGTTTCAGCCGTTTCATGATTTCGAGATCAGCAACTTTAGATTGCTTTAACTCCAGTATTAGCTGTTGCTCTGGATTTAAAATACCTAGCAATTCATCCCACTGCCCAGTGGTAAGGCCCAGCTTTTGTTCTACTTCTGCGCCTAGCCACTGCAGAACTAATTCCCAATTAGCCACCCGGGCGAATTTTTCCACATGATATTTAAAACGCTGTTGGAGATAGTCCCGTTGCCGAGTATCAATCCCTAAAGCCGCTTCAATTTCTGGCGCTGACAGGTCTTCGAGCTTGAGCAGTAGATAATCCACACATTGCTCTTGCCCCTGGAGATACTCGATCAATTGATGAATCACTCGATCGCGCAGCACCTGATCATTGGGATCGTCATTATCTGACACCATTTTGGCGCGGAGTTGTTGGAGCAGACGACTACTATTACCCCCTTCGCTATTATCGTCTTTGGCCGTATCAAAAGCTTTTTCGATGTCTACAGTGGTATCAGCTGGTAAGCGCTTACTAAAAGTTTGAGCACGTAAAATAATCAATTGTTGGCTTTTGCCATAATGCAAATGAATGCGCCGCTTGCCGTAACACTCTGTAAACACCATGTACTCAGCTAATTGCAGCATACTGCGCGGCGTATAATCGGCTGGTAATTCATTCTCCCGCCGAAAGGCTTTCAGCGCCTCGGCATAAAAATCTTGTAAAAAGTCTTCAATCAGGGAGTTTCGCCCTTGAAAACCCAGCTGAGACTGAGGCAAAGAAATATAACGGTAAACGATCGCACTCAGATGACCATGCAACTCGATCCGACCTTGGCGAGAACCCAGGTGATAATAATACAAACATTTGGACAGGCGATGACGCGCCAGCCCCAGCAACCATGAATTACTAGATCCAGAAGCTTGGATGCGATCGCTTTTATGGCAGATTCTTTCGACTTCGTTGGCAATACGATCAGCGATCGCCGTAATCTGACTCGGACTACTTTTAGTCTGATCGGTGATAATTTGCTGTAAAGCCACCCGCAGTGGCTGATCTTCGGAAATTACGATGGTATTAGCAGAATATTTTTTTGCTTTACTACTTACACTAACTGGTAAATCTTCTACTTGAACTGTCACATTGCACCTGCATATCCCTGATAAATTATTGATGTCCAGAGATGGTCTTCCCTGTCAACTAAATTTACCCATGCGTGATACGGAGGATTGATAAAATGTGTCAGTATTGAATCAGGTCTAAGATCACAGCTATTTAGATAAAAATTGTATACGTTTTATCAACAAAATGAAACGCCTACAGAGCAAGGCTTATAAGCCTTGGTGATCAAATACGAGTGCAATTGAAATTCAGTAAAGAATAATAGACAGTTTCACAACTGGCACAGTCTCTCCGTAATATTGACAGTTGACAAATAGCTGGATTTAGGCGGTCAAATCATCCATTTCGGCCCAGCCCATACCCTGTCTGACGATTGCTGGCGAATCGCTGGTCAGGTCTACCACTGTGGACACTTGATTGGTAGCGGCAGAATCATCATCGATCGATATATCTACCAACTTGTCAAAATAGTCGAACAGCTTAGCTTTATCCAGATCAACATAGGTCTGATCATCACCATCTTCATCATGAATATGCGCCGAGGTGGAAATCAGCGGATTTCCCAAAATAGCTAATAATTCTTGGCAAAACCGGTGATTGGGCACCCGCAATCCTGTTGTTTTTCGTTTGGGATCTTGAACAATTTTGGGTACTAGCTTAGTGGCTGGCAAAATAAAGGTGTAGGGACCGGGGATAAAATGCTTGAGCAAGCGATAGGCCACGTCGTCTACAAGCGCATAGGCGGAAATGTTCGATAGAGATGGACACAAAAAGGTTAAAGGCTTGTCGTTGGCCAGGTTTTTAATTTTGCGCACCCGATCGATCGCGCTTTTCGATTGCAAATCACAGCCGATCGCATAGGAGGTATCGGTGGGATAGAGCATCACTGCGCCCCCCCGCAGCTGGGTAGCAATTTCTTCCAAGCTCCGGGCTTGGGGATTTTGGGGATGAATTTCGTAATGCTTAGCCATCGCCCAGATTTCACCAGTTACAATTATAAGTTCTTTATTATCGCTGGCTCATTCCTACTACGACTTCATTCTTTATTAAAATCTACATCTACCGATGACCAAAATTGCTTATTTAGAATGTCCCACCGGGATTGCTGGCGATATGTGCCTAGCCGCTATGGTTGATGCCGGGGTGCCAGTGGCCTATCTGATCGATCGGCTAAATCTATTAGGGATTGCTACCGAATATGAGCTGCACAGTACCACCGTGAAACATCATGGTCAAACCGCCACCCACATAGATGTAAAACTTTTGGCCGCGACCGATCATAGCCATGAGCACCAACATCCAGAACATCATCATGAACCAGCGGATCACCACCATGGCCACCATCATCACCACCAGCCGGTAATAATAGATAAGGAGCAGCATTATCACAGCCCTCAACGCAACCTTCCCCAAATCACGGCCTTAATTGAACAGGCTCATTTACCCCAACGGGCGGCCACCTGGAGTTTAGAAGTATTCCGGCAGCTGGCGATCGCTGAAGGGATGGTGCATGGCATCGATCCTAACCTAGTACATTTCCATGAGGTGGGAGCCGTCGATGCCATTGTGGATATTGTGGGTACTTGTTTAGGTCTAGATTATTTAGGCATTGAAGAGGTCTATTGTTCGGCCTTGCCCACTGGTGGTGGCACTGTGAAAGCCGCCCACGGCATTATGCCCGTTCCCGTCCCAGCGGTGCTGCAACTCTGGCAGTCTCGGCAGGTACCGGTCTATCACAATGGGATCGATCGAGAATTAGTAACCCCCACTGGTGCGGCCTTGGCCGTGACTCTAGCGCAGAGCTTTGGCACTGCTCCGACCATGACAATTAGCAAAATTGGTTTAGGGGCAGGTACTCTTCAGCTACCACTCCCCAATATTTTGCGGCTATGGATTGGGGAAAGCCAAAATATTGAGATCAAGAACAATACCGAGACTAATACTGGGTCGGTAACAACGCTAGAAACAATTAACGTCCTAGAAACTCAAATCGATGATATGAATCCCCAAGTGGTGGGCTATTTATTCGATCGGCTATTAGCGGCGGGAGCTTTAGATGTATTTACCCAGCCGGTAGGCATGAAAAAATCCCGCCCCGGTATTTTGATTACAGTCATTTGTCAGCCCCAACAAATAGCAAATTGTGAAAAAATTATTTTCCAGGAAACCACCACCATCGGGATTCGCCGTTCCACTCAACAGCGATCGATCCTACCCCGACAGCTCCACACCGTGATCACCCCCTACGGACAAGTACGAGTGAAAGTGGCTACCAGCAATTTATCCGATGCCACAGATATTTGGAATATTCAACCCGAGTTTGCCGATTGCGCCGCGATCGCCCAACAAAATCAATTACCTTGGCAAACCATTTACGATCTGGCTCAACAAACAGCCTGGTCAGAAATAGGTATTCCCAACAGCAACAAATTCAAACATTAAAAAATTATTAGCATAAAGAGCGTAAATTACTGGGCAAACGAAAACTTAACGGCTACACTATATTGGTTGGAAGCAATCGTTGGCCTAACATGGTTTTCTACCTAGTTTGTTTAGGTAGTATTTAAACCTATGTTAATTGCTGATATTTATACTCAGCAAATAGCTAATAGCCCACGATCTTCTGTGCCGAAAATCCACTCAATTCACCAACTCCGTTCGACCTTAAATCCCAACCCCATCAGTAATAGCCAATCTTCCAGCAGTCCGCGCTATGAGCGGACAACCTAGTGGCTTACTCCGGTTGTAGAATTCAGCAGAACGCTCAAACATTTCCTGTCAAATATTTTTTTGGCGAGTTTTTCTGTCCTATGAGAAATGGTTGACTGAATCTTCGGCAAAATCGACCCAATGTTTTAATTTATTATTGATTTGTAAGGAGCAAGAGGAATACGGCATGACCCAGGCTAAAGACGTATTCGCAACCCTGATTCAACCAGATAGCGAAGTAGAATTGCTCACCGATGACAGTCCCAACAACGATGATATAGAACCTAGCGCCGAGGCGGAAGAAGAAGAGGAAAAACCTGGTAAAGGTAAAGCGGCTGCTCGCCGCCGCGTCACCACCAAGAAAAAGCAATATACCGAAGACTCGATCCGGCTGTACCTCCAAGAGATTGGTCGCATCCGGCTGTTGAGAGCTGATGAAGAAATTGAACTGGCCAGAAAAATCGCGGATCTTTTAGAACTAGAACGTGTTCGCGAAACCCTCGCTGCTGAAATAGAACGGGAACCCCTAGATAACGAATGGGCAAAGGCCGTGGATATGAATCCACAGCAGTTCCGGCATCGCCTGTATTTGGGTCGCCGAGCTAAGGACAAGATGGTGCAGTCTAACTTGCGGTTGGTGGTGTCGATCGCTAAAAAATATATGAATCGGGGCTTGTCCTTCCAGGATCTGATCCAAGAAGGCAGTTTAGGGCTAATCCGTGCTGCCGAAAAGTTCGACCACGAAAAGGGCTACAAGTTTTCGACCTATGCTACTTGGTGGATTCGACAAGCCATTACCAGGGCGATCGCTGACCAGTCGCGCACGATTAGGCTACCTGTCCACCTGTATGAAACTATTTCGCGGATTAAGAAAACCACCAAATTGCTGTCCCAGGGCATGGGTCGGAAGCCAACGGAAGAAGAAATTGCCACCAAGATGGAAATGACCATCGAGAAACTGCGCTTTATTGCCAAGTCGGCACAGTTACCAATTTCTTTAGAGACTCCGATCGGCAAAGAAGAAGATTCCCGCCTGGGTGACTTCATAGAAGCTGATGGTGAAATGCCCGAAGATCAAGTTTCTAAGAACTTATTGCGCGAAGATCTAGAAAGCGTTTTAGATACCCTCAGCCCTCGGGAAAGAGATGTCTTAAGACTGCGCTATGGTCTAGATGATGGCCGGATGAAAACATTGGAAGAAATCGGTCAGATCTTCAATGTTACGCGGGAACGCATTCGACAGATTGAAGCGAAGGCGCTACGGAAGCTGCGCCACCCGAATCGCAATAGTATTCTAAAAGAATATATTAGATAATCTGAATCAAATCTGATCAAAATTGATTACCAAAAAGGGGTTGCCTAGCAGCCTCTTCTTGGTAGCTACTGAAAAATATCACTGGACTCCAAAACTGTTTCGTAAAAAAAACAAACAAAACCAGCAAAATTAGCTGATTGCACAGCAGCAATTTGTTGCTTGACTAGATCAGCAGGTTGTTTTTTACCCTTTAAACCAGTCAGAATCCCGATCGACATCTGCTGCTTCAGGGACTGCAATTCTGGTTTCTTTAACTCGGTCTGGAAGGCTGGCAAATTGTAGCGATATACCTGCAGCACCAACTCATCAATCAGACCCAACTCCTGCCAGCGCTGCCAATTCATTCGATAGTTGTCGATCGAGAACTTTAACGGATTGGGACTCACTGATATTAAACAACTGGGTTTGGTCACCTTGATTTTACCCACAACCTGTCGAAAGGAATCGGTCAGCCGATCGCCTGCCCAATCTTCCCAGGATTGCTGCTGACCAAAGGGCCAAATCCCTGTGGCTGATTGGCGATAGGCAGATTGGGTGGCTGGTTCAAAACCTAATTCTACTGGCCAACCCCAATGATCATCGAACTGAATGCCATCGATCGGATAGCGCGCCACCAAATCGGTAATTAATTCCCCCATCATGTTCACGACTTGGGGCTCATTAGGATTGAGCCATACTGACTGGTCAAGCTGGCCGGAGGCTGTTTTGCGGCGCAATTGATCGCCAGTATTAGTTAGCGTTAAATAACTAGGGTGGCGCTTTACTAATTCACAGTTAGGGGGCAGCATCAGGCCATATTCCCACCAAACAATTACCCGCAAACCCAATTCATGAGAGATTTCCAGTAGTTCGGCTAAGTAATCCCGATTACTATATTCCGGCTGGGGCAGAGTGAGTTGACCAGTATATTTTTCAGCGATCGGACTGGGACACAGAGTATAGCCCCTGTGCCAGACCACCGGATAGATGGTGTCAAAACCCAGTTGTTGGAGCTGGCGCAGGCCAGCCTCCAGATTTTGACGGGAATGGAGCAGTTTGCTATCGGTATTAGTTAGCCAAACGCCTTTCATTATTTTTTCTGTGGTTGGTTAGTTGGTTTTTTGGTAGGCATTCATCGGCTCGCGAATAAATCGAATGTAGAGATGCCGGAAAGTAGATTTAATCACCCGGGGCAGAGCGAAGTCGATCGGCATTAAGGCTTCCGGCAACTTCCAGCCACTCAGGTTTAGATCGACTGGTCGGCACAATAGATACTCAATTTCGGTGGGGGCATAGCCCAATCGTTGCGCAGCTGCGGCTGTCGGCACTAACTGCCAATCCACATTCAGCACCTCCAGCATGGCCAGATCCAAGGTAAAAACATTGGCAGATGCTCCCAACACGCCCAAATCACGCGGTTCACCGCTACTGGGACCATTACCTTCATGACCAATAATGCCATCAATAATTGTCAGATCAGGATCGATCGCTCGGGCAGTTTCCACTAACATTTCGCCAAAGGTATCAGCATCCTTACCAGCGCTCATATGCCACCAAGCTTTCATTTTGCCCGGTACACAACCAAACAAGTTCTTGACACCTAGAGTCATGGTTAACTGCATGTGGGACTTGACCTTGGGCAAGTTAATCACTACATCCGCGTTCATCGCCTCTTTGCTCAGTAGCAAATTATCAAAATTGTCGCTAGCCGTGCTGTAACGCTGGCCATGAAACTCCACCACTGGCAGGCCAATTTCCGCCATCATGGGCAGATAACCATTATTTTTGGCCACGCCCTGGGCGCTGCCAAAAGCTGGACTATCACCAAAAAAAGGTTGACCACCAGCTTCTTGCACCAGTTGAGCGACACATTTGACTAGCTCTGGTCTGGTGACACATTCTTTGGTGGGTCGGGCACCAGTCAGTAAATTAGGTTTCAGTAACACCCGCTGCCCCGGTTTCACAAAAGCCGCCATGCCGCCCAGCGGCGCTAAAACATCGATAATGGACTGACGGAGGGCTTCTTCGGCGTAGGTCTCGGCGCGGATTAAACTAACAGTGGCGGGCATGAGCTGACAAAACTACTTCACCCCATATTCTAGTGGCTCGGCGGGGTAATCGCCAATTGGGAAATATTTAGCTGATAACCAAACTGCCGAACAGTGATGATCGAATCCGGCTGGGGCAATTTTTTGCGCAAAGATAAAATGTGGGTATCCACAGTACGGCTACTGCCCATATTCTCATCCCAAGCCCGGTGTAGCAAGTCCATTCGACTGACTGGTTGACCATGACTTTGCAGCAGCACGTAGAGCAAACTAAATTCTTGAGGAGTGAGATCGATCGCCTTCTGATGACAATAAACCCGCCGCCGTACCAAATCAACTTGCAAATCACCATTCACAATCTCCGAAGGCAACACATTAGTACGCGAACGCCGCAGCAAGGTCGCCACCCGCGCCAAAAATTCTTTCATCCCGAAAGGTTTTTTCAGGTAATCATCAGCAAATTCCAGCCCCGTGACAATTTCGGCTTCAGTAAGCCGGGTCGATAACATCAAAATCAGGGTGTTACTGTGGATCTGCAGCCACTGGCAAAGTTCAATGCCAATTCCATCAGCTAAATCATAATCGACAATCACTATATCGGGCGACAACCTGGTGATTTCCTGCTGAGCTATGGCCATGCTGGCCGTTTGGCGTACCTGATGACCCTGTTGCTGAAGTTGGGTCGTTAAGATCGATCGAAGGTTCGGATTGCCTATTACCACTGCAATTACGGACATGGGCGGATCACGGAGTAGTAGATAAACAGATTACCTGTCATTCTATTTCGATTCAGAGGGATTCTATGCAGCCACCCGCAAGCGATCAACACAACCGTGTTTGAAAAACATGACAAGCTGGTTGTGGAACGGTGATCCCACTAATCACAACTCCAGTGTACTATCGGTTATATTGCTAGTTAGAGCAAAGCTAACATTTTGTAAATAGGTGAGACACAATAGGCGGATATCCCTCAAGACAGTTTGTAAAATCTGATATATTCTGGTATTGATTTGGAGGAATTGAGAACATGCTGCAACAAACCGAAACAATTCGTCATTATCAAAAGATCACGGATGCGGTGGTCGAGATGTGGAATCGGGGCTATCGTTTTGATGACTTGAGGATGTATCTAGATGGCTATCTGGCAGCATTACGAGCGACCAACACCATGGAAGCTTACCAAATTAACCGTCTAGAAGAAGATGCCACTCGTTATATCTACGATCCATCTAACTTCGAGACCCCTCAACTACAGCCGGAAGTCGGCTACTACTAAGTTTTTAGAGTTTTTTGATGTCTTTGCAAATTTACGGCATTCCCAACTGCGGCACTTGTAAGAAGGCTTTGCAATGGCTAGATTTTAGCGGCATTGAATATGAATTTGTGAATACCAAAGAAAATCAACCCAGTCGATCGCAAATTGCTGCCTGGGTAAAAACTTTGGGTAATAAACCTTTACGCAATACTTCCGGCCAATCCTATCGATCGCTGGGCGAAGAAAAACAAGATTGGAGTGACGAGCAGTGGGTCGATGCTTTTTCTCAAGATGCCATGTTATTGAAGCGACCACTATTTGTGAAAGATGGCACCGCTGTACTGGCCGGTTTCCGAGAAAAGGGCGAAGTAATTAGAGAAAAACTGGGGGCTTAAGATTACCCCCAGAATCCCAACAGTTTCAAAATCAGACTAAGAGGCTAGAGCTACTTCTACAATTTGCTGAATCTCGCCTTTTTGGTATAGTTCAGCCATCACATCCGAGCCACCGATAAATTCGCCATTGATATACACCTGGGGAATGGTTGGCCAACTGGAATATTCTTTAATACCCTGGCGTATTTCATCATTAGAAAGGATATCAAAGGTTTCGTAGGGTACGCCTAAAATATTCAGGATTTGGACAACGTTGTTGGAAAACCCGCATTGGGGTTGTAACCGATCGCCTTTCATGAAGACCATGATCTTATTTTTTTTGATCATGTCATCGATCTGCTGCTGAGCTACTGGATTCATAATATTTAGCTTTGTTTTTAAGTGGATTGAAAGAAATAGTTAGGACTGTTCAGCCTGCCAAGCGGCGGGGGTAAAAGTTTTTAGGGCTAAGGCATGAATTTCGGCACTGGCCATCGCAGCGTTCACCGATCGATAGACCATCTGATGCTGTTGTACCAGACTTTTACCAGCAAACTGTTCCGAAACTACTACGGCTTGGTAGTGATCGCCACCACCGGTCAGGTCGGTGACTTTAACTTCGGCATCCGCAATGCCATTCTTGATCATTGCTTCAACTTCGATGGGAGTAATCATGAAAAAAGGAGTGAATAAATCGTCCGGTTCGATCTTAACATTTTGGCCGAAAGCGATCGTTTTCTAATTCAGTCGGGATTCCTCATCTCAAACAGTTGAACCAGCCAAAATGTTTGATCGAGACTGTTATATTTTAGGTTTAGCAACTTCATTCCGATCGATTATGAATAGCAACTGGGACAACTTTCTCCAAAACTTGGGAGAATGGCAAGGCTCGTTTACAGATGTATCGATTACCGGGGAACTCCAAAATACCACTCCCTCCATTTTGAGCTTGACCGGATTAGAAAATAATCAATTAGTGCGCTTTCGGATTCGGCGCTATGGGGCTGAAGGTTACACTAGCATACCAGTTTCAGATTACGAGCAAGAATATCGTTCGATCGGCAGGCAAAACATCTTTTTCGATACCGGGGCTTTTGCTAAAGGCACCCTGCAATTGGCTCCCTTCTCTGAATTCGGGGCAGAATATGGCTTTGTGCAAGGGGATCGGCGCTGGCGCTGTGTGCAACTATTTGACACCGAACATAATTTCGTCAACTTGGTGCTGATTCGAGAATTTCGGCAGGGAACCAATGCGGTGGAAAGACCACCCCTCACTGTAGATCAACTACTGGGCACCTGGGAAGGGCAGGCTGTCACCGCCTATGCCGATTTGCGGAACCCGGATCACTATATGACTAGCTTAGAAATCAACCGGCTGGATGTCGATCGCTTAGAACAAAAATTATCTTGGGGCAATCAGACCATTGTGACCAGTGCCAAAATTGCCGAGAATAGGCTGTGCTTTGAGAGCGGAAATACCCAGCGCGAAATTTTATTATTACCCGATGGCGGGTCGAGCAATATTCCGTTACAAATCCAGCGCCATGAACCATTTTTTGTTGAGGCTGGATGGCTAGTAACCGACACCGAACGCCAACGCTTGCTCCGTCAATACAATACCAACGGGGAATGGGTCAGTTCGACTCACGTAATTGAAAGAAAAACTAGCTAGGCTGGAGATCGATCGAGCATCCCTAGCACCCCGCCAGGCGATTCTATGTCACAAAAAGTAATGAGATCCAGCTGTTATCCTCATATTTTTCTCATATTATCTCTCTGATCGATCGACTGACCCAGGTAGTGCATTCCGCTACAAGTTTAAACCCTAAAGCATTAGTTTACATATCGGTAGCTGGTCAACCATTAACTGAAGATACCGCTCAATAGAAACTACACAAATCTAGACAAGTCCAAATTGATGTCTACTTTCTACTTCAACGGGGGCATCGGAGCGGCTATCCCTCAGTAGGCTTCCAGGCGCAAG
>CAXTSX010000069.1:0-15895 GCA_964247085.1 uncultured bacterium
TAATCGCTGGATAGCTTTCCTCGCCACTTTCTCTCAAAATTGTCCGGACTGTTGAATCTGAGACCAATCGAGAAATAATTGGTTCTTGATGATAATTTTCGGGAATGAGAATCCGAATCCGAGTTTGAATTACACCGGAATTATTAGTCATAGTTAAACATCCTTAATTTTGGTTTTGTGTTCTAAAATCGTCTTGATGATTAGCGTCACTACGGCCAATAGTGCTAGCAACACGGCAGCAGAGTAGGCTGCTTCCGTTTCATACTGCTTGTAAGTTTCCTCCACATACAGCGGCAAACTTTGAGTAGAACTGGCAATATTTCCCGATACCACCACTACCGCTCCAAACTCTCCCATCGACCGGGCATTAGTCAGCACAACACCATAGAGGAGTGCCCAGCGAATATTGGGTACTGTGACTCGCCAGAAAATTTGCCAATCGCTAGCTCCGAGGGTTCTAGCGGCCTCTTCTTGATCCTTACCGACTTCTTCTAGTACTGGAATGATTTCTCTAGCTACAAACGGCATACTGACGAAAGCGGTAGCTAACAACATGCCCGGAAAAGCAAAGATGATCTTGATATTGTGGTCGTCTAACCAGCCCCCCAACCAGCTCTGTTTGCCGTACATCAGCACTAGCATTAGACCAACAACTACGGGGGAAATAGAAAAGGGCAGATCGATAATACTCAACACCACAGCCTTGCCGGGAAAAGAATGGCGGGTGATCGCCCAGGCCGCACACAGGCCAAAGATCACATTAAGCGGCACGGCGATCAGGGTCAAGCTCAGGGTTAACTGCACGGCCGATAAGAAATCTGGGCGGCTGAGGTTGGCCAGAAACGGATCAATGCCTTTCTGAAAGGCTTGGTAAAAGACATTGGCCGTGGGGATGTAGAACACCAAGGCAATATAAGAAATGGCGATCGCAATCAGTAAACTGGGTACCCACTGAGGCGGACGTTGAGTAGTACGATTCATAGTGTCTTCCTGGGCTATTTGGGCTGTTTAATGGTATTTACTACCCCAAGATTGGAGAAGATTGATAGCAAGCAGGGATACGAGAGAAATTAGCAACAGCACCACTCCAATGACGGTGGCTCCGGCAAAGTCATATTGTTCCAAGCGCTGGAAAATCAGCACGGGAGCGATTAAATCTTGAAAAGGGGTATTGGAAGCCAAAATCACGGTGGAGCCATACTCTCCCACTGCTCGCGAAAAGCCCAACGCCACCCCAGTTAAAATCGCTGGCCATAAAGCCGGTAGAGTCACCCGTCGGAAAGTATCCCATGGCGAAGCACCCAAGCACCAAGCCGCTTCTTCAATATCGGCATCCATTTCTTGTAAGACGGGCTGGACTGTCCGCACCACAAAGGGTAAAGAAATAAAAACCATGGCGATCGCTACTCCGGTGCGGGTGAAAGCTAACTTGATGCCGAAGGGTACTAGCAACGAGCCAATCCAGCCGTTATCACTATAAACTGTCGCTAGGGTCAGACCAGCTACTGCTGTTGGTAAAGCAAAGGGGAGATCGATCGAACTATCAATTAGCTGTTTACCAGGAAATTCGTAGCGCACCAACACCCAAGCAATCAGAGTGCCAAAAAATCCATTGATCACCGCCGCTATCAAGGCCGTCACGAAAGTGACATCGTAGGTTGAGAGCGCGATCGGACTGGTAGCAATCTGCCAAAACTGAGCAGGAGATTGGCTACTGGCTTTCACTAACATCGCTGAAACTGGCAACGCCAACATCACCACTAGGTAGCCAATGGTAATCCGCCAAGCCCAAGATAACCGGAGTAAGCGGGGTTTGTGCCGAGAACGATGATCAGCGTGAGTAGAAACTGAAGACATAGTTACTTAGCCTGAATTTGGTCAAAGATGGCTCGGTCATCAAAAAACTTGGTTTGAGCTGCTGGCCAACCGCCAAAATCCTTGATATTACTCAATTGTTTTATTGCCGGGTATTTAGTGGGTTGAGCTGGGTCAGCTGGGCGGAAGCCCAATTTAGCAAACTCGGCCTGGGCTTCGGGGGTAAATAGATATTTCACAAAAGCTTCCGCGACTGCTCGGTTACCATGCTGATCAACATTTTTATCAACCACCGCGATCGGATTATCGATCGAGATATTCACATCGGGAGTAATGTATTCCACTTTCTCGCCTTTTTGTTGAGCCAGAATAATTTCATTTTCGTAGTTAATTAAGGCATCACCTTGGCCTTGTTTGAAGAAAATATCAGTGGCTTCTCGGGCATCTTTGGGTAAAATCGGCGCATTGCTATAGACCTTTTTCACAAACTCTTGGGCGGTGGCTTCATCGCCAGTTTTGATAGCACTGTTCCACAGAGCCAAGAAATTCCACTTGGCCACCCCCGAAGTTTTGGGGTTAGCGGTAATTACTTTAATGCCATCTTTGGCCAAATCTGACCAGTTTTTAATGCCTTTGGGATTACCTGGCTTGGTGACTAGGACGGCGATCGATCGAGAAACATTGCTGTCATTGGGGAGTTTTTTTTCCCAACCTGGGGCGATCAATCCGGCTTTTTCAATTTTTTGGGTATCGCCAGCCAGCGACAAATGCACAACATCAGCCGCCAAACCATCAATGACTGCCCGAGTTTGCGAACCAGAACCGCCGTAGCTCTGCTTAAAAGTTACTTTTTGGCCATGTTCTTGCTGCCACTTCGCCACAAATTTGGGAATGATCGCAGCGTGAGCGGCTTTGGTGACGGCAAAAGAAACCAGGGTGATTTCCACTGCCGATTTTTGACCGGCATCAGAGTCAGCAGTTTTCCCGCCAGTGCAAGCCGCGAGTGCAACACTCAAAATGACTCCAACCAAAAACAGTGTAACTATCCGACGACTGATTGCTGCTGACTTCATGATTCCTCACCTAGTTAAATTTAATCTACGATATCTTTATCGAATTGCCGTATATTATCTGATGAGTATCGATAGTAAAGAAATTATCGCGAAAAGTCAAGAGAATCATCTGTATCTTGATCGGAATAAAGATAATTCTAGAAAGGACTGACATAAGGGGGTTTTCCATCTCGGCGTAGTAGAGCAAGATACAATGAGAAGCTGTATTGTTTGCCCTGCTGTGCCGTGGATCTTTCCCCCAAAACTGAATATGCTCTGCTTGCTCTAATGGAGCTAGCCAAACGCTTTAAGGATGGCGAACCGCTTCAAACCCGGCAGATTGCCGAGCAACAACAAATTCCCGATCGATACCTCGAACAGCTACTGGCGATCCTGCGCCAGCAGGGCTTAGTGAAAAGCCAACGGGGCGCCAAAGGTGGTTATCTGTTAGGGCGAGAACCTTGGCAGATTAGTTTATTGGATGTGATTTTGGCGATGGAAGGGAAAGCCAACACCTCAAATGGGGATGGTAGATCGATCGAAAGCCTCGTATTATCAGAAATTTGGCAAAAAGCCAGACAGGAAGCCTACCAAATTTTTCAAGACTGTACTTTGCAAGATTTATGCGATCGGCGGGATGCTCGGGCACAAAGTAGTATCACTTATTACATCTAAGCCGACCTTTAAGTAGCACAGTAATATTGCCGCCATCAATTTTAGATGTTGTGAGTAGTCCCTGATTTTGATAAAATCCAACTAACTCCATCGGAAAGCCGTAGATTCAATTAGGAAGACAAAATAATGGGCATTGCAGTCGAGAGCGTATCCAAGCGGTTTGGAAATTTCCAGGCCGTCGATCAGGTGAGTTTAGAAATCGAATCTGGTTCGCTGGTGGCGCTGCTCGGTCCCTCGGGTTCGGGTAAGTCTACTTTGCTCCGCCTCATTGCCGGTTTGGAACTGCCGGATGAGGGTCGCATCTGGCTGACTGGTACTGATGCTACCCATCAATCGGTTCAAGAACGGAACATCGGCTTTGTGTTTCAGCATTATGCTTTGTTCAAGCACATGACCATTCGCCAAAATATCGCCTTTGGCTTAGATATTCGCAAAAAAAATCCGGGCACTACCAAGAAAAGAGTAGATGAACTTCTGGAGCTAGTGCAATTAAGTGGTTTAGGCGATCGGTATCCCAGCCAGCTCTCTGGTGGTCAGCGTCAGCGGGTGGCTTTAGCCAGAGCCTTGGCAGTGGAACCAAATGTATTGTTACTAGATGAACCTTTTGGAGCCTTGGATGCCAAGGTGCGTAAAGATCTACGGGCCTGGCTGCGCCGCCTGCACGATGAAGTGCATGTCACAACTGTTTTTGTGACCCACGACCAAGAAGAAGCCATGGAAGTCTCTGATAAAGTGGTGGTGATGAATAAAGGTAAGATCGAGCAATCCGGCACCCCAGCCCAGATTTACGATCATCCAGCTACTGCTTTTGTAATGAGTTTTATTGGTCCAGTGAATGTGCTAGCTAGTGGTTCGGATATTTTTCAGAGCAATGGCTTTCAGTCTAATAACTCCCAAATGTTCTTGCGACCCCAAGATATCGTCATTGAGATAGCGCCCAATGGCACTAATGTCCCGGCGCGGGTAGAACGCATTATTCACTTGGGCTGGGAAGTTCAAGCCGAGCTATCTTTGGCGGATGGCCAAATCATGATGGCACATCTGACTCGCGATCGGTTTGATGCTTTGCAATTACAACCACAACAAAATGTTTTTGTGCAACCGAAAGAAGCCAAATCTTTTCCGTTCCCATTAGATTATGCGATATAAATATCTGGTTACGGCTCTGGGGCTGGGACTAGAGTCCAAGGAATTACTCGTTTGATGACGATCGATTGCTGCTCAGTTTTAGGATCTTCTTTAGTGCGATCGGCCTTGTTTTGCTCTAACGATGCCGATCGAGGTGCCCCTAAAGATTCCACTGTAAATACCTGGGGTGGTGAAGCATCGGGGGGATAAATTAAATCAATTTCGACTTGGCGGCGGGTGCCTGGCGGTAACTTGATAGTTACTAATGCCTCCCCCTGTTCGCCGCGCTTTTGCACAATATGAGTTTGCTTGGTGGCAGTGCGCCCAGCATCATCAAGATAACGAATTTGGACAGTTCCTCGGAAAAAAATTGGTGCGTCAGCGGGAACTGGGGACAGAAAGCGTAAACCACCAAACAAAACATCATCCTTAAAAGGAGTCTGCATTTTGATCACGACGCTGCGCTCTTCTGGGGAATTATTCAGCAAGGGCATGATCAACCGATAGTGAGTACCGTAGTTACCATGTCCCCGATAGGCTGTATCTGGATAGCGTTTCAACATCGCAGCACTTTGAATTTGGCTGGTTCCCAACCTACCTCCATCGAGCGTACTAATGGCAAAAGATACGGCCTGACCACGTTCTGGCAAAGATAAATCATTGCTACCTGGTTGATCGGTGATCTTGGCTTCCCAGCGGGAACCTTGAGAAACTCCAGCGACTCGGCCGTAGGTGATACCTTGACCAGGTTTGATCGCACTTGGATTAGTTGGTAACTGATCGCGCGGGGTGGCCAATTTACTATTTTTGACGGCCGCTTGCCAGTCTGCGGTGCTGGGCGATCGATAGACCGGCAACAATTTGGCTGGCTTCACTGTGGCAGCTGGCTTTTCTAAACTGGGTAGCTGATTGGGTTGATGTCCGATCGCTAATACTCCCAAGGGTGGCGATTTAAGCCGATCAAGTAAGGCGACGCTAGCAATCTGGACTTTGCCGCTACTTTGCAAGCGTATTAAAGTCGATTCCGCGCTGCGATTGGGGATCGATCGACTAAAAATAACTCTACTTTGACCGGGCGGAATGGTAATTTCCTTAGTGAGCTTGGCATCGGTCAGACCGCGCTTCATATCGTTAGCAATGCGCGAACCAGGACCAGAAAAAGTCCGACCATCAGCGTTATTGACATAGGCGGCCAAATTCACAAAGGGCGCATCAGCATTCACATAGCTGAGAGCCTGTAAAATTTTGAGCTTAATCGGTTGCTGGCCGGGATTAAAAGCTAAAATCCCCACATTCATCAAGCGATTGACCGTATTGGCATCTAAGACTGGGCGAGAGATGTGGTGCGAAAAAATATCAAATTTTCCCTCAAAAGCATAGTTGAGATGAGCTGCGGCCTGGGCTTTATTGGCCGGTGACCAAGTAGACAGCAAAATACCCTCGTTGATCAGCACTTCTGGACTATTACTATTAAAAACCGGAGTTTTGTCCAGACTACCCGGTAGTGGACGCACTGGATGCTTTTGTAAAATTTGGTTTTGGGCTGTTGCTGGGGCCGCCAGATACACTAGGGCAAATGATTGAGAGACCAGGGCAAGAACAAAAGTGATGAAAATTCGGAGCATAGGAAACAAAATATCAGTAGTGCCAGATCAGCCTCCAAGCCTTATTCAGAGGCTGCTCACCACAATTTATCCATTGTCGGAGAATTTAGGGTGTATCTACCCCAGGAAATCTAGGAAAGTAGTGTGATCCTACAGTTTATTGCCACATTCTGAACAAAATTTGTTGCTAGTATTGTTCTGCGCACTACAGCTAGGACAACTAACGACAGTAGATTTGCCGAACTGGCGCTTGGGTTTGGCCAGGCCAACCATATCAGCGTTGGCTTTACCCGCTGGTACCATCGGATAGCAATTTTCGTTGCGCTTAACTTTGACATCCATCAAGACAGCGCCAGGGTAAGCTAGCATTTCGGCGATCGCTGTTGGCAGATCGGTACGTTGATCGATCGTCATGCCTTTAATGCCGTAGGCTTGGGCCAATAACATCAAATCTGGCATGGAAGGAGCCATCTCCGAGGAAGAATAGTTTTCGGCGTAGAAGGCTTCTTGCCACTGACGCACCATGCCCTGCCAGCCGTTATTGATTACTACAATCTTGACGGGGAGCTGATATTCCATCATGGTGCCCAATTCTTGCAGATTCATCTGGAAGCTGGCATCACCGCTAATGCAAATAATTTGTTCGCCCGGCAGAGCCACTTGGGCTCCGATCGCCGCCGGTACTCCATAACCCATCGTCCCCAAACCAGAACTAGAGAGCCAGTGGCGAGGTAAGTTATTCAAAAATTGTGCTGCCCACATTTGGTGCTGACCCACATCGGTGGTGTAGTAAGCATTCGGCGCTTGCTTCCGGCACTCAGCGATCGCCTCTTGGGGAGAGAGGGTATCGGGGTATTCCGGTACTACCAAGGGATTATCTTCGCGCCAGGCTGCAATCATATCTAGCCAATGAACAGTTTTAGTGTTCTGTCCATCTAGTTTCAGCTCGGTGATCCGCTCGAGAATATCAACTAATACTTGCTTGAGGTCACCAACGATCGGTACATCTGGAACTCGAATCTTGCCAACTTCGGCGGGGTCGATATCAATATGAATTATTTTGGCGTGGGGGGCAAACATTTCTTGTTTGCCCATGACTCGATCGTCAAACCGAGCACCCACGGCAATCAACAGATCGCAGTCGGTGGCTGCCCAATTGGCATAGGCAGTACCATGCATCCCTAACATTCCCACCGACAGGGGATGCTCTTCATTAAAAGCGCCCTTCCCCATCAGGGTAGTGGTGACTGGAATTTGGAAGATTTCGGCTAATTGTTTGATTTCGACATGGGCACCGGAAGCGATCGCCCCGCCACCAACGTAGAGCAAAGGCTGCTTGCTGTTTTTAATCAGCTGCACTGCCTGATTAATTTGACGAGAATGGCCGCGCAGGGTGGGTCGATAACCGGGGAGCTTAATGCTATTCGGTTCGACGGGAGTATATTCAAATTCTTCGGCACCCACGTCTTTAGGAATATCAATTAAGACTGGGCCAGGGCGACCAGAACTGGCAATATAAAAAGCTTCGGCCACTACTCTGGCCATTTCGCGGGGATCGCGAACTACATAAGAATGCTTCACGATCGGCATGGTAATGCCATAAATATCAGTTTCTTGGAAGCCATCGGTGCCGATCGCACTGCGCGGTACTTGGCCAGTCACAATTACCATCGGGATCGAATCCATCTGAGCGGTGGCGATGCCGGTTACTAAGTTGGTGGCACCGGGTCCAGAAGTGGCAAAACAAACGCCAACTTGACCAGTCGATCGAGCATAGCCATCGGCAGCGTGGGCAGCTCCTTGTTCGTGTCGGACTAAAATATGATCCATCCAACCAGCGGCTTCGGCTCGTTCGATTTCATCGTAGATTGGTAAGATCGCGCCGCCAGGATAGCCAAAAATATGCTTTACTCCGTGCCGTCTCAGACTATCGAGCAGGGCGTAAGCTCCAGTCCGCACATTGGAGCTAGGAGCATGGGCGGGAATGGGGATAACGGTTGTGCTGGTAGTCGAGATTTGAGAAACCACTAATGAACCTCGTAAGTTGGCGGCTAATTGGGAAGAGCGAAAAAGTGATGAGTGCAACTGAATAAGTAGCTAATCATTCTAGTACTTTTTAATGCTGATTATCGATCGACTCTGTGATAAGTTACACACATTCTAGCCAATATCTGGCTGAATGTGACGGTTATTCCGCCAGACCCAAATACCAGCAACAGCGATCGCTAGGCTCATCCCAATTAGCACCGCGTTCAGACCAAAGCGATCGGCTAACGGACCAGAAATGGCTAACGGCAAGCTGAGAGCAACATTGACAGCGTTGTTTTGAAAGCCAAATACTTTGCCGCGCATCGATTCGGGCGTTTTTTCTTGGATGAGAGTTTGCATCGGTACCGCAATTAGAGCTGCCCCAAAACCCAGGATCACACTAATAAATATTGATGACCACAGCTGTTTGAACAAGATATAACTCACTAACATCAGGGTGATAATACTGAAACCCACCAGAGGTAGGGGTTGGTTCCGTAAACGATTGCCCCAAGTCCCGAGCATAGCTGCGCCAATCATCAAACCCACTCCGGTGGCTGATACTAACAGACTAAACTGAGTTTCATCTAGCCCCATTTCAACCACTAGCTTGATTGATAGTACTTGCAGGGCAGTAATAGTTGAGAACAAAATAGTGAGTTGAATCATCGCTTGCTGAATCAACCGATTACTTTGCAGGTAACGAATCCCATCCATAAATTCTGGAATGGGGTTATAATTTTTGGGGCCAACATGTTGGGGTAGGACTTCCCGACACTGCATCAGCTCGCAACAAAGAGCCGCAAATAAGTAGACGCTTCCCAGAAAAATGGCATGGCCAAAGCTACCGAAGTCTTGCTTAACCAGCCATCCTCCGATCGGAAAACCCACTACCACCGAACCCAGGAGAGTAATGGTAGAGAGGGAGTTGGCCGTGAGTAGATGTTCTGGCTTTACTACTAAGGGCGTGATTGATTGCTCCGCTGGGGTGAAGACTTGAGTCACTGTGGAGATGGCAAAGATTACTAGTAATAACAGCACCAATTCTTTGGGCAAAATAACGATCGACATAACTAGAGAAGCTCGCAACAGATTGGAAAGCACCATGATCCGCTGCTTCAGATACCTGTCTACAAAAATTCCGGCGGCTGCTCCAAAGACAATCGCCGGAATGGTAGTGGCAATAAGAATAGCTGAACTGGAAGAGGCCGCTAGACTAGCTGGAATCCGGTAAGTAGATAACAGTGAGATGGAAAAAACAACCAGGATTTTATCGGCAACTTGCGATAAGGCTTGTCCTGCCCACAGCCACATAAACGATCGATTACGCAATAAGCCTTTAAAGCTATTTGTTTCGGTAGGTGTTTTGGCAGGCAGCATATATCAACATCTCATTAGCGATTCTCAGTTTAAAGCTAAAACAGTCCCAGTAGTGTTGAACCCACACCAGTAATCACATCAAAGAAGCTTCCACCACCACCTTCACTGGGTTTAGTGGGTTGCCGAGCTAGTTCGATCGATTTCACAAAATTCTGAGTAGCTAACACCCCTGTCGGATCGCCTTGCGCTTTGTACAATTGACCCGCTTTGGTGGCATCAAGTGCCGCTCCGGTATCATCTTGGAGCTTAAACCGCGCCAAAGCTCGGCCAAAATAAGCCCCCGCCAGCTGCGGTTCTAATTGCAAGGCTTGATTAAAATGGGCGATCGCTCCCTGCTGGTTATTGTTTTGAGCTTCAATATATCCCCACTTATAAAAATCACTGGCCGTACCAGCAGCACTAGTGAGTCCGATCGTTCCTTGTACGTAGGCGGTTTGTAAGTTTACACCTCCCAATTTGGCTCCTACCAAATAAGCTTCTCGCAAGTCGGTGTTGGTAAGGTTTGCGCCCGTTAAGTCTGCGCCAGTCAAATCTGCTCCGTATAAAGAAGTACCAGTTAAATTAGCACCACGCAAATTCGCACCGCTTAAGTTGGCCTGACTCAGGTTGGCTCCCACTAAGTTCGCCTGCTGCAAATTTGCTCCGGCCAAGTTGTTGGTTACCAACCCGGCACTAGCCAAATTGCACTTGGGGCATTCTTTAGTAGAGAGTAACTGCTGTAAATGGTTGGGATTTTCCGCTTGGGCGGCGGTAGCCATTGTCAGTACGAGAGCGATCGCAATTTTCCAGGACATATTGGGGGATAGTAATTTGGGTAATATTTTTTTAGGGAGGAGGCTGCTCTGGGGGGTTAGCTTCTGCCCAGGCTTGTTGAGCGGCATCAATCTGACTGAAGATGTCCGCAGTTGGTTGGCGAGATTTAAGCCGATCGATGTTGTATTTACGCTTAAGAGCAGCTAGGGTTTCTGGCGGGGTGATTGGAACCGACCAGTCAAAGTCATTGGCTTGACATAAGGGCAAGCGCGAACCTAATTCCTCGATCGGTTGTTCTGGCAGTCTTATTAGAAAGTATTCCCGACGGCGACGGATTTCTGCGTACCGGTTCTTAATTTCGTTCAAAACTCCCACGATCTGACTGGGATGATAGTTAGCCAGCGCCACGCGCACTTCCAAATCATCTAAAGGAATGTTGTATTCTTGGAGCTGTTTCAGGATATTGCTGGATAAATTGTGGGGCAGCTGGGGATTGACGGCGGCGCTGAGAGCGGCCATCGCGCGGCGGACATGTTCTTGCACTTCATCGGCTACGGCGATGCCGGTTAATTCGTGGGAGTCGGGGTTGATTTCTTCGAGGCGTTCGATCGCCAGTTTGAAGTGATCGATCGTTTCTTGAATGTATTGATAATCCATGGTTTTCGTAATGGCTCAAATAGAACAGAGAAATCACTGCGGTGTTTAAAAACGATAGCTTCGATCGCCAATCCAAATCGCCACCGGCACACCTCGACCATCTTGACCAATCTTGGTTTCCATCAATAAATTCTGAGCCCGCCGCCCGCGATCGATATCCTGATTAACCTGAGCCTGTTGCTGTTCGGGCATGTAAAACTGCTCTAAGTCATATTTGAGCTGCCAGCCATTGTAGACCCCGCGCAGCACAACTTCCTGGGGTTTGGTGGGTGGGCGCACAAATGATACGGCGATCGGTTTAGCGGCGGTTCGTTCCCCTATTGCGGGCAGGGCTAACGTCACAAAAATTTCTTGTCCTTTAGCAACTTTCATCATAAACCCCCCGCCCGAAAGCTTTTGCAGGGTATCTTTATTGGAAATTTCATAACCCAATGTTTGATAATAGCCGCGTAGCAAATCCACTGGGTCAACTGGTGCAGTTTTTAAATAAACCGTGGTACCAGTATTCAAGGTGTACAAAGCCTGAGCCGGAACGGCGGCAATCAACAGTAATTGCGCACCCAGCGCTAGCCAAAAATTGCGAGCTGGTATGGGATGGTCAGTACTCATGGTGATATTGATGTTGGTATGTAGTTATTAACTTGGTAGCCGTCGTGATTGTCGCAGTTGTCTTTCAAACCACCAGCCCACCGCAATTGTGGCCACCCCGCCTAAAATAAATAGCAAAGACTTGAGCATGAGATCGGTTTGGGTAAAGGCAAACCAAGTAAAAATCCGGGTAGTTAATAAGAGCCAGCCAAAATAGAACGTTCCGCGATCGGCTGAGAGCAATCCAGCTCGAATACAGCCCAAGGTAATCGCGGCCAGCAACACAAAGAATATCCCTGGGGCGTAGAAATTCATTTGCTGGCTGGTACCTGCCCCAATCCCCAAAATGCTGATCCCAATAGTGATACCCAGACCCAGCAAGCTGGTATCAGCCCACTTCCAATTTATTCGTGATCGTTGCTGCCACAGCATGACCCATAAAACAATTGCTACTACTACAAAAAATAATTGATCAACTTGCCAATTAAATATGAACTTGTTTCCCCGTTCCCATCCTATGAAAACACCACTCATGAAAGAATCTAGCGATAACAAAAAGCAAGTTAGCCCTGCCGAAAATATCGCTAACCTTTGGCTCCAGCGACCAAATCCCTCTGGGGTCGTGGCGGACTGACTTTGTAGTCTGCCTATTGCCCAGAGACATAATGGTGGCACAGCACAAACCAAAGCCACTCCCCATAAACTAATAGTGGAATCAAAACGCCAAGCATCTCTCATGACCGTAAATTGCAGAGCGGTGAGCCAGGCGATCGAAGCAAGTACATACACAAAGATCGATCGACAGCGGTAAGCTAATAGCCCAAAGGCCACGGCGGCAAAAATGGGCATATGGCTATGGATGAGCTGTGTCCACAATGGTGTCGCAGCCAATACTTCGGTATTGCCTGTGTTAAAAGCCAGGCTCCAATAGCCTAAACCCATTACCACCAAGCTGAAAACACCCAAAGAAGCCATGCGTAACAAGTAGGCCATGATCAGCACGCCGATCGACCAACCCATCAGCAGCACTCCTACATCGCCGCCAATATTGAAAGATTGAGCCAGTAAAGCCGTGTTGGCACCAAAAAGCAAAGCCCCCAACAATAACAAGCCTTCGCCAAAACGCCGTTGGTTAGTGCCTAATCTGCTCGCAGCGGTCTGCCGCCACAAATAATAACCGGTAGTGTTGATGGCCACAAAGGCCGTTAGCATCATCACGATTCGCCAGGTTTTGCTGAGATACTGCCAGTTGGCCGCTACAAAACTTAAGACTCCCAGACCGATTAAGACAAAGCCCAAGCCGGTGAGAATGGTCACAAACCGATTACCAGCTTCTTCTTCTAGTTGATCGAATTGATATCGATCGGCTAATTGCAGGTAGAGATTTCGATCGATCAGATCTTCTTGTTCCCATTTGCTGGCCTCTTGGCGCAATTTTCGTCGAAATGCCGGTGTTTGCATGGCCAATTCTCACTATGCTCGGTAAATTTGATTCTGCACCAATAATGATCGATCGGCATAGCGGCTTGGGGCAGTTTTTTAATTGTCCATGGTCTAAAACAATTAATCAGCCAACTTCCGCCCCTTAGTTTCCACTACCCAGGGAGTCAGACAAAGACCCACTAAAGGCACAATGCCAATCATAGTTAATACCCGCAAAATGCTGGGAATATCGCCCTTAGCACTAGCCGCAAAACTGCCCACTAAGAAGGGACCCGCCGCCGCCACTACCCGGCCAATGTTGTAACAAAAACCTGCCCCGGTAGCTCGTAAACGAGTGGGATACAGTTCGGGTAAATAGTAAGTAAAACTGCCAAAGATGCCAAACGTGGTTAAGCCGACAAAGAAATACATCTTCAGCCGGGTTTCTGGCGGTAAATCTAGACCAAAAGTACTAAAAATGGCCAAGGCCGAACCCAATAAATAAATCGCAAACATCTGGCGGCGACCGAGGGATTTAGCGATCGGAATGGTCAGTAAAGTTCCAATTAAGCCGCCAAAGGTAAAACTATCGGTGGCCAGACTTTTCCAGCCTTCTTTCAGCACATTGGCGTCGACAACGCTAAGCTGTTGGGCTTTGGCCGTTACCCCAGCTAGGTTACTGGCCAGGACTGGGATAAAAGCATTGCAACTCCACCAAGCAATTAAAGCCACAAAGGCCATGCTCAAGCCGCTACGGGTGGCGCTGATCCATTCTGGAGTGAACAGCTCACTGATTTTGGGTGGAGCAATGCGATCGGCTTGGGAAGCCCACCGTTCTGGTTCCTTGACAAAAAAGCGCATCACAAAGGCTAAAGCCGCTGGAGCCAGTCCACACAGAAAAACATAACGCCAAGACATACTGGGGTCGTCTTTGAACAGATTTCCGGCAATAAGTTTGTTCACGGCTCCGGCCAAGAGAATCCCAAAGGGTGCCGAGGTGTAGAGTAAAGCTCCCGCTTCTAGGCGGCGTTTTTCGGGTACGGCTTCGGCTACCATCGCGGCTCCGGCTGCCCATTCACCGCCAATCCCTAAGCTGGCAATAGTGCGGAAAAATAATAGAAACCAAATATTGGGAGCAAAGGCACAGGCTGCTGTACCGAGGGCGTATAACAGCATCGTTAGCAGCAGGGTTTTGCTCCGACCTATGCGATCGGCAATCATGCCAAAGACCACGCCACCGACGGCCCAGCCAATTAATAAAATGGAGGTGAGAATGCCGGTCCACAAAGGGACTGCGATCGCGGCTTCTGGTGAGCCAATTTTTAGCCCTAGCAGGGTGGGTACGCAGTTGGGGGCGACGTAGTTAAAAAGTAAGCTATCAAAAATATCAAAGCCCCAGCCTAGCCAAGCTGCAAAGAATATGATCCACTGCTGCGATTTTTTCATAATAATTTCAAGATAGAGTTAATGTTTATCAATTTGGGTTAGTTCAAAGTTGTTTATGCATTCTCTGCCACATCTTACTATTCAAGATCGACTAAAAATTGCTGAGACTGCTATGCAGCTTGTCCAGCAAGAACAAAAGTCTATGTCACAAGAACAGCGTAGGCAACAAATGGCGATCGCTGCTACAAAAGCTGTGTCAGATTATTTGCCTGGTAGTAAACTGACTGTTTTTACTGACTTAGATGGAGAACCGATTCAAAACTTTTAAGGTTTCTACATCTGGCGTTGGGTGAGGAATGGGTGATAATGAAGCTAGAGAGTAGGTGTTTATCATGTCCCAAAGTATTGAAGTGAATCTCGCGGATATTCTGAATAAGATTGACCAGCGGCTCGATCGCATGGATCAACGGTTCGATCGAATTGATCAGTCTATGAATGATTTGAAGGTGAGTGTTGCTCGATTGGAGGAGAAGACGGAGGCGTTGGATAGCAAGATAGATTATCAGGGTAAGGCTATAGAAGCCAAGATTGATGGGCTAGATCAACGGATTGGAAATCAGGAATTTATTAATCGTGGGGTTTTGGTGGCGTTGATTGTGGCGATTCTTGGTGGTTTTGCGAAGTTATTTGGTTTTGCTGGTAAAATCTAGCTGGATGTGTTCAATTCGTCGATCAGGATACTGGCGATAGGGGTTCCCATTGTTCCAGATTGTGATGGGTAGACCCATTAATTTTTTTTCTGCTAGTGTTTTGGAGATTGCTGCTTGGGAAATTGCTTGAACTTCGCCATCGGGTAATTCCAGGAAGTTATGCTGTTTGATTTCTTCTGGCGATCGAGTCTGTACTTTTACGCTTTTGTTTGCAGCAGTCATAGTTTTTATTCCATATTCTGTTTCGATCGTATACCAACAGAGGGAGATTGGGGTGACTTGGGCTGAATACCTTGGTACTGGTGGGATTTTGTATGCTGATCGACGGGATTTTAATGGTTCCAGGTTGTTATGGGTAGATCTGGATCGATTTAATGGCAATATCTACGAAGCGTTCCCGTGACATTTTGGTACCGTAGGTGATGCAAGCGAGGATGTCGTTTGTTTGCAGTTGGGGATATTCTGTCAAGATTTCTGGAATGGTTGTACCCTGATTGACTGACAAATCTTTTTCTTGAATCGATGAAACTGTATTTCAGCATACGTTTCAGATTATCAATGCCCCGCAGGGGCTAATAAGCCTAAAACTCCCTTAGAGTAAGGATTCTAGGATTTGGATAAATACTTTTGTCAGTCAATCAGGGTTTCGTGGCTCTAGCTATTTTAAAATCGGTTGGAACTGGATTAAAATGGCTTT
>CAXTSX010000070.1:0-15857 GCA_964247085.1 uncultured bacterium
CGGGGATAGCGACGTGTACCAAGTGACCAGTCCAAGCCAAGGAGCTAACACCGAATAAACCAGCCAAGTGGTGGTTTAAACGAGATTCAGCATTCTTGAACCAAGACAAGCTGGGGCGGAATTTTGGTTGTAGGTGTAACCAACCAGCGAACAAGAATACAGAAGCTAACACGATCAAGAAGACCGCACCTGTATACAGGTCGGAGTTAGTCCGCATTCCGATGGTGTACCACCACTGATAAACACCGGAATAGGCGATGTTTACGGGGTTAGAAGCACCACCTTGGGTGAAAGCATCGACAGCGGGTTGACCAAAGTGAGGATCCCAAATCGCGTGAGCGATCGGACGCACATTCAATGGATCTTTAATCCACTGTTCAAAGTTGCCTTGCCAAGCCACGTGAAACAGGTTACCAGAAGCCCAGAGGAAGATGATGCCAAGGTGGCCGAAGTGCGTAGCAAAAATCTTTTGGTAAAGATTTTCTTCGGTCATACCATCATGGCTTTCAAAGTCATGAGCTGTGGCGATCCCGTACCAAATCCGCCGGGTGGTCGGATCTTGTGCTAGGTCCTGGCTAAATTTTGGGAATTTAGTTGCCATAGTTTTTTATCAGTTTTCCTCGTTAACAAATAGCTAACGCTACCTGTGATGAATCGATTAGGCATCGATCAGAGGCAGTTATTACTAAAAGCCACCGATCGATCATCTTGTATATCTAGAGCGACATCGATCTAGCTAAGAAGAATGCCCAAGTGGTAGCAATCCCACCCAGAAGGTAGTGAGCTACACCAACCGCCCGACCTTGAATAATACTCAAAGCCCGTGGTTGAATTGCTGGAGCAACGCGCAGTTTGTTGTGTGCCCAAACAATTGATTCAATCAGCTCTTGCCAGTAACCGCGACCACTGAACAAGAACATCAGGCTAAATGCCCAGATGAAGTGAGCGCCCAAGAAGATCAAACCGTAGGCCGACAGCGCCGAACCATAGGAGTTAATAACCTGAGAAGCTTGTGCCCAGAGGAAATCACGTAGCCAACCATTAATGGTTGTGGCACCAGTGGCAAAGTTACCACCAGTTATATGAGTCACAGTGCCGTCAGGGGCAACTGAACCCCATACATCCGATTGCATTTTCCAACTGAAGTGGAAGATCACAATGGAAAGAGAGTTGTACATCCAGAACAGACCAAGGAAGACGTGATCCCAACCAGAAACCTGGCAAGTACCACCCCGACCGGGACCATCGCAAGGGAAGCGGAAGCCCAAGTTAGCTTTATCGGGTACTAACCGCGAGCTACGAGCAAACAGCACACCCTTCAAGAGGATCAAGACTGTAACGTGAATGGTGAAGGCATGGATGTGGTGAACCATGAAGTCCGCAGTGCCAAGGGCAATGGGCATCATCGCGACCTTGCCGTTCACAGCGAGGGTTTCGCCCCCAAATGCCAAGCTGGCAGTTTGGAGAGCATTGGGCGCAGTATTACCAGCGGCAGCGGTATGCAAACCTTGGATCCACTGAGCAAATACGGGCTGAAGTTGAATCGCCTTGTCCGAGAACATATCTTGGGGACGACCTAAAGCCTGCATCGTGTCGTTGTGAATGTATAGACCAAAGCTATGGAAGCCGAGGAACATACAAACCCAGTTCAGATGGGAAATAATTGCGTCACGATGACGAAGCATCCGATCGAGCAAATTGTTCTGATTCATCGCTGGATCGTAATCCCGCACCATAAAAATGGCCGCATGAGCTGCGCCGCCCACGATACAGAAGCCGCCAATCCACATGTGGTGGGTAAACAGCGAAAGCTGGGTAGCGTAGTCAGTTGCCAAGTAAGGATACGGAGGCATCGCATACATGTGCTGTGCCACGATAATACTGATGGAACCCAGCATGGCTAGGTTGATCGCCAGTTGCGCGTGCCAAGAAGTAGTCAGAATTTCATACAGACCTTTGTGGCCTTCGCCAGTGAAAGGACCTTTATGACGTTCCAAAATTTCCTTCATGCTGTGTCCAATGCCCCAGTTAGTCCGGTACATGTGGCCAGCCACGATGAATAGCACAGCCAGTGCTAAGTGGTGATGAGCAGTGTCTGACAACCACAAGCCGCCAGTGGTAGGGTTTAAGCCACCTTTGAAGGTTAAGAAGTCAGCATATTCACCCCAATTCAAAGTGAAGAAGGGAGTTAAACCTTTAGCAAAGCTGGGATACAGCTCGGCCATCTTGGTAGGATCCAAGAATTCGTGGGGTAAAGGAATATCCTTCGGAGCCACGCCAGAGTCTAACAATTTGTTGATTGGTAGAGAAACATGGATTTGGTGACCTGCCCAAGAAAGACAGCCCAGACCCAAGAGACCAGCCAAGTGATGATTCATCATCGACTCAGCATTCTGGAACCATTCTAGTTTGGGAGCGCGTTTGTGGTAGTGGAACCAACCAGCAAAGAGCATCAAACCAGCCATGACCAGACCGCCAATCGCGGTGGCATAGAGTTGAGTAGAGTTTGTATAACCTGAGGCTCTCCAAAGCTGGAAAAGACCGGAGGTAATTTGAATACCGCGAAAACCGCCGCCAACATCACCATTCAAGATGTCTTGTCCGACGACAGACCAAACAACCTGAGCACTGGGTTTAATACCAGCTGGATTTGTCAACCAAGCTTCATAATTGGAAAAACGGGCACCGTGAAAGTACATCCCGCTCAACCACACAAAAATGACCGCTAAGTGGCCAAAATGCGCGCTAAATATTTTACGAGAGACGTCTTCTAGATCGCTAGTATGACTGTCAAAATCGTGGGCGAGGGCATGTAGGTTCCAAATCCAGGTGGTGGTTTTTGGACCTTTAGCTAAAGAGCGATCGAAGTGACCAGGCTTAGACCACTTCTCAAAAGAAGTAGGTACTGGATCTTGATCGACAACTACTCTAACCTTTGCCTCCCGCTCCGGAGGACTAATTGTCATTGGGAGTCTCCTCTCTAGACAGGGAACGAGATAGAACCCATTACTGGGCGTGCCCGTTTAACAGATCTCGCTGTGGAGAACGGAGCCAAAAACCTTTGTCATATTTCCCTTGATGTATTAGGAAATAAAGACTACTGCACATCTTCGTCAGAACGAACCGACTACAAAAGGTACCGCTATTGCTGAATTATAGGGTGGAAGGTCCAACACAATTATGATTAGTTAACAATAATTCAAAGTCGCCAGATGCTTGGCTTGTCGGCATTGTAGATTGATATCTCAATTACCAAAGTCAAATAAACTACAAAACTCTTAACAAAATCTCAATAAAGTTTTAATATTTGCCAATTATTTTAGAAAAATTTAATATTCACCAAAAATACCTCCACCCATGGACAGCATTGAAGATGTATAAAGCTTTACGGGCACAGGATTATAGATTGTTTTAATTTAGGATTGAATTTTGACTTGACAATTTTAAGTTTTTTCGCCGATGGCCAAAATAGCATTAATTCTCTGGCGAAATAACTGGCGAACTGGAATAATAGCAATAAGATAAAGAAAAAGTGTTACCCCTGTGGCCAAGACTGGAGATACAAATACAGCAAGCTTGTTGTCGAAGGATAGACGAGAGGCAATGGCAAAAATAGTGAGCCAGATCAGCGGAAAAACAAACAAGATAAAGAGAAATGGCAAAAAGCAGCCCACACTGAGTAACTTTCCCCATACCTCTTTACGGTAAAAGACTTGAGCAGTCGATCGATTGTAAATGGCGACGCATTCATCTCGCTCTGGATTGCTACCAATGACTAAAGTGAGAGATTGACCTGGTTTGATCGATCCTTTAAAGTTACTCACCCGCAAACATTCTTCCCGACCATCAGACAGAAATAGCGAAATCTGGTGTTCGATCTTTTCAACCCAGCGCTTACCCCGCCGTTTTTTGCGGCTGAGGGTCTGGTGATCTAATATTTCGCCGCTAATCAAACTCAAACGGACTCTACTGCCGTTGGTAGCTTGAAAGGTTTTTAGATGGGGCGGTACAGACGGTACCAAGTCATTTTCTGGCTCACTCATAGACTTAGCCGCAAATTAATGGGTGACATATTAATCACATGCTACGGAAAAACAACTAATCGCTGACACCAGTCAAAGTGAGTGTGTCGGCTGCATAACTGGTGCTTTACATGGTAATACACAGCGGGCTACTATCTCATCATTTCGTAAACCAACTCAAAAGCGGCCGCACTAACACTGAACTCGCCGCGAAAAGGATTATCCATTGCTGCCATCAAAAATACCAATAAACCAATGGTAGTAGCCATAAGAGTAATCATTAGATCTTGGATAAACTGTCGATCGTATACCAAAAACCACGGGATAAAAATATTCAACAGCCCCCCAAAAATCACCACACCCCACAGAGTATCTGGCAAACCGGTAGTGACACTTTGCAGGCGTAAACGTCTTTTTCGGAGTAGATCATTAAACTCAGAAATGGTTTCGGAATGCAGAGCAATATGACCTTCTAAAACGGGATTAACTCGAAAAAGAGTACTTTGAAAATCAGCAATTTTAGCAGCGCCGCCTTGAGGTACTACTCCTCTACGTTGTTGCGGCCAGTCTTCATCAATAAGATTTTTAGTATAGTCTCTCAGACTATTTCGTAACGCTGTATTGGCTGGCTCTGGGTAATTGCTCACCGAACTATATAAAGCTGCTACAGTGGCAGCTTCTTGGTTAACATTAGCATCAATATCGGCATAGTTTTGCCAGGTGCCTACCGAAATCAAGCCCAGGGTAATTCCAAAAAATACGCCGACGGTGGCCAAGGTAGTACTAACTAGATCGTTGTACTTCCCATCATTTCCGGCAATTCTTTTTACCCAGCGCTGGGTTAATCGTTGCCCTACAAGGGCAATAAATACAGTAGTCCCTATTACCATTGTGGCAAACAGCCAGTTAGGTAAGTCATAAACCCAATATAGATTCACGCCCGCTATTCCTCACCCATTAGGAAGTATTTATTCATCAAAAAATATGATGAATAAATATAGCATGAGTTTTGTACAAAATTTTACGTTGACACTTAAACATCCTGATTTGATAAATAAAAATTCACCAAACTAAATAGCATTTAGACTAGCAATTTTAGCTACTAATATTTCGGCTTGTTTTTGCGATTCAATGAGGTTATCACGGGCTTCTTGAACTACTTCTGGTAAAGCTCGATCGACAAAGTTGGGATTCTGTAATTTATTGGTCATAGATTCCACTTCTTTTTCGATCTTGGCCAGTTTCTTTTGCAGTTTGATCACAAAAGCCACAATATCAACTACGCCTGTAAGCGGCAAAATCACTTGCACTGTGGCGTAAACACTGGCGATCGATCTCTGATCTGCTAGAACTTGATCCACAATTTGTAAATCATCCACCTTGGCGGCATCACAAATATAACTGCGGCCTCTTTCTAAAGACTGCCGTTCGGATTCATTGTCACTTTGTAAGACGATCGCTGCTTTCAAACTGGGCTTAATATCCGCTTCAGCACGGAGGTTACGAATGGCCCGAATAGTGCCAGTAAATAGTTCAAACTCTTGGTCTAAACTCACATCAATCAGAGCGGGATCCGAAACTGGATAAGCTTGCAGCGAAATATCTAAATCTTGTTGGATCAAACCCTGCCACAATTCCGCCGTGATATGTGGCACAAAAGGATGTAGCAATTTCAATACGCCATCGAGGACATAAGCTAAGGTCTGTTGAACGGCTAATTTGGTCGCCGCCGGAGCGTCTTCTGACAACCGCGATTTGACTAACTCGATGTACCAATCACAGAAATCCCCCCAGAAGAACTCATATAAAACCTTGGCTGATTCGCCAAAACCATAGGTATCAATATGTTTACGGGTTTGCTGGATGGTCTGATGATAGCGGGACAGGAACCAGCGATCGACTAACTCCAAGTTGGCCATATCAGGACTACCTAATTGGTCGGGAGTTTGCTCACCTAGGTTCATCATTACAAACCGAGCCGCGTTCCATAGCTTATTAGTAAAATTGCGACTGGCTTCTACGATCTCGGACTCATCAGTCTTCCGGGTATATTGAAACCGAATATTTTGACCAGCACCTAAAACCTCTCGAATGAGAGCATAACGTAGAGCATCAGTGCCGTATTTTTCAATCATGAGCAACGGGTCAATGCCATTGCCAGCAGACTTAGACATTTTCTTGCCCTTTTCGTCCAGCACCAGGCCATGAATGTACACATCTTTAAAGGGCATTTGGCCAGTGAAATGTCCAGCCATCATGGTCATGCGGGCGACCCAAAAGAAAATGATGTCGAAACCAGTCACCAAAGTAGCTGTCGGATAGTAAGTCTCAAAATCCGGGGTTTTTTCCGGCCAACCCAGAGTCGAAAATGGCCACAGTCCTGATGAGAACCAAGTATCTAACACATCTGGATCTTGCTGAATCTGGACATTTGCTCCAAATTTAGCCTGAGCCTGAACTAAAGCATCGGCTTCATTCGCCGCCACCACAAAAGGCGTGGTATCAGTAATCTCGCCACCAGTTTCACTAATGGCATACCAAGCTGGGATCTGATGGCCCCACCACAATTGCCGGGAAATACACCAATCTTCTAGCTTCACTAGCCAATCGCGATAGACCTTGCCCCAGCGATCGGGTACAAAACACGGCGAATTGTGTTGATCATAAAATTCTAGGCATCGATCGGCTAAGGGCCGAATTTTCACAAACCACTGAGTGGATAGCAATGGTTCGACGGGAACTTTACCGCGTTCGCTATAGGGAACGGTATGTTTGTAATCTTCGATTTTGACTAGATTACCAGCGGCTTCTAACGCCGTAATCACTTTCTTCCGCGCCACAAAACGATCTTGACCCGCAAAATCGCCACCGTTTTCGTTAATACTGCCGTCTTTATTTAGAATATTGATGAATTCTAAGTTGTGGCGCTTGCCCATGGCGAAATCATTCAGATCGTGCGCCGGGGTCACTTTCACACAACCGGTGCCAAAATCCATTTCTACTAACTCATCAGCAACGATCGGAATCTCCCGACCAACCAAGGGCAACTTTAAGGTTTTGCCAATTAACTTTTGGTAGCGCGGATCTTGGGGATTTACCGCTACCCCAGTATCCCCCAACATGGTTTCTGGACGAGTCGTAGCCACTTCTAAATAGCCGGAACCATCAGTGAGCGGATAGCGAAAATACCACAGATTACCATTGACTTCTTTATCTTCCACTTCCAAATCAGACACCGCCGACTGAGAAGCTGGACACCAATTCACCAAATATTTGCCGCGATAGATCAAACCCTCTTGATACATCTGGTTAAAAGCGGTCAGCACAGCTTTGGACAGACCTTCATCGAGCGTGAACCGCTCGCGGGTCCAATCCACCGAAATACCTAATCGCCGCTGTTGACCAACGATCGTACTCCCTGATTCGGCTTTCCACTGCCAAGCTTTTTCTAGAAATTTTTCCCGACCAACCGCAGCGCGATTAGTGCCTTCAGCCTTAAGTTGTTTTTCTAAGATGGTCTGCACTGCAATACTGGCATGGTCGGTACCCGGTAACCACAGAGTATTCCGACCAGTCATCCGTTGATAGCGCACCAATACGTCAATCAAAGCACTCTCAAAAGCATGACCCATGTGCAAACTGCCGGTAACATTGGGCGGCGGAATCACTACACAGAAGGGTTGGCCAGCCGATTGGGAGTTAGCCTGGTAGGTATTTTGGCTTTCCCAACGACTCTGCCATTTGGCTTCGGTGTCTTTGGCGGTGTATTGCGGAGGTAGATTGACGGTCATCGATCGCAGGGGCAGTGTTACACAGAATATGATAGCAATCTTGGGGTTAGGGGATGGAGGCTAACTGGGTAATCTAGAAAAAACAACCAATTGGTTCGTTCAATTTACAAGTCAACTCAAAGAGGCGCGATAACTAGCTTCTGCAGTATTCACAAAAGTATCTTGATCGCGAATAATTGCTTGGGGCAACAGAGTTTCCGAGGCAGTTTTAATCCCCGGCATTTTCTTCACCGCCGTACCGATCGCCAAAAACTCAATCACCCCACCGCCTAAGTTGTATACATAAGTTTTCACCCCCACCACTCGATCGGCACCACAGCGCCGGGCATCTTCTTCAATATGCTTGAGAGCCTCCGTCCGAGCTTCGTAGATCAGACTAGTCAGTTCTCTAATCTCACCTCGGACAAAAGATTTAAAAAACGAGGATATCCCACCAATTAGTCCTAAGGAATAGACCGACACCCCTAACACCAATTGCACCGGCATATAGCCGAGATTGATCAGATTCCACATTTCCTCATTCGTCAGATCGCTAGTAATTGGTTGTTTTTGGTACCTATCTGGTAACAAAGGATGGTGCGAGGCGGTGCCAATCATCACCATTTCCTGCATTCCGGCAAACGGCAAAATCGATGTTTTAATGCCGATTACCGCGTTTGCTCCTACCGCCTCAGCCTCGGCGGTAATTCGTTGAATGGCCAAATGACGAGTGGTGTTAAAAATGCGCGAAAATTCCTTGATTTCGCCTCTAGCCAAGCTGCGTAAGCTACCCACAATGCCACCGCCCAGTCCGATCGAATAAGCCACATTCCCAAAAACAAATTGCTTAGGGGTAAATCCACAATCCAGCTGGCAATAAAGAGCTTGGCCATCGGCTGATGAGGAGAATTCTAAATGCTGGCTCGGTGTATTATCTCGATGTATACAGGAGCCGATCGATAAAAATTCAACATTGGTACCATGCACAATCAGTTCGCTAGAAACACCCGTAATTCCTACGCCACCATGCCGTTTAGCTTCTGCTACAATCCGGAAATAGGAGCGTTGTCGTCCCTCCGCAATAATTTTAGTGACCTGGCTAACCTCACCTCCAACCAAGGTGCGCAGCCCCGAACCGATACTATTGAGCAAGCCGAGTGAAATTACACTGTTACCCACCACCAGATCGCCAGGAGTTAAGCCTTGCTGGTGTAAACAAAAAATCTCGTTACCAGATAACCCAGTGATCATTGCCATAGTAGTATTTTACGCGAAACTCCATCTCAGTTTACCCAGACCTATCGGTTTAACCACTCAGAGCTTGATAAAGCGATTGAAACTTGAGCTGGATCTCGGCCACCTCTCGATCGATCTCCGAACCCGCCACAATTCCAGCTCCGGCAAATAGCCGCGCTTGATTGCCCGTCACAATCGCCGACCTAATGCCCACTACTAGCTCACAATTTCCAGTTGTATCGATCCAACCAATCGGCGCGGCATAAAGAGATCTGTCCACGGCTTCTAAGGCTTGAATTTTGGCACAGGCCAAATCGCGCGGCAGACCAGCCACTGCTGGGGTCGGATGCAAAGCCGCCACCACTGCCAAGGGATGTAGACCAGCCTGGAGAGCTGATTGAATGGGGGTCCAGACATGCTGAATATTGGTAAGAGCTAGCAACTGCGGTTGCTTGTTCCAGCGCGGATTTAGTCCCAACTGCTGCAAACTATCCACAATAAAGTCGCGCACTAATTGATGCTCGTGTTGCTCCTTAGGACTGGCCAGGAGTTGCTGGGCTAACTGCCGATCTGTTGTTGGCAACTGGCTACGCGGCGCTGAACCGGCCAAAGCATCACAAACTAGCTGTCGATCGGACACACTCACTAACCGCTCCGGACTAGCCCCCAAAAAGCAGTTTCCATCACCATCATTAATGGCAAAGGTGTAGCAGTCGGGATGATTTTGGCGTAGGTTATCCAAGCAACGGGGGATCGAAAAATCTTGGGTAGCAGTAACTAAACAAGAATGCGCCAAGACAATTTTTTGCAGTTCTTGTCGATCGATCGCCGCCAAGGATTTAGAGATGGCAGTTTCCAGGAGATCGATCGCCCCTTGGTCGCTGTGCAGCCGCACATCATTTGGGCTAGTCGATAAACTGCGGCCAGCTAAATGGTTGAGCTGGGCGATCATGGCATTTATTTCTGCGGCCACTTTGACTAGATCAGTCGATCGATCCAGCTGGAGATTGACGACCAAATTGCTAATGCCTCGATACCGAGATATTTGCCATTTAGGTAAACAAATTTGGCTAGTAGCAAAAGGACTGGTCGCGGTGGGCGCATCAAAAAAGGGAAAGCGGCAATAAAAACGCGGCTCAGTAAAACGCTCTGCACCAATTACCTGAATATCATCACTAACTTGCTGGATAAATGCTTGCGCCTGGGCAAATCGATCGATACCGCACACATCTTGAGTAAGGGTGACATCTAACAAAGCCAGTGATCGATCGCCGTGTTCCCAGTAGAAATAAGACTGACTGACCGCACTAAGAGCGGGCAATGCCACCAGCGGGTCAACTTTCGGCAACGGCAAAGCCAGACTGACCAGCGAGTGGTGACGGTTAGCATCCAGCAACTCAAAGATCGCTTCGCAGCTATGATACAAAAGTTGGCGGTGGGGAGTAACGGTCATGCTAACCAAATAAAGTTTTTTTAAGGTTTCTTCACGCTCACGAGAGCAAATAAGAAATTGTGATATAGCTAGTTAGGACTCTATTTAGATGGCAAAGAGCATTACAGGCTAAGGCTTCGCGCTTGCATTTTACTCTGTTGGCAATCGATCGATTATGAACAATTGTGAATCACAAATAGCTTAATTAATTCTTTTATTATGACAACGGCCGAAGTAGTAAAGCAAGTAACCCCGTCCCGTCGCCAGCTCTGGCTGGCGGCAATCAAACCACCGATGTATACGGTAGCGGTGATTCCGATCTGGGTGGGCAGTGCGATCGCCATTGCCCAGACTAAAGAATTTCACGGTCAGATCTTAGCCACTTTTTTGCTATCGGCAATTTCGATCGTGGCTTGGATTAATGTCAGCAATGATGTTTTCGACTCTGATACGGGTATTGATCGGCACAAAGCTGAATCAGTGGTGAACCTAACTGGTAAGCGCAATTTGATGTTTTGGTTAGGTAATCTGTTTTTGTTGCTGGGCATCAGCGGCGTATTAGCGATCTGTTGGAGACAGCAGGACTGGACAATATTAGGAATTGTGCTGCTCTGTTGCTTTCTGGGTTATACCTACCAAGGACCGCCTTTTCGGCTGGGCTATTATGGGGTAGGGGAGATTATTTGCTTTGTTTGCTTTGGTCCATTGGCTTTGGCGGCGGCTTATTACAGTCAAGCCCAGAGTTGGTCGGTGGTGAATACAGTGGCCAGCATTATTATTGGCATTCTGACCAGCTTGATTTTGTTTTGTTCGCATTTCCATCAGGTAAAAGATGATTTGGCGGCGGGCAAGAAGTCCCCGATTGTACGGCTGGGCACTAAGTTGGGTGCCGATACGGTGGTGTGGTTGGTGATTAGTGTCTATGTATTGGTACTTGGATCGATCGCTGCCAAAGTTTTTCCGCCGGCCACGCTCGGGATTTTACTGGGACTGCCGATCGCCATTCAGCTTTGTAATTTTGTGCGCACCAATCATGATCAGCCGGAAATTATTAGAACTTGCAAGTATTTGGCGGTGCGGTTGCATTTTGTGATTGGGCTGTTGCTGGGATTAGGGTTTATCTGGGGGTGATTTGATAATTCAGTTATGCGTCAAATTAATGTTGACTTGATTATTAACCACAACCAATCAAGTCGGTCATCGTAAACAAACGCTGTTGTTCGATCAATTCCAATTTCCGTTGGGCTTCATAAAACAATTCATAGCATTCTTGCTTACGCTCTGGTGACATCTCCGCACTTTGCCACTGAGCTAAATAATAGCTTCGCTGTTGCTCGCAAGCAGCCTTCTCCAGACAAGCTCCAGCCGCACGAATGACCAAGGTAGAGCGCTGAATTTCCTGCGCCGTTCTTTCATCTAAATTAAACAAATGACTGACCTGGGTCATCTCCGATCGATAACTCCCGTATAAATCTTGCAAATGACCAATCAAATTGGGATCGAGGTAATCAATCTCGCCCAGGGCGCTCACCTCCAGAATCTTTTGCCAGATAAAGCGATGGTGAGGCAAGTTAAAAATCAAATCAGCCTGATCTAGAGTATCAATAATCGTGAGACGATGTTCTGGATAATGCAGATAGAGCCGTAGCAATACAGCCTCGGCTTGTTCTACTAACCGCTGTTGTGGTGACAATCTGGCAGGCACCAAAGTATCGTTACTGATTATTTCATCATCTACAGGTGGTGCAAAATCCTCTGCGGTAAAGGTGAAGTCCGATTCAGTGACACTGCGGGTGGCCGGTGGTTGATAGTTAAATTTGGGGGTTTTAATTTCTCGCTGCTTGCGTTTCAGCTCAGTATTTAAATTTTCCACCAGCAGCGGAATTTGGCGGACATCGGAGCCACTCAGTAACCGCGCTGCTTTCTGGAGATAAAAACTCCGGGCATTGGTATCAGTAATTTTCAGCAGCAAACTGATACTATCTTCCATCGCTTGCTGATAAAAACGGGCATCTTGAAGGTCTCGATCGACAATTGCTTTTTCGAGTTGCCAATCTAACCACAGCGGTGCATTGGCTAATCTTTCACTATAGATATCACTACTATTCTCTTTGAGAAATTCATCAGCATCTTTCCCTGCTGGCAGATTCAACACCCGCAACTGGACTTGACCTTGATAAGCTAAATTAGCGACCTCTTCGATCGCTCTGGCCGTGGCTAAGGTTCCAGCTTTGTCGGCATCAAAGTTAAAAACAATCTGCTTAGAATCAGTAAAGCGCAATAGTTGTTTAATTTGATAGTTGTTCAGCGCTGTTCCCAAGGAAGCAACGGCGTTAGTAATGCCAGCGGCATGGAGAGCAATCACATCAAAATAGCCCTCCACCACGACTGCTCGGTCTTCTTTTTTGATGGCATCTTTGGCTAAGTTCAGACCATAGAGAGTCTTGCCCTTATCAAATAACGGAGTTTCGGGAGAATTAAGATATTTGGGCTGGGCATCACCTAAGCTACGGCCCCCAAAGGCAATCACTCGGCCATTGACATCCCAAATCGGAATCATCAGCCTGTCGCGAAATCGATCGTAATAGCCGCTTCTTTCATTTAGTGCTTCACGTTCTCCGGAGGTTCCCTCCGGAGCGTGCGTGGCACGTCGGGGGACAATTAAACCTGCTGCTTCTACCAACTTGACTGAAAACTTTTTAGTGACGGTCAGATATTGATAGAGAGTATCCCAGCTCGCTGGGGAGTAGCCCAGCTGAAAGTCTTTAATAGTGTCAGCTGATATTTGGCGTTGGTCTTTCAGGTAGGTTAAAGCGGCTTGTCCCTGGGGTTGGGACAGGGCATGTTGATAAAAATTGGCCGCCACGGCCATGATCTCGCCCAGTTGTTCCCGTTCAGTGAGTTGACGCTGGAGTTCTTGGCGTTTTTCCGGTGCCAAGGTTTTGATGGAGATTTGGTACTGACGAGCTAAGTCTAGAACTACTTCAGCGAAGGATTGTTTGTTGATTTCCATCAAGAAGTTCACCGCGCCGCCACCAGCTTGGCAGCCAAAGCAGTAATACATTTGCTTGCTGGGGCTGACGGTGAAGCTGGGCGATCGTTCTTGATGGAAGGGGCAGAGTCCTTGGTAGTCTTTTCCCTGTTTTTTCAATACCACATAAGAAGACACGACCTCATAGATATCGGCCTTGGCTTTGACTTCTTTGATGGTATCAGGATGGAGGGAGGGAACTTCCATGAAGGTGGGGTAAAGTGCTTCGTTATCTTAACCAAATCAGGCAATCATTATCAGACATATCTTCGTATCAAGCCGAATCAACGAGGATGTTTAAACTCAGAATTCCTAATTCAATCTCAAATATCTTCTACTACAAATGTCAAATTTTGCCGACCACTCACAACTCGCAAAACCATAATTTGATTATCCGTTACTTCGTAAAAAATAATATAGTTGTTTAATGGAATTCCTCGCAAATTGGGTTGAATATAGTCATAACTTTGTACCCATGTTTGGAAATTGCATCAGCATTGCACATTTCTCATTAAATAATTGCAGTAGCCGTTCCCAGCCTCAATATTCCGGCTCACAAAATAATCGGAAATTTCATCTAAATCCCTACTAGCTGGCAGTGCGATCGCGAAGCGCATCATTCCCGCTGCTCGCGAGCTTGTTGAAATTTATCTTGATAAGCGGGTCATGACCGTATCGAACGGGAGTACCTCGCCTCGTTCCACTGCAGCTTTGGCCTCATCAACTTTAACCCGGACTTCATCAATCCATTTTCATCATATTGCTCATCCAGGAGCTGCAAGGCTCTTCCTACTGCCTCATCTACGAAATTGAACCTGCCCAAGGCCACTTGCTGTTGAATTAGTTTTTCTTGCTCTGGTTTTAAGGTGATGTTCATGGCACATCTCCACATATGTTTGTTCTATTTTAACTGAGTCCGCAAATTTCTCTTCATTCAATGGCCGAGAAGCTTAGCTCCATTTCCCTGTTAAACTAAAAGAAAAGTCTGGAGGAATAGAAAATGGCTGATCCAGTTACAGCATTAACAGCTAGCGCGATCGCATCTTTGGCTTTTCAGGAGTTTGTGAAGTCGGGGGCGGGTGAACTGGCCAAGAAGTTTACGGGGGAGGCCATCGCACAGGAAATTAATGCGGGGAAGTTATTGGATCAGACTTCGATGACTCAGAATAACTATGATAATGCCAAGGGCTGGCAGATCAAGGTAGAGGGCGGTACTGCTTACAGATGCTGGATTAGCAAAGATTCAAGAGCTTGGCCGGAATTTCAATGCTCCTAGAGAAATAGCGATTAACAGTATTACGGGGAAAGGCCGTGAGTTTGTCAGAAATTCACAGAAAAAAATATCTTTTGAGAATAGGCCTGAAATGACCCAAACCAATAGAGACATCAGTACTGGATTTCAAATCAATGTTGGTGGGGGTGGCACCTGGTTGACGGACAAAACTTTTCACTCAAACACTAAAATGCTTATCTAGCAAGCTTTTGAATCACTAGAAGTGCAAAGGGATATAAAATCCTGAAACTATTACTCAGTTTCAACAAGTGTAATTACCGTCTAGACATCCAGGAGCAAACAAAGCATGGCCATGCATTTAGAAAACATCGTTCCCTTTGGTCGATCGCTTGACGAATACATCCACATGTTTACCCTGACTGGAGAAGACTTTAGTCGATCGATCCTCAGTGTTGGTGATGGTCCAGCCAGTTTCAACGCCGAAGGCACCAATCTCGGTTATCAGATCAAGTCGATCGATCCCCTTTACATTTTCACCGCTGACCAAATTAGAGCCAGATTTGATGCCGTGATTGACAACATCATCACCCAAGTCGCCAACACCGCCGAAGACTGGGCTTGGACTTATCACAAATCTCCCACCGCTCTCCGCACCCATCGCGAACAAGTCATGGATTTATTTGCGGCAGACTATGCCGCCGGGAAAGCCAGCAACCGTTACGAAGTAGGCGAAATGCCTACCTTGAAATATCCAGACTCCGCCTACAATCTGGGGTTGTCTTCCCACTTTTTATTTCTATACTCCGACCACCTCGACCAGCAATTTCACCTCGACTCCATCATAGAAATGCTCCGTGTTTGCTCAGAGGTACGGATATTCCCCCTCCTGACCCTGATGCTCCAAACCTCACCATACTTAGATCCAGTCATCACCCAACTACAAAATCTGGGTTTCAATTGTGAAATCCAACAAGTTAACTACGAACTACAACCCGGTGGCAATCAGATGCTCAAAATTACCAGAAATACAATATAGCTATAATTTGGATTCATCAATCTAGCCAGTTGAATTGCTGTTGACAATAGTCCGGACAGATTTCGGGTAAGGTCAAGCCCTAAGAGTGCCGTAATC
>CAXTSX010000071.1:0-15790 GCA_964247085.1 uncultured bacterium
GGAGTTGAGCAGACTCTAGCCAATCAGCACTGCCTAGTAAGCGCAGCTTTTCCCCAGCAATCAAGTCCGAGATAAATTGTTTGCCATGCTGAGGATTAGCTAGAGTATAACCAGCTGGTGGAGCTAGTAAAGTTGTCTGAAACCGAATATCGCCGGTAGTGGTAATTGCTGGGGAGACTGTAAGAGCCGTAGCAATTACGCGCGCCAAATCGTTGGCTCCATGCAAACCGCCCAACAAAGGAACGACGGCGCTTCCGTCACTAGCTACCGCAATCACGGCTGGTTCATGGAGTTTGTCATTGAGGAGCGGGGCGATCGATCGAATCAAAATCCCAGCAGCACATAGCCCCACAATTGCTACATCTTGACTGAACAATTCTTGGACTGTGGCCTTGAAATTGTCGAAGCTGATATCCACGCCCGTCGTGCGTTTGGCCGAACCATAGAGCATCGCCTCCGGCAGCGCTGCCATTAATTGACGCGCAGTCACTACACTATCTTGACTGAGCACTACTACTGCAACTTTAGCCATTCATCCACTGCCATTCACTGGGAATCACAATCATCGCAAAATAGGGCACCTGGGTGGGATCAACCTCGGCAATCGGTACAATCTTTTGCTGTTTGGTTGTCGATCGTTCAATATATTTAGCTCGCTCCCACAAGCCCACTTCTTTTAAGACATCACAAACCTTGGCGAAATTGCGTCCCAGTTTCATAATGACAGCAGCATCGGCCACTTTCAACCTGTCGGCAATCGTCTCCGCTGGCAAAGTCCCCGTCAGCACGATGAAAACATCGTTACGATAGGTTAAAGGCGTACCGAGCATTCCAGCACTGGCCATCACCGAAGAGACTCCCGGCACCACTTCTGTCGGGAATCGGTGAGACAACCGATTGAAGGTGTACATGAAAGTGCCAAAGAAAAAGGGATCACCTTCGCAGAGCACCGCTACATCGCGACCGGCCTCTAGATGCTCGGCCAATTCCTCAGCCATCTTGTCGTAGTAGGGCTGGGAGGAAATTTCTAGCTTAAAGGGTAATACCATCGGAATTTCAATCTGCTCTGGTTTCAGATAATCTGCCACTACAGCCCGCGAGATGCACCGACCATCGGGAGAAGCGGGATAAGCCACTACCGGCACCGCTTGCAGAATCCGGTAAGCCTTTAAGGTCAATAATTCTGGATCGCCTGGCCCCAATCCCAAACCGTATAATTTACCTGTAGTTGTAGTCATTCAGCCTCCTGAGCTAAAGCATTAAGGGCAGCGGCCGTCATGGCACTGCCACCCCGCCGCCCGTGAATAGTGATGAAAGGTACACCGCGACTGTTGGCCGCCAGCTCGGCTTTCGATTCCGCCGCTCCGACGAAACCCACCGGCATCCCCAGAATTAAGGCCGGTTTACTGGCTCCGGCATCCAGTAGTTCTAGTAACCGAAAGAGCGCGGTAGGGGCATTGCCAATCGCCACTACTGCTCCAGCCAAATCTGGTAACCATAGTTCTAAAGCGGCAGCCGATCGAGTGTTGCTGATCTGTTGGGCGAGCGTTGGCACCTCGGGATATTTGAGAGTGCAAATCACTTGGTTGTTGGCTGGCAAACGACTACGGGTCACGCCATCAGCCACCATGTGGGCATCACATAAAATCGCTGCCCCAGCAGCGAGGGCTTTTCGGCCAATTTCAGCAGCCAATGGTGAAGCCGCTATGTCACCAGCAATATCAGTCATACCACAGCCATGAATCATCCGCACCACGACCTTTTCTAGATCTGGTGGGACATTGCTTAAATCAGTCTCCGATCGAATGGTGGCAAATGATTTTTGGTAAATTTCAGCGCCGTCGCGAATGTAATCCAGCATTAAGTTTGACTGTCAATGGGAAAAGCGAAAAGTTGATGTAAATCAGCGAGGGTATAACGCTGCACAAAGTCATCAAAGGATTCTTGGGGGTAACGGCGTTGCTGTTGATAGATATTAATCATTCGATCGATCATCTTGATTACCTCAGCTACTGGCCTCATCGGAAACAGCCGCTGGCCAAAAGTTTGATTGCTCGATCGTAGATAAATTTCATAATTTTCAGTTTGGTCATCAGAGATTCCCAATAATGCAATGTCGCTACCGAGGGGATGAGCACAGCCTTTGCCGCAACCGCTGATATGGATTTGCAATGGCTGATCTAATCGGTCGATCAATTGCTGAATCAACTCCTGAGCATGGGCATGACTATTGGTTTCAGCCGCTTGACAACCGGGTTTGCCGCGACAGGCCACGATCGATCCAGCCGGATGAGTGGCATCAGTTTGTAGTCCTAATTTTTCTAAAGCTGATAGTAAATTCGGTAAATCTGTATTTAAAGCATTAGGTAAAATCACGTTCTGCCACGGTGTTAACCGCAAACTACCGTCGCCATATTGGTCTGCCAAATCACCTAAGCCGCGCAGTTGATCGATCGAGATTTGACCCAACGATAAAACTAATCCTACATAGGAATAACCAATTTGCCGCTGGCGATGGATACCCAAATGTCTGCCCAGTTTACTGTTGGTTGCGGGATTTAATTCCTGTTGGTCATCGAAATCTGCGGCCAATAAGCTGCGGAACCAATCTAAACCCCAATGGGATACTAATTGCCGCAGGCGGGGCTTTTTGCTGCGGCGATGTGGCTGGGGAGTACTAGGTAAGGCAGTAGCATGTTCCAGATAAATGTGATAAATCGCTGCTACCAATGGCACAGCCTCATCAAAAGCACAGCCCAATCCAGTATCCAACTCGATGCCATCGCCCATATTCAAAAACAGCCGCAGCCTTTGACGATGCGCCACCAATATCAAATCATTGGGGCGCTGCCGGATGGAGACGGCTTCACCGCCATCCAGGCCAATACTGCACTTAGCACTCAGATCAACTAGTTCAGGACTACTGGAAATATATCGATCGATCGCCCCCACAATTGGTCTGGTATCAAACACGGCCTGCGCATCAATCCCTGCCGTGGGGCTAGCCATAATATTACGCAAGTGATCAACGGCTGGGATGGACGCGGCTAATTCGACAGCCTGTAATTGCTGAAAAATATCGGGAGTCAGGGCTTGGGAGAGCTTCAATTGCAGATTAGCCCGGTTAGTGACCTGGATACTCTCTAAACCGATAGTCGCCGCCATATCCACAATTACGCTCACCTGCTGACTATTCAGTAATCCGCCGGTCGTCCGAATCCTCGCCAGAATTCCATCTTGAGCTGCTGTCGGGTAAAACAGTCCAGGACAGGCTAAGGATTCTAAAGAATTAGGTGAAGTAGCAATAAAGACCAAGTTTTATGTTCTTGTGCAACGCAAGAATCGATCGAACAACAATGCTGCATCGGTATTCTGACTCGTCAGCCCGGTGGGCTGCTTTACAGTTGCGGCACAGTATCGGAATTTCACCGAACTTCCCCAATTTTCAGCTTCAGCAGCTTACCACGGACGGTGGAGCCAGCAGAGCAGATCATAATTATTCTTCAGAATTTCATACTTCAAACTCAATAAACAATACTCCGGACACTTTTTTCAATGATTCCATAAGGTTTTTAGGGTTTCCCTTCAAGGATTAGGCTATTTTTTCTAATTTAAGCCTGAGCAGTTACCAAAATTCAAGCAACTTACGTCAAAGGTAAACGAATCTCGATCGAATCAAAGGGGACAGAAACAAGGCCATCCTCAGAGCGTTCCATCAATCCCAGCTTCAGTAATTTTCAGACCAAAAGCTTCTTTGGCTTTGCTAATAGTGGTGAATTGACTGTAGGGCATAAAATATTCACCTGGGTACCTCATTGATGTTAGCAGTAAATATTCGGGGCTACTATTATCCTTCAGCTAAAGTAAAGCAACAATAAGCAAATCTCCCAGATAACACTCGATCGACAGATAATAAGAGGTTGATAAATGAGAAAAATCCCATGGGCAAAGTTTATATCGTTGGCGCTGGGCCAGGTGACATATCATATTTAACATTACGAGCGCAAACCCTCCTCACCACCGCTGATACAGTCGTTTACGATGCCTTGATCGACGAAACCTTGCTGGAATTTTTGCCCCCCACCTGTCAACGCCTTTACGTCGGTAAACGGGGTGGCCAACCTAGCATGACCCAAACCGAAATCAACAAAGTTTTAGTCGAACAGGCGCAGCACGATCAAAAAACGGTACGGCTCAAAAGTGGCGATCCCTTCATTTTTGGTCGGACAACCAGCGAGATTGATGCCCTCAGTGCCGCTGGTTGCGAATATGAAATAGTACCCGGTCTATCCTCCGCCTTGTCAGCACCATTATTAGCCGGTATTCCCCTCACCGATCCAGTGCTCAGCTATGGTTTTGCCGTAGTCAGTGCTCATGCTCCCGAAGATTTGAACTGGGATGCCTTAGTGCAGTTACCCACTTTGGTGATTTTAATGGGTACTACTACCCTAGCTACCACCGTACGCGGTCTGTTGCAGCATGGTCGGGCACCCCACACGCCGATCGCCATTATCAAGTGGGCGAGTTTAGAACAGCAGGAAGTGTTAGTGAGTGATTTAGGCCAGGTGGTGGCCGAGGTGGGCGATCGGTCTTTTTCACCAGCGGTGATTGTAATCGGGGAAGTCGTCAAGCTCCGGCCTTTCATCAATAGTCAAACTAAGCGCCGCAACGATTTACCATTGCAAGGACAAACTATTTTAATTACCCGTTCTTTGAGTCAATCCCACGAACTGCGCCAGTTGTTAACCGTTCAAGGGGCGCGGGTGCTGGAGATGCCTACTATTGCCATTGGGGCACCGAGTAGTTGGCAAGCACTAGACCAGTCGATCACCCAACTATCTAACTATGATTGGTTGATTTTGACTTCAGCGAATGCTGTCAACTACTTCTTCGACAGGTTAACGACTGCTGGTCTAGATGCTAGAGCATTGGCCGGGGTAAAAATCGCGGTAGTTGGTCGCAAAACAGCAGAGGTCTTACGCCAATATGGAATCACTCCCGACTTTATGCCCACCGAATTTGTGGCTGATGCTCTGGTGGCTAGTTTCCCAGAATCACCTACTCAGAAAAAGATCCTGTTTCCCCGAGTAGAGAGCGGTGGCCGGGCAGAAATTGTTCAAGCCTTAACTGGCCAGGGTGCGATCGTTGATGAAGTCGCCGCTTACGAATCGGTCTGCCCGGAATCGATCGCACCCACCATTCTGATCGCGCTCCAGCAACAGCAAATCGATATTATTACTTTTGCTAGTTCCAAGACAGTGCGACACTTTCATCAATTAGTTGGCAACCAATTACCCACTAATTGGTTGGATCGGGTCAAGATTGCTTCGATCGGACCCCAAACTTCAGCGACTTGCCAAGAGTTATTTGACAAGGTCGATATCGCAGCCACCGAATATACATTGCCCGGTCTAGTCGAGGCGATTCTGGCTCATTAACTGTGCTGGGCAAAGATCAACTCGATCACCTCTTCCACCACTTTATCTGGTGTGGAAGCCCCGGAAGTGATGCCCACAGTGATCTCACCAGCTGGTAGCCAATTCTCGGTCACGATAATTCCTTGATCTAGTGATTGATGCTCCAAACGATTACCGCTCATAATCCGATCGGCACAGTCAATATGATAAGAAGGAATCTGTCGATCGATCGAAATCTCCTGCAAGTGAGTCGTATTAGAAGAATTGAAACCGCCAATCACCATCATCAAATCTAGTTTTTCATCCACCAACTGAAACATGGCATCCTGACGTTCTTGAGTGGCATCGCAGATGGTATTAAAGCTTAAGAAATGCTCGTTCAGCTCGGTGGTGCTGTACTTTTTCATCATGGTGCGCTCAAAGAGCTTCCCAATTTCCTCGGTTTCAGTTTTGAGCATTGTCGTCTGGTTGGCAATCCCGACCCGCTCTAAATCGATATCCGGGTCAAAACCCACCGAGTAAGACTTGCTAAATTTCGCTAAAAATTCTGAGCGATCGCCACCATCCAAAATGTAGTTGCAAACATAGTTGGCCTCTGCCATATTCAGAACCACTAGATACTTGCCAGCAAACGAGCTAGTAGCCACCGTTTCTTCGTGATTGTACTTGCCGTGGATGATCGAAGTATGATCTTTTTTCTTGTGTTTTTCGACGGTGTTCCAGACCTTCGATACCCAAGGGCAAGTGGTATCAACGATCGTACAACCTTTGTCATTGAGCAATTGCATTTCCTGGACACTAGCCCCAAAAGCAGGCAAAATCACCACATCCGCATTGCCGATCGCTCCGAAGTCTTTGGTGCCATTTTCTACCTCAATAAAATTCACCTCCATATCCTTGAGGCGCTGATTAACCGAGGGATTGTGGATGATTTCATTGGTAATCCAAATCTGCTGGGTTGGAAAATGCTGGCGGGTTTCATAGGCCATGGCCACCGCTCGCTCTACGCCCCAACAAAAACCAAAGGACTCCGCCAAGCGGATGGTGACCGCGCCTGATCGCCAGCTGTAATTGTTAGCCCGAATCTGTTTGATTAAATCACTTTGATATTCTGACTCCAGAGCCAAATTGGCCTCTTCTTGATGGCCAAAACCCTTGCGATGATAATTGTCAGAGTGATTCAGCGATCGCTTAAATGCTTTGGTATCCATAGGTTTAGAGTCAGGGCAACGAAAGGGTGGCAAAAGTTAGTTTTCGCCTCTACCTTAATGTAACTGAGAAAGCCCGCTCCTTAAATTTTGATCGGGCACTCTCCACATTTCATCCAAATTAGGCCAAGGTGAAAATTGGCCGTTTCCAGCAAATTCATTTGAATTTAATTTGGGGTGGATATGCTTAATAATCTAACTTTATAGGTGATTTTTAGATCACAAACTCATCCAACCAGTAATCGCGATCGCTAAGGCATCAGCGGCATCATCCGGGCGCGGGATGTAGTCAAGAGCCAATTCTCTGGCGACAGCGGCTTGAACTTCCTCCTTTTGCGCATTCCCGTAACCAGTGATCGCTTGTTTAATCTGAGCTGGGGTAAACTCCATATAAGAGAGATTATGTTGTGCTAAAACCAGCAGCACGATTCCTCTGGCTTGGGCAACAGCAATGGTATTGGCCATCCGATAAAAGAAAAATTTCTCGATCGCAACCAAATCGGGTTTAAATTCGTCAACAACAGTACTCAGGTCTTCGTAAATGATTTGCAAGCGCTGACTAATTTCGGTCTTGGCCGGAGTTTGAATGATGCCAAAATCCACCATCAGCAGAGGGATAACACCTTTCGCCGGATTAATCACAATATCAATAACGCCAAATCCGAGAGTGGCTAGTCCAGGATCTAAGCCTAAAATTCTTTTTTTTGTCACTTATATAACAATCACGGGAATACTTAATAAGCTATTAACTAAATACTAAGACTTATATAGTAGTCTTAAATAATATTCGTAATTCCACATTTATATTTACATTTCAAAATATTTTTCTCAACTCTTTGGCTAGAATAATGCCTAAAACTGCCCCAAAAGCTCTACAACAGATTCATCAAGAAACTTCACAAGCCAGTGAGCGTTTTAATGAAGATACTGGAATTGTCAATAAATCAATGCAATGGCTAGCGCCAGGCTTGTTTGTAAAGCGCTGGTTTATGGTAACTCTGGCTGGGGTAGTCTTCATTGGGCTGGGTGTGGCTATTTGGGTACGATTGATGCCGATTCGATCGTTTGTACAGTTTGCGGATGGCGTTCTGTACCACGTTTCTACGGTGGTACCCAATCGGGTATCTGGTCCGATTATTTTAGCGGTGGGCTTTTTTCTGCTGTTTTGGGGTCAGATGCGATCGTTGCGAGCAGTGAGTGGGGCATTAGATCCGCAAAGTGAGAAAACGCTGCTGGACATGTTGACCAGTAATCGGCGGCGAAATAGAGGCCCCAAAATTGTGGCGATCGGCGGGGGTACCGGTTTATCTACCTTGCTCAGAGGCTTGAAACGCTATAGCGCCAATATTACCGCTATTGTCACAGTAGCTGATGATGGCGGTTCTTCAGGGCGGCTGCGCCGGGACTTTGGGGTGTTGCCACCGGGGGATATTCGGAACTGTATTGCTGCTTTAGCTGACGAAGAAAAATTATTGACAGAGTTGTTTCAATACCGCTTTCAAGCTGGTGAAGGTTTAGAAGGCCACAGTTTTGGCAATTTATTTTTGACGGCGATGTCCGATATTACTGGTGACTTAGAGCGGGGGATTGCCGCTAGTTCTAAAGTACTAGCAATTCAAGGGCGGGTGCTGCCCGCCACTCTGACCCACGTTGATTTATGGGCAGAACTAGCCGATGGGCGACGGATTGAAGGTGAGTCGCGCATTACCGAAGCTGGTGGTCAGATTGTGCGGATTGGTTGTATTCCAGAGCGACCGCCCGCGCTGCCAGCTGTGCTCAAAGCCATTAGCGAGGCTAATTATATCGTGATTGGACCAGGGAGTCTGTACACCAGTGTGATTCCAAATTTGTTGGTGCCAGAGATCGCCCAAGCCATTGCTAAGCGCCGGGTTCCCTGTATTTATGTGTGTAATATCATGAGCCAGCCTGGTGAAACCACTGGCTATAGCGTCAGTGATCATATTAAGGCGATCGATCATGCCTGTGGCCAGCGGCTCTTTAATGCAGTGTTAGTCCAAAAGACTAGTCCGTCCGTAGCTTGCTTAGATCGTTATGCCCAGGGGGACTCTTTCCCGGTGCTGTTAGATGAGGATACTGTTCAGAAATTGGGGCGGCAAATTTTGTCGGTCAATGTGATGGAAGAAGATGACAAAGGCTCTCTCCGCCACAACTCCCGGAAATTAGGTCGGGCGCTGTTTTATTGGTATCGTCAACAGAAGTCGGAAGTGAGGGAAGTAAAAGAGGATGAGCGATCGGTATCATGAGCTGTTAGCAGATAGTGCCGCTACCAGACAATTTGGTTATGACTTTAGTGAACAATTAGCACCGGGAGCGGTGTTGCTGTTATTTGGGGATTTGGGCAGTGGTAAAACCACTTTTGTGCAGGGATTAGCAGCTGGTTTAGGGATTACGGGCGCGGTGGCCAGTCCCACTTTTACGTTGGTGAATGAATATTTAGAGGGACGTTGTCCGCTCTACCATCTGGATTTGTATCGGTTGGAACGGGAGGAAGTTATTGCTTTACACCCGGAGCAATATTGGGAAGGGTTAGAAGTAGAACCTGGGATTGTGGCGATCGAATGGTCGGAGCTATTGCCCTATCTGCCTCCCAAATATTGGCAAATCACCTTTGCTCATCAGGTTGATGCTGGCAGAACAGTAGAAATTCTAGAGTGTCATGCGTAAAACGCATAATCAAGTTGCAATTAATTGGCATTTTTTAAGATTTGGTAGCTAATGATACGAATTGTATAGTTCAATCCTAATAGGCTAACGGTAGTTCAGTGGAGCTTCAAATAACCACCGACTAGCCCCGATTCTTATCATATTTTATGTTGGCAAACCTGTTTACTTTCCGCGATCGCTACCGCATATTACACATGTCCTGGTTAGCGTTTTTAATTACTTTTGTCTGTTGGTTTAACTTTGCCCCCTTTGCGGCGGTAATTGGCAAAGAGCTGCATTTAGATCCAGCCCAACTGAAAACCATCGCAATTTGCAACCTGGCCATCACCATTCCCGCTCGAATCGTAGTCGGGGCTTTGCTCGACAAATTTGGACCACGCAAAACCTACTCGTTGTTACTGATGTTTGCCTTGATTCCTTGCTTGATGACAGCAATGGCTCAAGACTTCAATCAATTGGTCATCAGTCGGTTGCTGATGGGCATCGTTGGTTCCGGCTTTGTGATCGGGATTCGGATGGTAGCCGAGTGGTTCCCACCTAAAGACATTGGGATGGCTCAGGGTATTTATGGTGGTTGGGGCAACTTTGGCGCTTTCGTGGCCGAATTTGCACTGCCCTTGGTGGCTGGTGCCGCAGCCGTATTCGCTGGTGGCAACTACAACTGGCGGTTGGCGATCGCCATGACTGGGGTTATTGCTGCAATCTATGGCGTAGTCTATTACAACAGCGTTACTGATACTCCACCTGGTAAAGAATATAAGCGCCCCAAAAAATATGGTGCAATGTCTGTAACCAGTCCCGGTAGCTTCTACGGATTACTAGCCATGAACTTTGGTTTGATCTTTGCCCTCGGACTACTGGCTTGGCGGTTGGCTCAACCCAAGATTCACTTCCTTAACCCAACTTCGATGTATGTGGTGTGGGCAGGACTACTAGCACTCTACATTTATCAAAGCTATCAAGCTTGGCAAGTTAACAAAGAAGTTCTTACTGGCCAAAAAACCTACTCGCCGCAAGAACGGTATGAGTTCCGGCAAGTTGCTTTACTGCAATTCACCTACATCACCAACTTTGGTTCAGAGCTGGCTGCCGTATCAATGCTGCCCCTGTTCTTTGAGAAGACTTTTGGTATCGAACATGTTTTAGCGGCGATGATTGCTTCTAGCTATCCTTTTTTAAACTTGGTTTCTCGTCCTAGTGGTGGCTTATTGTCCGATCGAATGGGCAGTCGCAAATGGACAATGACAATTGTTTCAGTCTGTATTGGGTTAGGCTACTTAGCAGCTGCCAAAATTGATAAAGGCTGGCCGTTGGCTGCTGCCGTAGTGGTCATGATGATTACCGCTTACTTTGCTCAAGCTGGCTGCGGTGGTACCTATGCGATCGTACCTTTAATTAAGCCCGAAATTACTGGCCAAATTGCTGGTAACGTTGGTGCCTACGGTAACTTTGGTGGCGTAGTTTACTTAACTATTCACAGTCTGACCAACGATGCCACACTGTTTGCCACCATGGGGATTACCGCATTGGTCTGTGCTTCACTCTGTGCATTCTTCTTAAAGGAACCCCAAAACTCTTTTGGTCAAGAAACTGCCACAGCAAATCAGGTCGGAGCCTCCAGCATCTAGAAAAATATCTAGATTACAACTAGTATCTTCATCTAGAAATCCCTCATGAGAGGGATTTCTGCTGTACTAGATTAAATTTTTCCGTATTGACTGATACAGAAGAGCCACCAAATAATAAGCAACTGTATAAGTTTAGTATCACCCTTTGACCTATGGCTGACCTGACTAAAACTCTTTGCCCTTATTGTGGCGTAGGCTGTGGCTTAGAAGCATCGCCACCAGCTCGTCCTGGGAAACCAATTACTCGGGATAGTAAAGGTCGTCCCATTTGGAAAGTGGTGGGAGATAAGGCACATCCTTCTAGTCAGGGGATGGTTTGTGTCAAAGGAGCCACGGTCGCCGAATCTTTAGATGAAGGTCGGTTGCTCTACCCCATGTTGCGCGACAGCCTAGATCAGCCCTTTGAAAGAGTCACCTGGGAAGTAGCATTCGATCGGATCACCAGCAACATCCGCCAAACGATGATGGACAAGGGTGGTGACGGTATTTGTATGTATGGCTCCGGGCAGTTTCAGACCGAAGATTATTACGTCGCCCAAAAATTAATGAAAGGCTGCCTCAGCAGCAATAACTTTGATGCCAACTCCCGGCTTTGTATGTCGTCGGCAGTGTCTGGCTATATCCAAAGCTTTGGGGCGGATGGTCCACCCTGTTGCTATGACGATATTGAGCAGACGGATTACGCTTTCATCATCGGTTCCAACATGGCCGACTGTCATTCAGTACTGTTCAACCGGCTAAAAAAATATCACAAGAAAAATAACCACGTCAAAATGGTGGTGGTTGATCCCCGCCGCACCGCTACCGCCGAAGCCGCCGACTTACATTTAGCGATCAAACCAGGTAGTGATATTGACCTGCTCAATGGCATGGCACACTTACTAATTAACTGGAGCAAGATCGATCGAGACTTTATCCAAAAACACACCGACAACTTTGAGGCTTTTGCCGAAGTTGCCAACTATTACACCCCGTCTTTGGTAGCCGATCGCTGTGGCATTACCCAAGCTGATTTAGAAACAGCCGCCCGCTGGTGGGCGGAGTCCCAGCGGGTCTTATCTTTCTGGTCAATGGGGATCAACCAATCGACGGAAGGCACCGCCAAAGTGCGCAGCATCATCAACCTACACCTAATGACCAAGCAAATTGGCAAGCCCGGTGCCGGACCATTTTCCCTCACTGGTCAACCGAACGCCATGGGTGGTCGGGAAGCCGGTGGTCTGGCGCATATTCTGCCCGGCTATCGGTTAGTCAACAATCCTGAACATCGAGCAACGGTAGAGCAGATCTGGAAACTGCCCCCCGGCAAACTTTCGACGACCCCTGGCCGGACAGTGGGCGATATGATTACGGGTCTGGAGCAGGGTGCCGTGGGCGTGATGTGGATTGCGGCCACTAACCCAGCAGTGAGTTTGCCAGACTTGGTGCGGACTAAAGCAGCCTTCGCCAAATCACCCTTCACGATTTATCAAGACGCTTACTACCCCACCGAAACCTCTAAATACGCTCATTTATTGTTACCAGCAGCCCAGTGGGGCGAAAAAACCGGAGTGATGACCAACTCCGAGCGAGTAGTCACCATCTGTCCAGCCTTTCGGATGGCACCCGGCGAAGCCAAAGCTGACTGGGAAATTTTTGCCGAGGTGGGACGGCGACTAGGTTTTGGCAAACAATTTACTTTTGGTAATAGCGCCGAGGTGTATCGAGAATTTACTGAGTTCACCCGCAGTCGCCCCTGCGATGTTACCGGTCTCAGCCACAAAGAACTAGCCGAGCAGGGACCCACCCAATGGCCCTTTGCCGAATTCACCACCAAGCGTTTGGGCAAGCGTCTGTATACCGATTACCGTTTTCATACCCCCAACAAAAAAGCCCAGTTTGTCGCCCACCACACCCGAGGACTAGCCGAACCAGCTAACCCAGAGTACCCGCTGATCCTGACTACTGGACGTTTGTACGGCCACTGGCACACCCTCACTCGCACTGGTCGAGTACCCAAGATTCAGCAGATGCACCCCCAACCCTTTGTGGAAATTCATCCCAAGGATGCTCGCAAATTGAGTATTGAATCGGGAGATCTGGTCAAAGTGAAGTCGGCACGCGGACAAGCGCAGTTCCCAGCGCGGGTCACCGAATTCATTGCCCCGGGCACCGTGTTTGTACCGATGCACTGGGGAGAACTATGGGCTGACCAAGCCGAAGCCAATGTGATCACCCATGGTCAGGCCTGCCCCGACTCCAAACAACCAGAGCTGAAAGCCTGTGCGGTCAATCTCACCAAGCTCCGATCGCCTTTAGCTCCCGCAGAGGCCGTCACGATTATGACCAAACATTCCACCGAGCCAGTACCCGTATTGATGATGGACACTATTGCCACTGTTTAGATATACAGAACCGACACTCCAACCAGCGATCGAGTTCCCAACGGGGTGTGCAAGCGCCACACTGCGGACAAAAGCAGCGCTCTTGCGACCTGTCGCCCAAACTATCTAGAGTTGGAGTGGGTGGAGACGCTGGTTGCCAACGACTACTGGCAAACCTAATCTCGGTGAGTGGGGTGGTGATTTGCTTATTCAGTTCTTTTAAAATCTGTCGCCTCTGCCAAGTGCAGTGATCAGCCAAACTAGCGCTAATCGTTGCCACATAGAGAGTATCTTCCACCCGTATCCGGGGGTAAAGGTCTCGATCGGATGTATGAGGAATCCTCAGGGTCGTAATCAATTGCGGCCAGGCCGCTAAAATCTCTTGCCAATCCCGGTAGCTGTCCCAGGGTGGCTCTTGGGTAATAATGTCTAGGATTTGATCGATCGATTCCATGACCACATTCTAGCGCTATTACCCACAGGCTACCCGCAAACCAATATAGCTAGCCGCCGTATTACTAAAGTCCCGATTAGCCGATCGACAGTAACCCGGATTAATCACCCAAGAGCCACCGCGCACGACATAACTATTATTTTCACCATTTACCCAAGCACTCCCATTAGTCGGGGCACCAGTGTAGCTATTATGAAATTCATCAGCACACCACTCTTCCACATTACCATGCATGTCATACAGACCAAAGGCATTAGCCGCGTAGCTGCCCACCATAGTTGTTTGGCGAGGCTGGCTGGAATCATAGGCATAGTGATTAGCCACCGTTCGATTCACTACTTCACCAAAATGATAGGGGGCAGTAGTGCCTGCTCGACAGGCGTATTCCCACTCGGCTTCGGCGGGTAATCGATAGGGTTGGCCAGTAAGTGTGGAGAGTTTTTGACAGAATGCCACGGACTGCTGCCAAGTTACCTGTTCCACTGGCAAATCATCGCCTTGAAAATGCGATGGGTTGTTACCCATCACCATCTGCCACTGGCGTTGAGTTACTAGATACCGACCAAGTTGAAAGGCTGGCACTGTCACCCGATGCGGTGGTCTTTCCTCTGGTTTGCTATGTTTTTCGGTGGCGGCTGCCCCCATTAAAAAACTACCGCCAGGAATAGTTACCATCTCTAACTGGATGCCCTTTCCTAAGGCGATAAATTTGCCCTGGGCAGCGGGACTCGACTTCCCGCCTAAAATTATTGATCCGCCCCAGGTACCTAATCCAATTAAGACAGCTCGTCTCGATCGAAAGCTGGGTTGTTTTTTGTGATATTCAGTTCGCCAGATTTCCATGCAGCTCTTTTTTTGACCCAGCAAATTCCCAAAATTACGTAATACTCTAATTGAAATTGCCCAAGATGAAGCAGAGATGAATATTAATTTGATGTGGATTTCCAGTCTTTTTAACTTGGAGGTCTAAAATCAGCGATATGATACAGCATGATTGTTAATGGTCAACACTGAGAGGATTGCCGCATATGGATTTTTGGAAACAGGTATTCACTCTGGCCGAATCAACAGCCCAGCGAGTTGGTCAACAGCTTTTACAAGATTTTGGCCATGCTACAGCTCAGACCAAAGCCGATGGTAGCTTAGTAACCCAGTCCGATCGCTGGGCAGATGCCGAGATTAAAAAGACCATTACCGCTGCCTTTCCCGATCATGCCGTCCTCAGCGAAGAAGACTTCCATCTATTCACCGATACACCCTGGACTTGGGTAATTGATCCGATCGATGGCACCACCAATTTTACCCGAGGCATCCCGCTGTGGGGTGTATCGATCGGACTGTTATATCAAGGACAACCAGTATTTGGTTATATCTTTTTTCCGCCCGTCCAACAGACTTTCTATGGCTACTGGCCAGGCACCACTGGTCTAGAGATGCCTCCAGGCGCTTGGTTTAATGGTCAACCGATTCAAAGTAGCCCTGATCAACCAACTAGCAACCATCTTTTTGGTCTTTGTGCTCGCAGTAGCAGTGTGCTGAAAAATAAGCTGCCTGCCAAGATTCGGATGATTGGGGTGACGACTTATAGTTTCTCGGCGGTGGCGGCAGGATTAATGATCGGAGCGGTAGAATCAACTCCCAAGATTTGGGACTTGGCGGCAGTCTGGCCGATTTTGCACGCCGCTGGTGGTCACTGGATTTCGCTATCGGCGGATCCAATTTTCCCGGCGCAGGTCGGTAAGGATTATGGTAGTTATCCGTTACCTAGTTTGTTGCTAGCCAGATCGGAGTTGGCACCAATGTTTGAGCCCCTGATCCGAGATGGACTAGGGAAATAGATTAAATGTTTTTCCTGATTTGATGGTGGCATTGTTGGATAAATGGGAATACTCAGTGCAATTGCCATCATCTAAAAATATGCTAAAACCATCTAATATCCCAATCCGCCCCGTCAATTGGCGCTACCGCCTGGCCGATGATACCTACTCCCTTCCCACTCAAGAAATAGACGCTGGAACTAAAGCGAAAATGTGTT
>CAXTSX010000072.1:0-11986 GCA_964247085.1 uncultured bacterium
GATTAAAACTGAAACTGATTATCAGGATGCATTGGAACGAGCGGGAGCTTTGATGCTATCTCAGCCGAATACACCTGAAGCTGATGAATTAGAGGTACTCGCAACTCTAATTGAGTTATATGAAGATAAATATTTCCCAATCGGTTTACCAGACCCGATCGCTGCAATCGAGTTTCGACTAGAACAGTCAGATCGATCGAACGCCGATCTTATTCCAATTATTGGTAGCGAATATTTAGTATCAGAAGTGATGTCTAAACGCCAACCTTTGACATTAGAGATGATTCGCGCACTATACCATCAGTTAGATATTCCCGCAGATTTGTTGTTGCAATAACGCTACACGATCAATAATCTCAACAGGGTACAAAAATGATCCTCAATAGCTATCGAGCCTCAAACACTGGGATTATTGGATTTTAAGGCTCAAACCAACCGCCGGCAATAAGTCTCACTAACAATTCAAATCAGCGGCGGCACATAACCTCGAACTCAGCACTAGCAGAACTCAATCATCCGCCGCATTTGAATTGTTATGCAGTTCGCGCTAGGACTTGCAAATATGTCTGGTAAATCTCCTCAGAAAAGCAGGTAAACAATACTTTCTCAATAGAGACATTACCTTGCAAAAATCTTATCGTTTCTGTAATGGCAACTTGAGATGCATCTTCTATAGGATAAGCATAAATGCCACAACTTATTGCAGGAAAGGCTATAGTTTTAACTTCCCGTTCTACCGCCAATTGAAGAGAACATCTATAGCACGAAGCTAATAGCTCAGACTCACCATTTAGTCCACCCCTCCAAACTGGACCAACCGTGTGAATAATCCATTTAGCAGGCAGATTGTATCCATCAGTTATCTTGGCTTGACCAGTTTTACAACCGCCAAGTAAGCGGCATTCTTGGGCAAGCTCAGAACCAGCTGCTCTGTGGATAGCTCCATCCACCCCACTTCCTCCAAGAAGAGAGCTATTAGCAGCGTTAACAATTGCATCAACTTGAAGTTTAGTAATATCGCCTTTAACTGTTTCTATTTGCTTCAGCATAATAGTTTGAACTCTATCATTTTTTAATTTCGCTTTTACCAAATTACTTTAGTCACTTCGCTGTTGTATTACAGAAGGCTGCTATCAGCTATTGACCTTGATTTGAGCTGTTAATGTTAACCAATTAGTTCGCCAACAAAGTTTCCCAATCGCTCCATGCCTTTTTCGATCGTTTCCAGATCCGTGGCATAAGAAATCCGCACATGATCATCAGCGCCAAAAGGCAGACCGGGAATGACCGCGACTTGATGAGACTCCAACAGCTTTTGGCAAAAATTCAGAGAACCTAAACCAGTCTTAGCAATATTGGCAAACACATAAAAAGCGCCATCTGGTTTAGCACATTCAATGCCGGGGATCGATCGGAGCATATCTACAATTACTTTTTGCCGATCGCTAAAAGCCAAACGCATCTTTTCTACGCAATCTTGCGGACCAGTCAAGGCGGCTAGTGCTCCGTATTGGGCAAAGGTACAGACATTAGAAGTACTATGCCCCTGAATAACACTAGCTGCTTTAATGATTTCTAAAGGTGCGGCTAAATAACCCACCCGCCAGCCAGTCATCGAATAAGCCTTGGCAAAACCATTACTCACGATCGTCCGAGCAAAGATATCAGCCCCCAAAGCCCCAATACTGACATGTTCAACATCACCATAAATAATTTTTTCGTAAATTTCATCCGAAACTACAAAAATATTTCGGCGGACAATGACTGCGGCCAACGCTTGCAGCTCACTACGGCTGTAAACAATACCACTAGGATTAGACGGCGAATTCAAGATCAGTAGTTTAGTTTTGGCAGTAATCGCCTGGTCTAACATTTCTGGAGTGATTTTATAGCCAGTACTGGCATTGGTATCAATAATGATCGGCACACCATCAGCCAACCGCACCATCTCCGGATAGCTCAACCAAAAAGGAGCTGGGATGATCACCTCATCACCGGGATTAATGGTAGCCATCATCAAGTTGAACAAAGTATGTTTGCCACCATTGGATACCAAAATATTGGCAGCCTGATAATTCAACTGATTATCAGCTTGGAGCTTGTGGGCGATCGCCTCGCGCAGCGGAGCTTCCCCCGCCGCCGCTCCATATTTGGTTTTACCCATCACCAAAGCCTCGGCAGCAGCGGCTTTAATATGCTCTGGGGTATCAAAATCTGGCTCGCCAGCACTAAAACTACAAATATCGATACCACTAGCTTGCATCGCCTTCGCTTGAGCGGCAATAGCAAGGGTCACCGATGGTTTCACCTCTTGGATGCGATGTGCCAACTCCATATTCAATGCACTCCCCATGCGTTGATCGAACAGGTCTGGCTGGCTGGCTGACGACCGGACTGAATTTTCCACGTTATTTTGATTAGTTTAGTATGCCCAAGACTGATAATTATAAACTTAGTCATCCCCAAAATTTGGGTTTATTTAACATGATTAATTATTCGGCCAGTTTAGTAACGATCGCCACCATTAACTTCGACAACCTCTGGAAATTCTACGCCCATTTGTTCACTCAACAGCCCCAACCGTTCATGCCCAATGTCTATGCTGGCTTCCACATGCCAGGCATTGGTTTGGGGATTTTTCGACCCAAAGACAATAGCTCTTTCCCCCCCGGCCAAGGAGCAATTAGTCTTTGCTTGGAAGTAAGTGATTTAGAGTTGGCGATCGATCATGCTCGCCAACCCCATTGTCCATCCCCTTCCGCAATTATTACCGCCAGTCATGGCCGGGAAGCTTATGTTTATGATCCCGATGGTAACCGCATTATTTTGCACCAAGGTGAAATTGCCCCAAAGCATTAGATTCACCGGGATCGGTGATTCAATCGTCCCAAACATCCGTGATATCATAAGCCCAGACTAATGAATAGCTCCAGCAAGTGATTATTATTGAAGACTATTTGCCCGAGTAATTCCAATTATCCATCCTGATGTCGAGTAGTTTGGCTTGTCTTCCCCTCTTACCATCGCGGTTTTAATTGATTCACCAACTCTTTCCCAGTCTTTGAAAGAGTCGTTGGCTAGTGAACGTTACAACATCAGAGATTTTGCATTGGAGTCCGATTTTCTGGATTTTATTAAGGAAGAAAAGTATGCGATCGATTGCTTAATCTGCCAGGTTGATGTTCGGGTACTTCAGGTCGTAGAAGATTTGTATCAGCACAGCATTGTCCTCCCAGCTATTTTCCTTCAATCCTTGACTACTGCTGATACTGAGCGATTCACCTGCAATGAAGATGAACATCCCACGACAACGGCAGAAGCAGACTGGCCAAACTTTCTCTATCACGCCTCTGAAGTGTTTGTGTCCGATGCTGATTTGATTAACATTGGTGCCGACATTGATCAATCAATTTCTAGGTTCCTGAATCTCATACCCCTCCAATCACCCAACGCGACCAGTACATCCCCTCCCGACCAAAAATCTGCTGCTTTTCTACTGCAACAACAGCGTCGTTTATCCGAAAAACTCAAAGAAAGACTGGGCTACCTGGCAGTCTATTACAATCGCAATCGGCATCACTTTTTTCGGTATCTCTCTCCTGCTCAACAACAAGAGTTATCAATACAACTAAAAGAACAGTATCGATTGATTGTACTAGCTTACTTTACGCCTGATAGCCAAATCAACGACTTGCTCGACCAATTTGTGGCCTCCGTATTTTTTGCGGACATGTCCGTGTCAGAGGTAGTCGAAATTCATATGGACTTAATGGATGATTTCGCGACCAAACTCAAGATCGAAGGCTGGAGCGAGGACATTTTACTAGACTATCGCTTAACGTTGATTGATGTGATTGCCCATCTGTGTGAAATGTATCGTCGATCGATCCCCACCACCGGACTCAAATAAACTAAACCGATCGCTCCGAAATATTAAGGTAGGTTAAACTTCATGTCATCTATTTGGTGGATTTCCAGTTTGGGATCGACTCTCGGTATGATGGGAAAGAGCAGATCACCATCATGCCGAAGTCCTTACAAGTTGCTTAATTACACCCACTAGATTTAACCTTCCAGTTAATTTCCCAGCGGATCAATCGCGTTTTTCTCCCACCAATGCATGTGAGTTATCTCTATGAGCCGCTTATCTAGAACTTATGTACTAAAACTGTACGTAGCTGGTAATACTCCTAATTCTGTCCGGGCACTGCGCACCCTCAAAACCATATTAGATGAAGAATTTAAAGGAGTATATGCCTTAAAAGTCATTGATGTCTTGAAAAATCCGCAACTGGCCGAGGAAGATAAAATCCTAGCTACTCCCACTCTTTCCAAGGTTTTGCCTCCACCTGTGCGCAAAATAATTGGTGATTTGTCAGACCGAGAGAAGGTACTAATTGGGTTAGACTTACTCTATGAAGAACTATCTGATAGCGAGTCTCAGTAGGTTTTTTGATAGTCATGTCAACATCTACTAATATCCCTGGCTACCCACATCAGCGATTAAACTAACTGTTCTGATATCGAAGCAATGACCAAATCTAATCCATCTCTATCCCCAGAAACCGTTGTATTCCCCGGGGTTCAAAAGATTCGCACGATGATTGAGGGGTTCGATGACATTTCTCACGGTGGGCTACCCGTTGGTCGCACGACCATTGTCAGTGGAACTTCGGGGACAGGTAAGACCATGCTGGCTGTTCAGTTTCTCTACAATGGCATTCAGCATTTTAACGAAGCTGGTGTATTTGTGACCTTTGAAGAATCGCCGATCGACATTATCAAAAATGCCTACAGTTTTGGCTGGGATCTGCAAAAGCTGGTGGACGAAGGCAAGTTATTTATCTTAGATGCCTCGCCCGATCCCGAAGGGCAAGAAGTAATTGGGAGCTTCGACTTGTCGGCGCTCATTGAGCGAATTCAATATGCCATCAATAAATACAAAGCCAAACGGGTATCGATCGATTCCATCACTGCCGTTTTTCAACAATATGATGCCGCCTCGGTCGTGCGGCGTGAAGTCTTTCGGTTAGTGGCGCGGCTCAAACAGATGGGAGCCACCACCATTATGACCACTGAGCGCCTAGAGGAATACGGACCGGTGGCACGTTACGGAGTCGAAGAATTTGTCTCCGATAATGTAATTATTTCCCGCAACGTTCTAGAAGGTGAAAGGCGACGGCGCACGATGGAAATCCTCAAGTTGCGCGGCACCACCCATATGAAAGGAGAATATCCCTTTACCATTACCAACGACGGCATTAATATTTTCTCGTTGGGTTCAATGCAGCTCACCCAAAAATCTTCTAATGTGCGAGTTTCTTCGGGAGTCAAGACCCTAGACGAAATGTGTGGCGGTGGCTACTTCAAGGACTCAATTATTTTGGCGACTGGAGCTACCGGTACGGGCAAGACTTTACTGGTGAGTAAATTTTTGCAAGAAGCTTACTTGTCTGGTGATCGAGCCATTTTATTTGCCTACGAAGAATCGCGCGCGCAGCTCTCGCGCAATGCTTCTTCTTGGGGGACAGACTTTGAAGAAATGGAACGGAAGGGTTTACTCAAAATTATTTGTACCTATCCAGAATCAGCGGGCTTGGAAGATCATCTCCAAACTATTAAGTCCGAGATTGCTGAATTCAAGCCCTCCCGGATTGCGATCGACTCACTTTCTGCCCTAGCCCGAGGAGTGAGCAACAATGCTTTTCGGCAATTTGTGATTGGGCTAACTGGCTACGCCAAGCAAGAAGAAATCACGGGCTTTTTCACCAATACCTCTGACCAATTCATGGGTTCTAGCTCGATTACGGACTCGCATATTTCTACCATTACCGACACAATTTTGATGTTGCAATATGTCGAAATTCGGGGCGAAATGGCGCGGGCTATTAATGTCTTTAAGATGCGTGGTTCTTGGCACGACAAAGGTATTCGCGAGTATACTATCAGCCAAGACGGTGCCGAAATCAAAGATTCTTTCCGCAACTACGAAGGGCTCATCAGTGGTTCGCCTAGTCGGATTAGTGTGGACGAAAAAAGCGAACTATCTCGAATTGTGCGCGGAGTCCGCGACAAGGGCAACGAATAAAGTAACTCAGATTAGACCACTAATCAACATTTTATTTGGCCGGGGCTGGAGCCGGGATCGGTGTCAATTCACCCTCATCTCTAATGCGCCGGACTGGAAAGTTAGCGATGAGCGCCGTAGTACGCTGATTACTTTCTAACGTAAAATCTAATCCTTGGCTATCTAGCTCCACATAGCGTGACACGACATCCAATATTTCTTGACGCATCATTTCCAGCACTTTGGGACTGAGATCTGTGCGATCGTGAGCAATAACCAATTGCAGCCGTTGCTTTACTTGCTGGCGGCTACTATCTTTTTGATCGCGGCGACGAATAAGTTCTATCAGTTCGTTAAACATGTTAGTAGATAGAGTTGGACAGAAAAATGTGTGGATTTAATTAAGTTACTTAAAAGACAGCAGTTTTCGCAGTCGGGCGAGAAAGTCATCTTTATCCTTTTCTAGCACTGGAAAATCGACCTTCTCTCCTAGGATGCGACGGGCGATATGGTGAAGTGCTTGGGAAGCGGGTGTCTCAACAGCATCTAGCACCAGCGGTTCTCCTCGGTTAGTAGAAGTGATGACCCGTTCTTCCTCTGGCACAATACCAATTAATGGCAGGGCGAGAATTTCTCGGACATCTTCCACCGACATCATATCGTTGGCACTGACCATCGCTGGCCTCAACCGGTTGACAATCAGATGAACTGGTCTAATATTATTGACTTCTAGTAAACCAATTACTCGATCGGCATCACGCACTGCCGAAATTTCTGGGGTGGTGACAACGAGAGCTTCATGCGCGGCAGCGATCGCATTTTTAAAGCCCATCTCAATCCCCGCTGGACTGTCTACTAAGACAAAATCGAACTGACCCGATAACTCACCAATCATCCACTTCATATGATTGGGAGTGATCATTTCGGCCTTTCGGTTTTGGGTCGCGGGTAAAAGAACCAGACCTGGCTGACGTTTATCTCGGACTAAGGCTTGATCTAACCGACATTCACCAGCCAGAACTTCTACGGCTGTGTAGACAACACGGTTTTCTAAACCAAGGAGCAAATCTAAATTTCTCAAGCCAAAATCAGCGTCAACCAAGGCCACTTTTTTCCCTAATTTGGCCAGGGTCATGCCCAAGTTGGCAGTAAGTGTGGTTTTACCTACACCCCCTTTACCAGAAGTAATTACGATAACTCTAGCCATAGTGATTATAGGAAATGCAAAAAAGTTTGAATTGGTCTGGATTCTTTAAATGAAAATACTGATGGACAAGGCCACAGATCAAATTACTAGGTTCTAATTGTAGGTGCCATTGGTCGCCAAAAGCAAGGATTATCGCAATACCATTTTTTCAGAGTTGTTAATTATTACTTTTGTCAGCCAATGCTGGAATTCCCTTGAGATCGATCGCTCGGGTAATCCGAATCCCCTCGCTCATCATTACATAGGCCACTTCTGGCTCTGGTTGCAAAGGCTGTTGTTCTGGCGATCGAGCGACATAGCCAGCAATACGCAGCTGCGTAGGATGCATTTGGAGCGCCATAATCAAGCAATTGCTATTGCCTTGAGAGCCCGCATGGGCAATACCGCGCAGCCTGCCCCAAATGATAATATCGCCAGCAGCAATGACCTCACCGCCAGGATTGACATCCCCCATAATTACCACCGTACCCGGATGCCGAATTTCCACTCCCGAACGGATGGTCATTTGCAGATAAAGGGGTTCTGCCAAAGGCGGCTTAGTGGCAGTTAGATGTTCTGGCTCCTGTTGCTGGACTGAATAACCTGCAGTGGCAGCAGCTACAGCTGTTTGTCGCCGACTTGTATGAATATTTTGGAGACGCAACTGCACCGCCCCCAGGGCATCCGCAATTACTTGCAGCTGACGAGCATCGAGCAACCGATCTTGAGCATAGAGTTGTACGGGGGTGAGGGGCTGCCAAAACCTTTTAGCGCCCTTGAGTCTTTGCTGGAGCTGCTCCCAAATTACGACCCAACTAGTCCCTGATGGAGTTTCGGCCATGGTAGGAAGTACTAATTTGATCACGCCGCCTTCGCTATGTAAGTGAATATGCCAACCTAGCGGTTCTCGGGGAGCATCGGTCATCGGATTGGTTGGCTGCTTGTCAGTGGCAGAGAGATCGGTAGTCATGGCAGTTAGAAAAGAAAGTAGAGGCTGTGGATGAAATCAAGTTTACGATCGAACGATCTGCGGTTTTATATATCTTCAAAATACTAGCTCAATGTATTGGTCAGGCGTTGGTGAACAGTGGCCAATGCTCGATCATCTCCGACATTGCCCGGAAATAATACCACTGGTAGGAGCGGAAAACGGGGATGATCAGCGGCAGTTTGTACCACGGAACAGCCGGGATGAATTTGGCCGAGTAGTCTGACAGTGGGCAGTTTCAGGCCATGACTTAAGACATCGTTGGAGGTGATGCCGCCTTTACTAATCAAGAAGCCAATGTCGGTGGGCAGTTGCTGGACGATCGACATTAAAGTTTCGGAAACAGTAATCCCAAATTGCAAACGAGTCGCGGTATCGGGAAATTGCAATTCTTGGCGGCTGGTGTAAATAACGGCGGTGTGGCCAGCTTGGAATACTTGGGTTAGTCGATCGATCGCCTCCTGCACTAATTGCTCCGGCGGGGTACCCGTCAACAAACGACCAACCTCTAATTCGATCCCTACTGTTCCTGGAGATTTCAATAATTCTTGCAGTTGAGCCGTGGTTTTTTGGACGTGGGAACCGACAATCACCACACCGGGTTTTTGACCGCGCACCATTTGGCTCATGGCTTCAGCGGCTACTGGCTGGGCACCTAAATTAGCAAGAGAAGTGAGGATGCTGGCGGCGCTGCGGAAGAGGAATTTTTTGCCCTGTTGGGCGGCTTGCAGCAGATCGGCGGCGAACCTATCGAAGTCGGCTTGGTTTTTGCCATCCACCACGCAGCAATGGTTATGGGTGAGTTGCAATAATCGATCGAGGCTGCCCGCCCGGATATCTGCTAGTAAAAATCTGGCCACTTGGTCGGCAGGAATCCGGCTCTGGGTTTTTTCGGCGACGTAGTCGGGGAGGTAGCTGGAGCTGTAGGCGAAGACGGAATCGCGGGCGAATTCGGTTTCATGAACTGGAGTGGGTATGCCGTTGACGACTAGATAATGAATGCTGTCTTTGGTGAATCTGCCGCCTTCAAAGAAGGCGGGCATTAGGAAATGGGCGTCAAATTCGCCGAGTTCGGCGGCGATGGCATCGGTTTCAATCGGGTAATGGCCGCGCAGGGTGGAGTCGGATCTACTTACTAGGAGGAAATTCTCGACTCCGGCTGTTTTTAGGGCGATTTTGAGGTTTTGGCAGACTTCGGTGGTGCGATCGTCTGCTTCGGTGGGGGTGAGGGCGCGGGTGTTGGTGAGGATGAAGAAGATGTTGCTGCTGTCTTGGAGTCCTTGGATGAGGGTGGGGATGTCCCATTGGGTGAGGAGGAGGCAGCTGTGGACGGTTTGGGATCCGGTGGGATCGTCGTCTAGAACAATGATTTTCGGTTGGTTGGACATGGTTAAGAGAATATTGTTGCGCGGTTGGTTGTTTGGAAGAACCCGGATCTGGGGGTTCTGACCCCCAGTCCCCCCATTGAGAGGACGGGATGCCTCCCCTCAAACTCCCCTACATACGGGTCGATTTTTGGGATGCCGGAATTTTTATACATGATGGGCTTGCCCATCATCAAAAACGGATTTAACTACGGAGTTCAGATCAAACGCCAAAGGTTGCCCACAATCATCAAGCACAACCATCCAGGTGTGGAGGGGGTTTGGGGGAAGTACTCAGCGTCCCCCAATGGGGGGTCTGGGGGTCAGAACCCCCAGATTCTGGTTCCTTCAACAAAACCCCAGCACCACCAAAAATCTAAACCCCTAACTTATTCAAAGCGATCGCCTCCCTCAACCGTCCAATCACCATCCCCTTATCCAAAAACGACAACAAAGCCCCCGCCTTCGGCCCCCGATCCTTCCCCATAAAACAGCGATAAATCGCCTGGAACGCGATCGGCTGCGTAATCCCCACCGACTCCTCCTTACTCACCGCAAACAAAGTAGTCTGCAAAGTATCCCCATCCCAAGCAGTCAGAGCCTCCAACGCCCCAATCACCTGCTCTAAGTACTTCACCTGATTCTCCGCCAACGTCCCCGCCGCATCCGGCACCGAGTCCATATATAGCTCCAGCTTCTCCTCAGGGTCAGCATAGTCATCCAGCCACTTCTGCGCCACCGCAATCCGACCCTCGGCCATCTGGATATCGAATTCGCTAAAATCTGCCGGACTGCGATCGATAATTTCTTGGTGAATATCCAAGTGCGGCATCTGCAACAAAGACACCAGCGTGCTGAAATCAAAGGGCTGAAATGGCTTAATTTCACCATCGGGCTGCGAATACAGCAGCGGCATCAAATTCTCATTCAGCTCCGGATCTTGCCGATATTTATTAACTAGGCCATCATAATCTCGAAACAAGCGAATCGTCGTTTCATAATTCGGCGAAAAATTAATCACCGACTTCGGCTGGGGACGGAGCATCAAAAAGCGCAACATCTCCGGCGGCAGCAGCGCCGCCACTTCCTGAGCACTAGCCCCCACCCCCTTCGAGGAACTCATTTTGGTGCCATTCACTAAAATAAACTCATAGGGCGAATGCAGCGGCGGCTGGGTGTTCAAAACCTTGCGGCAGATAGCATTGGCCACGTCTCGGGAACCGCCCTTTTGGGAATGATCCTTACCAGCCATCTCGATCGTCACTCCCACTGTCGCCCACTTGGCTACCCATTCCACTTTCCAGGGCAACTTACCATTACCATCAAAGGGCGAAATCCACCCAGAATGGCCACAGCCTTTTACCCAGTCGGTAGCGTTGGGCTGACAGGTATAAAAAACTTCCTGGCCGTTGTAGTCGGTCACCACCGTGGTGGCAATCTTGCGGCAGTTCTCACAAATTACCTGGAACGGATACCAATTGTCCGCCCGCTGAGCCTTGCTGACCTGCAAGTAAGCTTCCCGCACCAAATGAGCATTGTTAAGGAATTTGTCGATATGCTCATTCAGCTGACCCGTACGATACAAGTCTCGCAAATAATAAATTTCTGGCTTCACGCCCAGGTAATCAAAGACTTCCAAAAACTCGGCCATGAAGAATTTGGCGTAGTCACTGGCACCTTCGCCTGGTGAGGGCACATTGCAGAGCGGTTCACCTAGATAGGGAGAGAATTTCTCTTGATCGAGATAGTGCGGTACGGTATCCAGCGCGTCATAATCATCAACACCGTACATGAATTTAACGGGCTTACCAGCCTGTTTCAGCGCTCGATAGATCACATCATGAATCACCACGCCGCGCAGGGAGCCAACGTGGACGCGGCCAGAGGGGGTTTTGGAATCGTTAACTATTTGTGCGCCTTGCGCATCAGCGGCAATCTTGTCAGCCCAAAACATGGTGGTAGCAGGTAATTGTTTTCTAGTTTGCTGGTCTGGCTCTCCGGTTGTCATGGAGATGGCAGGCGCGGGCAAGGCTTTATTTTACTACAGGGGAGACTGCTGGGGTTTTTATCGATCGATTGATTTCCGGAAAAACACGCCCCAAATGGCGATCAGAAAAATGCCACATAACCCTTAACCATCAAACATTCTGTAAGAAGTTTCTTTTACAACTGTCCGTTCGCTCATTTTTGTCAGAGCAAAACAATTAACCACCAAGAAATAGGGGTTCCAGACTCTATTAACTTTAGTAGAATAAATTGACTTCTAATCGAAAATATGTATTGATCAATCGCTTTATAGTTCATGCTAACTATAAGCACTACATGTACTAATCTATTTAATTCAATGCATTAAACTAATCTATTTAATTCAATGCATTAAA
>CAXTSX010000072.1:12086-15269 GCA_964247085.1 uncultured bacterium
ACTAATCTATTTAATTCAATGCATTAAACTAATCTATTTAATTCAATGCATTAAATAGATTAGTACATGTCAATTATTTTGAGTCTAAAAAAATAAGCGAACGGACAGTCTCCAGCCGCAGCCAGTCCATTAAAAACCACAACAGATATTTGTCGCAATGATTTGTGGCCACAATTATCATTTCTCCAGGAGCTATGCCAAACTGCCGAAACCCCAGCTCCAAAAACCAATGAATCAAACCAAGACCCAGAGAATACTCCCGATCGATCTACAGAAGAATCCGCTCCAGCAGCATCAACATCCAAGTCTGGCGATTTCATTCTATTCAAGTTCGATGTAAACATCGGTCTCGGTGGTAGCGGAGACCAACTCGGCTTTGGTAATGGCTTCATCCCATCCGAACCAATGCCAGTCGAACCATCCCCAAAAGCAACAAAAGCACCGAAAAAAACAAAAGGAGCCAAACCTCAAAAATTAGTATCCCCCGTTCCCAATCGCGGATCATTGCCACCCAAGCAAATCAAGCCATTATCACCAAAAAACCATCAGCTTGTTCCCAACGTGATCAAGAATCCAGGGAAACAACCAACAACCGGAGTGAAAATCCTTCCATCTCGTCCACTACAACTTCAGCCCAAAGCGCACCCGCATATCAAAAGCATCGTTGTCCCCAAAACCATTCAACCACCGCGCACCATTCAATTCAACCAGCCGCTGAAACGTCCGATGGTTCAACCCTCCGTGCAACAACCACTCCGAAACAATCACAGCATCAGCAAACCCTTGCCACATCGAGGTAAGTAATTAACGTGAGTTTCTCTTAAATAGAGGCGCTAACCGAACGGATTAAGCAGCGTTGTGGCTGGAGATTGCGCCAAATCGGCGCTGGCGACGCTGATATTCTTGAAGAGCTTGGTGCAGTGCCGCCCGATCGAAGTCTACCCACAGGGTGTCAGTGAAGTACAACTCGGTGTAAGCCAGCTGCCAGAGCAGGTAATTACTCAGCCGTTTTTCGCCGCTAGTGCGGATTAAAAGGTCGGGGGCTGGTAATCCGGCTGTCCACAGCTGTTGTTCGATCGTATCCTCGTTAATATCCCCTGGTTGGAGAGTACCGGCCTGAATCTGTTTGGCGATTTGCTGACAGACACCAGTGATTTCGGCACGACTGCCGTAGTTCATGGCAATGTTGAACTGGATGCCGGGATTATGTTGAGTGAGTTCGATCGAATGGTGGATGGCTCTAGCCACAGTGATTGGCAGAGCTGACGAGTCACCGATGAAATTGATTTTCACCCCTTGCTGATGCATCTCGGCCAGCTCTTTCTGGAGCATTCGTTCGCACAGATTCATAATAAAGTTGACTTCTTCCGTTGGTCTGCCCCAATTTTCGGTAGAGAAGGCATAGACCGTCAGGGCTTCAATCCCCCAATCTTGGCAGCAGCGCAGAATGTGTTTGAGAGTTTTGGCTCCTTGAGCATGACCGATCGTGCGCGGCAGATTTTGCTGGGTAGCCCACCGACCATTGCCATCCATGATGATGGCAATGTGGCGCGGTAATCCTTGGGGGTCTAAATCTGTGGGCAGGGAAGTGCTAAACATCTGGGAATTAGTTGTTGGGTGTGCTGCTGATAGCATAAAAAAGTGTGGGGTCGGATGTCAGTCGGTGAAAGTCGGCAGTTTGACAGCAAAAGTCGGATCGTGGTTTTGTGGCCGAGTAACAGCCTCCTAAAATTTGAGCAAGTTATACTGGTGAAGCAATGGGTAGGGTTTAGTGATTGAGCAAGGATGGTCGGCGTGCAATCTGCTGATGTAATAGAACTAGAAGCGGTGATCGATCGACTGAATGATTTATGCACGACTGTCACTGGTAAACAGCTCAGTGAGTTGCAGCGCTTTATTTTGGAACAAGTGTGGGCCGGTCGCAAATATACGGAAATAGCGGACTCTTATAGTTGCACCGAAGGGCATGTCAAGGACATTAGCTCGGATTTATGGAAAATACTCAGCCAGGTTCTATCCACCAAAGTCAGCAAAAATAACTTGCGGCTAGTTCTGCAACAGCAAATTCCGGAGATTTCCACTCCCTCCGCACCGAGCTTTGTGGGACGAGCTGGATCGATCGATCATCTGCGGCAGTTAGCAGATCGCGGGACAAAAGTGATTGTGATTCAGGGGGAAGGTGGCTTAGGAAAGACAACTTTGGCTCAACAATATCTGCAGCAGGGCAAGTTCGATTTGGTGCTGGAATTTTTGGTAGCCAAAGAAACTCAGTATTTGGTGCCAGCTGAGCAAGTAGTCGAAGAATGGTTGCGCCAAGATTTTCAGCAAGAACCTAGCCCAGAATTAGGGGTGAATTTGAGTCGTCTGAAGCGCCAGCTGCAAGGACAGCGGGTCGGCATCTTGATCGATAACCTAGAGCCAGCTTTAGATCGGCAGGGTCAATTGATGGCGACTCAGCGAAGTTATGTGGAATTGCTGCGTATTCTGGCCGATCCCCAAGTGCGATCAACTACCATCATTACCACTCGCGATCGACTCTGCGAAACCGGTTTAGATCTGCATCATTATCGATTGCCTGGGTTAGTACTTGATGCTTGGCAACAATTTTTTGGCCACCAACAGATTGTTGCAGATGTCCCAATTTTGGCTATGATGCACCATGCCTATGGTGGTAATGCCAAAGCTATGCGGTTGCTCTGCGGCTCCATCCAAGAAGATTATGGGGGGAGTCTAACGGCCTACTGGCAAGAGCATCAAGCTGATCTGTTGGTGACTACTGATCTGAAAAACCTGGTGGCTAGTCAGATCGATCGATTACAAGCTTTAGATCCGGCTGCTTATCAATTATTTTGTCGGCTGGGCTGTTATCGCTATCAAGAAATCCCGCTGCTACCAGTGGCCGGAGTCAATGCCCTGCTGTGGGATATCCCAGTCCCGGAGCAATTCAGCACTATTGCAGCCTTACGGAATCGCTCCTTGCTGGAATATCACCAGGGTCGTTATGGGTTGCATCCGGCTCCTAGAGCTGAGGCGATCTCACGTTTACGTCATAGTCCCGATTGGGAAATGGCTAACCGTCAAGCAGCTAGATTTTGGACGGAGAGCGTAGTGCAGATTCAGCAACTGACCGATGCTCTGCAAGCCTGGGAAGCCTATTACCATTACGTGGCGATCGCCGACTAT
>CAXTSX010000073.1:0-12667 GCA_964247085.1 uncultured bacterium
TAGCCGAGGTAGTAGCGATCGGCCAGCCAGATCATTTGATAGAGATAGCCGAGGTGGCAGCGATCGGAATGACCGACCAGCTAGATCTTTCGACAGAGACCAAGGTAGCGACAGAAATCGAGGCTTGGATAAGTTCGATCGGAATGATAGTTATCGCCCCGCTAAATTTGCTGACCAGCAAGCCCCAGCGGAGATTGAAGAATCTACCGAACAAACCGACTATCTCTACGGCAAACATCCAGTCCTCAGCGCTTTAGAGAGTGGTCGGCAAATTAACCGCATTTGGTTACTATCGAAACTACGCTACGATCCCCAATTCAATTTGCTAATCAACAAAGCGAAAGAAAGTGGCGCGATCATTGATGAAGTTGATCCCCGACGCTTGAGTCAGATTTGTGATGGCGGCAACCATCAAGGCATTGTTGCTCAGGTGGCTCCTTATCATTATCTGGATTTGAGCGAGCTGATTGAGAAAGCCAAAGCTGTAAATGACCATTCCGTCATCCTGGTAGCCGACAGTATTACCGATCCCCAAAACCTGGGATCAATGATTCGTACTGCTGAAGCCTTAGGAATTCAAGGCATGGTGATCCCCCAACGGCGGGCGGTAGGAATTACATCTGTAGTGCAAAAAGTAGCCGCAGGTGCTCTAGAACATTTACCAGTGGCTAGAGTTACCAATCTTAGTCGGGCTTTAAAAGAATTGAAAGAAGCTGGGTTCTGGATTTATGGCACGACAGCGACGGCTACCACCAATATTCACGATGTGAAATTTGATGGTCCAGTCGTGATTGTAGTGGGTGCTGAAGGTGAAGGGCTGAGCTTGCTCACCGAAAATACCTGTGATTTTTTGGTCTCAATTCCGCTGACTGGTAAAACAGCTAGCCTCAATGCAGCAACAGCCGCAGCGATGAGCCTATACGAGATTCAGCGCCAAAGATGGTCAAATATGATACGTCTTTCGGCTCATTGATTAAGTTAAAGTCAAGTTGGATTTTTACGAAGAATTCAACAGAAAGTTTTGCGTATGGTGGTAATTAACCATTAAGATTGGTGAACACTATAAAAAGTGGTTGAAGTGGCAAAACCTAATGTTTAAAAGCGATCCATAGTTATTCCTGGCACTAAAATAAGTAGAAATGCTCATTTTAGTCACCAGCTAGAATCAGATGGAGGGTTTGAAGCCAGCCAATCAGTGATTACGAATTTTAGACTTTTAAGACTTAATTTTGGAGTAGCAAAATGCCGACAAAGATCGGAGAGATCTGGACTAACGCGCTAGACCTTGTAGGCCAAGCTTGGTGGGTGGAAATTTCCACTGCTGAGCCTAAATGTACTTACTACTTTGGCCCTTTTGCGAGTGCCAAAGTAGCCAATTTAGCTCAGGCTGGTTATATTGAAGACTTGGAATCAGAACGTGCCCAAGTGGTGAAGGTGCAGGTAAAGCGTTGTAAGCCCAATCGTTTGACGATCGATGACGACATGGGGGAGCTTAAGGACCGCGAGCTATGGACAACGCTCAGCGGCCAAGCCTAGTGATCTGGTGGTGGCTGCAATTTTAAGACTGATTAGCGACTGCTAAGGCCAGCCGTAACTGACCTTGGTGAGTAGCTAATAGCTTTTGTCCATCTACTTGATCGATTCCTGTCCAATGCATTAACAATGCCAATTTAACCGATCGACCACTGGCTTCCAGTAAATCGCTAGCCGCTGGTCGATCTAAGTCAGTCAGATCTTGCAACATCCGCAGCGCTCGATCATGCAGCTTACTGTTGGTAACAGCTACATCAATCATCCGATTGCCATAGACCTTTCCCAACTGCACCATGGTGCCAGTAGAAATAATATTTAAAGCCATTTTGGTAACAGTGCCAGACTTAAGACGAGTGGAACCCGTGAGGATTTCGGGTCCAACTGGTACTCGGATATCAATATCAGCAGCGGCAGGCACCTGCTCTAGGGGCACACAAGCAATAAAAACAGTCGTTGCTCCCCGCGCCTTGGCAGCGGCCAAAGCGCCATGGACGTAGGGCGTGGTGCCACCAGCAGTGATCCCTACTACGACATCATGCTGGCTAATCTGGTGATCAGCCATGGCTTGAGCCCCATCTGCGGCAATATCTTCTAAACCTTCGGAACTTTTTAGTAGAGCACCAGCGCCCCCAGCTAAAATCCCTTGTACCATCTCTGGTGGTGTGCAAAAGGTGGGAGGGCATTCCGCTGCATCCAATACGCCTAAGCGGCCACTGGTGCCAGCACCAATATAAAAAAGTCGGCCACCTTGGCGGATCCCCTGAGCGGTGGCTTCGATCGCCTGGGCTAACTCTTGTCGAGCGCTCGCAATGGCTTGGATGGTTTGATTATCTTCGGTATTAAAAAGATCGACCAGCTCAAGGGTGTTGAGCTGGTCTAGGTTTTGGCTGAGTTGATTGACCTGTTCGGTCAAAAGGTGTCCACGGGTGGTCAATGGTTCTGGCATGGTTCTAACAAAATTACAGCAAGCCTTCTAATTGTCGGCGAATCTGGTCATAATCAATGCCATCGCTGGGTCGATCGCCCGTATTATTGTTGCTAACTTCTGGCGATCGATGTTCGCCATCGGCTTGCCAGTCGGTTTCCGTCACATTATTTTCGGGAGGGACGACCAACATGCCTTCTTCGACGAGCAGACATTCATAATTGGAGGAGGCACAAAATTCTTCGATCTCGGTAGCATCCATTTCTTCTACTGAGGGACTGGGCATGTCCTGAGCTTCAAGCATAATGGCATAGCGTTCCGCGTCATCCTGTTCGGTAAACATCATGATGACGTTGTGATCGCCCGACTGTAGGGAATGAATTCCTTCATTATCGGTACGGGCATTAAAGAGAATGACGTATATACGCATAAGTTAAGACTGGGGGCTAACTATTCACTAACCTACCATACCGAGCTACCGCTGGCCGCATCAGATTATTCTCTTGACAGATCCAAGCCCAGAGCTGATCCCCCCAAGAAAAATGCCACCATTCCCCGGGATGTCTTTGAAATCCGGCTGTTTCCATGACTTGACGTAACAATTCTCTATTTTGGTGAAAAAGCTGACCCTGGGATTCTGCGGCAAAATAATTAGGCTGGGATCTGTCAGACATTTCATCGATCGGAGAACCCATATCTAAGGGGTGCTGTTCGGCATTGATGATTGATAGATCGATCGCTGCTCCGGTACTATGCGGTGGCGGGGTGGCTAAGTCCCAACTGGGAACAGCCCAAATCTGATAGACCTGCTGCCAAATGGCCGCCGATTCGATCGCTGTGGGTTGAGATATTTTTTTTTCTTGGCAAACTTGTTGGAAAGTATAATCCACCATGTATTGCTGGACTTCCACTGGTCGGTAGGCATCAAAAATCTGTAACTGATAGCCGGGTTGGATTTGGTTCAGATAGGCTTGGGCTTGTTGCAATCGATCGATCACACTAGATCTCAAATAGTAAGGTGATTTGCCAGCATAATCTGCGCCACAAGCCATATAGGGATGAGGATCAACCACAGCCATAGCAGAGAGGGGGATCGGGAGCAAGGGTTCCCCACAATCTTGAATAATGATTTTTTGGTAAGGTTTGGCAGGGTTCATCGCAGATTTCATCCGGAGCTGAGTAGCAGAGTAGTGAATGAGTAAGTAATTGAGACTAACTTAAGTAATTTGGCGCATGGCACTATCCATAGCGATCGCCTAGATCGTAATCGGCATCCACATTTGTATTTCGGTGTATCGAAGAACAGTGATAGGCATCACCGCTGCTCACAGTTATTTCGGTTTTATTGTACTCAGATACGGCCATTTCTCAATCAGCAATCCTCTCCTTACCCCTCCCCTGCCTTCCATGTATATTTCTAATCTGTTGGCTGTTGGCACTGCTACTGTTCTGTTGCTGGTGGGGTTTAGCTCCAGCAGCCTAGCCTGTGCGCCCCAAAATATCATTAATCCAGAGCGAGCGGTAGGTTGTGAGCAGAGCAACACCGCCGAGATTTTGTCATTGGAAGAGAATTTACCCAGCAATGTGCTGATCCTCTCTAGTGAAAAAAAGTTAGATACTGCGGCTAATACCGGACGTTTTCGCACTTACCGGGGAAGAATTATCGACACCAAAGATTACATTCGTGCTCGCTACTAAAATCTTGGCATAATAGAGATTCAGTTCATCAGATGAGACTCTAGTTATGCAGACAGAATATCGGCAACGGCGCGCTCAGCTCCTGGCTAAAATTGGTCAGGGCACGGCAATTTTTGGCAGCGCACCGCAGGCAGTGATGCATAACGATGTGGAATATGTCTATCGGCAAGAGAGTGACTTTTACTATTTGACTGGTTTCAATGAAGATGGAGCAGTAGCGGTATTGGCACCGCACCACGAAGAACATCAATTTATTTTATTTGTCCGACCCAAAGAGCGAGAAAAAGAAATTTGGACAGGTTATCGAGTCGGGGTAGAGGCGGCCAAGGAAGAATATGGAGCCGATGAAGCCTATCCGATTAGCGAGTTGGCCGAGAAGTTACCCCAATATCTGACTAAAGCCGATCGGATTTATTACCACATGGGGCGGGATGAAGCGCTGAATCAGCAAGTAATTCAACAATGGCAGCATTTGCTGTTGGGTTATCAAAAACGCGGCACCGGACCGATGTCGATCGAAGATCCAGCAACGGTGTTACATGCTTTGCGCCGAGTTAAGTCTGAGGCCGAAATTCATTTACTGCGCCAAGCGGCTAACATTGCCGCCGAAGCCCATATTCAGGCCATGAGTTTCGCCCGACCAGGGAAGTATGAATACCAAGTGCAAGCCGAGATGGAATATCTGTTCCGCAAAAACGGTGCCATGGGTCCGGCGTACCCCTCGATCGTGGCCAGTGGCGGTAATGCTTGCGTGTTGCACTACATCGAAAATGATAGTCCGATCGAAGATGGTGACTTGCTGCTGATCGATGCGGGGTGCGCCTGTGATTACTACAACTCCGATATCACTAGAACCTTTCCAGTGAATGGCAAATTTACGCCGGAGCAAAAAGCAATTTACGAGTTGGTGCTGAAAGCGCAACTGGCTTGTATTGATAAAGTAGTGGTCGGTACTACTTGGGATGAATTTCATAAAACAGCTGTCCAGATTATCACCGAGGGCTTAGTTGCTCTAGGTTTATTGGCAGGTGAGGTGGAAAAATTAATTGAAGAAGAGAAGTACAAAAACTTTTACATGCACGGCACTGGCCATTGGTTAGGCTTGGACGTTCATGATGTGGGGTCCTATCGGCTGAATGCTGAAACTTGGTACCAGTTCCAGCCTGGTAATGTGATTACGGTAGAGCCCGGAATCTATATTTCACCAGATATTGAAGCGGCTGAAGATCAACCGGAAATTGCCGATCGGTGGCGGGGGATTGGAGTCAGAATTGAGGATGATGTCTTGGTGACAGCTGGGGCACCAGAGGTTTTGACGGCAGCTGTGCCCAAGCTCGTGAAAGATTTGGAGTGGTAGTTAGACCCGTCGGGGAATGTTGTAAGTCAGAAAATCGTAAGCCAGTTTGGTTTGCGGAAAAATAGCTTGGGCTGTTTGCAACAAATCATTTAAACTGATCGCATTCCCCGGAGCATAGCGCGGGCTAAAGTGGGTCAGAATTAACTGCTGCACCTGAGCACTGAGAGCTACTTGAGCTGCCATTGTACAGGTCGAATGAAGCCGATCGAAGGCCATTTCGGCATCTTCATGAGCAAAAGTAGATTCATGAATCAACAGATCAGCATCTTGTGCCAGCTGAATCGAATTTTCACAAAATACGGTGTCAGTGCAATAGACCATTTTGCGTCCCCGCTCATTCGCTCCGCATAGCTCACGACCATTAATGATCCGACCATCGGCTAGCGTTACCGTATGGCCATTTTTCAACTGGCCATAGACTGGCCCGGAGGGAATCCCCAGAGCCTGGGCTTTTTCAATATCAAAACGTCCTGGTCGATCGGCCTCTGTCACCCGATAACCAAAAGCAGGAACCTTATGCTTGAGAGGGATACAGGTGACAGTAAATCCTGCTTCTTCGTATACTACACCTGGTTCAATAGTATGAATTTTCAGAGGGTAGTTAAAATGCGTATAAGAGTACTTTTGAGAAGCTTTGAGATATTCTTTTAATCCAGATGGACCATAAATGTCAATCTGATCCGGACTGCCAGCCATACCATAAGTGGCCAATAAACCCATTAAACCGAAGATATGATCGCCATGCAAATGAGTAACAAAAATCCGCCGAATCTGGCTGATTTTGACATCACAATTGAGCAATTGATGTTGAGTGGCTTCGCCGCAATCAAACAACCAAACCTCTGGTCGTTGCGGTAGGTTCAGCGCCACACTGGAGACGTTTCTACTCCGCGTTGGCACGCCTGAAGATGTACCTAAAAAAGTTATTTGCACTAAGTTTAACTAGCTTTTGCGAATTCTTACTGATTTTAGCGTATCTCTCCAGAGGTAGACATTTCGATCGCCCACTGTACTGCCGACGGTAGATGTTGACGGGGCAAGCCGGAATCGGGGCCAAGATTGCTGCTAATCGGGTTGGCTTGGTACTGATATTTATGAACTTGCCGGAGCTTGTTTCTGATACGGCAACTATCGAGAGCATTTAAAGCTTGCATGGCCGACTGGTATCGATCGGACAATGACACTTTAATCATTTGGTTAATTAAATTAGCAAAGCCATCACTGACATCTGTTTCCGACTGCCAAATAATTTCGCCGGTATGCAAGCTGACATCGAAGGTCAATGGTTCTTTGCCAGTGAGTAGGAACAGACAAGTCATACCCAGTGAATAAAGATCACTGGCACAGGTGGGTTTTTCGGCAACCTGCTCTGGCGGTGCATAACCAGGACTGCCGATCGCTTTAGTGATCAATCTTTTATCTGCAGGTACTAATCCACCTTTATCAAATACTGCTCCATAATCAATCAGCACCAAGCGATTATCAGTTAGGCAACGAATAACATTTTGCGGTTTAATATCTCGATGGATAATACGATGGCTATGGATATAGTGCAAGAGTTTGAGCATATCGGCCAAGAACTCACTCACTTGTTCTTCGCTCCAACACTCTCGATCGTGCACCTGACTCCACAACGTTTCACCCGGAATGTATTCCTGTACCAAATACATTTCCTGGTCTTCTCGAAAATAGTCAATTAGGAGTGGTACCTGGCTGTGGCTACCCAATTTACTGAGAGTACGGGCTTCCACATGAAAACGCCACTTGGCAATGGTCAACAAGGTGGGGCTAGTAAATTGCGGCGCTAAGTGTTTAATCACACAGAGAGGCCGCCCCGGTAAATAAATATTACGAGCTAAATAGGTGATGCCAAAACCGCCACGCCCTAATACCTTGAAAACCTGATAGCGGCCAGCTAAAAGACTCTCATTGGTGTGCAATCCCGCACCCGCACTTTCATCTAGTGGTAATTGTGAAGTAGATGAATCAAACATTACGATTAGGCTCATCCGCAGATAAATCGAGCTGTATGGGGCTGGCTGGCAACCCAGAAAACAATACTTTAGAGCTTTTACTGTATTTATTCTACAGCTATATTTCGGACTATACCCAAATCGCTTTTACTTAAAGTCAGCCGTTCAACGCAGAATTCGGTTAGAATGCGGTTCGTCAATCATAAATGGAACTTGCGCCCATGACTATTCTAAACTTTCTTCATACCGCTCTTCAGCAGCGGCAAGCTTTGAAAGTGATCAGTGGTTTGAATAATTTTGATGTCGATCGAGTGGCCGCTGTGGTTAAAGCCGCTGAACTCGGCGGGGCCACCTTTGTCGATATTGCCGCTAGTCCAGAGTTAATTCGCATGGCCAAGCAACTGACTAGTTTGCCGATCTGTGCCTCCGCTGTAGATGCCCAGATTTTGGCCGCAGCGGTAGCTGCTGGCGCCGACTTAGTAGAAATAGGTAATTTTGATAGTTTTTATGCTCAGGGCATCCGCTTTGAAGCCGCTGAAGTAATTGCTTTAACTCAAGCTACTCGCCAACTGTTACCAAACACCTTGCTCTCGGTCACCGTGCCGCACATCCTAGAACTAGATCAACAGGTCGAATTAGCTCAGACCTTGGTTGCCTTGGGCGCAGATATCATTCAAACCGAAGGTGGTACTAGCTCTCAGCCTCATCATGCTGGTGTTTTAGGATTAATCGAAAAAGCGGCTCCCACCCTGGCGGCGGCTTCTGAAATCTCCCGAGCAGTAAGCGTCCCCGTCCTGTGCGCTTCTGGTATTTCTAGCATTACTGCGCCGATGGCGATCGCGGCAGGTGCGGCGGGTGTGGGAGTCGGTACGGCTGTCAATCAGCTGAATGATCCGATCGCCATGGTCGCTGCAGTGCGGAGCTTAGTGGAGTCTTTGTCTGGAGTCAAACATTCCTACAAAGCATCCTTGAGAGCATAAACTACTCGTTGCTGTTCCTCTGCTGTTAGTTCCGGAAACATCGGCAGGGACAGCACCTGATGACTCACTGCTTCGGTGATCGAAAAATCTCCGGACTGGTGGCCTAATGATTGGTAAACCTGTTGAAGATGCAGAGGTAATGGGTAGTAAATCATCGACATTACCCCGGCTGCTTGCAGTTTAGAACGCACCGCATCTCGTCTTTCGCCCTGGTCGGGTTCGCCTAAAATTCTGATAGTGTACTGATTCCAGGCTGATTGAGCATCGCTACTAAATTGGGGAGTGGCTATCCCGGCCACGTTTGCTAATAATTCTTGGTAGCGGCTAGCAACCTTTGCCCGTTGGGCATTCCAGCGATCCAAATATTTCAGTTTGATGGACAAAATGGCCGCTTGCAGAGCATCTAAGCGACTATTAATGCCAATGACTTCATGGTAGTAACGTACCCGAGAACCATGCTCCCGGTACATCCGCAAGTCAGCAGCCAGGGCTGGATCATTGACAGTAACAGCACCGCCATCGCCACAAGCTCCTAAGTTTTTGGTGGGAAAGAAACTAAAGCACCCAATATGACCAATACTCCCGGTCTGTTGACCAGACCAGGTGGCTCCAGTGGACTGGGCGCAGTCTTCAATCACCTTCAGATTGTGTTTATCCGCGATCAACATCAGCGCTGTCATATTTACCGGGTTCCCAAATAAATGAACGGGCATGATCGCCTTGGTCTGGGGCGTGATGGCTTGTTCGATGCGATCGAGATCAATGTTAAAGGAATCGATATCAATATCCACCAATACGGGCTTAGCACCCACCGCACTAATCATTTCAGCGGTGGCGATAAAGGTGAAGGGCGTGGTAATTACTTCGTCACCAGAACCAATTCCCAATACTTTCAGGGCTAAGTAAAGAGCATCCGTCCCCGAATTGCAGCCCACCGATTCGGCAGAACCAATATAATTAGCAAATTCCTGCTCAAATTGCTGGACTCCAGCCCCACCAATATAAGCACCAGAGGCCAATACGGACAACACTGCTGCGTCAACTTCTGCACCAATAGTTTGGTATTGCCGCTTGAGATCAAGAGGGGGAATATTACTCACTACGCTTATACCGAATATACCTGAAGACTTTCCAGTTATCTTAACCTGAGTTCGATCCGTTATCTATCGATCGAGAACTTAAATCCACCTAATTCAGTGACATCAAATCATGACCACCATTATCGACCTCGATTTATTAGATTTAGCGGTGAGTAGTGGCTTGGTCATCATACTGACTGGTTTGTTACTGTGGTTGCGTCTAGATATTATTGGCCCCCTGCTGGTAGCCATGGCTCGGGTGATTGTCCAATTGTTGATGTTAGGGATATTTCTCACTGTGGTTTTTCAAGCACCGCAACCCCTGGGGGGGCTGGTGGGCAGCGGTTTATTGCTGCTGGCCGTAAGTGTTGTTACGAGTAATCGCTTAGGTCAACAGCAACTACTACTGCCGCTGCTGGTTGGTTCCTTACTCTTGAGTACTATTCTCGTAACCGGCTATATGCAACTGCTCGTGATTCAGCCGCCAGTTTGGTATCGCCCCCAATATTTGCTGGCACTGGTAGGAATGTTATTGGCCAGCAGTCCAGCGGTGATGGTGGGAGTTGGTCAGCAATTTTTGCAAGTAGTGAAACAGGAGAAAGAGGCGATCGAGACTCATCTCAGTCTGGGGGCTACGGCTAGTCAAGCTATTCGTCCTTACTGGCGGATGGCTTTGCAGCAGGGTTTGCGGCCAGTGATTCAGAGTACGGCGATCACTGGCTTGATTACCATCCCCGCGTTGATGGCGGGCTTGATCTTGACCGGGGTAGCGCCGTTACTAGCTGCTGCTTACCAAATTGTGGTGGTGCTGATGGTTTTAGTACACCAAATTTTGACGGCTATTTTGGTGGTGCAAGGTTTAGCTCGGGGTATTTTTGACGGGCATCAGTTGCGGGATATGTACTCAAATCTGGGCAAGAATTAGATGCTGTCTGCATATCGCTAACTAAAGTAAAAATCTTGAATATCCTTAATCCGGCTGGTATTCCGCCATAATGCGAGAGGTGATGGCAAAAACTAAGCAATAATCTTTTTAAGATAAAATACCTGGATGATATCTTCAATTGTTTTGCCATGAATCCAGGAAACCTACTGCGTAACCGTTATCGGATCGAGAAGGCTTTGGCGATCGGCGGGTTTGGGGAAACCTATTTAGCGATCGATCTAGATTATCCCGGCCAACGCCAGGTGGTGGTGAAGCAACTCAAACCCGCCCAGTCTGATCCAGCAACGCTAGAGATTGCCCGCCGGTTGTTTGAGTCGGAAGCGCAGGTGTTGGCAGATCTGGGAGAAACCAGCGATCGACTTCCGGCGCTCTACGCCTATTTTGAGGAGCAGGGCGAGTTTTATTTGGTGCAAGAATTTATCGCTGGTCAGACTCTGACCATGGATTTGGCTGGCCGCCAATTATCCGAATCTCAAACAGTCGAGATTTTGCGAGAAATTTTGGCCGGTTTGCAGGTGGTACATAGCAAAAACAAAATTCATCGCGATCTGAAGCCAGATAACATTATGCGGCGGATGCAAGATGGCAAATTGGTTTTAATCGATTTTGGGGCAGTCAAGGAGGTGCGCCAAGCGACAAACCTGATTAATACTTGTTCGGTCGGAATTGGTACTACGGGTTACATGCCTACCGAACAGGCGATCGGTTTTCCTAGGTTGGCTAGTGATGTGTATGCGGTGGGGGCAATTGGGATTCAATGCCTGACTGGGTTAGAACCTCATAAATTGTTTGATAAGGATGCGCTGGTGTTGCGTTGGCAACATCTCTGCCAGGTTAAAATTAGTCCGGGTTTGGCTGCTGTGTTGGACAAGATGGTGGCACAACAGGTCAATGATAGGTATCGGGATGGTATGGAGGCGGCAGAGGCGATCGAGAAATTATCTGTAGCACCGCCACCTTCTAATACGGCAATACCGAAGCCTCCACCGGTAGCGACTCCGACTCCGGCTCCAGCCCCAAATTCAGATTTGCTGGATTTTGGTGATCACAAGTTTTTGAAGTATTTGATGATTGGTGGAGGGGTTTTAGTTAGTGTGTTTGGTGTATTTTTTGTCACTTCACTGGTCGCTACCCTAACAACTCCAGGCATTAACAATTCATCTACAGATACGGCATCTTCGACTTCTCTATCAAATGAAAATAATGGTAATAAAGATACTAATGTTTATACTAATCGGAGACTTAGTGAATCTGAATTAGAAACCAAAAAGAAAGAAATTGCTGGTTATGATAAAGCAATTGATATTAATTCTCAAGATGTCAATTCTTATATTAATCGGGGTAATGCTAAGTCTGACTTAGGTAAGAAGCAAGAAGCAATTGCTGATTACAAAAAAGCAATTTCTATTGCGCCTGAAAATGCTATTGTTTACTATAGTCGGGGTCTTGCTAAGTATGAATTAGGAAATAAGCAAGAGGCCATTGCCGATTACAATAAAGCTATTTCTCTTAATTCTAAATATTCTGATGCTTACATTAATCGGGGTCTTGCTAAGTATGACTTAGGAAATAAGCAAGAAGCAATTGCCGATTATAATAAAGCAATTTCTCTTGATCCTGAAAATTCTCTGGCTTACAATAATCGGGGTATTGCGAAGTATGACTTAGAAAATAAGCAAGAAGCAATTGTTGATTACAATAAAGCAATCTCTCTTGATTCTAAAAATTCTCTGGCTTACAATAATCGGGGTATTGCGAAGTATGACTTAGAAAATAAGCAAGAAGCAATTGTTGATTATGATAAAGCAATTTCTCTTGATCCTAAAAATGCTATGGCTTACCATAATCGTGGGAATGCCAAATATGAATTAGCAAATCATCTAGAGGCAATTGCTGATTACAAACAGGCCGCTGAGTTGTATCGTCAGCAAGGGGATATGAATAGGTATCAAGAGGTAATTGAGTTGATAAATACAGCTATGAAAAACTAGCCGAGCCTCAAGTCAAACTCTTTTTCCCATTTCTCCAACTATCACAATTCAGGCTAATTCGCTGAGTTCAGTCTAATTAGAGATGAGTTAGGATATGGAACCTCTGTTGATTAGGCATAGTTTTTTGACTACTTATTTGGCGATCGATCGACCCTATTGGCTAGCCTGGGCACAATTACCTGGAG
>CAXTSX010000074.1:0-12259 GCA_964247085.1 uncultured bacterium
TATCTATCACAAACAAGTAGTCAGGACGATTTTTCCAAATCCGCATCAAAATCGCCTTTAAAAGTCCAGGCACTAATTCTTGTAACTCACTGTCCACCGGCTTACCATCACTACAAGGAAACTCATCGTCAACAGGTAAACCATTCGGAAACTTCCGCGCCTCAATAGCAGAAAGAAGTTTTCGATTACCGGAGTCTTTGGCATTAGAGCGTGTCGCATCTAAAAAAGTTGACATAATAGTACTTTTCCTTTTACTACCTGTATTCTAAATTTTTTTCACCAATGAATCTGGGTCTACCCCTAATTCTCGCAGCCGATCGGCTAATAACTTGTTCTTAGCAGCTTCAGCATTAGCTCTTTGTGCCTCAGCTCTAGCCTTAGCAGCCTCATTTTCTTCTCCTTCCCACGGAGTCAGATACCTTACTCCGGTTTCGTCATACCAATACAACCACTCTCGGTTTGTTCGATCATGAGCTAAATTTTCGCGCCCGATCGCTAATCCAATCTCTGGCATCCAGATCGACTGTCTCTCACTTTTCTGCAAAACATAGTCGCCATCGATCAACTTATATACCTCTAACCGCTCATCACTCTTCATCAGCGGTGCATAAATCACGTAGTACAAAATTCCAATTTCTTTGTACTTATTTAACTTTTCATCATACTCACTCCCATAGGTCTTAGAAACCACCTCTAAAGCGAATACTGGTAAGACTTTCTCGTTTGACAATATGTAGCTAGAACGCTTTTGACCATCGGCAGGCTGCTCTACCCCCAAACTCAACAAAGCATCTGGTGCAATACAACCACCTTCGTAATACAGCCCCATATCTATCACAAACAAGTAGTCTGGACGATTTTTCCAAATCCGCATCAAAATCGCCTTTAAAAGCCCCGGCACTAATTCTTGTAACTCGCTATCCACTGGCTTGCCGTCACTACAAGGAAACTCATCATCAACAGGTAGACCATTCGGAAACTTCCGTGCCTCAATAGCGGAAAGAAGTTTTCGGTTGCCGGAGTCTTTCGCATTAGAGCGTGTCGCATCTAAAAAAGTTGACATAGTACTTTTCCTTTTACTACCTGTATTCTAATTTATAATTTTTTCACCTCTCCAGCCACCAACTGATACTTAGTTCCCGTCGAATCGATCGCTAACCCGGCTGCATCAAACTCTAAAATATCGCCGTAAGCACTCATCCACCCAATCTGTTTAGCAGGCACTCCGGCCACCATCGCATAGGCTGGCACATCTTTAGTGACCACTGCCCCTGCTGCCACAAAGGCACATTCATGGAGAGTGGTGCCACAAACAATGGTGGCGTTAGCACCAATACTAGCGCCGCGCTTAACTAGGGTTTGAGCATAGTCCGCACTGGTATTGCGCGGGAACTCACAGCGGGGTGTTTTGACATTAGTGAACACCATACTGGGTCCACAAAATACATAATCTTCGAGAATCACTCCTTCGTATAAGGAAACATTATTCTGGATTTTGCAGAAATTGCCCACGATCGCGCCATTAGAAACCAGGACATTTTGCCCAATCACACAATTTTGACCGATTTTCGCTTTACTAAATACATGGCAAAAATGCCAAATTTTGGTGCCATCGCCAATGGCAGCGCCATCATCAATATAAGCAGAATCGTGTGCAAAGTAATTTGTCGTCATTTTCTATTGTCCTCCCATTGCTTGCTGCGCTCGTTCTAATATTTCCACTACCGCGACTCCATTCCAGCCATCCGAACGGGGCTTATGGCGGGTAGCCACACAATCTAAGAAATGCTGACATTCCAGCTTTAAGGGTTGAGCGGCGGCGACTTCGACCACTTCTACGCCGTCATCATGATGATTTAAGTCTCGATCGACAGTTTTGCGATGGATCGACACAGTCTGAGCCACTTCATCGTAGACCAGCATCCCTTTAGAACCAATGACGATCGTGCCCCGCTGGTTAATCGGCCATAGCCAAGAAGCATGAATATGCGCCGTCTTGCCACCGGCAAAGGCTAATTCGACCCGCACTTCATCAGCTACTTGCGGTTGCAAGATCGCACAGCCGGTAGCAGTGACTCCGGTCAAAGCTGGTCGTCCCAACAGCTCTAGCACCACCGATACATCATGGGGTGAAAAAGACCACCAGACATTTTCGACCGATCGAACCTTGCCGAGCTTGGCGCGTTGTGCCACCACCCGCTGCACTTCACCCAGCTGGCCACTGGCCAGATAATCTCGCATCCAAGCGATCGCGGGTTGGTACAACAACAAATGACCAACCATCAAAATTAAATTATTATTGTCGGCGTACTCGGCCAGCGCCACCGACTCTTTGGCGGTCAAAGTCATCGGTTTTTCTACGAACACGTCTTTCCCGGCGACCATCGCGGCCATGGCTAGGTCGTAATGAGTAGGTGCTGGCGTGGCGATTACTACCGCTTTAGTAGAATCTAACTCTAATGCCGCTGCTAAGTTTTCATAGAGGGCTACTTCTGGATATTTGGTGGCCACCGCCGAGCGTAAAGTTTCATTTGGCTCGACTACCCCGGCCAATGCCCCTAACTCGTAAAAATTGCTGACCAGGTTTTTACCCCAGTTTCCGGCCCCGACTACAATGATCGATCGCATCTGCTCTCCCTATAATTCATGTCTTTATACAGTTTGTAGGTAGGTGACTACAGTAAAATTACTTTTTTCTGTGGATCGGCCAACTTGCGAGTAATTCCCCTTGTGTCGAGAATTGCTTTCGATCGATCGATCACCAGTTGATAGTCTACCTTACTGTGTTCGGTGGTAATCAATACCAAATCAGCAGTATCTAGGGCAGCACTTAAGTCCGGCACGGTGGTGAAAGTTTCACCATTGATTTTGACTGCGGCCACGTATGGATCGTAAAAGCTGACCGCCGCGCCTTGCTCGACCAGTAGCTCCATCACTTCCATCGCGGGGGATTCGCGCCAATCATCAATATCTTTTTTGTAAGCAACTCCCAAGCACAATATCTGGGCTTTGGAGAGAGCGATGCCCTGTTTGTTGGCCATGCGCCCTACTTTTTGCACCACAAATTCCGGCATAAAGCGATTTATTTCGCCAGCTAACCGGATAAAGCGGGTATTAAAGTTGTATTCTTTGGCTTTCCATTCTAGATAATGGGGATCGAGGGGGATACAATGTCCGCCTACGCCTGGCCCAGGGTAGAAAGGCATAATGCCGAAGGGTTTAGTATTGGCCGCATCCAGCACTTCCCAGACATCGATTTCCATTCGATCGCACAATAAGGCTAGCTCGTTTACCAAGGCAATATTTACCGCTCTAAACGTATTTTCAAATACTTTAACTAGTTCAGCGGCTTTGGCGCTGCTGACTGGTACGACATGATCGATCGTCTGCTGATAGAAGACGGTGGCAACTTCCAAGGAAGCGGGATCGGAGCCGCCCACTACTTTGTTGGTGTTTTTGGTGGAGTAACGCTGATTGCCGGGGTCTACTCGTTCGGGAGAATGGACTAAGAAGAAGTCTTTACCTTGTTGCAAGCCACTGATTTTTTCTAAAATCGGTCGCATCACATCGTCGGTAGTGCCGGGATAGGTGGTGGATTCGAGGGTAACCAGCTGACCGACCCGGAGCCGGGGGGCAATTTGCTCGGTGACGCTTTGGACGTAGCTTAAATCGGGAGTGAGATTTTTGGTTAGGGGAGTGGGGACGCAGATGACGATCGCATCTAATTCTGGGACTCGATCGAACCCGACTACGGCGGTTAGTTTGCCGCTACTGACTAGTTTTTGCAGTTCGGCGTCGTCTACGTCTCCGATGTAATTTTTGCCAGCGTTGACGTCGGCGGCTCGTTGGGGGTTTTGCTCAATACCAATAACTTGGAATCCTACTTTGCATTTTTCGACGGCAAAGGGGAGTCCGACGTATCCTAATCCTACTACGCCGATGATGGCGGTGCGGTCTAATATTTTGGCGAGCAGGTCAGTTTGTACTGAGTTTGTCATAATTTCCATGAATTAATTAGTTGGGATGCGGCAGTTTAAAGGTTAAACCGAGCAGTGGTTATGGCTTAAGTTTGCAATTGGACTGTTATGTAGATGTCGTAAAAACATTTAAGTATCTGGACATGAATGTCAGAGCCTTCAGAGCGATAAATTGATTACTTTCAGCTACTCATAATCTTAAAAAAAATAAGTTTTCACCACTGAATCATGGATGTCCATTGAGTAATATTTTAAGGTCTGTGTGTCGGACAGTCCGGAATTCTTTTAAGTGTGTGTTTGGTAAATATATTTTTTTACATTAATTAATTATTGACTCATTAGTCAAATGCTATGATGCCTTTTGACAATATTTAACAAGGTGAGTATGACACAGCAAGAAGTCGCTCCAGTATATAGTTCTTATACCTATAGCTCTCCCAATTTAATCAAGAGAACACTTCATCAAAACCGTTATAAAAATCTTCTGAAAGGACTGAAAATTGACAGGAATACCCGTGTGTTAGATATTGGTGCTGGTGATGGCCGTCTATTTCGAATTATGATTGATGAACACAGTGCTGATCCCAACAAGCTGATTGCCTTTGATCCGATTCCGTCAATCATCAATCAATTTAATATCCTTGTTCCTGAAGTTCAGATTTTCAGTGATTGCAAAGAAATTGCTACGCCTAATACAGATAGTAAATTTGACTATATATTCTGCTGTGAAGTATTTGAACACTTGACTGACTCACAGATTGAGGATGTAATGGCAGAATTTGAGAGACTTGCGGCACCAGATACAATATTTGTGGTCGAAGTACCGATCGAACTTGGCCCGGTTGGATTAATGAAAAATGTTTACCGACGTTTTAACTCTGGAGTTGATATTTCTTTTACATTAATGATCAAGGCACTTTTAGGCATCAAGCAAGAAAGACCCTCACGTTTTACAGCTGAGGGAGAATCATTTGACCATCCTGGCTACTCATTTAGAGTTACAAGACAAATCCTTTCCAGAATTATGATTATTTCGTCAGAGTTTAATGATCCTTTCCGCCATGCACCGTTCGTTGTCAACAACTCTAGAATTTTCATCGGAAAATTACGTAGTAAATAGATTACAACGTAGAAGATGTTTGGAAAGTTTGCTGGATTTTTTTTAACGAGGTTAGTTTTCAGCTATCTCAAGCCACCCCATTCTAAATCCTTGTTATGAAATGCTTTCTAGGATCTTTTCAAACACCTTCATAAGACAAACGAGTCAAATATTATTGTTAATTACCTTTTGCTTGTTTAGATCTTCAACAAAAAATGTTACATTGCTGATCATAATTGGAATACTTTCATTCAAGTACTTTGGAATTTGCTATCTTTCGTTTTCGGGGATTTCTCTAATTAACTTGGCGGGGTTGCCAGCAACTATTGTCCAAGGTGCAACATCTTTGGTAACAACAGAACCGGCTCCTATTATTGCACCCTCTCCAATTGTTACACCCTTTAAAATCACAGAGTTGAAACAGATCCAGGCATTGTCAAGTATTGTTATTGGACTAGATGACAATTCGATATCATCTTTCGGATGTCCTGTCTTTAGTATTTCACGATAGTGTTTATGCCTTGCTTGAGAATTGATTGGATGACCATTAGTATCATGTATATTCACATTATGAGATATAAGTACTTGGTTACCAATTTTTATCTTACTTGCTGACCATATTTTTGTGTTTTCACCTATATAACAATCTTCACCAATTTCAATACATCCATCGTGCGCAAATAAAAATAGTTCTCCGCGAACAGTGGTATCGCGTCCAATCTTAATAGAGCTTGGTAACTTTCTCGCATTAATGATTTTTGAGCCTGATAAAAAACGAACTGTATTATCAGAATTAGATGCTTTTTTGCAATTCAAGGAATTCCAGTAATTAATTGTTTTCTCAAGAATTTTTGAAACAATATAAGGAAAATATGTGAACAATTGATTCATAGTATTTAATTGAAATTCTTATCTGCCAAATGTAGTAAAAATTGATTTTATATTTCTTAATAACGAGAGCTTGCTATTATGAGCCCCACTGATTAATTTCTTAACTGCTTTAAAATCTTTTGGATTTACTAAAACTGCTTTAGGTAGATAAATATTATCTGTCATACATCCAGGTTCCGGCCTAAGTAGCAGACGAGCCGTCAGCCATCCGTGACTACCACTCCCATCAAACCCAATATTAATCACATAACTTACAGGCGGAAATATAGCATAGCCCTGATTCTTAAATATGCTCCAATACCAACGAATCGCCCAGGAATCAGTCTCTCCAGCCATCTGCCTCTTCATCATACTAGAATAATCGTAACTATTATCTAAATCAAAACGAGAGCGTATTTCCTGATCTTTTTGCAAAACTTCCCAGCCAATTGCCTCAGCATCAAAATATGCCCAAGCCCGTCTCCAAGTTGCCCATCCCCAAGAACTGATAAATGGTAAAAACATCGCCTCCGTGCGATTAGCAAATTCTGGAATCGTATACATATAGCCCGAAACATGCATTACAGATGGCTCGCGCTCATAAGCTACCAGAGCTGCATTCATATATTGCAAGAAGCCCGGGCTAACAACCAGATCATCTTCTACCACAATCACCCGATCGTAATCACTTAGTAACCGACTTACACCAGCAATAATGGAGTTTGCTAATCCTAGATTATGATCCGATTCTATTATTTGAACATTTTGCCCAACGCTTAATCTAATAATCCCTCGCGTTCGGGCAACCACTTCTCGATCAACTGGATGCTTGGCTCCATCACAAAACACATAAACCGGACTTTTCTCAAATTCTGGACATTGCATCAAAGACGTAATCATCTGAAGCGTATGGCTAGGACGCTTGTAAACAAAGATGGCGATCGGAGCATACTTCAAGACTTTAGAGCCTACCGTTGATATAGCGTAGCAAATCTACATCATACAACAACCCGTCGATTTTCCACTCACCCAAAACAAAAATACAATTCATCTAGGAAAAATACCTTTGTTGGATTGCATTGTAAGTATTGATGTAGTCTTTTTTGTTCCATAGAACATTAACTGCAAAGAGTAGATACCAAAAAGGTGCCGAACCATAAAGAGAGCCAGATGACAAACCCATCAAAAAAGACTGAACATAAAGAACCGCGACCCAACTCCAGGAATCGTGAGACATCACTAGATCTATAGCCCTGATCATGGCAACTAGGCAAATTAGAGAAAATATACATCCTCCAATAACGCCCGTCGATAAAAAAGACTCCACAATCAGATTGTGTGGATATCCCTCCTTCGGAATTTCTACTCCATATCCAAAAATAGTATTGTGCCAGTTTTTGGAAAATAGCTCAAATGATTTACCAATCAGATCACCTCTGGCATCTGTAGACTGACCCCCTGCCGATGTTAACCTATCTAAGTTACTCCCACCTTTTCCTTGTAGTGAGGGCAAAATAAAATCAACGATGACATAAGACCCAGCAAGAACCGTCGGTATCCCCACATATAAAAGTTTTTTCCCGGAAGATACAAGTAGAAGCAGCAGACAAACGGCAGTAGAAATGATTGGACCTCTAGAAGCAGCTGCAATTAAAAAATACAATCCCAAAGCAATTGAAACAAAAGGAATAGCCCGCGTTAATAACCAGTTCTCACTACTTTTCTTTTCCAGCAAAATGTAAACAGCTATAATAATTAGCGACCCACTGAAAACTCCTAAAGAGATTGGATTTAAAGCTTCTGAAGAAATTCTTCCCTGTGCTGCCCCTAGTTGACTTTCTCTTAAAGCAGAAAGCCTAGTCGTCATTAATATAGCCAAGCCTAGTAAAGTGAATTGAGCCGTAAGTAAATATTCTTGAGGTCTTTTTAGATCGATCATCAAAAAACTAAGACTCGGAATCCAAGAAATTAAATACAGATAGAAAAAGTAAGATTGATAATTACCAGAAAATACTGTATTCCCATACACATCATTAAAGAACCGAAAAGAATACATGATCATAAACACCATGATCAAAGGAAACATTCTAATAGATTCTCTAGATTTAAAATACTTTTTGCTGTCTAAAAATTGATCGATCGGATCTTTGTTCTTTTTGAAAAGTTTATTGTATATGTAATAAAGGGAAATTAGCAGCACTGCCGCTCTATACGGAACTGTCAGAACCTGGGATTGCTTACCATCAGTTACAAATATAGCAACCAAGCCATAGCCGAACATGATGAAAGAGAATGCGGCAGCATTCCAGAATTTTTCTAGTTTCATGATGTTGGACTCATTCCTTTAGTTGATAATAAAAGCCTGTTTTATATTATTTGTTAAACAGATATTCTTTTCAATGAACTGGCTTGCAAATGATATATCTCAGTATGCTTACCCCTAATCTGTAGCTGGACAGATCGGCTGCCACAATTAGTAGACACCACCATCGTATCCCGCTCCGATTGCCAAGGATTAGTTGCCATTAAAATCCATTCACTTTTACTGACTTTAAACTTGCGAATTAAAGGCTGCTTCGTCATCCACAGTTCCTGAGCTGATTTATCTATCACTAGCTGAGCTTTAGCAATTTTCTCCGACAAATCTGCTACCCGACACAGGCTATTCACAAAAACTGGTAGATTTCGATAAGTCTGCCCCTTAGATTTTTCTTCCGCACCCCATACCACAATGCCCTTAGCACCAGTGAAAAATGGAATCACCGCCGCCGCCTCTACCAAGTAATCTGGTAGCTCTCGGTTCATCATTAGTTTATTACTTTCATGAAATCTTGGCCAAAAGTAAGCATAGATAGGCTTTTTACTAAGCTTCCGACAACGCCGATAATTCTCTTCAATACTGGCAGCTATGTAATAAATAGAATCCGGCAAATCGTAATACATGTAGATGTCAGTAATATAGAAATCTACATAGGGTTCAATATATTTCCATAATCTTAAATCGGCTTCATGCTTCTGCTGTAACTGCTGCCGCTTTTCTGGCGTTGCGGCTTTGGCCAGACCCCAATAGTCTCGATTGAAAACTTGTCTTCCATAAACGCCCACTGGTTTATTGGGATAAAGTTCTTTAGTCCATTTACAAGGCAAGGCGATCCAGCTAGCTTCTTGACGATAATTAGCCTCCACAAAATCCTCGAAATTACTTACTTGAGAGGCTTCTCGTACTGCTGGATTTGACCACAGTTTATTTAAATCTTGTTCAAAAGCCGATTCAATATCATGAACATAAATACTGCTTTTAGGAGTGTAAACATCTCCACTATTTGGGTCGCTATTACCCAGAGCATTTTTAATATTTCTTTTAATTGTCCTCTCAAAGAAAGGAGGCTTGAACCAGGGATTGCCCCCATTCTTAAGCAGGAAAGCATCAATGTTTTCTTTTTGTTTGTTAGGATAATCTACAAAAGTAGCTGATAACTGCACTCGCTGAAAGCCATGTTGTTCAGCTTGATTATAGCTGTAGGGATGATCGGCTCCATACACATTCCAGAAAGCCTTCAAGTCTCCTTTCATCTTAAAACTACGAATAGATGACCAAGGCTGATGAGCATTTTTTGCTGGCGATGACTGGCAACCAGTCGCAACAACCACTGATGACAACAAATAGATAAAATTCCGGCGACTAATCGATAATTTTGTGGACATAAGATTAATACTACTCCCATAAAAATTGACACCTCAAAAGTCTATTCACACACACCATCAACGACTATTTTAGAGAAGTTTTGAGAATCATGCTGCTTAACGAAACTAGCCGCACCGTCTTTACTCACAAATGTTGCCGGGTCTTGCTGCATAAACTTAACTAAGGCATCGGCAATTTGCTGAGGAGATTCAGTATCGACTGTAATTCCTAAACAATTATCTTTAACTACTTTTCCAATCAAACCATAATTTGAAGCCAGTACCGGCTTGTTTGCTAAGGCCGCATGTAAAAGCACTCCACTCATTCCTACATGATGTTGATAAGGAACTAGGACAACATCAGCTAGTTGAAAATATTCACTCATCTCCGCTGGCGGAATAAACTGATAATGAGTAACTATTTGTATTGGCAATCTTTTAGAAATCTGTTTAACATTTTCTTTGGTATCAGAAATACTGAATTTATCAACCCCCACCAGCATTAAACAAATCTTCGGATGATAAATAGATGGTACTAGCTCCATAGCTTGCAAAACTTTTTTAATGCCTTTGCGTTCAGACAAGCTACCAAAAATCAAAAAAATAATTCTACCTGATTCAACTTTTAATTGAAGATGTATCTTGTCGGTGCTTACTTGTGGAATATTGAGATCGATCGGATCAGGTAAATATGTCAGTTTTGATTTAACACGACGATCTTTCATATACTCTACTGCAAACTCATCTAAGCAAAATAATGTCTTGAGTTGTGGGTTTTTCAGCACTATTTCTAGCACAGTTTTTTTTCTAAAATGCCAAAAAAAATCCGAAAAAGACGGACTGTATCCATCAAATTGATGATAGTGGAAAGAAGGTCTGAAATAAATTCCAGAAAAAGCACAAGGTGACTTCTGCCCCAAAATCACAGATAGCTGTGCAGAATCAAAATACATTAGTAAACAATGTTCAGCCTTCAACAAGCTGGCATATTTACAATAGATGCTCCATTCGTATAGCATTCTACTAAGGTTTCTTTTTTTCTGCCACTGTGAATATTCATCTGGAGATATCTCGACAAACCAAACATTCTTTTGTAAACAACAATTAGCGAATTCATCAGCAAATACATGTTTTTTAAAAAAATCAGGTGAAGTAACAACGACTAACTGCTTAGACAGTTCTTGTTCAGACCAATACTTAATTAAGTAGTTAATGTACTCTGAATGATGACCACTATCAGCAGCCAAGTCAAATAACATTATGCAAGATTGACGGCCTAAAGAATCCCACTGACTGAGTGTAATAACCTGATCACATTCATACATTTTACATTTTTGATAATAGCGGCAAATATCGACGAATAGCTTTTTTTAATCTCCAAAAAAAATTGATGGTATTATCTACATACTTATCAGCCTTTGCATTGCGGATCACAAACTCCGGATGTTGCAATGGAAACGACATCGCTGCGGTAGGAAGATTTGCTAACTCGTTTAAAATTGTTGTATGAGTAGCATCTGCACCAAAGCCAATATTACTGACAAGATTGACATTTGGAAGAATGGTCAACCCGCTGTGAATCCAACAGGCAAATCGCCACTGATAATCCCAGGTATCAATATTTCCATCATAAGTAATTTGAAAAATTCTTTGCCATTGTTTTACGGCAGAAGCATTGCCAAGCACATCCGTTAACCAATCACCATCACAAATAGTTTCCCATAGCTGCATATCTAAATCATAGTTTTTCCAAGCCCTTCGCCACGTCGCCCAGCCCCACACACAATCATATCGAGAAAAATAATAACTATCACTAATACGACTACCTTTCAACTGTGAACTATGTCCAGATATAGATGTAATGCGAGTGTCATTTTTGTACTTCTTCAACAACTCATTACAGTAAGGAAAAAAACTAGGATGAGGTAAACAATCATCTTCTACTATAATAGCCTCTTCAACTTGTTCAAAGACCCAATCAATACCACTAGATACTCTATACTTACAACCCATATTGACATCAGAGAAGTTCGTTAGGACCTCACAATCCCAATCAACTCTACTAACTATTTCACGAGTTTGCAAACATTTGGTGACATCTTCACTAATTCCTTCTCTAGGTCCATCAGCAACTATAAAAAGCTTACTCGGTTTAGCTTGCCGAATTGTTTCAAAGACTCTTTCTGTTTGTTTTGGTCGATTGAAAATAAAGAATGCGATCGGAGCTTCCATTAAAACTTAAATGTGCTTAATTAAGAACACTGATCATACCTTATTTTTGATCTCAACTCAAATACTATACATTAATAGACAAGTAGAAGTTTCATGGTAAAAATTAGATATATTAGCCTATATTTACAAACATATAATAAGACTAAAAATTCATACTAAACCGCCGCTATTAACTTCCAACTAATCATCTAAATCCATCATACCCGTAAAATTCAACAACGCCTCTCCCAAAGTCTCCAACTGTTCGATCTCCAAACCTCTAATCTGCTGTTCTTGGACTGGAGACAACACCCCACCGCGCCGAATCAAAAGACGAAATACTAGATCAGTTTCCCCCTCTTGTTGTCCGACTTGAAATACCTCTTGATAAAAACGAGTTTGAGTCACATCCGCAGTT
>CAXTSX010000075.1:0-12115 GCA_964247085.1 uncultured bacterium
GCTCCTCAATTCTTCTCTCCATCAGGCTTCTGCATACTTTTGCGTAATGGATAGCAAGGCTGGGAGAGGGGGCAAGAGTTCTAAGTTATTTAATTATTGATCCTAACTAAATCTTTAATCCGGCAAAACCTTAGCAATCAAACCATGCACCGACTGCCGAATCTTGCGGCCACTATTCCACTTTTGCAACTGTCGATCGTAATCTTCACCCGCCAAATGATACAAATTCCAACCCTTCAGCGCCAGGCCCATCCCCCAAAAGCCCAAAACATACAGTGACCACAAAAAACCACCGCCCATCAACAACACATTAATACCCACCAAAAAGGTATTCACGATCGCATACTTCCCCAAACTCTTTTTAAACTTCTGTTGGCGATGTCGATCAAACTCAGTTCGCTGCTGACTACCACTTTGATTAATCAACCAATCCTGCCTAGCTGATTGCAGTGTATCTAGACCAATATTCATCTCCTCGGCAATTTCCACCAATTGCTGATGGGAAAACTCGATATCACCATTACTACTCTGTTTGGTCAGAGCCAGGTGCAGAATTTGTTGAATATCGTCTTGGGTATAGGTAGAGATAGCGGTGACATCAGAGGCTTTCATGATCGTAGGGGTCACAGACGGCTTTTATATTATGGCGAATTGCCGTTCGATCGACCACCTCTCCAGTAGAGGGATTCCCGACAAGATCACCAGATGTCACCATCATCTGTGTAATATTTCTTTACTTCAGTCAGCATCTCCATGTTGACTACTTGGAGCATCACGACGAAGTCAACGGGACAGCCACTTTTCAGCCATTTGGCTCAAAAATCACCCCGGCCATCAACTCCAAATACTCCCCCAAAAAGCACATTTTGGTATTTATCTCAGTCTGACCAGAAACAAATTCACTCAGAATTCATCTTTTTAAAAAGACCGAATGAAGCAAGACCGAAATTTGCTCATTCTGGATTGTTTCTATTGATACTAGATAGATTTTCCAAATACCACACATACTATGGGTCACAACAATGATGTTAACAATTTCATCACTGACGAATAAAGTTGCTGAAACTCTAGAGCTACTCTTAGGGTTCAAAATTAATCAGCGTCAATCCCTCGCCCACAATTCAGGAACTGAAGAGCAATACTCTATTCCTCCCTACGATGATCCTCTCTACTAAACAACTCTGCTGAAGTGGCATCAATCAGTAACATTTTTTACATCTTTGCCACTCAGCATTAGTTTCAGAAATTCTCGGCTAACGTTCCCGCTCCAAAAAAATACCCAAGCCGTTATGAACCCGAGCCGCAGTGGCGGGCGACCTATTCACCAACTGCCCGCCCACGACCATACTAGTGGAACTGCCGCCATCCAGATTTAAAGCATCGATCGCCCCCATTTGTTTGAGGAGTTGGGCAAGTTCCGTCAAGGTTGGACCTTTACCCCCCGCTCGATCGTGGACAGCCACAATCAATATTTTGCCCTGAGCATTAAAAGCGATCGCACTCCGCGCTGCTGACTGGGTGCCAAAAGAACCACTGAATTTCTCGGCCTTGGCATCTACAATTACTTTACTATTTTGAATCAGCCAAGGTCCCGCCCCCAAAACATGGGCATAGCGATCGAATGTTTCTGGCTTGCTCGCAGTGTCGATCGATACACCACTACCCGGTTGCCAATCCTCTAAAGTACCAAGACCGCGACCGACCAACAGGTAGCCATTAGCCGGAATCGGAATGGTCACACTCTTGGCTAACCCGCGCGGCGTAATTTGAGTGATTTTTTCATTCTGCACCGTCAGTACCAACTCATTATTGGTAATCGGTTGATAAGCCTTGCCCCAAGCTGAGGTGTATCTAGCCACCCCATTTTGGGCATAGCCACTGTTCAGATAGATATTACTGACCTGTTGGCCTTGGCTGTTACTAATAGTTTCGGCGTAGGTGAAGCGGGCAATTTCCCAACCATCTTTCTTTTGCCAACCCAAAGCGCTGCGTCCCAAAATTGGGCTGGAGAGCAGCTTGCCGTTGATTTTAATCGCTCCTAACGGTTGGCGAGTATTGCGATTAAAATAACCCCCATTAATGGCGGCAGCGGCCTGTTGATTAGCGGCAATTAATCCGATCGGCTGGCTACCGACTACCGTATCAGACTGGGGCAAAATAGGCCGCAGTTGCACTTGTTTGGGGTCTAGTTCTAACAGAGATACCAGAAAGCGATCTTTGCCCAATGGTTGCCATTTTTGCTGCCAGCCCAGTCCTGGTGCCCAGGAAATTTTTCGTTCGGTCATGGCGGTGGGGGTGATATCGATTGCAATCTGCTGCCCAGGGATGTTTCTAGCTCTGGCTCTGGTACCCAGCTTAATCGGAAACTGAATGATGGTTTTTTGGCCAGTACTAGTGACTTGAAAGTTGGTATTGGTAATGCGTTGTTCATCGCCCGGTTCATTGTTTTTGGGGGCTAAACTCGGGGTGAGACTGATGGTTGGATCGACGGGGGCGCTGGGAGTTGCAATAGGACTGGGGCTAGTTTGAGAGACTAGTTGGGGCTTAGCCGCAGTATAGATAGTCAAAAATCCCTCAGTGGCATCTTGGCTTAAGCGCCAGGGCACCGTGCCATCGAGTTTGATCGTAATTTGGCCGCGATCGCTCCCCAAATTATTGGCTTGGACAGCTGCCACGGTCAGCTTAGGGGTATTAATTTGCAGTTGTTTACCGGCTATTTTCCAGCTCCATTTATTGGCTGCGGCCAGTTTGGTAATGTCTAAATAGCGATATTGTTTATCCAAACTAGCAGACAGACTCATCTTGGCATTGGCATAGCCATCCACGGGCTGCTGACGGTAGTTGCTGGTGTTAAGCAATTCCAAGCCAAACTGATACAACAGTCCCGTATCACTCAGCTCCAACTTTTTACCATTGGTGCGCCAGGGCAGAGCAACTTTATTGCCATTGATGACTGTTTCGACTCCTTGATTAGTGGCAACTTCCGGCTGGGCTTGGGCTGCTGGTGGATGAATACTTAATTGGCTTAGCCCCATCGCTCCGAGCAGGAAAATGCCTGTGGATAATAAAAATTTTGATTTCATATTTTGTGGAAAAACGATTTGGACATGCACCATCTGGTTGTGGCACCAGACTACTGATCGCTGCGGTAATCCTAGCATCAAGGTCGCGATTTACTCTTGCAGTGGTGAGGAACTTAACTAGAACTGACGTGACCTGAGTGCTGGAAGATTCCGACTAAGCTTGATCTTTTCCGCTAGACTCTAGAGTGATGTTGTTTTGTTGTGCAAGTATTGGCTGGCCTGCTGGTTCCTTTGCTGGTATTGATTGCTTGGACAGTAAGCCTGATCGGGGCTTGTTGGCTAGATTTATCTCATTGTTCGCTGATGACGATCCTGGCGGCGATCGCACTGCGGACTTTTTTCCATACGGGATTGTTTGTGACTGCTCATGACGCGATGCATGGCACAGTGTTGATCGATCATCCCCGCCTCAATCATCTTGTGGGCCGTCTTTGCACGACTCTCTATGCTTTTTTGTCCTATTCTGCGCTGCAGTCTAAACACCAGCTCCATCATCAGGAGCCAGCGACTGAGCTAGATCCGGATTTTTGTGAGCAGGGGATGGGGCGCTGGTATTTACAATTCATGCGGGGCTATTTAGTGGGGGTGCCCCGGCGGCAGATTGGGATATTACTACTGGGGATGGCCGTTGTTTTTATTGGTTTGCATTGGCTAGGGCAAGTATCGATCGCTAACCTGCTGTTGTTCTGGGTACTGCCGATTTTGCTGAGTTCGCTCCAACTGTTTTATTTTGGAACTTTTCTGCCCCACCACTCGCCAGCAGACTTGGGCAAGCATCGATCGCGCAGCAGTAATTTATCAACTCTGTGGTCTTTGCTGACCTGTTACCACTTTGGTTATCACTGGGAGCATCATGAATATCCCCAGCTGCCTTGGTATCGATTGCCATCTGTTAAAATATTGTAAAGATATATTTACTTTTGTTAACAAAATGTAATAAAGTATGTAGCTAGGTCAAAGATTTTGTCTGCCTTGTGATCCAACAGCCCATAGAATAAAGCTATTAGAGATTTTGGAGTAATACTTAATATGTCATTCACTATTGATTCTGCACGCGGCATTTTCCCGGGAACCCTGACAGCTGATGCGGTTCCAGCAACCATCGCTCGTTTCAACCAGCTTAGTGCTGAAGACCAGTTGGCCTTAATTTGGTTTGCCTACGAAGAAATGGGTACTACTATCACAGTTGCCGCACCTGGTGCTGCCAGTATGATTTTGGCGCAGGGTCTACTGAACAAAATCAAGGCCATGTCTTTCACCGAGCAATCTCAGGCCATGTGTGACTTGGCTAACCGCGCTGACAACGAAGTTTGTCGTGCCTATGGTGTGTTTACTCCCAATATCAAGTTAGGTTTTTGGTACCAATTGGGTGAATGGATGGCTGAAGGTGCCGTCGCCCCTATTCCCGAAGGCTATAAGCTTTCCGCCAACGCATCCGCTATTTTACAAGCTATCCGCGACCTAGAACAGGGTCAGCAGATTACGGTATTGCGGAACACCGTAGTAGACATGGGTTATATCGGTGAAGGCGCAGCTAAAGTAGCAGAACCAATGGTCTTGCCTCAAGACGTAGCACTACGGAAAGCTGTATCGATCGAGGGCGTAGATAATGCCACTGTCTTGAGCTACATCAACAACATGAATGCTAATGACTTTGATGCTGTCATTGCTCTGTTTGACCCCGATGGTGCTCTGCAACCTCCTTTCCAAAGACCGATTGTTGGTAAAGATGCCGTTTTCAACTACCTGAAAGAAGAGTGTCAGAATCTTAAGCTGATTCCGGAGCGGGGCACCGTTGAACCAGCCGAAGGTAGCTACAATCAAATTAAAGTCACAGGCAAAGTTCAAACGCCTTGGTTTGGTGCCAACGTGGGCATGAACATGGCTTGGCGCTTCTTGCTCGATCCCGAAGGTAAAATCTTCTTCGTGGCAATCGATCTGTTAGCCTCACCTAAGGAATTATTGAACTACATCCGTTAATTTCAATTAGTATAAATCACGCTGTAAACGCTCCTTTACTTAGATGGGAGCGTTTTTTTTAGGATGGTAATAAATCGCCTTAACAATCCTCAATATAAATGTTAGTAAAACTTCTAAAGCGTGAAGATGCACTTAACATTTGTACATCATGTTCTCATATTGCCTTAATGTGATAGATAGCTTTTTAAAATTTTAAGGATAATTACCATGTCTCTTTGGATAAGTGCTCCAGATCAAGTGGAATTGCGCCCTAATGCTACAGAAGATGATTTGCAAGGAGTAATTCGGGCAGTCTATCGTCAAGTTTTGGGTAATGCTCATGTCATGGAAAGTCAGCGCTTAAGTAGTGCTGAGTCCTTGTTGCGCAACGGGGACATCACTGTCCGAGAATTTGTCCGAGCCGTGGCAAATTCTGATCTATATAAATCACTATTTTTTGAAAGCTCTTCGGCTTATCGCTTTATTGAACTAAACTTTAAGCACTTGCTCGGTCGGGCACCACAAGACCAAGCCGAAATTGCTGAGCATGTCCAAATCTATAATAACCAGGGCTATGAAGCTGAAATTAGTTCTTACATTGATAGCAACGAGTATGTAGATAATTTTGGGGATGCGATCGTACCCTCGGTACGGGGCAACCAAACCCAAGCTGGTATTAAAAACGTCGGTTTCAATCGTACTTTTGCGATCGATCGCGGTTTTGCTGCTAATGATATTGGTAAAGCTGCCAAGCTAATTAGCGATATCGGTGGTAACCTAGCCACCAAAATCAGCGCTCCCCGCAATGGCACTGGTGGTTATAGCAACACTAGCAAGCGTTTTCGGATTGCAACTAGCAGCGTTAAATATGCCTCCCGTACTGCCCGCAGCAGTGTATCTTTTGATATCGGCTATGCCCAGCTCTCGACCAAAATTCAGAGCATTCAAAAGGCTGGTGGCAAAATTCTAAATATCACGGAAATCGCTTAGTTCTCAACTAAGCATTTTATTGTCCACCTTTTGCCTTTGGCAAAAGGTGTTGACGTTTTAAATTTTTAAATATCTTTCATAAATCAGGAGCTATTGCGATGGTTAGCAGTTTTGCTAAAAATTCCGTGCGGCTATCATCCGATGATGGTAGTACTGCCGTGGAAACCCTAATTAAGGCCATTTATCGTCAAGTGCTAGGCAATGCCTATGTGATGGAAAGTGAACGGCTGGTCGTTCCCGAATCACAGTTGCAGGCCAGAGAAATTAGCGTGCGCGAGTTTGTGCGCCAGGTGGCCAAGTCTGAGCTATACCTGTCGAGATTTTTTGAGAATTGCTACCGCTATCGAGCGATCGAACTAAACTTTAAACATCTGCTCGGTCGTGCGCCAGCTGATTTCGAGGAAATGCGTGCCCACAGCACTATCCTTGATCAAGGCGGTCATGATGCCGAAGTGGACAGCTACTTAGATAGTGATGAATACCAAAATTTCTATGGTGAAGCCGTGGTGCCTTATGAACGGGGCTTCTCCACCCAGAATGGCCTCTCGATGCAGGCTCTGACTAATATGCGCTCTTTAGCTCGTGGCGCAGCTAGTAGTGATAAAGATCTCACTACTGGCAATCTCCCCAAACTGCAAAAAGTACTAATTTATAATGCTGTCGGCCCGACCCAATTTACAGATGTTAGTCAGATGTTGGCCAATCTGTTTCAGCACAGTACGATCGTCCCGGCAACTGTCTATGTACCGCCTGCAGTGCAGCCAGTCAGCACCATCAGTAATCAAAGCGCCACGCTGCAACAACAAATTGATGAATTACGCCCGCTGGCTAATGTCGGAGCGGCTTTGGTCGCTAAAGGTAGTTCAGCAACTACTAGCAATGATGATTTGTCTGCCCAATTGTCCGAAGCACGGGCTTTAGCGAGCATTGCTGAATACCGTCTAAATAAATGGCGTGGTCGCACTTTTTAATGAATTTAATATGAATTTAATCAATAGATTGAGAATAATGTATCAAATCTTACAATGTCGTTTTTGATACATTTAATGCATATTTAATCTATTGCTTTTCAGCTCTTCTACGCCATGCTAGGAGAGCTTTTACATGATATAGATCTACTCAATGTTGATCTACAGCTAAATCGTTAAAATGTATAAAATAATATAAACTTTATAAAATATTTATAATAGGATCAGTGGTGATTACTGAACTGCTAATTCCTCACAACTTAGTAGTTAAAGTAGTCAACCCTCTTGCAGAAGAAAATGAGGAAATAATGACGTCTACTTTTAACTCACAGATGGCTATGGTTGGGCCGAAGGCGATCGATAGCATCACCAATTCCACCGTGTTGGAATATTTGAGTAATATGAATGCCAATGATTTTGATGCGGTAGTTGACCTATTTGTGGCTGGTGGTGCTTTGCAACCGCCGTTCCAGCTGCCCATTGTCGGCAGAGAAGAGATTAGGCGCTATCTGGAAGCAGAATGCCAAAATATTAGAATATTGCCCGACCAAGGCTTAGTTTCGTACCAAGATGATGAGCTGACTCGGATGCGAGTAACGGGCAAAATGAAAACCACCTGGTCTGGTGATAGTTCTGGGCTGGACATGGCTTGGCGTTTTTCTCTAGATGCCCATAACAAAATCTCGTTGGTGGCGATCGACTTAATGTCTTCTACTGCGTCCTGACTACTGCAGCTAAAACTTGTTTGGACTATTGCACTGGCTTTCATTTTGAGAACCAGTGCAATTTTTTTGGCCGCTTTAAGTTGCTACCTTGACATTGCTCATCAGGTAAAGCAACGCCATGCGCACCGCTACCCCATTAGTAACCTGCTGGCTCACCAAACTCAACTCCGGGTCGTCCATCAAATCTGAAGTAATCTCCACGCCCCGATTGGTTGGGCCGGGGTGCATCACCTTCACCCCTGGATTACACTGGGCTAAGCGCTCTCTAGTAATGCCATAAACCTGATGATATTCGTGCAAGCTGGGCAAGAGATGCTGGGTCATGCGTTCTTTTTGGAGGCGCAGAGTCATCACGAAATCAGCATTTACCAAAGCTGGTGCTAGTTGCCAGTGAATAAATAACTGCCGATCGGGATCTTGCTCACAAAAATCGGCAAACTCCCTCGGCAATAGGGTCGGTGGGGCGACCAAATGGACTGCCGCGCCACAGGCCGTCAAACTCCAGATGTTCGACCTGGCGACCCGCGAATGTAGAATATCCCCAACGATCGCAATTTTTTTACCCGCCAGTAGCTCCGTCCGAGGATTTTTCGGATCCAAAGCTGCACAGATCGTAAATAGATCGAGCAGACCCTGGGAAGGATGTTCGTGTTGGCCATCACCGGCATTCAAAACCCCCACATTGACTCCCAGTCGATCCATTTCTTGGGCAATAATCTGCGGTACCCCCGACTGTTGGTGACGAATCACCATAATGTCGGTACCCATCGCCAAGTAAGTCTTGGCTGTATCCAAAATTGTTTCGCCTTTGCTCAAAGAAGAAGTAGAGGCCGTAAAGTTCATCACATCCGCCGACAATCTTTTAGCCGCTAGCTCAAAGCTACTCCGAGTACGGGTGGAAGCTTCAAAGAACATGTTGGTCACCAGCTGTCCTTGTAAGGAAGGTACCTTTTTGACCGGACGAAGCATGACTTCCCCAAAGCTGGCCGCTGTTTGCAGTACGGTATCGTATTCGGCGGTGGTAAAGTCGGCCAAAGACAAAATATGTCGGCGATTCCAAGTCATGAGTGGGGCGGCGAGAAGTCCGGTATCAGTGTTAGCGATTCAGTTCCTCTTGTCAATCTCTTGGTTAATCTTTTGGCTAATTTTCAGATTGGCAAATGCCAAACATTGAGGGCGATCGAAATCAATGAGAAAAACAAAATAAAGCCAATACTATCTAACAAGGTTGTAACCAATGGCCCACTGAGTAAGGCTGGATCCAGGTTTAATCGCTTAAAAGCCATCGGTAGCATGGTGCCCAATGTTACTGCGGCTAGGGTATTCAGCGCCATCACCGCACCAGCGACAAAGGCCACCCAGCGCTCCGTCGGCGAGGTCCACAGCACCGAGGCAATTAATACCATCATCGATCCTAGCGATAGGGCAATGCCTACCCCGGCGATCAGCTCCCGACGCAGGATCTTTAGGGTGTCGTCGGTATTGACATCACCCACGCCCAAAGAACGAATAGTCACAGTCAAAGCCTGAATTCCGACGGTGCCGCCAGTATTAGAAAACAACGGCATGATCACGGCGATCACCGGGATTTTAGTAATGATCGATTGAAAAGGGGCGATCGAACTAGAAGCCCCAATGTATAGCACCATCATGGTCAGCAGCCAGGGCAAGCGGCTGCGAATCTTTGCTAACGGTGAAGATAGCGCTGATTCATCCCCACTACCCACCCCGGCCAGCCGTTGCATGTCTTCGGTGGCTTCTTCTTCAATGATGTCTACCACGTCATCGATCGTGATAATTCCCACCAAGCGATCTTCTCGATCGACTACCGGCATGGCAATTAGGTCATAACGCTGCATTAACCGCGCCATCGATTCTTGAGTGGTTTCGGTGCTGACTTTAATCACTCGATCGCTAGCCACGTCTTTGATCAAAGTATCCGGCAGCGTAAACAGTAATTGCCGCAGCGAAACGACCTGCAGTAACTTTCGATTATCATCGGTAACATAGGCATAGTAGATAGTTTCCTTGTCTTGATCACTCTGGCGAATTTTGGCCAAAGCTTCGCCTACAGTCAGACCCTGGCGTAATCGGACATATTCCGTGGTCATTAATCGCCCGGCGGTACCTTCGTCATAGCCCAGAATGGTGGCAGTGGCCTGGCGTTCCTCGGGACTGAGTTGCTGGAGCAGGCGTTTAACGACTCCAGCCGGCAGCTCATCGAATAAAGCCACCCGATCGTCTGGGCGCATTTCTTCAATAATGTGCCGCACCTGGCTATTGTGCAGATCGCCAATTAAGTCTTCTTGAATATCGGCAGGCAGATACTCAAAAACATCGATCGCCTGACCTTTGTTTAATAGACGAAAAGCGATTGCCCGATCGCTAGGTAATAAATCGGCAATATAATCCCCAGCATCAACAGCCGGAATTTGGTTCAATTCCACCTTGAGCTGGTTCAAGTCGCTGATGTGGGCTAGCTCCATCTTGCTTTCTTGACTGAGCACTGCGTTCCCCCCGATCTCTGCTAAACCGCAAAAGATCATTTTTTGCCGGGTTTAGCAGAGCTGTCTAGTATAATTTGATGGACAGTAGTCCATGATTATCAAAAAATTAAATACATAGCGCTGGTAACGCCATGCCCTATCATAGTGCCCTCTGGCCTCAATCTACAATCACAGTAGTACGGTGAAATAGCAGACAGCAGATTTTGCTCTCAATTTATCGTCATTTAAAGGTACTCATTTTGTCTCATTAGGTGCTATGTTGTGTTTCAGCTAATTGGCGAAGACATTTTTTTGGTTTTTGAGTATAAAGTGTTTTACTGATGGAGTTAGGCTTTGACGATCTGTTTTGATCTCAGTCTCTCCCACGCAACCTTTGATCGATCGTGACTTAGTTTCACGGAAGAAGGCCGAAGTACAGTATTCTTGTACCATAAACTAAGGTAATAGCAATTATGGGGGGACATAGTATGGCTTTCATCAGTTATAAAAGTGTTGCCGATTTTTTGGAAAGCTTTCCTTTAAATTATCAAGAACAAAATTTCGTAGAAGGTGTCGCTTTTGAATGTGATGAATATTTTGTTTCTCGGTTAAATACTATTGTCCAAGGAGATAGCATAAAAAGACTATTCGGGATGGTCTCTAATGGCAAACTGTGGGAGCTTGGGGTTCTACAGGAGAATATGTTTACCAAAGAACCGAAAATATTATATTTTGGAAAATTTACGGGAGTTAATGGGCGCGGTAAACTTTTTGTTTGCGGAGAGTGCCAAGCAGTTGTAGTAGTTTGATAAACTCATTATGAGAATCCAAGATATTTTCGCCTTGGATTTATGGTGGCGCTACGCAAAGTGGAAATAGTCTATGGACTTACAAACTAGACAAAAGTTTATTGCTATTAGTCTAAGAAGAACGAAGCCTGGTAGTGGTAGCACAAATAAATTTTTGACAACGCGCACTTGGAGAAAAAAAGTGACGGATCTACGAGATCTGATTAATACTCCTTATGTAATTGTGGGGGGTGTAGCTACTCGGTTGTATATGCCAGAGAGAATGACTGATGACTTGGATATTCTTATTCATAGTAGTCAGGTAGAACAAGTCTATGCGAACCTATCAGAACAAAAAGTTAAGTATATAGGTAATCTAAGTATTGGTGGAACATCGTGGGAGTTACCTGATCGAGTCGTACTGGATATTATTAGTAGCGATCAGCCTTGGGTAAAGATGGCGTTACTACATCCGCGTATTAGCCCCGATCATCAGCCTGTGATCGATCTTCCTTATTTGGTATTAATGAAGATGCAGGCTAGCCGAACTACTGATCTGAGTGACATTAGTAGAATGTTAGGACAAGCTAGCGATCGAGAGTTAGATGAGGTGAGAGATGTTCTTAAGACATATGATCCCAACAGCTTGGAAGATTTAGAGAGTTTGATCGAACTAGGTAAACTAGAAATGTCGTAGGAACCGTGTGAAAACAGACAAGCTTTTTTATCGAATTTTTATATCACAGCCTAGTCTGATCTCTGAACTATTGCCTGGTATTCCCGATAACTGTGAGTTTGACTACAGTGCTCCAGTGGTTAAAGAGGTGGAAGTGCGGCTGGATGGCCTGCTTAGTCCTATTTCCGATGATTTGAGTTTGCCGTTGGTATTTCTAGAGGCCCAAATGCAAAATGATCCTGACTTTTATGGTCGTTTTTTTGCGGGTATATTTCTTTACCTACGTCGATTGTTAATTTTGCCGGATCTGGAAGTGGCTGCTGCTGCTCAAGATATTTTGCAGCGGACTCCTACGGAAGCTGAGTTTCAGCGACGATTGGATTTAGTGGAGGCTATACTGGTAAATAAGTTTCCACAACTGAGTACGGAGGATATTTTCA
>CAXTSX010000076.1:0-12016 GCA_964247085.1 uncultured bacterium
GTTTAATCCCCATGTTGATTACTTCATAACCGTTGTTGGTGAGGATGATATCGACCAGGTTTTTACCAATATCATGCACGTCACCTTTAACGGTGGCAATTACGAATTTACCCTTAGCATTACTCACACTTGCATCGGCTTTATCCATGTGGGGTTCAAGCAGAGCAACTGCGGCTTTCATCGTTTCGGCAGATTGCAAGACGAAGGGTAATTGCATTTGTCCCGAACCGAATAATTCGCCGACAACTTTCATCCCATCGAGGAGATAGATGTTAATTACATCGAGGGGTGGATATTTCTCGATCGCTTTCATCAAGTTCGCTTCTAAGCCAACCCGTTCGCCATCGATAATATGCCGAGTCAGTTTCTGTTCGAGGGGAAGTTTATCATCTTCGGCTTTATCCCGTTTGGTAGTCACCCCTTCAAACATGGTGGTGAGCAAACCGAGTGGATCGTAGGTGCAAATATCACCATCAAATTGACGGCGATCGTAAATCAAATTCCGACAAATCTCTTGATGTTCGGGGGTGATTTTAGCGAGCGGTAAGATTTTGTTTGGGCTAACGATCGCCGCATCCATGCCCGCATTCATACACTCATGCAGGAACATCGAGTTCAATACTTGCCGCGCCGCCGGATTTAGACCAAAGGAAATATTTGATAGTCCGAGTAGAACGTGACATTGGGGCAGGTTTTCGCGAATCATTTTAATTGATTCGACGGTGGCTTTACCATTCTCCCGATCTTCCTCAATTCCGGTTGAAATCGGCAAAGCTAAAGGATCGAAGAAAATTTCATAAGCCGGAATACCATATTCTACCGCCGCCCGATAGGCTCGTTGAGCGATCGCAAATTTCCGTTCGGCTGTCCGTGCCATGCCTTCTTCATCGATCGTCCCAATTACAATTCCCGCCCCATATTTCTTGGCTATTTCCAATACTTTATAGAAGCGTTCTTCGCCATCTTCATAGTTGGTGGAGTTCATTAAACATTTACCACCCGCCACCTTCAATCCGGCTTCCATTTTCTCCCACTCAGTGGAATCCAACATCAGGGGTAGACTAACGTTATTAACAACACGAGAAACGACTTCGTGCATATCCTTAACACCATCGCGACCAACATAATCAACGTTGACATCGAGAATGTGGGCACCTTCTTTAACTTGGGATTTAGCCAGAGAAACTAAACCATCCCAATTCTCTTCATTCAAGAGATCGCGACACTTCTTAGAACCACTCGCATTCAACCGTTCGCCAATAATCAAGAACGAATTATCCTGAAAATAAGGTTGCGTTGACATCAACGAAGATGCCGCTGGTTCAAATACTGGAGTCCGTTCTTTAACCTGGAGTGTTGCACCAATTTCCGCCAAAGCTTTAATATGATCTGGGCGCGTACCACAGCAACCCCCAATCACCTGCACACCCCAGTCTTCGACGAATTTATACATCGCCATTTTAAGTTCGACAGGCGTTAATTTATAGTGAGCATGTCCACCAATATTTTCTGGTAATCCGGCATTTGGCACGCAAGAAACCACGAACGGCGATTGCTCGCACAGATGCTTAATATGGGGAGCCATTAAATCTGGCCCAGTCGCACAATTTAGTCCTAGAATATCGATCGGGAATGGTTGCAGAGCCGTTAATAATGTCGCAATATCACTACCAGACAACATCGTCGCCTGGGGATTTTCAAATGTCGCCGACACCATAATCGGGAGTCTGGCTCCTTTATTTTTAAAAACCACCTCCAATCCATTGATTGCTGCTTTAATTTGCAGCACATCCATACAAGTCTCAATCAAAAATAGATCCACACCACCGTCATACAGGCCCGTAGCCTGTTCGGCGTATGCTTGCTCTAGCTCTTCATAACTGATATGTCCGATCGAGGGTAATTTTGTACCAGGACCGATCGATCCAGCCACAAAGCGCGGTTTCTCTGGGGTCGAAAATTCCGCTGTACATTTTTTGGCCAGTTCAGCAGCAGTCTTATTGAGATAATAAACCTTATCTTCTAGTCCATACTCTGCCAACGTTTGATAAGTACCGCCAAAGGTATCAGTCTCAATTACATCCGCACCAGCAGCTAAGAAATCCCGATGTACGATGGCTACTGCTTCGGGTTTGGTATGAACCAGATATTCGTTGCAGCCCTCATATTCAGAACCACCAAAGTCTTCAGCAGTGAGATTTTGGACTTGGAGATTGGTGCCCATCGCTCCATCAAAGACAATGACAGGTCGATCGGGATGATAAAGCCGCTGGTGAAATGGACTTTTCGTAGAAGTTTTCATGGGCATAAGTTCGGTTGTTTTTAAGTTTACCGGTTAGCTTATTTTGACACTCTCTTGGGGTAAACGCACGAGGGACTAGCTAGTGAAGACTCTCACCGCTAATCGGAGTACCGATTTAGCGGGAGCTTCTAGCTTCGCAGCCAGAATTTCTTGCTTCACGGGCTGAGTATCCTCTAAGCCTCCACAAGCAGCAACGATGCGTCCTCACCGTCGTTTTAAACTAAATTAGAAAATCTAAAATGTCTAATCCTTTTTCCGTACAATGTTTTACCTAAAGAACGGGTCTACCGATTGGTAGCTCTCCTCTCTGGAACCCTATACATTATGTTTTCAAGGTACTGGTTGCTTACAGTGCAAATTACTGCCACTCTGTTCGCCTCTTGATTTTATCGAGAATTTTAGGCTATTCGCTCCGCACAAAGGCTGATTGTTGGCGATTCCTCACCCATCCCACTTCCTTTTTGTTCGCGCAGCGTCTCGGTACGAGAAACGGTGGGCAAAGTTGGTCGGGGGTGGGATTCGTCACCGCCCTCCTATCCCCCTCACCGCCAAACGGAGTAACGTTCTGGCGGGAGTACCTCGGAGGTTGAGATGGCTGGAGTTGCGTATTATATTCTGACTCGCGTGCTTGTAACTCATCATGGGAAGAACTCAACGATCGCGATTGCTGTCGGCAATGATTTCAAAGGTAGAATATCGCTAGTGATATATGCGGTGGGAATTGGATTGGCGTTTATTAATTCATGGCTGGCTTTCGCACTATATGTTTTGGTCGCAATTATCTGGTTAGCGCCGGATAGTCGGATCGAAAAAATATTAAAGTCATAGTTGTTTTTAATTCACTGCTTTTACGAACTTCTGAACTAAGGCAGTATCGGTAAACAGTGTAGTCTTTCCCCCGCTCTTCCCTTTCACTCGATGTTCAAGTTTTTGCTGAGATAATATTGACTGAACGGCAGAATGTTGGTTTCAGTCGTTACCATTAGGAAGGTCGATGACGGAAAACAAGGGTTTCAGGCTTCAGATTTGAAAACTTGAAAATCGAGTTTAACACACCAACAACCACGAAATGTTGATGTAAGCTAGATAAGTTGTCTCGATAGTTATGCCTGATGTCTGTTTCCTTCGATCAACGTGACTGTTGGATTTTTGATATGGATGGGACACTGACCCTGAGTATCCACGACTTTGACGGAATTAAGCGGATTCTGGGACTACCGATCGATCAACCCATCCTCGAAGCTCTCAATGACCTTCCCGCCGCCCAAGCCGCTGAGTTACATCAGCAGCTTGACGCTTTGGAGCTGGACATCGCCCACCGTGCCACAGCTCAGTTAGGTGCCCGTGAACTCTTGACCAAATTGCGATCGCGGGGCGATCGGATCGGTATCCTCACCCGTAACAGTAAACCCAATGCCCAGGCTACTCTAGCCGCCTGTGGGTTAGCCGAATTCTTTTCAGCAGAATTGATCCTCAGTCGCCATTGTTGCCCACCGAAGCCAAGCCCGGACGGGATTTTGCAATTGCTATCAAGCTGGAATGCACAGCCAGATCGATCGGTGATGGTAGGGGATTATGTGTTTGACCTGGAAGCAGGACGCAGGGCTGGTAGTGCCACGGTTTATCTCGATCCCACTGGTGAATTTCCTTGGCAAGATCACGCTGATTTACCAATTACAGCCTTAGCAGAAATTGCGGAAATGCTTTAGGGGTGAGGCATGTGGTTTTCCTCTGTGTGATCTGGAAGCCAAGGATACAAAGTCATCCAATCATGGACATGTTCATTTATTTGATATTGAGTTGATTTCTAGCCATGATTGGAAACTAGGCAGTAGCGAGAGAATTGTTATATTACTAGGAGATATTTAATCTTGAAATTATTATGACTCTACCAGCTGTTCAAGCGCCTAATGCGATTCAATTATGGCGATGGATTACCAATCCAGTCAAATATTTGCATAATTGCGATCAACAGCACGGTGACATTTTTACGATTCATATGTCCAGTTTATTTAAGAATATTGTCTTCATTAGCCATCCTGCTGCTATTCAACAACTATTGACCAGTGATACTAAGCAATTTGCGGCACCAGGAGCAATGAATCAAATTCTGAAGCCATTCCTGGGCGATCGGGGGGTTATTTTGTTAGATGGTCAGGAACACCGTCAGCGCCGTCAGTTGGTAATGCCCGCTTTTCACGGCGACAAAATTCGGGTTTACACTGATTCGATTCAGCAAATCACCCGTGAGGTGATCAAGCAATGGCCAGTGGGTGCCACGATTAATGCCCGAGAACAAATGCAATCGGTTTCGCTGTCGGTAATTTTACAAACAGTTTTTGGACTGTATCAAGGAGAAAAGTTCGATCGCATTCGAGCCAAACTAATTAAAGTCATTTCGATAACTGACTCACCCCTGAAATCTAGCTTTATGTTTATACCTAAACTACAACAGGATTGGGGGGCTTGGAGTCCGTGGGGAAGATTCAAACGAGATCTAGCCGAACTTGACCAATTACTCTATCAAGAAATTGCCGATCGCCGTCGGGACTATCAGCCAGGGCGTACTGATATTTTGAATTTATTAATTGGGGCGCAAGATGCTGATGGTCAGAGGATGGACGATCAAGATCTGCGCGATGAGCTTATGACTTTGCTGTTTGCCGGACATGAAACTACCGCTACGGCTTTGTCCTGGGGAATTTACTGGGCTACCTACTTGCCAGAAGTTCGTGCCAAACTCCTGGCTGAAATTGCGAAATTGGGTGCCGATCGAGATGGGATGGCGATTAGTAAACTGCCCTACCTGGGAGCATTTTGTGCGGAAGTACTGCGCATTCATCCGGTAGCAATGTTAACATTTGCCCGTATCGCTCAAGAACCAGTCTCACTGCAAGGACATGATTTAGCAGCAGGTACGGTCGTAATGGGTTGTATGTATTTAACCCATCATCGCCCCGACCTGTACCCGGAACCAGATTTATTTAAACCGGAACGGTTTTTAGAGCGCCAATTTTCGCCTTACGAATATTTCCCTTTTGGGGGTGGTGCAAGGCGCTGTATTGGTTTGGCCTTGGCACAGCTGGAACTGAAACTAGCCTTGGTCGAAGTGCTGACTAGTTGTGAATTACAACTCACCGATCAGTTGCCGATCGCTCCAGCTCGCCGAGGGGTAACATTGGCACCAAAAACTGGAGTCAATATCAAGGTGCTCCAGAAACATTAATATCAACTACATTTTCGAGTGATAAGTAAAATATTTGAGTCTAAAAATCATGCGACAAGTTTTAATATTGATCAGCGGATCGACATTTCTGTTGCAAACATCTCTAGCAATGGCCATGCCTTTATCCTCAACAAAAGCTAAAAGCTTTACGCAGTGGTGCCAGCAGAAAAATGCGGTGTCGGCGGCCACCAGCAGAACGATCGATCTACTCTTGCAAAAAGCCGGAACCAAGAATTGCCCAGGAGCTGATTCTAAACTGAGGAGTTTGACTGAACTCGACCTCTATCGCAATAAAATCACTGATATCCAGCCCTTGGCTGCTTTGAATAACCTGACCAACCTCGAACTCGGAGATAATCAAATTAAAGATTTAAAACCGTTAGCCAGCTTGAGTAAATTGTCTTTTCTCGGACTGGGCAGCAATAAAATCAGCGACGTGAAACCACTGGCTAGCTTGCATAATTTGACTGGCCTCTATCTTGGTGCTAACCAAATTAAAGATTTAAAACCGTTGGCTCGGTTGACAAGGTTAACTGAACTTAATCTCGATCGCAATCAGATCCGGGACATTAAGCCCTTAGCAAGTTTGAGTAAGCTGACTAGTCTCCGACTGTACAGTAACCAGATTAGTGAAAGAGTTTGCCCCGTCCAGCCGAACTCGATTTGCAAATTTTGAGTTCGAGCAATTCCAGCTATCACCACAGATATTCCTCAGCTAAGTAAGTCAATGATTTCGGCCACAACTTCCAAAGTTTCCGCAGCCTACCTTCATATCCCCTTCTGTCGGCGACGCTGCTACTACTGCGACTTTCCGGTATATGTAGTAGGCGACAAGCGTAGTGGTGAAAACTCCCAAATGGTGCAAACCTATGTCGAAGTCATCTGCCAAGAAATCATCGCCAGCCATAACTACGGTCAGCCCCTAGACACTATCTTTTTCGGCGGTGGTACCCCATCGCTACTCACCCCGACCCAGCTAGCCCAAATTCTCCAGACATTAGAACAGTCGATCGGCATTTCCTCCCAAGCCGAAATTTCGATGGAAATTGACCCGGGCACCTTCACCCTTTCCCAGCTACAAGCTTACCTAGTCGCTGGAGTCAACCGGATTAGCATGGGTGTTCAGGCTTGGCAAGATCCCTTGCTGCAAGTCTGTGGCAGGTCGCATGGTCTCGCTGATATTGAAAGATCGATCGGTCTCATTCATCAATCTGCCATTCAAAACTGGAGCTTAGACTTGATTTCTGGTTTGCCCGAACAGACGATGGAGATGTGGCTGGAGTCACTAGAGCGATCGATCAACTCCCAACCTACCCACATTTCTGTTTACGATCTGATCGTCGAAGCTCAAACCCCCTTTGCTAAACAATATCAGCCCAGTGAGTTCCCCCTCCCCAGCGATACCATCACTGCCGATATGTATCGCACGGCTCAGCAGATCTTAACGACAGCGGGCTATCAACACTACGAAGTTTCTAACTATGCTCAACCGGGCTTAGCCTGTCGTCATAATCAAGTCTATTGGAAAAACCAGCCTTACTATGCCTTTGGGATGGGTGCTGCCAGTTATCTCGATGGTACTCGTTTCACCCGTCCCCGCTACACCCAAGATTATTTTCAGTGGGTGGCCGCTGGCTGTAGTTATGAACCCGAATTGCTGGACCAGACTGAGCGTTTTCTAGATACGCTGATGCTTGGTCTGCGCTTAGCCAGTGGGGTGGAAATCCAACCATTAATTGCCGAATTTGGCCTGGAGCTATGGCAAACAGCTTGGTCAAAAATCCAACGTTATGCTCCCGACTGGATCATTGTCGATCGATCAACAGTCGGGATACCAATGCAGGGGAGCCTACGCCTGCGCGACCCTGATGGTTTTCTGTACTCTAATGTTGTACTCTCAGCATTATTTGAAATATCCAGTTGAACATCAAGTCAATTGGGATAGTTGCCGCGACCTGTCAATTGCGGCTCGTACTTGCTCAAACCCAGTGCCGCCATAACTATTCCGCGCTGCCACCACCTGACGCGGTTCGATCGCCTGATAAATATCCATCTCAAACGCCGGATGAATCGCCTGCCACTCGGCCAAAGTCAAATCCTTGAGCAGTTTATTGGCTTGCAAACAAGTTTTCACCACCGGACCGACCATATTGTAGGCTTCCCGAAACGGCACATTCTTCGTCACCAAATAATCAGCTACATCCGTCGCATTAGAGAAGTCCTCATTCACGGCTTGTTCCAAACGTTCGGGCTGAAACTCTAGCCCTTCTTGGAACAGCACAATCATCGCTGTCAAACAAACTTGCACAGTCTTCACTGTGTCAAAAAGTCCTTCTTTGTCTTCTTGAAGATCTTTGTTGTAGGCCAAGGGCAAGCCTTTCATGATCGTCAACATCGCTTGCAGGTGGCCAAAAACCCGCCCAGTTTTGCCACGTACTAGCTCGGCTACATCTGGGTTTTTCTTTTGGGGCATAATACTCGAACCAGTGGCACAGCGATCGGTTAATTTAATAAAACCCGCTTCCTGGGTTGCCCAAAAAATCACCTCCTCGGCCAGCCGACTGAGATGCACCATGATCAAACTAGCTGCACCTAAGAATTCGATCGCAAAGTCTCGATCACTCACTCCATCCAAACTATTGGCGTAAATACTGTCAAAACCTAATTTTTCGGCGGTGAAAGATCGATCGATCTTCAAGGTGGTACCAGCCAAAGCTCCACAGCCCAAGGGCGAAATATTGACCCGCTTGCGGACATCACCGAGCCGTTCCCAGTCCCGTTGCGCCATCTCAAAATAAGCCAATAAATGATGCGCCAAACTGATTGGTTGGGCGCGTTGCAAATGGGTATAGCCCGGAATTAAGGTTTCGACGTTGCTTTCAGCTAAGTTCAATAAAGTCTTTTGCCAGTCGCGGAGCTGTTGACGAATGGTGTCGATCTGGGCGCGGAGATAGAGACGGGTATCGGTGCCTACTTGGTCGTTGCGGGAACGGGCGGTGTGCAGTTTTTTGCCGACATCACCAACAATTGCTGTCAGTCTTTTTTCGACGGCAAAATGTACGTCTTCGAGGTCGATGTCGATCGGCAGTTGACCTTGGCGATGTTCTTGGCGAATTTGCTCTAAGCCAGTAACAAGTTGGCTGGCTTCTTCGCTGGTGATGATGCCGGTGTGAGCCAGCATTTGGGCGTGGGCGATCGATCCATCCAGGTCGTATTCAATGAGCTGAATATCGAAGCCAATGCTGGCGTTGAATTCGACGATGGCGGGATGGAGGGTGCCATCGAACCGTTTACTCCAAGCTTGGGGCTGACTCATACTTCTTTGAACTCCAACAGAACCATCTTCGATTATCGCTTGTTATGCGCTTTAGCAGCCAGCTGCAAATATTTGGTCGGCGCTGATGTTCAAAGTTGGAAAGGTGAGGGAGATTAATCGATCGGACTTACGGAATTGCTGGTTTTGAATTATGTAAACATTAACATTATTTACATAATTCTTACCCACCTGTGATGCTTCTAAGTTCTTTTTCAGTTTCAGCGGTAGCTTTTTCAGCTTCAGCGGTAGCTTTTTTAGCTTCAGCGGTAGCTTTCTTAGCTACAGCCGTAGCTTCTTCAGCTGTAGCTTTTTCAGCTTTAGCAGATGCCTTAGTAACATCTAAAAAAGCTGTAAGGCTTGTTAATATTTTATGAATACCAGCCGTGCCCCCAGCAATAATTGTGCCTGTCAAGAAAATATCCACCCCCCGGAATAAGTTACCTTGTGGATTATTGCTTAGAGTGAAAAATGGCTCAAGTCCTCTAATTCCAATAGCACTAATACAGATTCCAGCAACTAGAGTAAAAGCTGTGATGCATTTTTTTCTACGTTCTTCATTCACTAGTTCTTTTTCATTTACTGGTTTTTTATCAGATATTTTGAAAGCAATTTCTATCGCTCTTTCTAAAAAAGCAGAAAGCAGAGCCAGAGATATAAGTGACTGAGCGATTTGAGTAATACTAAGCCCAGATTTAATTTCTATAGGACTGAGAAAAGTAGGAGTATTTGCTGCAAATGAAGCTAAGGGAGTGAAAAGTATAAAGACACAACTAATACAAGATAAAAGCAGAAGTTTTCTTTTGAGAATAAAAGAAATAAATTTATCAATTAAAAGAAATCTTGACTTAACTTTTTTCATGAATTCAAAAACCTTTTGTATGACTTGTAACTCGTTCTTCTACAATTAAAAACAAGAAGTTAATATTGAGGCGTTTCCTTGTCATTAGAAGCTTAATATCCCATCAGAGTAGACTGAAAATTCAGAGTAGTATATATAATTAGAATTTTAATATGCTCGAAGCGGTTTTTTTATTTACTATTGACAAGGAACCGCTGCATCAATTTTCAGGATTACTACAGTAAATTTTTACTGATTTTTATGCCGAAATAATTTACACTATCGAGATAATTTTTCCTAAAATATCAAGTCCATTTCCCAGAAGATTAAGGAAATCAACTGTATCATCTATTTCTTGAATTGCATCATTGATCGCTTTCATTCCATTTTCAAATGAAGATTCATTCTATTTTAGTTTATCAACTAAAATAGATAGAATATCTATTTGCACTATTTGGACATACTTTGACCATTCTAGACGAAACATTTTGAATTTTCTCAACTGTTGTTCATTTTGAAATTCACTTTCAATCCCAGGGCTAAATAATTTAATTTGGATAAGACTGATTTTATTGTAAAATTCTAGTCTACTTTTGATATCTGATTGTGATGTGTTCATATAATTTACTCTCCTTTTTGAGATGAAATAGTTGCTTTTTTAAGATCATCAACTACTTTAAGCAGTGATTCAACATCAGAGAGTAATGCATTAGCACGAGCAATTGTAAATTTGTCCTCTAATAACAATTTAAATGCTTCCTTGAACTCTTCTGATGCTTGAATACTACTGTCTAAAGCTTCTATTGACAGCGTTATTTTACGAATATTTCGACGACTTTCTATCCAATCATCAGGATTGCTAACTGGTATTTTGGAAGTATATGATGGTAGCGTAGTTCGATTATCTTTGCTATCTCGAATAATCATCGAGTTGTTTTTAAGTTGTATAGTAAGAAGCTTAAGTACCAAATCTTGAAGAACAAGTTCTTTGTAAATCGCCTCTTTCCTTTTTACGAGTTCTTCTCTTAATATTCCTTTTATTTTTTGATTTAAAATAATTTGAGGAATAGAAGATAAAGCTGAGCCGATTTTATCGGAAACAAGTGGGCTTCCTTTGATCGCATTACTAGCAGCATTTAATTTCGTGAAAATTTTCTCTGTCGATTGCTTCGCTTCATCAGGATTAGTTGATGTTGAGAGATTTTCTACAGCGATAAAATAACTTTTGATTAAATCAGAATGTTGGCGCATATTCCCAATTAAAACAAGCCATCTATCATCCAATTCGGTGATATTTTTGTACTCGACTAAATCTTTACCTGGTTCTTGAAGATCACTCCGGAGTAAAATTTCTGAATTGGCATCAATAAAATGATTTCCCGATGTAACTAATAAGGTGTCAATAGCCGATGCATATTTTTTACCTGCTGAGGCAAACTTTTGGTATTCTTCAAGAGAAGCTCCACAAGAAATTAATAAAGTACTCATAGCAGTAATAATTGAGGCTCTGATTAAAATTTTCATCTGAATTTAGATATTTTCTTGTAAAGAATAGATTTAATTTGTTGCTTTTTCTCGTTTTGATTAGATTCAAATTCTTCTAAATGATTTAATCTATAAACATTTCTTCAAGTGGTTTTCGTTCCTCAAAAATAGCTTTTTGTAACCGCCTAGTTATATTTTCTAATGCTCCCATAGTATCAACTCTAATGAAGTTAAGGTTAGTATTTACAACATTGTCAAGTTCGTCATCTCCATCATTAATCACAACTCCACCACCACGCAAATAATCTTCTATCTCATCAATAGAAGGTAACGAACCAGTTAATCTCAAATGGTATTCCTGTAGTAATAGAATTACACCAACTATTACAGGTGTTGCTTGACTAGTTCCTTGTTGAACAGATTCTCCTTGATCATTATCTATACCCGACGAAGCAATAGGTGCTCCGGGTGCAAAAATATCTGTTCGTGTTGAAGAATTTGTAGTTTCATGTAATCGTTGAGAGAATGGTGTGATTCTATCAGGCGCACTTTCATCTGTCGAAGCACCATCTTTATAGGTAAAAGAACCTTCTCTCGCGTCATATACAGCTCCAACACTTATTGTCTCACGTATAATTGCTGGATATCCCATACCTTGCTGACTTGATTTAGTAAAAAAATCATTGCCAGCTGCAACGACAACGGCAACCTTTTGACTTCTCAAATCTTGAATTTTTAACCGAATTTTATCTGTAGAAAAAGATGTATCATCAGTATAATTACCACTATCTCCTAATCTGACTTTTCCCGTTAAGTCTGATAGCATTTCTAGTCTATGAAAACAGTATT
>CAXTSX010000077.1:0-12003 GCA_964247085.1 uncultured bacterium
GAGCGAGAAAGCTGGATGCCAATGATAGCCCACAGCCTCTGGACACTTAATCATCTTCAAGCCCAAATTCTTGAGCCGCACCCCTAACTCCAGATCTTCCCAGCCGTATAACTGAAAACCCAAGTCAAACAAACCAGCTTCCAATAACCAGTGACGAGCGATCGAAACATTACCCGTCGCAAAATAAGCATTAGAAAAATCGGTGACTTTGTAAGGCTCCGCCGTGGGCTCAGCAAAATTGCAGGTATTAATCACCGCCCCATAAATAAACAGTCGATCGTTACCTAATTCCCGTTGTCCCTCGATCAATTTGTCGGCATGGGATTGTAGAAAGCAATCAGTTACTACCAAATCACTATCAATAAAAATAATCGTGTCGCCTGCGGCTTGTTCGACCCCCAGATTCCGCGCAGCGGCGGGGCCTTGGTGTGCCTGTGTCAGCAACCGGACATGAGGTAAAACCTCGGTGTTATTCTTGAGCCAATCGATCGTGCCATCAGTAGAACCATCGTCAACCACCACCACTTCATAGCCAGCCACCGGACTATCAGCAACCAAAGCCTGCTGTTCGAGAGCCTTCAAACACTTTTCTAAGATCGGCAATCGATTATAAGTAGGAATCACTATACTGAAAAACACCGGCTACCCTCAAACATCAACAACTCTAGTTTAGCCAGTATTGCGCATCCCGGCGGCGATTCCATTGATCGTCAGCAAGGCACCATCCAGCAGATCACTCTTCTTATCACGGTAGGCCGTCGGTAGTTGCGAATCGTACTCACGCAAGCGACGCAATAAAGACACCTGCAAAAATCCTAAGGGCACAATACTGCCATTACGAAGCTGCACCGAACGCTGCAATTCGGGGTTATCTTCGAGGAGTTGAGAATGCCCAGAAATATCTAGCACCAACTGACAAGTGAGATCAAACTCAGCCTCGATTTCTTTAAATAGCACCATAAATCTGCCCCGATCTGCCGGTTGCGCCAATTCTTCGACATAGTGCTGAGCAATTTGCATATCAACCTTAGCCAAAGTCATCTCTACCTTGGAAATAGCCATCCGAAAAAAGCGCCAATCCCGATAAAAAGACCGCAACAGCCGGAAATTGATTTCCGGGTTTTCTTGAATAAATTCAGCTAAGGCCGAGCCAACACCATACCAAGCTGGTAGCAAAAAGCGACTTTGGGTCCAACTAAATACCCAGGGAATTGCCCGTAGGCTTTCGAGATCTTTTTTGCCCTTGCGTCGGGCTGGCCGTGAGCTAATTTGCAGTTTACTAATTTCTTCGATCGGCGTCACTTGATGAAAAAATTCAATAAACTCTGGTCGTTCGTAGATGAGTTTACGGTAATGAGTCCGGGACTTAGCCGACAGCTCTTCCATAATCTCATTCCAACCGGCAATGTCATCGTAGCCACTACTCAGTAGGCTAGTACTAATAACGGCAGTAGCCACTTTTTCCAGGTTGTACAAAGCCAGTTCGGGTAAAGAATATTTGGAAGCTAAGACCTCTCCCTGTTCGGTAATCTTAATCCGACCATTCACACTATTACCAGGTTGCGCCCGAATAGCATCGTAGGATGGACCACCACCCCGACCAACCGAACCACCGCGACCATGGAAAATCCGTAGTTTGACAGCATAGCGATCGGCGATTTGTTGCAGAGCTTTTTGGGCTTTATGTATTTCCCAATTACTACTCAAAAAGCCCGAGTCTTTATTACTATCGGAATAACCCAACATCACTTCTTGCAGATCAAGGGTGAGAGTTGAATCATGGGCAGCTGGATCATAACCACCGCCGAGATTCGATCGATACAGCGGTAACCCAAAAAGAGCATCCATCACCAAGGGCGCTTTTTGCAAATCTTCCACAGTTTCAAATAGCGGTACAATGCGCAGCGTCCCCATCCCAGTAGCTGGATCATACAGACCCACCTCCTTGGCCAACAGCATCACTTCTAAGACGTCGCTGACATCACGATTCATACTAATAATATAGGTATGGCAAATTTCTAGGCCAAACTCCTGCTGCATTAAGCGCACAATCCGCAAAGTCTCGATCGTCTCCCTAGTCTCCGCCGAAAAAGGCAGCTCCGTCGGAATCAGCGGGCGACGGGTTTTTAATTCGCTCACCAGCCAAGCAACTCGTTCAGCTTCCGTTAACTCCAAGTAAGGACGGGGCAAAATTTGCAAGTAGTTAGTAATTTCGGCCACCGTATTAGCATGCACCGAACTCTCTTGTCTAATATCCAGATGAGTCAGATTAAAACCAAAAACTTCTACCTGGCAAATCAAATTTTCTACAGCACTTACTGATAAGGAATTTTGCGCCAAGCTGTTCCGAATAATCTGCAATTCTTGCCAAAATTCTTTGCTACTACTGTAATAAGTATGAGCAGGTTCCAGTTCCCGGTGCAGGGCATGTAACAACTCCCTGGCGGCAACCTGCTTATTGCGCTTAATCGTATTTTCCAAGCGTAACAAGATATAAGCCAACTTCATCCGATAAGGTTCCCGAATATAACGATGGGCAATATCGCTATACAGCTGAGGTAAATAGGTCGCATCTCGACCGAGGGTATCAAGTAATTCGGCCGATACTTGACTACGATTTGCCGACAAACTAAGTAAACTATTGAGTTCTTTGACAGCCTCATAGTACTTACCCAAGACAATACCCCTTTGGTAACAGGCTGTTTGCCAAGTTACTTGCGCTGTCACTGAAGGATTACCATCTCGATCGGAACCCACCCAAGAACCAAACCGACAAAAATCATGAGCAGGCGGTGCTACATCTGGAAAAGACTTCTGCAAAGAATATTTAAGACGTTGAAACAACTGCGGCACAGCATCAAATAATACTTCTTGGAAATAATGCAGTGTGTAGTCTACTTCATCTAAAACAGAAGGCTTAAATTGATGAATTTCATCGGTAAACCACCACAACCGAATTTCTTCGCGCAACAATTCTGTTAAGCGGGCAACTTCCCAAGAATTGCTAGTAGACAACTCGCTAGCTGTATCTACTTCTTGATCAAGCTGTTCCAATAACTCGGAAATGCGTCGCTGCTTAGTCCGAATAGTATGGCGCACAATTTCGGTGGGATGAGCCGTAAATACTAAATTAATATCTAGATCGGCTAACAGCTGCCGAATATAATTAGGCGGGACGTTAACATCTTTAAGATAGACAAATAAAGCCTGAAAGGTATCCGGGTCCTTAGTCCAAGACCGCTCTAAAATATCAGCATCAGGGTCATCTAGTGCAACACTGGGCACCGTCACCACAGCATGATGATGGCGCAAGAAATATTGGCGATCTTTTTGCTCACAGTGCTGCTCGACAATATTGATTAGCTGAAAATACAAAGCAAAAGCCCGCACCGCTTTGACAGCATCCTCCAATTTCAGATCTGCAATCAGAGTATGCACCGCACCATCGATCGTGTTGGTGGCTTGACCTTCGGGCGAACAAAGCTCCCGAAGTTGCTGCAACAGTCCGACTAATTCCGAACCATAGGCTTCCGAAAGCACCTGTTCCCACAAGTCTTCAATGAATTTAGTATATTGATGTGATAAAGACTGCGGAGAAAGTATCGCCATTGGTTCTAACTGAGACGAATGAAGTTGCTGACTCATAAGGACACTGAGCAGAGAGAAAAGCTAATAAAATCGAGCAATAATACACAACTCCTACCATAAAAAAGGAACACACTAGCAACATCTACGTCTGATCAGGAAAAGGCAAAACTGGCAAGCGATAGCCTCGAAAAATCTCTTCGCTACCCATACCTAAACGTTTCAGATGCTCAAAAGCATTATGGTTCAGAACTATGGCTGACAAGACTGATACACTTCCTAAGCTAATACTCAATAGAGAAGATCCAAAACAGGAATTCACAGATAATGAGCTGGGGGATACAGAAGAAGAGAAAAACATGATCAACAACCTCAGTGAGATGGTATAGAATATCGATATGAGTTGCGAAGAAATCGAATGGCAAACCTCTAAAAAGTCACACCCACTGAATAATCTGACTTCTCTGATAGTCTGAAATACCAGTCATCATCATAACGTATCAGCGTTGAGTTTGATACTCACTGACTTTGTTAACCTAAAAGGGTTTGAACTAATCAGAGGAGGACATTTAATTAGGTTTCAAGATTTAGTTCTCAGCGAAGTACTGCTGATTGATCAAGAAATTTCTTACTCCTTTAGCAACTTGGCAAACGCTAATATTTTCCGCTGATCAATAAATCTCTACTGCTCGTCTCCCTTAATAGCCTCAGTGGCAGCAGCTTCTACTTCCACCATACCCAAAACCACAGTAATATTGTCACTACCACCATTATTTTTGGCGGCCTCCACCAAAGTTTTAGGCAACTCCTCTAAGGATTTGGACTGCAGATAAGTAATCATCTCCTCATCAGACACCTCTTCGGTCAAACCATCACTGCAGAGCAAGACCAAATCACCAGCTTTAATATCAATGGTACGAATATTGACCTGGCGCAGATCTCGCCGTCCTAGACAGTGGGACAAGACATGACGCAATGGATGGGTGCGGGCTTCATCAGCAGTCAGCTGATTCATTTTCATTGCTCGGGCAACCCAGGTATCGTCTTCAGTAATTTGGGTCAAAACATCATCTCTGAAACGATAGAGACGAGAATCACCAACATGGGCTGCCCATACCTGCTCCCCTTGGAAGAGGATCAATACTGCCGTCGTACCCATATCAGCGCGTTGCGGATTACTCACTTGGTCTTCCACAATCGCCTGATTAGCCGCCAATAAGGATTCCTCTAGCAGCTGACTAATTTCAGCCGCATCATTCCAGTTGCGATCGATATATTCTTTGATGGTTTTAATTGCAATCTGACTGGCTTCCTCACCACCGGCATGGCCACCCATTCCATCAGCCACAATCGAGAAGCGGCCAGCTGGATCAACATAATGTGAATCCTGGTTGGCACTACGTACCATGCCTTTATCAGTGAGATCCAGAAAATTAGACTTCATACATTTGCCTATGACACAAACTTCGGACTAGTAAAAGGTTTATGGGAATGATAAACACTTCATTTGAAAATTAAGCCAAATTGCATGATATGCCAGTTTGGTATTCTTGTATAGCTGTTTTGACTATGTACAGCCATTCTAAGTAATTCAATGGCTCGCCATTTAAGGAACTAAAACAAGAATGACTACGATTGTAGCCAAAAGATGAATTTAGCTAGAAGGTTCGATCCAATTTTTCGATGCGGCGGAGATGACGAATTAACACAATTGCTAGAGCTAAGGATAGTATGCCCATGATGCCAGCTGGAATTAAAAAGCTTTTAATATAGAGCATGGTAGCCGATAGAGTGAAGGTGCCAACTAGCAAAGCATAATTAGTACCCTGTTGCATGGCAGTCATTCGGCGCATAATTCGATCGGTCTCGGTCGATCGAACCCGCACCCGCAGATCGCCCCGTTCGAGCTTTTCGATCGTGTCTTCAATCCGCCGGGGTAAACCGAGGGCAGAAGTACTGACCTGAGCCGCTTGCCGCCCCAGCTCACCTAAAAAGTCCCCGGCATCGGGGGTGATGTTGCCATTGGTCATAAGTTGTAGGGCATAAGGTTGTGCCGCCTCCATAAAATTAAAATCGGGGTCTAAGCCCTTGCCTACTCCTTCAATCGTCGAGAAGGCTCGCATCACAAAGGTAAAAGTAGCCGGAAACCGAAAAGGTTGATCGTAGGCAATCTCGTAGAGATCATCACTGATCTGGGAAATAGACTGCGCCTCAAAGGGCTTGTCCATAAAATTATCCAGCATATATTGGATTGATCGACGCATCGGACTCACATCCCCAACAGCGGCAATTACCCCCAAGTCCATCAAAGAATTCAATACCTGATCGGCATTTTTTTGGACGATACCACTCAGGGTACCCATCAGCTTTTCTTTGGTGAGGGTGCCAATCTTGCCCATCATCCCAAAATCATAAAAAATCAGCTGGCCAGCAGGGCTAACTGCGACATTGCCGGGGTGGGGGTCAGCATGGAAAAAACCATCAGCCAAAATCTGGCGCAGGTAGGCTTGGGCGCTGAGCAGAGCAATTTGTTTGCGATCGATCCCGGCGGCTTCCAAAGCTTCGTAATGACTAATTTTAATGCCCGGTAAATATTCTAGAGTCAAGACCTGGGGGGAAGAATACCGCCAAAAAATTCGAGGCACCACCACCCAATCTTCTCCCCGAAAGTTGCGGCGAAAAGTATCAGCATTTTGGCCTTCTTGCAGATAATCGGTTTCTTCCCATAAAATCTTGCAGCATTCGTCATAGATACCCATCCAGTCCCGGCCTTTGCCCCACTTGCGATGATTCTGAAAATACTTGGCAATACCGCGCAGAATTTCTAGATCGATCGTAAACAGTTTCTGGAGTCCGGGGCGCTGGACTTTAATCACCACATTTTCGCCGCTGTGTAGCTGAGATTGGTGCACCTGACCCAAACTCGCCGCCGCTAGCGGCACCGGATCAAAGCTAGCAAACAACTCGGGAATACTTTTCCCCAATTCTCGCTCAATGATTCTTTCTACTACTTCATACCCAAAAGCTGGCACCCGATCTTGCAGCTTACTTAACTCCTCCACATACTCAGCCGGAAAGAGATCTGCCCGGGTGGAAAACAACTGACCCAACTTAATAAAGGTCGGACCGAGTTCTAGGAAAGTATCACGTACCCAAATCGCCTGTCGTCGTCGCCGATTATTCAGCTTAGCTTCGGTATACCCCCCCAGATAACTCCATTTTTTGCCCGCCAACCACGAACTATTCAAGAAGCTGAGGACAAAATACCAAATATCTATATAACGCCGCCGCCGCGAGTAATTTTCTCGGTTCCAACGGTAGTTATGGTTGCTGTCGGTAAATTGTGGGGGCATATCAGAGTCTAGCAACTCCAAAACGGGGTCGGGAGGTAGCAAGGACAAAGGCAAAGAGGTGGTAGCAGACACGCTGGCAGGTTACTGGGGTAAGGGGATTAGGCACGATTTCGATAACGCTGCAGTTCTGCCCGCAGCCTAGCGATTTCAGCCCGAAGGTCGTCGATCGTCTCTTGCAAATCGGTAGGCGCAGTTTTAGTATGCCCAGAGCTAAAGCCGGTCTCTTGTTCAGCTCGGGCGATCACTTCTTGGGTAAACTGTTTAAACTTTTCACGCTGTTCGGCATCGAATTTGCCCAGCTCGCTTAAACCCACTGTCAGAGTCTCACTCACTTTGTCGTTGATAGCTTGGGCGAAAGCTCGACCAATAAAAAAACTGTTAGTAACGGGGTTTGTCATTGCTGCTGGTATTGTTTACAGGCTCGTAAAGAATTATAACGCGGTGCTGAAAGAATTTGGTGCGGAATCCCGATCGGATTAGTTTCGGATTAATTTTTGAGCAGCGACATTGAAATTGTTAGGTCATCGGCTTAAGCTGGTTTCTAGGCCACCTGTATGCCAATTTCTTTGTTACCTATGTTTACTGCTGACAACTCTGCAACTATCGCTATTTGCCTGATCGCCATCGGCATCTTAGGTTGGGGTTTTTACCGCAACCGTTCCTATGGCAAGATTGGCATTCTAGCTTGGCTACAGTCATCAGCGTTGATGTTGCCCTGGCTAGTATTTTTTGGTTCTTTCGCCCTAGGTATTTATATAAACTTGGCCGCTGTTTTGGTATTACTGCTCATTTCCACCGCTCTATATATTTGGTTAGGCAATCGCCTCCGTTTGGCCGCTCAAGATCCTAATGCCAACGCCGAGATTGCCAAAAAGCTCAATCGTTATCAACCAGAAAACGACTCAGTCTCAGTCCCAGCTCCATCCACACCAAGTTTAGCTATGCCCCAGATTTCTAACGAAGATTTAGAAAAAATCCGGGGCATCTTTGGGATTGACACTTTTTTTGCTACCGAAACCATTCCTTACCAACAGGGAGCTATTTTCAAAGGCAATCTACGGGGCGAACCAACTTGCGTCCATGATCGCTTACAGCAGAAAATGATTGCGGCCGTGGGAGATAAATATCGTATTTTTTTGGTGGAGGGTTTTGAAGATCGTCCCGTAGTAGTAGTTCTACCCAACACTAACGATCAATTAACCATGACGACCATCCAAAAAGTACTAGCCGTATTACTGTTGGTCGCTACCATCGCTAGCAGCTTAGAAACAGCCGGAGTATTTTTAGGATTTGATTTTTATGCTCATACCGATCGCTGGCCGGAGACATTGCCGCTCTCGCTAGGACTTTGGACCGTTTTAATCAGTCACGAACTAGGTCACTGGCTGATGGCGCGGGCACGGCAAGTAAAATTGAGCTGGCCAAATTTCTTACCCACAGCGCAAATTGGGGCTTTTGGGGCGATTACCCGCTTTGCCTCAGTTTTGCCTAATCGATCGACTCTATTCGATGTATCGATCGCCGGTCCAGCCGCTGGTGGACTGATCGCAATCTTCATGCTCCTCGGAGGACTATTACTATCTCATCCTGGTAATGGCTTGGAAATCCCTGCCCAGTTCTTCCAGAGTTCTATTTTGGTCGGGTCGTTAGCCAAAGTAGTTTTAGGTAATGAAGTACACAAAACCCTAGTAATGGTTCATCCTTTAGTCATCGTCGGATGGCTCGGTATGATCATTACCGCCTTAAACTTAATGCCTGCTGGTCAATTGGATGGGGGCAGAATGATTCAAGCCATCTATGGCCGCAAAGTAGCCCAAAGAATGACGATCGCCACTCTCATAATTTTAGGCATCGTAGTTTTAACCAATCCAGCCAACTCCTTAATTCTTTACTGGGCAGTACTAGTAGGATTCTTGCAAAGGAGTTTGGAAAGACCCAGCCTCAACGAACTAACCGAACCTGATGATACCCGCGCAGCTTTAACCCTTTTAGCACTGTTCCTAATGATCGCCGTTTTGCTCCCCTTTAGTCCAGAGTTAGCTGGCAAATTCGGCATTGGCGACTAAATCACAAAAAAGGATCTTCAATCACTGCTGCTTGGAAAGTAGATTTCTCTGGAGCTGGTGGAAAATCAGCCCGTTCTGGGATAGGAGCGGGCAGACCGAGCAGGTGCTGAATAGCATCTGCTAGCGGTGCCCGCAAGTGATCGCTGAGCAGATCAACTTCATCATCCACTGCGTCACCTTTAACCAAACGCAAGGCTATCTCCTGTACTTCGCGTAATTGTTGGTCAGTAACAGCTGGATAATAATGCTGATAACCAGCAAAAAGATTTTTAGGCACAACCGTTGGCACTCGCTTCGACACCAGCGGAGGTGCCGAAGCCAGGTTAGATAGAATATCGACAGCAGCTGGCATAGAAGCGCGGCCATTACCATTGGCGACTATTCTCGGTGGCGTGGGCAAAGAAGGAGATACAGGAATGACGTCAATAGTATTTAGCAGCTCACACACATTCACTTTTTGGCGCAAGCCCTGCGGGACAATAACATCCACACCTTCGGCCTGGCTATCAATTAGTTGCTGGTAAGAAACAAAAGCTGCCGGAAAATCGGACAGCGGCACATAAGCATCAACATCAAAAGCCCCAAATATCTGATGAATTTCGGCCATTTGCTGACGGATCTTCTCCAGAAAACTGCGCCGACCATTAGGTGAACCAGTCACATAGATGGAGATAGTTTTTTCTGTACGATCGCTCTTGATCAAGGCTCGATTCAAATTATCTGAGGATTTCAGAATTACTCCATAGCGCCAATAACAACTTCCATCAATCAGTTTGCTACAGCGCACCATCAACCGGGAAATAATATTGTGCGGAAAGACGGGGTAACGATATTGAAATTGTAAAGATCCTGACCACTGCTCCAAATTTGCTATTGGTAATTCTTCTTTGGGCAATAAATCGGGGATCAAAAAACTCCGTCGATCGCTCATCTCACAGCATAATTCTAATTTCATCATCATTTCCAGCACAAAGCGATGTTTTGCTGGTGTGTAAGTGAATTCTCGTTTATTAGACTGAAACGGTGTCAATATCCGAGTCAGCATTCGCTCCGCTAAAATGCCTTTGCATTCACTCATCAAAAAGTGATCGTTGAGTATTTTATAAATTCCATACATGATCCAGCCAGTATTCATTACCGGATTATCACCAATGGGTCGATTTTCGGGGAAGTTCAAAATCACACCTAGATCATGTAATAACTCGATCAGAGTCTGCTGTTCAGATGCCGCTACTACATTACAATCTCTACAAACCTGACCATATTCAACATAGGAAATATAGCCTTTATTTAAATTTTCCAAGTTGGTCTTGATCGTCAACCAATGCGGAGAGACATTACCCTGCAAAGAATAAAGATGAGCCAGCTCTTGTAGAATATGTTGGCGCAGATCGTTAAAGCCAGAAGCGTCTTGGCAAGACACAGAAACAAAACCTTTGATATTTCGATATTTCTGTTGATACTGATGGTAACTATTCTCCAGAGGAGCTTGATCATTTTTATTACCAACAATTAGCACTGGTGCATTTTTAGCAAAACTACCAATTACTTTTAGCCAGTATTCAATCCGATTTTGTTCTTCACTAGCATTATTATCAATTACCAATAAATACAAACTGCGCTCAGTCATAAAAATTTGATGAGCAGTATGGAGATTCTCTAACCCATTGAAGTCCCAAATATTCAAACAAGCCGAATTTCTGGATTGATCATTACTACTCACTGAAACAGAAAAATCAAAATTCCACTTTTCGATACTCAGACCATCCGTAGATGATTCATTGAGAGTAAACTGATCGTGAACTAGTCGCTTCAGAATGGAAGTTTTGCCAGCCCTCGGCTGACCAAGTAAAACCATCTTGGCTTCATTTAATTTAGATGCTGATCCAGCGGGCTTATTGATTAGCGTGGTTGCTTGTTGAACCGGAATTTTTTGGTTATTTGATGATGCTGGTAGCTGGAAATTTTGCAAGGAGTTACCTAGAACGTCCAATTCTTGCAAATTGGTTAACTGTTCGATCGAACGAGGCAAACTTGTCAACTGGTTATTAGCTAAATAAAGAAAGCGCAAACTTGTCAGTTGTCCGATCGATTCCGGGAAGCTCATCAGCTTATTAGATACAATATCCAACCGCTGCAAATTCACTAGCTGACCGATTGCCGGAGGAATCTCTGTGAGCGAATTTTCGGATAGACTCAACCGCACCAAATTCACTAACTTGCCCAGAGAAGGAGGAAATTTAGTCAGATTGTTGCCAGATAAGAATAGGATCTTTAAACCCTGAAGTCTTTCGATTTCTATCGGCAAGTTAATCAATTGATTATCTGACAAGCCCAGGATAGTCAAGCTTTGCAGTCGTCCGATCGATTCCGGCAAACTAGTCAATTGATTCTCATAGAGATAGAGTTCCTGCAAATTGGTCAATTGCCCAATCACTTCGGATAATCTTTTCAGACGATTGTTGCGGAGATCCAAAGTCCTCAAGTCAGTCAGTTGTCCGATCGTTGACGGTATGCTCGTCAACCCCTTGCCAGAAAGATCCAGGATAGTGGCATTTTCTCTTCTCGCTTGGACTATAACTCTTAGTACTTCTTCTTCTGTCATCATTTCACCATAGACCACTTACACCACCCTCAGATCCAAAAAGTTAACAATTGAGGGCGCAAGTCCAGCATTATAAAGCTGGGGTAGACAGCTGGGATCAGATGTTGCTGGTCAGCTCTCAATCAAACTCACTCCGAATACCCACCATTTTACCCAAAATTGGGATTATAAAAATTCGAGCAGCCAAATCAATCATTCACAAACAGCACAGAGTAATCGTTAGAACGGTCAGCAATATTTTTTCTCTCCGAAATTATGTAAACAAATATACTAACTCAATTAATGCATCCAACAAAAAAGCCTCCAACAAGGGAGGCTTTTTTATTAGCTAACTTCTAATTAAAGAATTAACCGTTGATGGAAGGAGCCATCAAAGCAACTGGAGTAGCTTCGC
>CAXTSX010000078.1:0-11748 GCA_964247085.1 uncultured bacterium
AATCGCTGGATAGCTTTCCTCGCCACTTTCTCTCAAAATTGTCCGGACTGTTGATTAGCCAATCGGATTATTTATGAAGAACTTACGGGTGATGGCAAAACTATTACCCGTAATAATCGAGTACTCATGCATAAGCAGAGCCTACGACGGATTCTAGAAACTAATGGCTCTCGCTTTAATCGATCGTTCAACGAATTGCAGAAATCTCAGATGCCTCTGGAACTAGACTCTGATTATGCTGAAATAGAAGATAATGTTTGGTTTTTTGGTTCTGGAGCCGTTAGAATTGCTAAAGATTTAGGAGAAAATCTTACCAATAAATCTCGCAAAAAGATGTGTCAGGTTATAGGTGGCAGATTAGAGCCTGTTTTAAAGCAGATTGAGACGGCTCAAGCTAAACAGCAACAGCAAATTGATAAGGCAAAAGCTGCCGCTAGAAAAAGAGATAAGCAAACCTGTCAAATTACAAAAACAAAACGGAATAAAGAGGACAAGTTCAATCTTGAGGCTCATCATCTTTATTGTGTAAAAACTTATCCGCATCTAGCTACGAGTTTAGATAATTTGATTTCAATCCGGGAAAACATCCACCAAGAATTCCATAGTTCAATGGGAGGATATAACAAGCCTTGTACTGTTCAAGACTTTATTGATTTTATACATACCAACTATCCAGATAATGATTCAGTTTCTTTAGAGTTGCATCAGCGGCAGCTCATGCTGAAGGTTGATTAATTATCTAGCGCCTTTTCCACCATAGCCAACTAGCCACAGCCAGACTAGCTCCTGGCAACACCACGATCGGCAGCCAAAACAACAACTGAGATTGCCAAAAAGATAGGTTAATCCGGCGATTGGTAATTTCTTTAGGGTTAATCGCCAGAGTGCGCCGTTCACTTAACCAGCCCACTGAATTTAAAAACACATCGCTATTCAACTGTTGCTCAAAAATACCAGTGCGAATAAAAAGAGAGCTGCCGATTACCACCAGACGGCTGCTGTCTTTTTGGGCAGCCACCCCTAGGATCAATGGACCCGGCAAATCTTGACCCTTTTGGAACTTCAGTTGGGGCGTAGTGGTAGGAATAGTTGCCCAGCTCTCGGCGCTAGTAGTCAAAATTGGCGTAGATTTTACTCCAGCAGTATTTTGAACGACCAATGGTCGAGCGAGGGGATATAAAGAAATTCCGTTACCAAAACTTTCGGTAATAGGATGCTGACCATAGTCGGTAACGATCGCAATCTGGGCATTGAGTCCAGTGGACTGGCTCGCACTGGTAGGATCGATCGCTAGATAGTTACTGAGTTGAATGCCCCATTTTTTCAGCAGGTCATCTAGACCCAGTTGGATTTTGGGGTCAACTAAAATTAACAGACGACCGCCTTTGTCCAGATATTGATCGATCGACTGTACTTCCGCAGGTAGGAATGGTTTTTGGCTACCAATTAAAGCCAGTAAGGTAGTATCGGTGGGAATAGGAACTTGAGCTAGTACTAATGGTTTCACCGGATAGTTTTTAGCTTGTAAAGCTTTGATCGCGGCTCCTTCAAGACCAGGTTCACCATGACCCTGTAACCAATAAATCTGCTCCTGTCGATCGCTGGTAATTCTTTCAATTCCAGCATTTAGGATATTTTCGGTCAAAAATTGACCCGGATTCAGGGTAGCCAATAATTGTTTTTTGTTGCCAAATTCTAGATGGACTTCGTTGTTAACCTCAACTTTAAACTTTTGGGCAATTTCTGAGCCGAAGCGGGCAAATTCATACTTAAATTGGGGATTTAACTTTTGGTAATTAACCAATAGTTCGGACATCTTAACCGGAGACTGCTGACTAAAAATCCATACCTTTAGCGGTTTGGGCAAAGATTTGACAAGTTGCTGAGTCTGACTAGAAAGGGTAAAAAGCTGATTTTCAGTTAGATCCCATCTTCCAGAATTCATCACAATTAGGCTATTGACAGCAATCAACAGGGCAATTACTACCAGGGATTGACTAAGAATGCGGCGCTGTTCCGATCGGAACCAGCCTTTTCGATGTAGCAAAGCGTAAAGCCAGATGCTGATAAAGCTGCTGCCCACCAGCATAATGCCAATCGGCCATGGCCACCACTGCTCACCAATCAGGCCCATCATTAAGCCCATGGAGAATAGAAAAGCTCCCCATATATAGAGATATTTCAGCGAAAAAATTTTCTGCATAAAACTATTACTGGCTATCTACGACCGTCGCTGCCATTCGATCGTCTGAGCGGTCAAAAAGATTCCCAGCAAAGTATAACTGGTCAAGATCGACAAACTGCCAATATCGACAACTCCGCTAGCCAAGCGGTTAAAATGATTGACCACCGAAAAATTGCTCAGAAATTGACCAAAGCTACCGCCCACCAGATCGGCTAAGGAGTCTAAGTTGCTCCCAGCTATTACCAACAAAACAGTGATAAATCCGGCGATGAGGGAATTGCTGCTGCTGGCTGAAATCCACATCCCCCAAGCCAGAATAGCCGCTGATTGAGAGATTAAAGCTAAATGCCCCATCAAAATAATTATTGGTGATAGCGGGGGCTGACTATTATTGACCGCCATGGCTTCAAATAGTAAAAAAGGGGCAATCATGGTGGCGAATAAAGTTACTGCTCCCAGTAGCTTACCCACAGCGATGACCCAATTAGACAAAGGTGAAGTGGTTAATAACTCTAAAGTGCCACGCTGACGTTCTTCCGCATACAAACCCATCGACAGTAGCGGTAGTACGTACAAACTGATCGAGCCTAACACTTCCCGAAGAAATCTTTGTAAAAAGTCGTAGGGTACATCCGCCATCTTCGCAGCTTCCCCCATTTGCTGTTGCTGAAAATCAGTTAATGCTGATATTTGAATGGCTTGAGTCAACATATTCGCGAAGAAAAAACCACAGATCAGCCAGAACATGCCAGTAATCACATAGGCGAGGGGCGATCGGAAGTAACCATACAGTTCGCGGCGATAAATGGCCAAAATATTATGAACAGCCGTTCGCATAGATGCTTACAAGACGAAACTGCCTTCATTCTATCTGGACTTTGACCATTGCTCGCGATTATTACCCCTGACCAGATCTAAGCAAACTGTTGCCCTAGGGTGATGGGGTTATGAACAGTGATCTTCTTTTTGTTGATCGAAATCAACTCACCATCTTTCAGATCACCGAGCAACCTAGTGACAGTAACCCGAGTAGAGCCAATGGCTTCAGCGATCGCCTGATGGGAGAGCCTTAGATCGATCGTAATTCCATTATTGTTGGGCAAACCAAAATCGCGACACAAAATCAGCAGAAAGCTCACCAACCGCGAACCCATATCGCGATGCGCCAGGGTTTCTACCATCATCTCCGTCTGGAGAATCCGCGAAGATAAACCCTTGAGCATCAGCCAGGACATATCAGAATTATCTTTGAGGGCTTTTTCAAACTGTTCGATCGGCGCCGAAATCAATTCTACCGGAGTAAAAGCCACCGCATGATAAAAGCGATCAGAACGGTTACCAGTGATCAAGGATAACACCCCAAACACACTGTTTTCGCGCAGCAAGGCCACTGTAATCTCTTCACCGGCCTCATAAACACGCGATAGCTTCACGGCTCCTCGGCGCAGGAAATAGACCCGTTCCGCCGGATCGCCAGGGAAAAATATCGTTTTGCCTCGATCGAAAGACTCCACCAATGGTGGAATCGAGCCACCAATACTTTGAAATACGTTTGCTAAGGGTCTGTCTTGTAATGCAACCATATGTACCACGTCACCAAATGGATTTGACCAAGTTATCTGAAAAAACCTGAATATAATACTCGGGGCAAATATCCGGAATTTTATGAATAGCAATTCTCTGGGGGAAGAGGCTGCGCCAACAAATCACTACGAAATGATTGGTATTACATACTACTTAATCCGAGTTGCCAATTATTTTTTGTATCAGGAAGTACATTTGTTAACTCTTCCCTAACGCCCCCGATGATGAGATCATAGACCAGTGCCGCCGTAAATGTGAAGTACAGATGCTAGACCTAAAAAATAAAAATGCCTTAGTGACCGGTATTGCCAACGATAAATCGATCGCCTGGGGAATTGCCCAACAGCTCCATCAAGCCGGAGCCAATATCGGCGTGACCTACCTCCCCGATGAAACTGGCAAAATGGAAAAAAAAGTGGGCAAGCTGGTGGAATCACTTAATCCCAGCATTTTTTTGCCACTAAATGTCCAAGATGATGCCCAAATTGACCAAACTTTTGGCCAAATCAAAGAAAGATGGGGCAACATCGACATCCTCATTCACTGTTTAGCCTTTGCTAACAAAGAAGATTTAATGGGCGATATCAGCAAAACCTCCCGCGCCGGTTTTGCCCAAGCCATGGAAATCAGTACTTTTTCTTTAACTCGATTGGTGGGAGCTGCCAAACCGTTGCTACGCAGTGGCGGGAGTATTATCACTCTTACCTACTTGGGCGGTGTAAAAGTTGTGCCCAACTATAATCTGATGGGCATTGCTAAAGCCGGACTGGAAATGAGCGTCCGCTACCTGGCCACAGAGTTGGGTCCAGATAATATTCGGGTCAATGGCATCTCCGCTGGTCCGATGCGGACTTTAGCATCTTCCGCTGTCGGGGGCATTTTGGACATGATTCATCATGTCGAAGATATTGCGCCGCTCCACCGCACCGTGACTCAAACCGAAGTGGGCAATACCGCCGCTTTTTTGGGAAGTGATCTATCCAGCGGCATAACTGGGCAAATTATATATGTAGATGCTGGTTATGAAACTATTGGCATGTGAGTCAACCAATGCAATACGGGGTTGACTGACCTGCCAGAAATAGTAGAAAAAGCGGAGAACTAAAGTTCACCGCTTTTTTATTGGTTTAATTCTGATGACCAAATCGATGCAGTGGAAGTCAAATTCTTGTAAGGTGGTGAGGATTGTCAAAGTTAATTTTTATAAAGGACAAATCTCTATGACGACTGCTACAGCTTTTAAGTATGAAGTAAAGGACATTGCCCTAGCACCTTCCGGTAAACAGCGCATTGAGTGGGCTGGTCGGGAAATGCCTGTACTGAAGCAAATTCGCGATCGATTTGAAAAAGAAAAGCCCTTAGCTGGCATTCGCTTGGTTGCTTGCTGCCACATTACTACTGAAACAGCTCACTTGGCCATTGCTCTGAAAGCCGCTGGCGCTGATGCCATTTTAATTGCCAGCAACCCGCTGTCTACTCAAGATGACGTAGCCGCCAGTTTGGTCGCCGACTATGGTATTCCGGTATTTGCCTTTAGAGGTGAAGACAACGCCACTTACCTGCGGCACGTTGAAACCGCTCTCGACCACCGCCCAAACATCATTGTGGATGACGGTTGTGATGTAGTAGCAACTTTGGTACAGAAAAGACAGCATCAGCTTACAGAGCTGATTGGCACCACCGAAGAAACTACTACTGGCATCGTGCGTTTGCAAGCGATGTTTAAAGCTGGTGTATTAACTTTCCCCGCTGTGAACGTTAATGACGCTGACACCAAGCACTTCTTTGATAACCGGTATGGTACTGGTCAATCGACTTTGGATGGGATTATCCGGGCGACTAATGTTTTGTTAGCTGGTAAGACCATTGTGGTGGCTGGTTACGGCTGGTGTGGCAAGGGCACTGCCATGCGGGCACGGGGCTTGGGAGCTAACGTGGTTGTAACTGAAATTGATCCAACCAAGGCGATCGAAGCAGTCATGGATGGCTTTGGCGTGATGACCATGGAGAAAGCTGCAGTTATTGGCGATATCTTTATTACCGTAACTGGTAACAAGCATGTGATCCGGGGCGAACATTTTGAGTCTATGAAAGATGGCGCCATGGTTTGTAACTCTGGTCACTTCGACATCGAAATTGATTTGGAAGCGCTGAAGGGCAAAACCAATGAAGTTAAAACTGTGCGCAACTTCACCGAAGAATATTGCTTAAAGAATGGCAAGTCGGTGATTGTGATTGGTGAAGGTCGGTTAGTGAACTTAGCGGCTGCTGAAGGTCACCCCAGCGCCGTAATGGACATGAGTTTTGCCAACCAAGCGATGGCTTGTGAGTTCTTGGTTAAGAATAAAGGCGAATTAACTCCTGGTATTCACTCCATTCCAGTGGCAGTGGATAAGGAAATTGCTCGTTTGAAGTTACAAGCGATGGGCATTAATATTGATTCCCTGACCAAGGATCAGATTGATTATGCTAACTCTTGGACTTCTGGTACCTAAAATAACGTGAGTTTCTCTTGAGGGAGACGCTACGCGAACAGGCTAGTACAAGCTGTAACTTATTGTCTTGAAAAACCTGGATCTGGGGGTTCTGACCCCCAGTCCCCCCATTGAGGGGCGGAACGCACCCCCTCAAACTCCCCATCGTACGGGTCGATTTTTGGGAATGAGATCTGCTCGACTTAAATTGAAATGCCCACTGACTTAAACCAGTGGGCATTTTTTAGTAGTACTAACTTTTACATTGCAACTGCTTCAAATCACCAGGCGCAAAAGCTCCAAACTCGGTAATAATCGCTTTAATTAACTTTGCGGGAGTGACATCGAAAGCTGGATTATAGAACTCTACGCCCGGTGGGCAAATGCTGGTCTCACCAACATGGGAAATTTCGGTGGGATCGCGTTCTTCGATCGGAATCAAACTGCCATCAGTCAAACTAAAATCAATTGTCGAGAGTGGAGCGGCCACAAAAAACGGGACATTGTGCGCCTGAGCGACAATCGCCAGATTATAAGTACCAATTTTATTAGCAGCATCACCATTGGCCGCAATTCGATCGGCACCGACCACCACCGCATCAATTATGCCTTTAGCCATGCAGTGACCGGCCATATTATCACTGAGCAGCGTCACCGGAATACCTTCTTGGACACATTCCCAGGTGGTCAGTTTGGCTCCTTGTAAGCGAGGGCGGGTTTCGTCGGCATACAGTCTTTCTAAGCGCCCATCCCGCCAAGCCGATCGAACAACCCCTAATGCAGTTCCATAACCGGCGGTGGCCAAAGCTCCAGCGTTACAGTGGGTGAGTAGCCGGAGTTTTGGGGGGTCACTTGGCAAAGCAGCCAATCCAAAATCACCGATCGCTTCACAGGTGCGAATATCATCCGCATTAATTTTTTTGGCGGTCGTTAAAAGAGTCTGACGGATGGCCTCGACATCACCAGGGGCTGCTTGAGCAGTCTGCATCATTTTGTCGATCGCCCAAAATAAATTTACGGCGGTGGGTCTAGTAGCGCGTAGTTTCACGGCTACTTGTTCTAAGGCCGTCAAAAACTCGGTGCGATCGATCTGGTCAATTTCCCGAGCACCCAAATACATGCCATAAGCAGCTGCCACCCCAATCGCTGGAGCCCCGCGCACAATCATGGTGATAATGGCCGTGGCCATGTCATCGCTACGGCTGATTTCGACCCAGGTATATTCTTGGGGTAAACGGGTTTGGTCAATGAGACGAACTCGATCGTTCTCCCACACCACCGGACGGACTTGAGTAACTGCCATAAGCTGGAATGTTGGTTTGGTTGAGCAACTCCCAATCTTACGACCAGCTGGGCAGGTTTAGCCCAGTTGTTAGCCAAAATTTTGTTAGCTTAAATTTTTAGCCTAACTTGAGGGAGTTAACTGGCACTTCGTCCCAATTTTTGACTGTATGGAGGGTGGCTACCCAGCCTAAGCGTTTTTGTTCTTCGGTCAGATCGGCTTCAAAAGACTCATGGCAAGCCTTGGCCAATACTTCGTCACAGGAGGCGATACAGGAATACATCAGTCCGATCGGATCCCGCTGTTCATTAACCCAAATAGTAGTACTACTCATAAATTTCTCCTGCTGTATCGATCGCAACATTTCTATATCTAGGTTCGGATATTTTCCATCCATTTACAAGTAGGTCGCAAAGATAAGTAACCTAAAGCATAAGAACACATTGATGTATCCTCATGAGTACATCTGATCAACAAAATCTTTGAAGCTGCCACATTCTCACTCACTGCCAGGTGCGTCAATAATTCGCTAAGTGATAAATTCTGGATATTCACCTCAAATCGTTGTATTATCCAGAAAGTTTCTATATAATCACCCTACTAGAGTATGTTATGCAGAAAGTTTCCGCATAATCACTAGTTAGCTAGCATTGCCAGCGGATTAATTGTGGTTCCTGTGATTATCGCTTAGATAAGTAGATAGGCGTAATTAAATACAAGACCAGTCTCAGTCAAGAAAAGATGTAGAACTCATTACCTGAAAGGGTTACAGGCTAATTATCTATCCTAATTTTAAATCAGCCCACCTACTTACTAACCTCTTTTGGAAGTAAAACTTTTAGTAAGAGAGCTTCAAGCTACAGCCTGTTTTTGTCAAGTGTGCGGGTTTCTCGGATAAAGATTCTTTCCTGGAAAGGCTTTCAGCCTTCGGCAACAATACACTTGACACGGCGAGGCTGTATACTAGATAAGGGAGGTTGGAGATCTTCTTGCCTTTTACGTTATGATTCGAGCGACCAGCGATCGCGATATTCACAAGAAGGCTTGATTACAATGGTTCAAAAAATTGCTCTATTCAATCACAAGGGTGGAGTCAGTAAGACCACTACTACCTTCAACTTGGGCTGGATGCTTGCTTCAAAAGGAAAAACAGTGATCCTTGTAGATAGCGACCCTCAATGTAATCTCACTGGTATGGCTTTGAGAGAAGACACGGAGGATGATGAGGCCAGAATTCAAGCAATCTACAATACGACCTCAAATATCAAGACGGGATTGGCTCCTGCTTTTGAGTCGCAACCAAGATCGATTGAAGCCGTTGATTGTATTCCAGTCCAAGGTCGGGAGGGTTTATTTCTTTTGCCTGGACATGTTGGCTTTGCTGAGTATGAAGTAACACTTGGTATCGCGCAAGAGCTAAGTGGTTCAATTCAAGCTCTTAGAAATTTACCAGGTTCTATCAATGATTTACTTGAGAAAACAGCAGCTAAGTTTAATGCAGACTATATTTTGATTGATATGAGTCCTAGCCTAAGCTCAATTAACCAGAATTTACTGATGATCAGTGACTTTTTTTTAGTTCCTACTACTGCTGACTTTTTTTCTGTAATGGCAATCGATTCTTTAGCCAGAGTCCTGCCAAAATGGCGTGCTTGGGCTAAGTCAGCAAGTTCACTTCAAATCCTAAGAGAGGCTAATTATCCTTTCCCTGCGGTTGATGTGCGTTTTTTGGGAACGATTGTTCAAAACTATCGCATTATTCGAGGGAAGGAAACTGCTGCATTTCAAACTTGGATTGAGAAGATTGAAAGAGCTGTCTCTGAAAAGCTTGTTCCAATGCTCAGCCAGAGTAATATGATGCTTCCGATTCAGAGTTATAGAGATCAGGAAATTCCAAACACCTTCTCTCTGGCAAAGATCTCAAATTTTAATAGTCTGATCGCTCGATCTCAGGAACATGGAACCCCAGTTTATGAATTAACTCCTCAGCAGTTAGAACAAAGAGGAACCGTCTTAGAGAACAACCAGAACAAACAGGAAGAGTTTAAACAAACTTTTTCGGATTTGGCGGATAAAATCATCGCACTAAGTGTAGAAAGCCCCGCTTATGCAGTCAGCACTTGACCAATTTCGCATCAGCATTGGTCGCGTCAGAGATCTAATTGCACTTCATAACTCTGTTAAAGCTCAAGCCACAGGCGCACTTGACGTATCAGATATGTTGCGTGCTTCTTTGGTTCTTGCTGTCAGCGCATTGGATTATTACGTGCATGAAGTTGTGACATTGGGAATGCTAGAAATCCATCGAGGAAACCGACCTGAGCCAATATCTTCCGCAAACGCAACCCAATCAGCTTTTTCACGCTTTCAGGTGTCATTGGGTGGCGCACGTCAAGATAGACTAACAGCAATTGATATTGCCTCTTGGCTTGAATCTGAACTCCAGCAATCACAAGGATATGATTTTCTCCAGCAATCCCACACAATTTCAGTCTTAATTCCCACAATATCGGTTAGTATCCTGGATAAGCTCAATAATACTTCTTGGTTGGAAAGTGAAATCAGGGAGCGTTTAGGATATCAAAGCTTTCAGCAGGCAGACAAAATCGCTGAGGCAATCAGATACATATCAGGCAAGAAATTGTGGGAGGAGGTCGCTACCAAAATAAGTGAACCCACGAAAAATATTACCGCGCAAGATATTAAGCAGCAGCTAAACTCAATTGTAGATCGGAGAAATAAAATCGCTCATGAAGCTGACATAGATCCAACTTTTAATATTGGAAGTCGGTGGAATATTGATGAGCTGCTTGTTGGTGATGCAGTTGACTTTATTGAGATACTTGCTGAAAGTATTCATCAAGTGCTGTAGAAATGGCATATGGTGTAAGAAAGCTAACAAATTGTTGCAGCGGCGGAATAAAGATGGTTGGTGGGGAAACTAAAGTCACTTGCCGCCGCTGAACTCAATCGTTATGCTGCTGAGCGATCGGTGAAAGTAGTTTCTGAGATTTGCTAGGATAAATTCAATTCTAAAACAGCACATAATTATGGAAAAACTTGAACCTTTAGTGGGCAAGAATCTATCGGGAGGAGTAGCCAGCGTAGCTGATTCTTCAACAGTGTTTGCAGTTTCAGATGTATCGCAAGCTGACAAACCACTGCCAGAAATTCCTTACTATGAGGCTGTTGAGGTATTACTTCACGAACCGACACAGAAGATCGAATCCTGTTCGCGATATCATGGTCGGCTCGTTAAGGATGTTCGATTTCATCCATTTGTCACAGCAATCCACAAGGCTTTCAACGATCATCGTCCCCTGTGCTTATCACCAGATATGATTTGGCTATTAATCGCTCAGGGATTGGCAAACCACATCAATGCTAATGCCGAACAACTCAGACCCCAATTTGTGGAGCATCAGGGCAAGGTCGAGATCTTAGTCATACGTGGTGAGGACTTTGTCAAGGGACAGCCAGACAATCCTTGGAACGAAGTTTTTGAAGAATTTTCAACAAAGATTCGGAGTTACATTGGAGGCGCGACACACGACCTTCTCGTTCCGACTTTTTCAACTACTGGTTCAGTAGAGAAAGCAGCAACAGAAATTGTTCTTTTGGATGCTATGCAGTCCTATTTCACCTATAGTCTCATGACAACCTGCGGGATTCCTAAAATAAGGCTTGAGGGTAACGTTACCGATTGGCAAGATTTGCTACAACGGACAAAAGAACTCGCTCAGTTTGAACTCCATTGGTGGATTGATCGACTGATTCCTATTCTGGAACAGTTCGTTACTGCGGCACAGGGCAATCCAGATCAATTTTTTTGGCAGTCAATGTATAAATGGAATGATGTGCAAGGTAGCGGAGATCCTTACATAACAGGTTGGATTACAGATTTTTTCCCTTATTTACAAGATTTAAGAACCGAGGAATTTAGTAAAAAAAGTCACTTCAGTCATGAATTTACAACTAGAATGTTTCCAAGTGGCTTGGCCAAAGCTCCTTTTAAATTCAATTACTATGATTCTCTCCATAACATGGAGTTTATCAGTGGATTTTTAGGTGTGAAGCAAAATCTAAGCGATCTTTTTCTCCGCCCTGAAATTGGATGGGTGATACGGGAAGTAACTAACCCATAGCTGGAAATGGCTATACTTGCTTCAGCTACTCCCTTCCCACTCAAGAAATAGACGCTGGAACTAAAGCGAAAATGTGTT
>CAXTSX010000079.1:0-11369 GCA_964247085.1 uncultured bacterium
CGAATCCTCTGAAAGCCAGTCACTGGAAGCGATACAGTTTTTGTCCTGTACTTAGGTCAGGCAATTATTTTTATCGAGTTCGGCGGCTTCGAGGGCTTGGATGTGATCGTTGCTGGTGATGAAGAAATCGACGTTGAGGTGGCGGAGGCCAGAGTATTGGATTTGGAGCCGTTTTTTACCTTCACTGGTTGGTTCTGCATTGAGGAGATCTTGGCGGATCTCGAAGGCTTCTTTTTTGCACTGAAGAGCGGCGGTGGTGTTGTGTTGGGCGAGGTGGACTTTGGCGGTGTCGATTAGGGTTTCGAGGCGGAGTTTGGGAAATTCTTTGCGGGTGAGAACTTCGAGGACTTTATGGTAGCTGGTGAGAGCGCGATCGTAATAAATGTGGGGATTACACCGATGATTAAAAATTTGGCTTATGCCTTCTTTGTAATGAGTATTCCCAATTTGGTGTTGAAGAAAACCCCAATTTTCAGGGTGGGTATCATGGTGAATGTGTTCAAAGGCTTGATGATAAGCTTTGATTTTTGCCTGATAGCCATAACGATAACCAATAGCAACAGCTCGGTTGGCTCAAGCATAATATTCCCCAGGTTCAATTTCAATTGCCCGCTCAAAATTAGCGATTGCTTTTTTGTATTCGCTTAGGCAATAACATAGCAGATAACCTCGATTAGACCAAGTATGATAATCATCAGAATTAATACTAATTGCTCGATCATAACTAGTGATCGCCTCTTCATATCGTTTTAAATTAGATAGGGCACTGCCTCGGTTAGACCAGGCACCATATCCTTCAGGGTTAATACTGATTGCTCGATCATAACTAGTGATCGCTTCTTCATATCTTTGTAAATCAGATAGGGCACCACCTCGATAAGACCAAATATAATATTCATCAGGGTTAATGCTAATTGCTTCATCGTAACTTTCGATCGCTTCTTTAAATCTATTTAGATTGCTTAATGCAGTACCTCTATGATGAAAAGCTTCATAATCGTTAGGCTTGATTTTAATTACTCTATCAAAACTTGCGATCGCATCCTCGTATCTTCCCAGACCAAGTTGTCTAGCACCTTGACTATACCAAGCTTTATAAAAGTCAGGCTTGATATTAGTTGCTTGACCGTAGCTATCACTGGCCTCTTCATTTCTGCCTGAATTTTCTAGAGAAAAACCTAGTTTGTGCCAAATTGCTGACTTATCAGGTTTAATTTCCAAGATTTTCTGGAAGTAGGAAATTGATCCATCATATTGCTGTAGATAGTAATAATGCACACCTTTTTCCAACCACTCTTCCCACTCCTCCAATGCTGGCATCCACTGTGGACTAAATTCCTTTATCGATTCTGCCAATTCTCCCTGGCTCAAACCCATCAAAATAATTAGCCGATAACGACTCTCTTCCTCTGACCAAAACCTGGCTCCATGCTCCCGCAACCACTGTGCCAAATCTTTTTCTTGAAGATTTTGGGTAGTTAACCAACTGGTGAATTCTTCATAATTCCAGCCATCCTCCATCCCAGCCAACAACTCACGAGTCAGTCCTTCGTAATCCTGTGCTTGTCCCATAGTTCGATCGACCTACCAAGAATCTTTGCCAAAGAAGCCAAATTCCACTTCTACAGAGGAATTACTTATCTAGCATACTCCATTTGTTATCCAGAGCCATATTCTTGACTTCATCCTCTCGATCGATCGTCCACAATATGGTGGCCAATCTAAAAAGACCGATATTCCGATACAGAAACAGTCGATCAACACAAAATTATTAAAATAGCCCGAGAGAAATCCTTGACCCCCTCAGGCATTTACCGAATCTACTTATCAGCCAATACAGCTTGAATCTGCTTCATAGCAGCAGGCAGAATGGTAATCACAGCCCAAGTCCCAGCAGCTAATACTGGTGCGACTACGATCAAAATGCGAAAATCGATATCCATAAAAAGTTTCCTGTTAAAATGAATCCATATTAATAAGAAATGTAGCAGATTTTGATGAGAGAATGTGATATGTAGGCTCCATCAGGATCATCTTTTTTCATCAACAGCCTATTTACAGCCCCCGATCGGCTATCCGAAGATGATGGCTCCGTGCTGATACAATTTAACTTTGCCAACAAAAATTTAATCTTCAACCTTTATGAACGCCATTGATGATAAAAGCGTAGTTAAAGAATACTTCAACAACACCGGGTTCGATCGCTGGCAACGAATCTATGGTGACGGTGATGTTAATCGGGTACAGCGCGACATCCGCACTGGCCACCAGCAAACTGTTGATACTTTGTTGGAATGGTTCCAAGCCGATGCTAACTTGCCCGGATTATCAATTTGCGATGCTGGTTGTGGCGTAGGGAGTCTAAGTATCCCGATGGCACAGATGGGAGCAGTGGTCAGCGCTAGCGATATCTCCGAAATGATGGTGGGGGAAGCCCAGAAAAAGGCGATGGAGATATTGGGCAACAACGACAACCCAAAATTTATTACCCAAGACTTAGAAAGTTTGAGTGGCGAATACGACACCGTGGTCTGTTTGGATGTGTTGATTCATTACCCCCAAGACAAGATCGCGGGGATGATTGAGCATTTAGTAGCAATGGCGCAACGGCGTTTCATTATTAGCTTCGCACCTTTCACTTGTGCTTTGAGCGTCAAGAAAAAAATCGGTGAATTTTTCCCAGGACCCAGCAAAGCCACTCGCGCCTATTTGCATAAAGAAGCCGAAATTGTGAAAATTTTAGAAGCTCAGGGCTTTGCGATCGAACGTACTGCCATGACCAAAACCAATTTCTACTACTCCAGAATGCTGGAAGCCGTCAAAAAACCAGCTTAGGAGCCACATTATGTCATCTTTTTTCTCGATTTGTCGGCGCGTTGTAATGATTGGTATGTTATCGATCGTTCTCTTTTGCTCCTTCCCGACTCCGACTCCAGCCGCGATCAATGACGATCGGTTTGATGGCAATATTTTTGTGCTGTATGCCGGGAACGGATCTTTGGTTCCACCGCGTTTTGGTCTAGCTGATTCCCTCAAAACCAAGAAGCCAGCGGTTTTAGTTTTTTACCTAGACGATAGCAAGGACTGTAAGCAGTTTGCTGGCGTGGTTTCTCAACTCCAAGCCGATTATGGTCGAGCAGCTAGCCTGATTCCGGTGAGTGTGGATAGTTTAATGGATCAAAAGTATCCTAAAACTGAACCGGGCTATTACTACCGGGGGCAAATCCCGCAAACTGTGGTGCTAGATGAAACCGGGAAGGTCGTTTTCAATGAGGTTGGTAACACTAGCTTTGACAAAATTGATATTGCTTTACGTCAGGTTTTTAAGCGCCCGGCACGTACTGGCAATAAGTTAGAGCAACGAAGCTTTAATGAATTCAATAGCGAAATGTCTAAATAGATAGTCCTCTAGGTGAGCGGAACCCGGCAGCTAGGTTCCGCTCAATCTGGTGCAGAAGAATTTAAGCCTGTTTGCAATACCGCTAAAACTCTCGCCATTTCGCCTGCCAGCATGGCTTCAACTGCCAGCCATAATCCAGGGAATACTTGACTCTTAATTACTCCATCTTGATCAGCTTCTAGCCGGATATATTCGCCATTTTGGAGGCTAAACCAATCTAGCTCTTGTTGCAAAGTACGCCACACCAGATACTCTTGCACTCCGTTGCGGCGATATGCTTCTTTCTTATCATGGAGATCAATCGAAACGGTACTAGCCGAAATTTCGACTACCAATTCAGGCGCACCGGCAATGTAGTCGTCTTCGGTGATAATTGCCCCTCTACCGGGCATAAATAGTACAGCATCAGGTTGAGGCTCATTGTCCATATCCAGACGTACTGTTGGTTCAATTCCTATGGTTACGCCATCTGTGGCAAAAGCATAGTTGCCCAACCAAACAACCAAGCTGCCATGAGGTTGAGCGTGAGATTCAAAACGTAACGGCGAGGCCATGTATACAATTCCTTCGATTAATTCAGCTTTAGGATTTCCTTTGGTTTGAGGAGGCATGGCCGTATAACGCCGTTCAAATTCGTAGCGGGTCAATCGATCGCCATTTTCTAGCAGCGGAATAGTTTTTGAGGAAGTGGTGGTCATAAATTATTTCTCCACAACTATATATGGTAATTTTAAGTCTTTTGCTTCAAGGGTGAGGGCCAACTACCGAGAGATAGTAAGGACTACTAAAATATTGCTGGGCAACTTCCTGGATTTGATTGGTGGTGACACCTTCAATCGCCGTTGTGAACTGGCGATCGAACTCCCAGCCCAAGCCCAATGTCTCGTACCAACCATAAATGTAAGCCAGCTGGCTACTGGTTTGTTTAGCCAAGGCATATTTACCCAGTAACTTGCTTTTGGTGGTACTTAGCTCTTCGTCATTGAGCTGGATGGCATACAAACGAGCCATTTCACTTTGTAAACCAGTAATGGCCTGCTGGAGATTGTCGGGAGTAGTGCCCATATAGACCGCAAAAATTGCTCGATCGATCTTCGTGGAAAAGATGCTAGAAACCTCGTAGGCTAAACCACGTTTTTCGCGCAGTTCCACAAACAGCCGACTAGAAAGACCACTTCCCAAATAAGTATTCATCAACCGCAACGGCAAGTAATGCGGATCGCTGACTGCCACGGTTAAATGTCCGAGCATGACGATCGATTGCTGGGTGGGTTTGGTAATGGTTTTTTGCTGAGGATTCAGAGGAATCGCTGGTAGTTCGGCCACGGGTAGCGGCTCGGCGGGCATTGGCCAATCCCCAAAAATTCCCTCAACTAAATCAGCTGCTTCCGTCGGAGTAATCCGACCAGCCAAACTAATCACCAATCGATCGGGACGGAAATAGGTACGATGATATTCCACCAAATCAGCGCGGTTGATCTTCTCCACCGATTTAGCAGTGCCGAGTTGAGGTTGAGCATAGGGATGATCTTGGTAAATTGATTCTCGTAGTTGCTGAAAAGCCAGGGTCATCGATCGCTCGGACTGCGAACGGATCGCTTGTAGCGTCAGTTTCCGCTCTAGTTCCAGCTGTTCTAGTGGAAAGCTCGGATGGCGCAGTATTTCCCCTGCCAACCGTAGAATATCGGCAAAATCTGAAGTAACCGCTTTTAAGCTCAACTCCACACTATCTTGAGTAGCCTCCGCGCTTAATCCAGCACCCACCGATTCTACTTGTTCGGCAATTTCTAAGGCCGAATAGCTGTTAGTGCCCTTGGTGAGCAGAGTGGTGACCAAATTACTTAGACCAGGGAGGGACTCGCTCTGCTGCCCCAATTTCAAAAAGATCCGGCCAGCCACAATATCATTGCTGGAATTGGGTGTGACTATGAGGGTGATGCCGTTGGCTAATTGCTGATAATGAGGCGGATGGCTAACGGGCATGTTCAGGAGCAGTGCAATGAATTCTCCCAATTATAGATTCTTCTGACTAGTAAATCGGTAATAGCCAGCATTTCCAGTAATTACTACGACTTTTCTCCAAAATTTTGGGCAGACCTCTTGCTAATTTTTTTGTACTATAGTACGCTTAAACCATAAAGAAAAACAGAGCATTTGCACTACTTCAGTACTTTCAATTCATCGTTACTCCAGGAAAATCATGACTACCATCTCAACTGCTCCTGCAATCCTCGATAATCCAACCGTTTTGACCCGTGACCGTTTTGCCAGCGCAGAATATACCGACCCCCAAGCTCGCCTACCGCGTATCCAAGCCTTACGTGGCGAAAAAGGGGAGGTCGATTGTGGTTACTTTATTACCGAAGCGGAGATGGAGAAAGCTGGCTGGTATGAAGTTAAGGCCAAAGATTTAGTTACTTACGATTACAACAGCGGTGGCCAGGAAAAAGGGCTGTTGATTAAATCGCCTCGGATGTTGGTTGTCCAGCGATCGCCTATTTTTGCTTTCGATCGGCAGATTTCCATGCAAGAAAAACGGATGATGGTGGTGGGAGCATATTCCCGGCAGCTGCACAACGAGCGGGAGAAATATGGATTGGGTCAATACTACGAAGTGCTGTTGCTGGGTACAAACAATGAACCCCTCCACGAAACTAGTTTGGCTTATCTGGCCAAAGGTGCTAACCAAGCCAGCTTTAGTAGCAATTGGCAACAGCTAGTGAACGAAGTCACCCGCTGTCATGCGATCGCTAACCAAATTCCGGCCAGACCCAAGAATGCGCTGTTTAGCAGCCTCTGTGTTTTTCAATTCACTGTGAAGCGAGAATTAGCTGGAAATAGCCTGAAATCCTATGCCTGTAAGGTTAATAGTCATGTCTCACCCACTCAAGATAACTGGGAAAGTTTCTTCCTGGGTCGTCAATCAGCTACTGCCGATCGCTTTTTGAATTTGATGGCACCAACGACGGAATTGAGCTTGCTGCTGCCGGAGCAAAGTCTCCGCGCCTAAAGGTTGGTAGTGTCTAGCAAACCGTAAGCTGGGGGTGTCTAGCCCCCAGACCCCCGATTGGAGGAGCGGGAAGCCGCCCTCCAAACCTCCCTCTTTAGGGTCGATTTCAGGTATTGTCGCATTGTCTTAACTAATCTTTCTGAGTTGGATTAGAGGCCGCAACTGCGCGACAATGCTGGTCAAATTCAAAATCTGGAACAACCAACTAATATGGTTGTGTCGTTAAAACACTATGTTTATAACTCCACCACATCGCCTAACAACAAAATAGTAATTACTAGCATCAGGACAGCGGCCAATATATCTAATGTTTCTGGTGCTATTACCTTCGATAGCCAACGTCCTAACAACACTCCCACCAAACTAGTAGCAATTAAAGCCATCCCCGAACCTAGCAGGACGCTCAGCGGAGAGTGAGACTGCGCGGTCATCAGCAAGGTAGCGAGCTGGGTCTTATCCCCCATTTCGGCCAGAAAAATTGTGATAAACGTTGATAGAAAAACGCTTTTGGCATTGCCTTTAGGCTTATTATCTACCAATGACTCCAATGCCAACTGGTCAATATCAGATTCGGAGGAAGTTGTCACAAGCTATTCTCATTTTCCTCTCATTTTGTCAGTCTGACTGCCAAATATCAAGACCGGGAATTTTTAAGACAAGATAATGCCCAATTCTCTGTTGAATTTCAAAAATTCTAGACTCTGGTCGCCATAAACCTCTTCAATCTGCTGATGGCAACAGTCGATCGCAAAGTCTTCTAAGTCTTCTGGCTCAATGCCAAACATGGTTTGGAAGGTATCGGCCTGTACCCGACAAAACTCCGGTCGATCGGCATAAATTTTGCAGTCACGATTGGTTTTGTCAAAGTTAATACACCAGCCATCGCTGCCCACCATCCCCAGGTATCTGCTTAACTGCTCGGGAGTCAGATATTGATCTAAATCTGGCCGACTGGCGGGGTCTAGGTTACAGCAGGCTCCGCAGCCACTAATGCATTTCCACTTATCCATTTCTTGTATTGCTTCAGAGCCGCCCATCGGCGAGGTTTGTAACGAATCTTAAACTATTAGTCTTCCTGATGGGTAAGATTGTATGGCAAAATGAGCAGATAAATATCTTAACTTAATATTCTGGAGAGATTATGGACTTTATCAGCGGCGCGTTAGACAGTATTGGCGCTATTAATTGGGAAGTAGTAGCTCAGTTATCGATGGTCGGATTGATTATGGTTGCTGGCCCAGTGGTAATTTTTGTTCTCGCAGCGCTACGCGGCAACATGTAGAGCTTTCTTCTTGAATAAAGCAATAACAAAAGCTCTTGAGTGCGATTTCAAGGGCTTTTTGCTGGGGTATTTCAGCAGATCTGCATGTTATCTCACTTTAGTCCTGGGTTGATACAGAGTTTTGGAGTCAGTGACTGAAAATCAAGGTAGGATTGCAAAATTGCGTTCAGAGGCGATAATTGATCCCCTGAGCGATCGATGGTGAGAACATGAATGCAGTCGAAATCGAAGAAGCTGTTTCCCAGTTGGCTGAGGCTCCTTTTGATCCAGAAGAGTTTCCCTTTGCTTTTTTGGAAGCTTTTGGCAATAAACAAACGACGATCAAGCGACTAAGAAGCAGCTCGAATCAATCCGATCGATCCGGCGGTGTGCTTCAGCGGAACAACATCCATTTGCAGGTGTGCGAACCAGGCGAGGTAACAGCCACCCTGACAGCTTTGCGGGATAGTCCGGCAACCGCTCGGTATAAGGCTAAATTTATCCTCGCTACCGATGGTAAGAGTCTTGAGGCGGAAAATCTGGTGGATGGTGAAACCGTTGCCTGTAATTACCCAGATTTTCACGATCACTTTGGCTTTTTCCTAGCTTTGGCGGGGATTACGACGGTGCGGCAGATTCGGGAAAATGCTTTTGATATCAAGGCTACCAGCCGCCTCAACCGCTTGTATTTGGAACTTTTGAAGGACAACCCAGATTGGGACAAAGCAGAGCAGCGGGAGGCATTGAACCACTTTATGGCGCGATTAATCTTCTGCTTCTTTGCAGAGGACACGAATATTTTTCATAGCGATCGATTGTTCACGTCTACTGTCGAGCAGATGAGCGATGGATCGAATACCCATGCGGTGCTGTCAGAGCTGTTTCGATCGATGTGTACCCAGCCTCAAGATCGGCAAGGGGCAAAGATTCCCAATTGGGCGAATGTGTTTCCCTATGTGAATGGGGGGCTGTTTTCGGGTGGGGTAGAGGTGCCGCGTTTTAGTAAGATTGCTAGGTCTTACCTGCTGCATGTGGGCAATCTGGATTGGAAGCAGATCAATCCCGATATCTTCGGCTCGATGATTCAGGCGGTGGCGGATGAGGAGGAGCGCGGGGCGTTGGGGATGCACTATACCAGTGTGCCGAATATCCTCAAGGTGTTGAATCCGCTGTTTTTGGATGAGTTGCGGGGGCAGCTTGAGGCAGCGGGAGACAATGCGCGGAAGCTGTTAAATTTGCGGCAGCGCATGGCGCGGATTCGGGTGTTCGATCCGGCTTGTGGTTCGGGGAATTTTTTGGTGATTGCCTATCGGGAACTGCGGGAAATCGAGGCGGAGATTAATCGCCGCCGGGGTGAGGAGAATCTACGCACGATGATTCCGCTGACTAATTTTCGGGGGATCGAGCTACGCCATTTTTCGGCAGAGATTGCGCGGCTGGCGTTGGTGATTGCGAAGTTTCAGTGTGATGTGCTGTATCTGGGTCAGCAGGAGGCGCGGCTGCTGTTTCTGCCGCTGGAAAGGGATAACTGGATTACTTGCGGGAATGCGTTGCGGTTGGATTGGTTGAGTCTTTGTCCACCGACGGGGACGGGGGCGAAGGTGTATGGCGAGGATTTGTTTAGTTTGCTGCATGAGCAGGCAGAGGTTGATTTTGAGAATGAGGGTGGAGAAACGTATATCTGTGGGAATCCGCCGTATCTCGGATCGACTTGGCAATCCAATGAGCAAAAGAACGATCTGAAACTCATTTTTGATGGACGGACTAAGTTGTGGAAATCACTCGATTATGTGGCTGGTTGGTTTATGAAGGCGGCGGATTATGGAATACAAACAAAATCTGTGGCGGCTTTTGTATCTACAAATTCGATTTGTCAGGGGCAACAAGTGCCGATTCTCTGGCCACTGATTTTTGGGACAGGGCATGAGATCGCTTTTGCTCATACATCTTTCAAATGGGCGAATTTGGCGAGTCATAATGCTGGGGTGACGGTGGTAATTGTTGGGATTTCCAATCACGCTGGCAAAGTTCGGTATTTGATTTCCGTTGAGAATAACGGTGAGACGATTGCAAAGAAAGTGACGAATGTAAACGCTTATTTGGTGGCTGGGTCTAACATGATCGTTGAGAAAGCGGCGAAGCCATTGGGTACTCTCTTCGCAATGAACTTTGGCAACAAACCAGTTGATGGTGGAAACTTGCTGCTTTCAACTGATGAGGTAGATATGCTTGGACTTAGCAAAGATCAACGCAAAAGGTTTATCCGGCGAATTTATGGATCGGCTGAATTTATTCGAGGACTGTCTCGCTATTGTCTGTGGATTGATGATGTACATCTTGATGAAGCATTAGCCATCGAACCTATCCGACAGCGAATTGAAGGGGTGCGAACAATGCGGCTGGCGAGTCGTGACAAGAGCGCAAATGACATGGCGGCTCGTTCACACCAGATGCGTGAGATGAATATTGGGAAAACACAAACAGTCTCCATGCCCTGTGTTTCATCTGAAAGTCGGGATTATCTTCCCGTTGGATTAATTGATGATCGATCCACCGTAACTAACCTTGCCTTCGCTCTCTTCGACGCTCCTCTCTGGAACATGGCACTCATCGCCTCCCGCCTTCACCTAGTCTGGATCGCCACCGTCTGCGGCAAGCTAAAAACCGACTTTCGCTACTCCAACACACTCGGCTGGAATACCTTCCCCGTCCCCACCCTCACCGACCAAAACAAAGCAGACCTCACCCGCTGCGCCGAAGAAATTTTGCTTGCCCGCGAACACTACTTCCCCGCCACGATCGCCCACATGTACGACCCCACCCGCATGGATAGCGAATTCCCCCTAGTGCGGGAAGCCCATAACCGCAATGACGAAGTGATCGATCGAATATACATCGGTCGCCGCTTTAAAAACGACACCGAACGCCTCGAAAAACTGTTCGAGCTATACACTAAAATGACCAGTCAGCCAGCCGTCCCAAAAAAGTCTACAAGATCTAAAGCTAGAGGTAATCAAGCATGAATCCGACACTGCAACCTATTCTTAAACATCTCAAACAAGACCTGACCGCAATTTATAGCGATCGTCTACTCCACATGACCCTTTTTGGTTCCCAAGCCCGTGGCGACCAAGAACCTGAGTCGGATATTGATGTACTTGTTGTGTTGAGATCGCCCGTCCAACCGGGCGAAGAAATTAAACGCACAGGTAAAATTGTTGCAGATCTCTCCCTTCACTATGACGTAGTGATTAGCTGTCTCTTTATGGATGAAGCCGATTACCAAACTCGCAACAGTCTGCTACTCCGTAATATTCGCCAAGATGGAGTCCTGCTATGACCGATGAGCAACAAAAACTCCTGCTTAAAGCTCAACAAAGTCTAGAGGCAGCAAAACTCCTCCTCGCCAATGACTACCCAGACTTTGCTGCCTCTCGCGCCTATTAAACTATGTTTTACATTGCTGAAGCTTTTCTGGAAGGTGAGGGACTCTCTTTTTCTAAGCATTCCGCTGTTATCGCTGCCTTCGGGCGAGAATTTGCTAAACCCCAACGAGTGCCACTTAACTTTCACCGCTTCTTAATTGAAGCCCAAGCACTCCGCACCACTGGTGACTACGGACAACCGAATGCCGTTACGACCGACCTACTCCCTTCCCACTCAAGAAATAGACGCTGGAACTAAAGCGAAAATGTGTT
>CAXTSX010000080.1:0-11046 GCA_964247085.1 uncultured bacterium
AAGAGAAAGAGACTCAGAACCACATGCGTTTTGGGTCTCTTTTTCCTTTAGGCTTTCTATTCATCGAGCTCAACCTATTTTTGATTGGCTGCATTAGAACTTTGAACAGCAATATAAAATAGCCCAATGCATAATGGGATACTTGTGGCTAAGATTCCAGCAGTGATGTTATTTCCCCACTCTGGTGCACCAGAGCTTAGTTCAAAGACTGAACCTACAGCAGCGATCGCGGAGACGCATGCACCTAGTAAACATAGTCCGCTTAATGGTGTATAAGTTGCCATCTTGATTATTTAGCTCCTAGCTTGATTGGTTGAACAGCTTGAATGGAAAAGCCCTTTTTTTTCAATTCTTCGGTGAGACTTAAGCTATCTGTGATGTGGTCTACGAATAATACTCCATGGAGATGATCCATTTCATGTTGTATTACCCTAGCTAGTAATCCATCAGCTTGGAGGGTGCGGGGGCGACCGTGTTCATCTTTGTAGCTGATTTCTACTTGTTCTGGTCTTTCTATATCCATATACACGCCAGGAATACTGAGACAGCCTTCTTGATCTTTACAAAGATATGGACTGTAGCTTTTGAATTCTGGATTAATTAAGACTAGTGCTGGTGCTGCTGGGTTTTCTAGCTCGCAATCAATTACAATGAGCTGCTTATGAATGCCGACCTGTGGTGCGGCTAAGCCAATGCCGTCGGAGCTGTACATTGTTTGCAGCATTTCTCGAATGGTTTGCCGTAATTCATTATCTACTTTATTTATACGTTTAGCGGTTTGCCGCAGTGTTCGATCGCCCAATAGGTGAATACTTAGTGGGGGTTTATCTAGCTTTTTCTTTTCAACTAAAATCTGAACAGCCATAGTATTATTGACATTATGCTAGTAAGAAAGTGCTAGCTATTACAGTTTTACACGATACACTTAATTGTAACAGCATCTAAATTAGCAACGTGCTAAAGCCTGAGATAAATCTAATGCTGTTGAATATCGATCAACCACTCGATGAGCGGTTAACTTTTGAATTAATTGAGCAATTGTGGGAGTGATTGTAGGAATATTCGTCAAATTAAATTGATAACCGTCTTTGGTTAGCTGAAAAAATTCACTGGGATTGCGGCCAGTAGTTAAAAATATGATGGTTGGTCCAATCGCATAAAGGTCTGATTGAAGGACGGGTTTGCCTTGATTTTGTTCAGGAGGCATATAGTCGGGGGCTCCGATACGGGTGCTACCACCGGAGCCAATTTCTTTTACGGCTCCGAAATCGATCAAGAAAATTTGCTTATTGATATTGCTTACCAATAAGTTAGCAGGCTTAACATCTCGATGAACTAAGGGCGGTTTTTGGCTATGGATATAGGACAAAATTCGGCAGAGTTGAATCATCCATTCGATGGCCTGCTGTAAAGTCACTGGACCATGTTGATGAATGTAGTGTTCTAAATCTTGACCATGCACCAATTCCATTGCCAGGTAACGTTGTCCTCCTTCCCAAAAAAAATCTTGATATTGAGGAATGCCTGGATGTTGAAGCGTCTTGAGAATTTTGGCTTCTCTTTCAAATAACTCCTGTGCTTTGGCATGATGAGCTATATCGGCATTCATTTCTTTCAGAACCAATAGTTCTTGACCATTCCAGGCTAAATAGGTGGTACCCATACCACCTTGTCCTAATACCTTCAGGATTTGATAGTCACGCACAGTTTTAAGAATACTGACTGGCTGCCCACAATGGATACAAAAAAGTTGATGAGGCGGATTGTCTTGATGTTGACAAACTTGGGTAGTGTTAATCTGTTCAAATTTGATTAGTGGTCCATTTGGTGCTAGCTGAATCACCGTGTTGTGAGTAAGAGTTGCTGTTTGGATTGTTTGACCTTTGATGAATACACCATTACTACCATGGTTGATGACTTGCCAGCTATGAGTAAATACTAGTTCGGCATGGAATCTGGATACTAAAGGATGATCGATTACTACCTGGTTTTCGGGGGCTCTGCCCAGTCGAATTTGTCGGGATTGATCAAATTGCCATTGCTTAATAATTTCCCTATTAGTTGCGTCAAAGAGGGTTAGGATTACCATTGCAGGTTTACTTGTCTATGCTAACGAGAACTGCAATAGCTGTAATGTTGTCATGGCCGTTATAGTTGTTGCCAAATTCCACTAGCTTATTAACTCCTGTGGACAAGCTGATTTCTTTTTTTACCATTGGTCGCAGGAGTTCTTCACCGTGTATCTCTAATAGATCTTGATCGGTGAGACCATCCGAAGCTAATAATATTAACGTGTCTTCCCGCAAACTGAAAAACTGAATTTCTGGATTGATCGAATCTTCATCGCGAGGGCCAATTGCTTGGGTTAGTTGGTATGAGTCATGTCGCCCATAAGCTATTTCTGGCTCCACTCCGCGCAAAATTTCCCGTTGACCTACCTCATGATCGAGTGTAATTTGGACGGGGTTCCCATGGGCTTCTAAAATGTAGCAGCGGGAGTCCCCGACATGGGCGACAGCAATTTGGTTACCTTGTACCATTACCATCACGAGTGTGGTGCCCATCCGGCCGTTACCGGCAGCCGCATTGCCTTGATTTATTTCAAATAGTGCTTGATTGGTAAATAGAATAGCCTGTTGAATTTCCTCTTCACCGGGTAAAATATCCTGCCAGTTTTTCTCCCAATAATGTTGTAGTTTTTGGATGGCCATGGCGCTGGCTACTTCTCCGGCGGCATGGCCACCCATGCCATCACAGAGAATGTAAAGACCTTGATATTCTGAATTTATTCCTTCTGGGTTTTGTTTGATTCGGCAGTTAGTTTCAATGCTGTAAAAATCTTCATTGTGATCTCGCTGTTGGCCAACATCGGTGGCAGCAGCTGCTTCCAGTTCTCGAACGTTTACTGGGACAAGGGTCTTATCTACTGTTTGGTTACTATCTGGATGTTCATTAATTTGCTGTAGATGTTGCTGTAAGCTTTCGATTGTCAGATTGTTTTCTGTCTGGGTGAGTGCTGTTAAGGATGACCGTAATTTAGAATCTGGCAGTATTCTCCACCAAAAATCTACTAAATCTTTCAATGATAGGGACTGTTCTGGTGTTTCAGGGATAAGTCTTTGGCAGTAAACTTTCTGATTGTTATTTACAAAGAGATTGCCTGAGTCTAACAAGCTGGAGCGGACTGCCCATGGTTCCAGATAAACCCAAAGTTTTAATAGGGTGCTGCACCATTCAGATAGTTGAGATGGTGATTGCTGTAGTTCTTGACATCGATCGACCAGAGTTTCATCATCGTCTTTAGCTTCTAAAATTAGGACCGTTTGATCATTGCGGTGCCAGGCATCATAGAGTTGTGGGACATGTTCGCTCAGCAGTGGTTGTAAGGCTAAATATGGGCGGGCTGCTTGGCTAACACCACCTCTTTCCCACAGCTCCCATTCTGGAAAACTGGTGGGCACTTGTCCTAATCTGGCCGGATCAGGATCGACGGGCTGTTGCTTCATCAACTCTTGTAGAGGTGATGACTGGTTAGGTAAACTGTCTAAAACTTTTACCAGAGTGGTACGTGCTGGTAACTCTTTGACCTCTAAGTCAATTTTTTGATATCTAGCCCCCAGATATAGGCGAGGGGGTAATTTACCATCGTTAAGTTGTGGGGTGGTTGTTTCTCCATCATCTTTGGAGTGATTGACGACCACCGCCCAGCGACAAACCAAAATAAAACCACATTTTTGGCAAAAATTGTGATGGAGCGGATTGTTCGAGCTGCACTGGGGACAAACAAGCATATACACTGAAGTGACAATTGGGTGATTTCTTCGGCTCGAACTATTTAGGTATTTTACTTAATCGATCGCCATAACGAGCCAACATCTCACTAGTATGCCATGTGCAACCTTGAGAATATCAAACGTTGCTAAAATTTTACCAGCCAGCTTTTAAATGCTGGCTGGTACGTAAAAGATTGGACATCGACCTGTGGTTATTAAGCAAAGAAGGCTGGCTGATGACGAATGAGGTTTAAAAACTCTTCTCTAGTTTTTTGGTCTTCCTGAAAGGCTCCCAGCATAGCGCTAGTGACAGTCCAAGAACCTGGTTTTTGAACGCCGCGCATTACCATACACATGTGGCTAGCTTCCATAACCACTGCTACTCCTTGTGGTTCTAGTACTTCTTGTAAAGCTTCGGCTACCTGACGGGTGAGTCTTTCCTGGACTTGTAGTCGGCGGGAAAACATTTCTACAATCCGGGCTAGCTTACTCAATCCGACAACTTTTTGGTTGGGAATATAAGCAACATGTGCACGACCCATGAAAGGCAGCATATGGTGTTCACAGAGGCTGAAAAAGGTAATATCTCGCACCAAGACCATTTCGTTGTGGCCTTCATCAAAGATGGCTCCATTAATAATGTCGTCCAGGGATTGTTCATAACCACTGGTCAGGAAGCGCATGGCTTCTGCCACCCGCTTTGGTGTTTTGAGTAACCCTTCGCGTTCTGGATCTTCACCCACGCCTTCAATGATGGTACGCACTGCTGCCATCATATCGTCGTTGTGCTCGTGTTTTTGATGAATTGCTGGTACTGGTTGGCCGCTAGAGTTGGTGTTGCGATCGGGTCTAACAGAAGGTTTGGAGGTAGTCATAGATATTGTTAAAGGATTGATAATGCCCAGCTAGAAAGCCCCAGCACTGGGCATAATGGTAAGTTCTTCAATGGTGGTAGCTTGCGGAGTATTAGCAGCGTAAAGAATCGATGCTGCTACTGCCTCGGCGGTGAGCATGGCCGACCTATCAAAATCTGCTTGTACTTGTTTCTGATCCCAGAGAGGAGTATTTACAGACCCTGGATAGATTGCTGTCACTCGAATACCATGAGCTCTTTCTTCGGTAGCTAGTGCCTTGGACAGAGCGACAAGACCGAATTTGCTCACCGAATACGCTCCCCAGTCGGGGAATACTTGTTGGCCAGCGATCGAAACCACGTTGATAATGGTTCCAGATTTTTGCTGACGCATTTGGGGTAACACCCCTTGGGTCACTTGCAAAACACTCGACAGGTTGAGGTCAATGATGTGTTGCCAATCTGCTAAAGATGTGTCTATTAACGGATTGGTATAGGCTGTGCCGGCGCTATTCACCAAAATATCGATCGAACCATTGCTCTGAATAATTTCGGTGATTTGGGAGCGGACTAGAGCTAGTTGAACTAGATCTACCTCGTAAGCTTGTGCTTGAACTCCCGCTGCGGTAGCTGCTTCCAACAATGGTTGGAGACGCTGGAGGGAGCGACCAACTAGGAGAAGGTTGATGCCTGCATTGGCAAAGGCTAAAGCCGTGGCTTTGCCAATGCCACTACTTGCGCCAGTAATTAATGCTGTTTTATTTGCCATTGCCGATCTTTAATCTTTGAGTAGATTAATAAATTGTTCTACAAATGTAAATTTTTGTTAATAATCTTTAGAGAAATTATAACATGATGCTACAAAGTTTTATTTTCTAGAAATATTCCCATTTGCCGGAACTTTTGGTAGCGCTGTTCTTGTAAATCTGTGATGCCTAGGCTAAGAAGCTCTTTTAAATTGGTGATTAGGGAATGGCGCAGCGTTTCTGCCGCTTTGATGGAGTTGGCATGGGCTCCACCCCAAGGCTCGGGCAGAATATGATCTAAGATCCCTAACTGTTTGAGATCTTGAGCGGTAATTCTGAGAGCTTCCGCTGCTTGAGGGGCTTTTTTAGCATCTTTCCAGAGGATAGCGGCACAGGCTTCGGGAGTGGCAACAGTATAGACAGAATGTTCTAGCATGAGTAGTCTGTCTCCGATGCCAATTCCTAGGGCGCCGCCGGAACCACCTTCTCCGATAACTGTACAGATAATTGGTACTTCCAGTAAAAACATTTCTCTTAGGTTGTAGGCGATCGCTTCACCCTGACCAAGTTCTTCTCCTTCTAATCCTGGCCAAGCCCCAGGGGTGTCGATAAAAGTTAGAATGGGCATTCCAAAACGATTGGCATGTTCCATCAGTCGCATGGCTTTGCGATAGCCACTGGGCGCTGCCATCCCAAAGTTACGAGCGACGTTATCCTTGGTATCGCGGCCTTTTTGATGGCCAAGCATCATAACAGCCATCCCATCTAAGCGGGCAATGCCTCCTACTAATGCTGGATCATCGCGACCACCGCGATCGCCATGTAATTCAATCCATTCATCGGTGATTGCTTGGATATAGTCCAGGGTACTAGGGCGACGGGGGTGCCGCGCTAGTTGCAGACGCTGAGAAGGATTTAGATTAGTGAAAATTTCTTCTTGAAGCTGCCCGTATTTAGTTTCTAGTGGTTGGAGTTGACTAGAGACATCGACACCACTTTCTTCAGCAAGTTCACGAATATTCTGAATTTTTTGCTGAAGCTCAAAGAGCGGTTTTTCAAAGTCCAGAAGCAGGGGTTTGCGTTCTACTGCCATAGCGATCGAGGGGATAAAGGAAAGAACTAGCCACTAACGAGAGAAAGCAGGGGACGAAAGCCATGCTTAACAGAAGCTTGGCCAATCTGTTCCATTTTGGCCACGGTAATCTGATTGCGACCCCAAGAAAAATTAGTATGCCATTTTTCAAACTCTAAAATCATGGATTCGGCGAAACAGGCGAAAAGCTGTCTAGCTGGTACATCCATGCTGACGATGTTCATGATTTTCCAGTCAATGTCTAGGGAATGTTCAACAATTCCGCCATTCATGACATGTACATGGGGATGCTGCACTTTACTGCCGAGATTTTTGGGATAGCCACCATCAATGAGTAAGCAAGGTTGTTGAAGTTTGCTTGGGTCAATTTCTACGCCTTTGGGCATACTGGCTACCCAGACAATGATATCGGCTTCAGCGAGGGCGATCGATAGATCCAGAATTTGCCCACCCCCCAGTTCAGTTTGGAGATTTTGCAGCCGCTCTTGGTTCCGAGCGACTAGAAGTAAATCTTTTACTGCAGTTTTAGTGGTGAGCCAGCGACAGACAGCACTACCAATATCTCCAGTAGCACCAACTACCGCCACTTTTGCAGTAGCTAAATTGATGCCGAGTTGCTGCGCTCCCTGTTCGACCTGTTGGCAAATAATGTAGGCAGTATGAGTATTACCGGTGGTAAAGCGCTCAAAATCTAGCTCAACATTGCGGACTTGTTTGTTGTTGCTCAGATCGAATTCTTCGAAAATGATCGAAGAGAAGCCACCTAAGGCGGTGATATCAATGCCCTGCTTTTGAGCATGTGCCATCGCATTGAGAATCTTGCGAATGGCTGCCTTAATTCGGCGAGCGGCCAACATTTCGGGCAAAAAGCAAGATTCTACGTAGTAGCCTTCGATCATCTGACCGGTGACGCTAGTTACCTTAATATGATCGACCGTTTGGGGCGGCGCACTGCACCAAAAATCTAGACCCTGATCAGCATATTCTGGGTAGCCCAAATCTTTAGCGACAGTTTTGGCGTGTTCCAAACTGGTGAGATGACCGATGAGACCAAACATGGGTGGGTGATGAACTAATGGATTGTGGTGATTGAATTGAAAATTTCGCAGTGCTTGTACTGCTTAAGCTCCCATCAGTCCATAGGCAGACATGCGCATGATTTCGCCGGTACTAAAACCAATGTTACCTAACGCTTCACCGTAAGCAATCATAAAATCTTCGATTAAAGCGTCCTTCTCCATACCTAGTACTTTGGCATCGCCAGCTACTTGGTTAAGCATTTTCCACACTAGAGGCAGATTTTGCTTGTTGGCTTCTTGGAGTTCGGCTTTGGCATTTTCTAGATTGGCTTTGAGCCATTCTTCGCCAAAGTTAAGGTGCATGTATTCGTCTTTGACAACGCCTTCGGTGATTTTGCGGGCAAAATCGTCAGCGACGGGGATATAAATGTTGTAGGCGGCGATCGCAAAGCATTCAATGATCAGAGATTGAATGAGCAAGCAAGTAACCAGCTTGCCAGCGTCAGCAGCGATCTGAAAATTGCGGTGTAATGGAGCAAAAAATTCTTTGGCGAAGCCCAGATCGGCGATGACACTCAAATTTTTGGCACAGGCTTCAAAACCTTTTTTGTGCTTGAGTTCCATCCGGGAGAGTTTCACCAGCTCTTCTTGCTGATCGGGGAGCATGTCGGCTAGTTTGACATAGTTGTCATGAGCTTCGTCTTCGCCCTCGATCACGATCGCATTGATACGACTGTAGGCATCTTTATAAGCTTCACTGTGAAAGTCGAGTGCCAAACTGGCTGCCATTTGCACCATGGGTGGTAATTCTCCTAGAACTGCTATAAATGAGCAATTATGTAATACGTCGGGGTCTCAACCTTAGCAGTTCGCGGCAGATTGAGATATATCTTAACGCTGAGCTTTAACATCTTAACAGAGTCTGGGATCTTTGTTGGGTGTTGGTTTTAAGCTGGTTTTTCTGGCGATATTTTTGGGTCATAAACAAGTACTAATCAATGGGTGATATTTCGCAGTAGCTGGATTATTGATCAAGGGTAGCTGAAAAAATAACTTGCATAGATGTCTGGATTTTTGTGCGAATTATTGTAATTTTGGGAATGTTGTTTAAAGACCCCTTAAACTTAAAATAATGAACTGTTGCTTTTAACCTGCTAACTCCTGAGCAACAGAGAGCACAAGTAAGATTATTTAGCGAAGTTACTAGCGATAAGCAAGCTGATGAAGTTGCTACTAAAACAAGCGCGGCTTTAGCTAAACCTCCCGCTGACCGAACTGCTGAAGAAAATCTTTTGGTTAGTCGATTTGGTACCACTGTAGGAGCAGCTACTTTTGCGGCATTAACTCCGGTACAAAAGAGAGCTGCCATTAAGGGGGCTTCTGAGTTGACCGATTCACAAGCTGATGGCATTGCTGCTAGCTTAGAGGCGGCGATCTCTACTCCTGAGGATACTAGAACTCCAGCACAGCAAGGTTTATTAGATAATACTAACTTGGCGATCTCTTTTGCTACCCGGACAGAAGCGATCGGCTTCACTCCAGGTTCTGGTGTTGCCTATGGCGCAGCCGTTACCTACGATTTTGAATCTGCCGATAAAAAGCTCAGTGGATATATTGGCCCCAGAGTATTATTTGCATCTGGCTCCAGTAAAGCTGGCAACTTTGACACCAACACCAATGAAACAAACATTGGTCTCTTAGTTGGTGCCGATTATGAAATTTCTCCAGACTTCACTGCTGGTCTCAGCGGCACTTACAATTTTTCCAAGACTGGCTCGCTGGATGTTTCCGGCCCTGGTGGATTCAAGGGTAGTTCGTCTGTCTCTGGCAGTAGCTTTGATGTGGGCATCAACTTTGCCTATCGCTTCTAAGACTTGGCAATCTTGCATTGTCTAGTTTTTAACCCTTTTTTTATTTCTCTGGGCTGTCATAGCACCAGGGAATTTTTGTGTACAAATGTGCATATAATAAGAGGTATGTCATACCAATGGGACAACTATAAAGCTGCTACCAATCTCGAAAAGCACGGTATCGATTTTGCCGATGCTATCTCGGTGTTTGCCGATGATTTGTCTGTAACAGTCTGCGATGAACGATTTGATGAAGAACGGTTCATTACCATTGGTGTTGATGCTTTTTGTCGGATTCTTGTGGTGATATATACCTGTCGTGAAAAAGAGATTCGGCTGATTTCGGCTCGGAAAGCAACGCGACCTGAACTAACTCAATACGAAGAGGGATAAACAATGGATACTGAGTACGATTTCAGCCAAGGAAAACGGGGGGCGAGCGATCCGCTACCAACCGGTAAAACTCGTATTACGATTCGGTTAGACGATGAAGTACTAGATTGGTTTCGGGAGCAGGTTCATGCTGCTGGTGGCGGCAACTACCAAACTTTGATTAATGAAGCTCTTTGCACATATATTCATCAACGTCGTGAGCCATTGGAAACAATACTGCGTAGGGTTTTACGTGAAGAACTGGAGCGTACCAACAAATAGTTAACTCGATCGATCACCCACATCAGTATTACCAGGTTAGTTATGGCAGAATTTTTTCAGTTTGAAGCCGATTTCGTAAAATCCTTGCGCTGCATCCCGATGCAGGTGCGTTACCACCTAGATATGTGCGGGATTAAGCTCAAGTTGCCCCAGTGGGAAAAATTTGATTTGATCGATCGACAGCAGCTAGCCGACCATCCAACCAATAATGCCGCTGAGATTCAAAAGTATCGAGATTTATTAGTGGAAATGATTCGATCGAGAACTGGCGAAACTGCTACTGAACTATCGATCGATCCTGCCCCTCCTTGGTCAGATATGACAGCGATTCCCGCCTTGATCCAATCCCGGTGCAGCAATGCTGGCCTGGAAATTAGTTTGAACCAATGGGCAGAATTATCACCTTTGCAGCGTTTTGCACTTTTTAAGTTGACTGGATCTAGCCATGAGCAAAACAATTTTGTGCCAGCTCTGCGCGAGTTTGGCTTATAAGGTGTAAGTGAAATCCTTAATCAGCATTCCTGGTACCCAGCTACCTCCCAAACTGCGCTGGCCATAACTATCTATATCTGCTGCATATTCGGCAAAGTTGGTGACTGCTAGCAGATTATTGCCCCAAAAGCTATATAGGCTTTCATCAAAGCGAAGATTGTTAATTGGCGCGATGATTTTGCCGTTTTCTACCCAAAAACAAGCATAGCGAGTCATGCCGGTAATTCGGCCAGACTGTCGATCGCTCCAGTTCAGATAGTGTAAGTTGCTCAGATACAAACCCGTATCTAGCTCCGCTAAAATTTGTGCCTGGGCTAATTGACCAGTCCCAACTTCCGCTGCCCGCAGTGATTCGGCGCTGTTGGCCTGATTGGATACTTTTTGATATTCTTGCGCCGTGCGGGTATTTATTAAAGTATTTACCAATTGGCCGCTGGTGATTAAAGGTAATTGTGGTGGAGCCATTTCCCCCAAATGGTTGAACTGCGGTACTAAGCCAGTGCTGAAATTTTCGCGCAGCGTGAACAGTGCCGATAGTTGTTGACCTTCCCGCAGTTGAGCCAGAC
>CAXTSX010000081.1:0-9992 GCA_964247085.1 uncultured bacterium
CGACATAAAAATTGCCCAAAGGTCTACCAGTCAAACCGCGAATAAACGCGATCGCAACCGCAATTCCTGTCGCCGCAGAAGTAAAAAACATAAACCCCAATCCCAACATCTGCGAGAAATAACTATAGGTTGTTTCACCAGAATAATGCTGTTGATTGGTATTAGTCATAAACGAAATCGTGGTATGTAATGCGGTATCCCAACTCGGCGCACCCAAACCCGTCGGATTGAGCGGTAGCAGAGCCTGAAGCATCAGCATCAGAAACACCAAAATCGCCATTGCTAAATTGCTAAACAAAATTGCCCTAGCATATTGCCATCCAGTCATCTGAGCTTGAGGTTGTACGCCACTCAAACTAAAAATCAATCGATCAACTGGATTTAATACTCGATCTAAAAATGTTCTTTGACCTAGATAAACACGGGCAATATACCCACCGAACATCGGCGTAATTACCAGAATAATTATCAGTGTTAGTCCAATTTGAATCCATCCCTGCATCATGATTCAATCTTCCTCAATCTAATCGATGGTTAACGACGGAGATCTGCAAGCATCCTTTAACTGGTACCTATCAGTTGTAGCTGTAACTAATCGAATTATGACGCACTTTCCAGAATTTGAAAGGTATAACTTTGTGTTTAATAGGCTTCAGCCTAGACCTGTCTGGAGTTTAGGGTTTAATAAGATTCTGGTGTTTAGTCAATGTTTAGATTTTGTTTAGAACAGTCTAAACATTAACAGCTCAATTAAACCTAAAATTATCGTTAAACTATAACGAATACTACCCTAACTATTTTGTATGATGCCCTGGCAGAGTCAATTTAATTACTTACCACGAACTAGCCTCAACCTACGGAGATCGCCCTTATTTTGGACAACAGTCGGGTTATTTGGGTTAGTCCTTACCTTGGAAATGCTGACACCACCAGACTATGTCATGGGCTATCTCTACATCAGTCCGATTTTGCTAGCCAATCCCAGACTGAACCGCCATAATATCTTGCTAATAACTGCCATCGCCGTAATATTGACGCTCTCAAATATCTGGATTCCCGGCCAGCAAGAAATACACCCAGCGATGGTGGCAAATCGGTTAATTACCGGATTGGCTTTAGTGGTGACTGGCACTTTGAGCGATCGCAATCGGCATATTCAACAAACCTTAACCCAACAACAATCCAAACTACAAATCCAAGCCAAACTAGCCAGCCTGCGCGAAGATTTTGCGGCGACCTTGGCACATGATCTGAAAACCCCGATTTTAGGCGCGATCGCAACTCTTATAGCATTCGATCGAGAGCAATTTGGACAGGTGCAACCCCATCAAAAAAATGTGCTGAGTACGATAATTCGTAGCCACCAGAACAGCTTGCAATTAGTAGAAACCCTGCTGGATGTTTACCACAACGATATCGAAGGATTACAGCTACATCGCACTCCGGTCGATCTGACTAAATTAGCTGAATCTACAGCTACTGCTCTAGCTGACCTGGCCGCTAGTCGGCATGTTTATATCTCGTTACACTATGGAGCATCCGACTTTCGCACCTTCCTATGGGTAAATGGCGATGCTTTTCAATTACAGCGGGTCTTTACCAACCTCCTCACCAATGCGATTAATCACTCACCCCGGGGAGCCAAAGTAGAAGTGTTGTTAGGTACCCAGGATGCCCATCCGGTGGTAAAAATTATCGATGCTGGTGCCGGTATTCAACCGGAAGAAATGTCCCATTTATTCGACAGATTTTATCAGGGGGAGAGCGATCGTCAAGCCAGTGGATCAGGATTGGGGCTGTATCTTGCTCGTCAAATTATTGAAGCGCATGATGGTACGATCTGGGCAGAAAACCGCTCTCCCCAAGGTGCAATTTTTGGGTTTCGGCTATTACCTATCCCTAATCTCTCATAATGCAATTAGATCGCCTAAAAATTCTGTTAGTGGAAGACGATGAACTATTTCGCCTCGGCTTACGAGTCCGGTTGCAACAGGAACCTGAAATCGAGACTTTAGTTGAAGCTCAAGATGGTGAAACTGCTATCGATCTAGCAAAACAACAACCTTTTGATTTGGTACTACTCGACATTGGTTTACCAGGTATGGGTGGGTTAGAAACCTGTCGTCAACTCCAGCGGGACTATCCTCAATTGCCAATTTTAGTGCTCACTTCCCACAGTGAAAAATTACTAATTGCTCGCTTAGTGACCGCCGGAGCACAGGGCTATTGCTTGAAGGGAGTCGCTGCTGAAATACTCATTCTAGCCATGCGCTCGGTGATCGCGGGAGCCTCTTGGTGGGATGCTACGGCCACTGTCGAAATTCACACCCTGTTTCAAAATAACTCCACGGTAGATCGATCAATTACCATGACTAACACTCTAACTCAACGAGAGTTAGAGATTCTTGCTCTGCTAGCGACAGCCAAAACCGATCGAGAGATTGCGGAGACTCTCTACATTACCCCAGGTACTGTGCGAGTTCATGTTCATACCATCTTACATAAATTGGGCGTTAGTGATCGAAAACAAGCAGTTACGGTTGCTATCCAAAATAATCTTTTAGATCTGCCGCAATCATAATATTTAAATCTTCGATTGACTTTCGAACAAGAGGCATCCAATAGCCGATCTCTACCTATTGATAGATAATGTCCACAGCACGTCAGGGCTAAAAATCTGTCTGTGGAGTGATTCATCAACTACTTAGTCCTCGGTATAACTAGAGAGTGTCAATTATATGCAGGAATTTAATACCATGAACTTCAATACCGAGACGATTATTGCTAATCTAAAACAGCACCTAGTAAAGCTTTTTAGTGGATTACTGTTGCTGGCTCTTGTTTGGCAAGGTGTCATCCTGAATATCGATGTGGCAATGGCATCGCCACTACTAGCGACCAGTGTTGATAGTATGTCTAAACAAGTAACCGGTAAAGCTGAGGAAATGAAAGGCTCTGCCACGAAATCGATCGGGAAAGCCCAGTCCGCCCTGGAAAATAAAAAAGGCGCCGTCAAAATGAAAATTAAAGACGACTTGACTGAAACAAAGATTGGCATGGATAAGAATGCCGCTCGGGCTGAAAATGCTGTAGATAAAGCTGGTACAGCCGTCAAAGATTTCTTTGGTAAATAGAAAACTTCTAGATCCAATAGATCTATTTTGTAGCAGGATATAAAACATGAACTTTCTGTGGTTCGCTTTAATTGGCTTATGTGCTGGTTGGCTAGCGGGTCAACTAGTCAAAGGCAGCGGTTTTGGTCTAGTGGGAGACATCGTTGTCGGGGTAATTGGCTCCCTACTGGGCGGCTATCTGTTCAGTACCTTTGGCGTTGCTTCTGGCAGTGGACTAGTGGGCAGCTTGATCGTTGCTACTGTCGGCGCTGTGGTGCTGTTGTTTGGATTGCGTCTAATTAAATCAGCTTAGTCGATGGTGCGGATTTATGACTATTTCAGTCTAAAATCCGCACGCTACCCTGGTTATGAAACATCAAATATCATCAAAAATGCCCGAATTATTTTCAGTACAAACAATCTTTGGAGAAACTATGCGTAGTATAAATATTGGTCTCACCGATCAACAACGGCACGGCGTTATCGATTTACTCAACCGCGATTTAGCAGATGCTTACTTGCTGTTAGTAAAAACCAAGAAATTCCATTGGGATATAGTTGGGCCACAGTTTTTAACCCTTCATAAACTTTGGGAAGAACACTATAACGTGCTGACTGCCAACATTGATGCCTGTGCCGAGCGCATTCGCACCCTTGGTGGCTATCCAGTCGGTACCATGCAAGGCTTTTTAGAGCTAGCCTCCCTCAGTGAACACCCCGGCAGTGTACCTATGGCTACAGGCATGGTAGACATTCTGCTAGAAAACCATGAGCAGGTTGTTCGCAATATGCGTGATCACATCGATCTTTGTAGTGAAAGTTTCCACGACCAAGGTACCGCAGATTTTCTGACGGGGTTAATGGAACAACACGAACAAATTGCCTGGATACTCCGATCGTTTATTGAAGGAGAAGCAGTCGTGGCTAGTGGTGCTGGATCCGATCTGACGAATCAAACGAAAGTTGGCATCTAGTCACCTCTAAGCCATAGTCTACGCTATCTAATTTCTTAAGGAATCTTTACGATGTCTGAACAATCCACCACGATCATCCCAACCGCTTCGGTCAAGAAATGTACAATCTCCGCTATTTTTGAAGAAGAACGCCAAATAGATGGAGTAGTGCGCCGCTTGATCGATCGAGGTATTTCCAAAGACGAAATATCGGTAATGGGTCGCAATTTCCAGTCCGAAACGAAGATCACTGGATTTATTTCCAAACGTGATGTAATTCTAGGCGGATTACGCAGTGGTGCTGTTTTCGGCTCCCTATTCGGGTCTTTTTTGAGCTTACTCACGGGCGTGGGCGTACTACTAATTCCCTTTGTGGGACCAGTAGTAGCAGCTGGACCAATTGGTGCGATTTTGCTCGGAGCGACCAGCGGCGCGATCGCTGGAAGTGCTGGAGCCGGATTAGTCTCTGTTTTTATGGCACTGGGAATGCCCGAAGAACAGGCTGCCCTCTACCAGACACGTTTACAAGCCGGTGAATTTGTGATGATGCTGGAAGTACCATCCGATCGCACGGGTGAATATAAGCTCCTGCTAGAGGCTTCTGGCGGGAAAGACATTCATACCAACGATTCGGCCTTGCCTAGAGCAGCCGAGAAGTGTAATAGCCCAGCAGATCTCTCTCCCGAAATTCGTTCTCATCTCTCTGCCGAAGCCCAAATTGTTTTTGTATCCAGCTATGGCGTTGCTTTAAATGAAACAAATGATGATGCAAAAGCTGAACAAGCTGCCTGGAAAGAGGTGCAGAAGAGATTTGATGAAGACGAAAACGGGGTCTGGTCAAAAGTAAAAGTCGCGGCTTAATCCATTTACTTAATCACACATCAAATTTTAACCCCAAAGAAAAATACCATGAAATTCAAACCAATCATTACTACGATTTTTAGTACTATTGCGGCCTTAATGATATCTTCACCCGCACAAGCGCAGACTAGACCCAACCAAATTGGACCCTCTTTATCTTTTGGGGGCGGCGAATCGGTTTTTGGTGTCGATGCTAGATTTCCAGTTGCCCCCAACATCTCAGTCCGTCCTAATGTTCGTTTTCCTAGCGGCGGTGTATCTTTTGGTGCTGCTGCTACCTATGACTTTAATTCTAACTGGACTGTTGCTGGGCTGGAACCATATGTTGGCGCAGGTATTAATCTATATACTGGCGACAACAGTAATAATGGCACGAACTTAGTCGGCTATGCGATCGGTGGCGCGGACTATGCTCTTAGTAATCAGTTCAATCTTACCGGTAGTTTAAATATCCCTTTCACCACTGGTTATTCCACCAATATCTCACTAGGCATTGGTTATAAATATTAATTACTAAATGTTTGTTTGGTTTTGCAATAAATGAAACTCTACTCGACCAAGCCTAAACATGCAATTCGATAGAAAGCTAGAGCAAAGATTTATCGGATAATGCAAGTAGCCTAGTTACACCAAAACAATACTTAAAAGGCGCTACAAATGAGGTGAATTTCATGGAAGAAAAGATGCGAGTGATTCCGGCTGAATCTACTCCGAAGACATTGTCGGAAAATCCTGACGGCCTTGTTCTGAACGATGAAATCTTAATCATGAAGGATGAAATCGCCAGTGAAGCTGAAAAAATTGCCGGTCAAGAAATTGGGAAAAAGCAAACCTCCGCAACAGCTTGTGAAATACTTAAAAAAGAACTTACTAACCAAGCTAATCAGAGTTATAACAAACGTCAACACGTTGATAAATCTACGCCTCAGGTATCTAGCCAGGCTGAGAAAGCGTTTGAAGAAGCCAACTGGTTTGAGCAATAAATTTATTCCATTAGCTTGGAAACTAAGAAATCATCATCTGTCATTAATCTTACTTTTCTACTATATCTATTGATAGATACGATTGACTATTTCTCTCTGTCCAATAGTAGAGAGAGCTATCAAGAAAATATCGTACTGTAAAAACAGTCCATCTATAAAACTCGTATCACCACAGGAAATAATTATGAGTATTGAAAACCGCGCTAAAGCCGCTACTCAAAATGTAGAAGGTAAAGGTCAGGAAGTCGTTGGCGCCGTCACCGGGAATTCCGAAGACGAAGCTAAAGGCAAAGCCAAGCAAGGTATGGCAAAAGTTCGTGAGGGCATCGAAGATGCTAAAGACAACATTGCCGATGCCGCTAAGCAAGTAGCCGAAAAAGTAAGCGATGGCATAGAAAATGCTAAAGACAAACTAAAGAATTAGCTGGTCTTTAGCATCCACGAACACTAACTACCTTTAGCTTTCAAGGTTTAGGCAGTCATTGTCTAAACCTTTTTTATAGCTATTAGCAATTTGCGGCTGTTGTTAGGTGCTGTATGTCAAGTAATAAAACAATTCACGGTAAAAGTCATGGAGATAAAAACATTTACTGATTTAGAACAAGCCACAATTTACTACAACCTGGGTAACAAAAAGTTAAGGCTAGGAGATGAGATAGGTGCAATTAAATATTACAGCTATGCTATTAGTCACCACCCAGATTTCGTCGAAGCTTATAATAACCGGGGCACGGCTAAAGCCAAGTTAGGGAATATGGCAGGATCGATCGAAGATTATAACCGTGCCATAGAAATAAATCCAAATCTTGCCGCAGCTTACAGTAATCGTAGTCGGGCAAAATTCGAGCTCGGTAAAAATCACAGTACGCCCCAAGATCTTCACGATGCTACCCAGCATAATTCCGATTATAGCAATAGTAATGGCCGTCTGAAAAATGTTTGAAAGTAATATTATTTAATTAATAGAACTTAGAATTTAGCAAAAATTAAAGAGAAAAGTAATGAAAATTGCCCAAGTTGCTCCTCTATGGGAACGTGTTCCCCCACCAGCCTATGGAGGTATTGAGTTAGTAGTAGGATTGTTGACTGATGAGTTGGTTGCTAGGGGCCACGATGTTACGCTGTTTGCCTCTGGGGACTCTATCACCTCAGCTAAACTAGAATCAGTAAATTCTCAAGCCTTAAACCTCGATCCTGATATCAGGGAATATGAAGTGTACGACATGTTAAACCTCGGACTAGTTTATAGCAAGGCGAAGGAATTTGATATTATTCATTCACACATTGGTTGTGCAGCGCTGAACTACGCCCGACTCTGCCAAACTCCCACAGTTCACACCCTGCACGGAATATTCACCCGTGATAATACCAAAATGTATTCCTATGCCAAAGATCAACCTTACATTAGTATTTCTGACTCCCAGCGTGAACCTAATTTAGATTTGAACTATATAGCTACGGTTTACAATAGCATCAGAGTGAGCGATCACCACTTTTTTGTCCAGCCAGACAATCCCCCTTATCTAGCCTTTTTGGGGCGAATGTCTCAGGAGAAGGGACCACAACATGCGATCGAGATTGCTAAACGAGTAGGTATACCACTAAAAATGGCTGGCAAGGTTGACTCAGTAGATAAACAATTTTTTCAGGAGCAGGTGGCTCCACATATTGATGGAGAATTCATTCAGTTTTTAGGCGAAGCCAATCATTACCAAAAAAATAACTTGATGGGCAAGGCGATAGCTACTCTATTTCCGATCACTTGGCGGGAGCCTTTTGGGTTAGTAATGATTGAATCAATGGCTGCCGGAACCCCCGTAATTGGCATTAATATGGGCTCGGTTTCAGAGGTAATTGCTCACGGTGTGAGTGGCTTCATTTGTGAGAATTTGGATGAATGTGTGGAAGCGATAGACAAAATTTACTTGCTCAATAGACAGGATTGTCGCGATTATGTGGCACGTAAATTTGGCGTACAAATAATGACTGATGGATACGAGGCTGCTTACTCTCAGGTATTGGGTGAAGTTCGATCGCATAATGGCTATGTAAAGTCTTCCCCGCTACTGGTGATTAAATAAATACTTGGAAGGAATTTTATTTCCAGGAAGGGGAAATAGTGAAACTAAAACTGATCGCAACTCAATCTTTTACTCCAATAACTAACCAGCAAAAGATTGAAACCGTTCCTATGATAGGAAACGCTGCTGAATTCATTATTTTTTTTAGCATAGTTTCAGTGATCGCTGTCATAATTTATGATTGCCTTTCTAAGTATAGATTACATTTCTTTAGCTTAAAGTCACCTCTTAAGACTCCTTGCGATCGTTGTCAATATCTTAGTTGCAATTCATATCTCAAGTGTGCTCTCCATCCATCAATTGTACTTACTGAGCAAGCAATTGACTGTGAGGATTATCATCCCAACAATAAAGATAAAGTTTGGTAATCAGCTGATTAGAGAGCTGAAACTTTATGACTTAATCTAACTCACAAGATTCTCACATCTTTAGATTAGGATAAATGGCTATAACTTACAATCGTGCAAAGTATTAAAAAAATCTGCTGGCAAGTTTATAAAACTCAATATATTTGGAGAGATCATCATGAGTACTACAATTGACAATTTTACTAAACAACTGCATGACAATCTAGAAGCGGTTGAAGATCGGGCGAAATCATTAAGGAAAAGTATTCGATCAACAACAAAGAAAAGTCAAGCTGAGATCCAATCACAGCTTAATGATGCACAGAAAAAGCTAGAAGATAAAAAACAAGAATTTGATGAATATCGAGCTAAGTTTAAAGCTCAATTTGAGGAAAAAGAATCGGAGGTGATGTCGAATGTTGAGGAATGGAAAACTAGTCACGAAATCCAGAAACTTGAACATCGAGCAGGCAAAGCTGAGGACTATGCTTCAACCGCTATCTTTTTAGCAATGGTAGCAATGCAAGAAGCCGAAGAAGCAACCTTGTCAGCCATCAGTAACAGATTAGATGCAGAATCTGCTGTTAAAAAAAAGAAGTAAAAGATAGCTAAAGTACCTCAACAATAATTTCACAGGAATCACCATGATAAATACCATTGATATTAACAAATCTGTACCGCGCGATCGATGGAGTGAATTCTTCGATCTATTTTCTAATGGCAATCGTGGACGGCATATTTCCATTGAAGTCATTAGCTCTGAACTCGGTATTCAAAAACTGATTCAGAACGCCCCTTTGATGGCACTAGTTTATGATCGCCCAGGCAAGGGTGATAACTTGGCGATCGAAGTAGGCAAAGATGAAGTAACTTATGCCCATACGATCGATTCACCGGTTGAAGTTTTAACCGGACAAGACTCCGATGGGTTGATGATGGCAGTCCAAGTTACTGATGCTGCCGGCATAAAAACTTTGATCAAGTTACAGACTGCCTAAATGGTAATTCATACTCCGCTGGAATCACTAAATCGAAGATTTGAAGCCAAATACTAACTTGGAGTACCACCAGATCCACTTTCTTTGCAAGTTGGTAGCCTAATTTATGGTCGGCGGAGTCTTAGTGGTTCCCTGATTGGGGGCATCAAAGAAACTCAGGAAATGCTGGATTTCTGCGGACAAAATAACGTTACAGCCGATATCGAACTTATTCCGATCCAGAAAATCAATGAGGCATACGATCGCCTAATGAAGAGCGATGTAAAGTATCGCTTTATCATTGATATGGCATCGTTACAACAAGCACAGTAAGCTACCTCGATTAACAAAACTTTATTTATAACTTGAGGTTGATCGCATGACACACATTCTCCATCTTGATGCTAGCCCACGGGGAGATCGATCGATCTCCCGTACCCTCTCCCAAGAATTCATCGCTGATTGGAAAACTGCTCATCCCCACGACACCATTACCTATCGTGATCTTGGACATGCTCCCGTACCTTTTGTGAGTGAGGACTGGGTTGCGGCTGCTTATTCTACTCCAGAACAGCATACATCTACACAAGCTAAAGCCATTCAGCTTTCTAATGAGTTAATTGATCTGACTTTTCCCGTTAAGTCTGATAGCATTTCTAGTCTATGAAAACAGTATT
>CAXTSX010000082.1:0-9543 GCA_964247085.1 uncultured bacterium
ACTTGGTTGAAGGCTGGCAGCTGGCTACCCAAACTTAGCGGGAAAAGTCAGGTCTTGAGACAAGCTAGCTAGATTCTTACTGCCGGTGCAAAATAATACTGTTTTCAACTCGGACAGTAGAATTTCTACTGTTGCGACAACTGCTTCCGGCGAAATTGTTGCAGCCCGCAAAAATGGTAATGCCAGACCCGCCAAATCGGCTCCTAGGGCGATCGATTTAGCCACATCCAAACCATTGCGTAAACCGCCAGAGGCAATCAGTGGTAGTTGCGGATAAGCCTGACTAATGGCTCGAATACAGTCGGCGGTGGGGATGCCCCAATTGGCAAATGTTTTTCCCAATTGTTTTTCCAAGGCATTTTCGGCGCGTTCACCTTCGACTAATGCCCAGGAGGTTCCACCGGCTCCGGCTACATCGATCGCACTCACCCCAGCGTTCATTAATTTTTCGGCCATTGACACCGAGATCCCGTTGCCGACTTCTTTGGCAATTACCGGTACGGGCAAAGATTTACAAACTTGTTCAATTTTTGCTAGCAGTCCCTGGAAATTGCGATCGCCTCGGGGTTGAATACATTCTTGTAAGGGATTAATATGCAAAATCAAGGCATCGGCCTGGAGCAGATCTACAGCTTTCAAACATTCCTCGACTCCATAGCCATAATTCAATTGCACTGCACCTAAATTCGCTAGCAGCAAAACATCAGGAGCGAGTTGCCGAATATTAAAGGTGGTGCAGGTTTCTGGTTGTTCGATCGCCACCCGCTGAGAACCGACCCCCATCGCCAATCCGTAAGCTTGCGCCGCCAAGGCCAACCGGGTATTGATAGTGTGAGCTTGCTCGGTGCCACCAGTCATCGAAGAAATCAATAACGGGGTGGCTAATTTCTTCCCCAAAAAGCTGGTGCTGAGATCGATCGCATCGTATTCCAACTCTGGCAAACAGGTATGGGTGAAATGATATTTTTCCAGACCGGTACTGGTTTGAAACTGAACATCTTCGTCTAGACAAATCCGGATATGATCGGCTTTCCGCTGCTGGGTGGGGGGAGTTTCGGTCATGGCATGTTCGTCTTGTTTGGCCAAGGTACTAGCTGTTTGGTCGAATCAACTCTACCCCATCACGGCCATCAGTTTCTTGGAAATAAACTTTTACTTGTTCTTCTTGGGAGGTGGGCAAGCGTTTACCAACAAAATCGGGATGAATCGGCAGCTGACGATGACCGCGATCGACTAAGGTTGCCAACAAAATCGCTTCCGGGCGGCCATACTCAGCCACGGCATTCAGTGCACCCCGAGCGGTGCGGCCTTTGTAAATCACATCGTCTACTAATACTACTATTTTGTGCTGGGCATCAAAATTGATTTCGGTTTTAGCGGGAGTACGGACGGCGATCGAATTCAAGTCATCTCGATAAAAGGTGATATCTACTGAAGAAATTGGGACAGTAACCTTTTCTAAAATGGCGATCTGATGGCCGATGAGCTTAGCCAGGGGTACTCCTCTAGTATGAATACCCACTAGAGCTACTTCCGATAAATCACGGCAGCGTTCAATGATTTCCGAAGCCATCCGATTAATAGTGCGGCGCATTTCTTCGGAAGACAAGATTTCGATGGTTTGCGAGGTCATGATGGCTCCAGCGGCAAAGTCTGAATCCTTGATTATAAGTTGACCAGGGAGGATTAAGATCGGTCAGCTAAATAACTACTAACTTTTCTTATTGTTCACAAGATAGTTGACGATCGCTCGCAAGCCTAAATAATAGCTATCTGACCCAAACCCACAAATTTGACCAACAACAACATCAGCCAGATAAGAATGATGACGGAACTCTTCCCGACGATAGACATTACTCAGATGCACTTCCACCGTCGGAATACTCACTCCAGCGATCGCATCTCGCAAAGCAATGCTGGTATGAGTATAGGCTCCAGCATTAACTACAATTCCCTGATGTTGATTACGAGCAGCATGAATGGCATCAACCAAGACCCCTTCATGGTTAGATTGAGCACACACGACGATTACCCCCAGCTCAGTAGCTTGCTGCTGGAGGCGATCGTTAATATCCTGAAGAGTTGTTGCACCGTAGATACTTGGTTCGCGCAAACCTAAAAGGTTTAAATTTGGACCATGGAGCACTAAAATACTAGGAAAAATAGTCACTTATTAGAATATCTACTTCTACTTGTTGTCCTTAACCGGGATAGGAACCAATTCAGGCTCTACTTGACCAGACGGACCGAGCAGTAGATCCATTATTTTGTTAGCCCACTCTTCAAGCTTTTCCAAGATCTCTTGAATGTAGTTCATAGAAACTGCTCCTTTATAAAAACTTTAACAAGTAAACGGTTATGTAAACTCTTATTAACCTCATTCTAATGTGAAAATCTGTAGAATGGACAACCCTTGACCAGGTAAATCACCGCTGATTAATCATTTTATGAGTCTGGGGGATTACTCTAACGATTGTTAAAAATTGCTTAAGAAACTGCTGCCATTCCAATACTTGATGAGGCTCAGGAGCGATAGGAGCTTTACTATGCGGTTGTTCTAGGGGGGTGACGGGTTGTAAAAACAGCGGGATCTGAGAATTGATCGATCGAATGATCTGGGCGGCCTGTTCTAGCTCGGCCAATACAGTATCTTTGCTCACCACAATTTTGACGAATACTGGACAATTGCGCTGATCACAGATTTGTAGAAATTCTTGATGAGCTAACCAATGCTCCTCGCCGCTGGTGCTGGGCAACTTCATGTCCATCCCAATTAAATCTAAATGCTCCAGAATCTTGGCTAGCTGCTGCGGGCGATGACCGCCAGTTTCTAAGTAGATAGGTAATTGAGTTGCTAAGCGAACAGCAGGAAGCCAAGCGCTTAAGAAATTAGCATGGAGTAATGGTTCGCCACCAGTAATACTAATACTGTCGTGGAGCTTGGAAACATTCTGATTAATGACCCAGGTTAATAGCTGCGATCGAGAGACCGGATTAGAATGCGTTGCAAAATCACGGCGACCCGGCGTAACTTCGATTTGACAGGTGGGCTGTTTTTGCCAAGTATGTTCACTGTCGCAGTAGGTGCAGCGCAGATCACATCCCCCCAAGCGGACAAAAATTTGTCTGGTGCCAACATTAAGACCCTCTCCTTGAATCGCCGAAAAAATTTCGATTAAATTAGCTGTGGGTTCGGGCATAGTAATAGTTTGGATGATTTGCTCACCAGCAACATGTTTAGCTTTGAAAAATTCACTTGTTAGCAAGCAATTTTCTCGATAACATTATAGGCAATTGCATGGAGCAAAGCAGTGCCACAAATACTGTTGATTTTAGCTTTCCTGATCGGATTCCTCGCAGTCATTTTCCGGTTGACCAAACGAGAATCTCTGCGCGGTCATCATCGGATGGCAAGGGTGATAGAATCAAACAGCCATCTCGCCTACAAAAGAATTCCCCGCGATCCAGAGGAATTCTATATTGAAGGGGTTGGCTACATCATCGGTGACGTTTCTTGTCGATATAATGCCCGTTCGCCTTATATCCGTTGTGCGGTGAATCCTGGTGGTCTTTGTGAAGGCTGTCGAGAATACCAGGATAAAAATAACTCACAATTAAACTAACCAACCGAACATCCGATCGAATAGGTAATCAGCCCATCTCAATGAATGCCCACCAGTCTGATGCAGATAAAGATTCAACCATTTACGGTTAATAAGCGTGTACCACTCAAAATTAGCCGGGGCACTACTAGCCACACTACCAATATCTGGCTGCGGTTAGAAGCTGATGGTATGGAGGGTTGGGGTGAAGCGACCCCTTTCTCGATCGGCTCACAACAACAGACTACTGCCGAACTCATGTCCGCCTTCACCGAAGTGATGCCGGTTTTAGAAAAATTCCATCCCCTCCAGCGCCAAGCTATTCACCAAACCCTCAGTGATTCTACTTGGCAGCGCATTCCTTCTGCCGTAATTGCCGCAGTGGATATGGCTTTGCACGACTGGTTAGGCAAGAAGGCGAACTTGCCTCTATGGCAACTATGGGGGCTTGATGCCACTAAGTCAGTACCGATTTCGGTTACAGTGGGCATTAATTCCCCAGCGGGTGCTCAAGAACGAGTCAAAAAATGGCTAGAAGTATTTGATGCTCAGTTTTTCAAGTTAAAGATGGGTAGCCCGGAAGGGATTGCTGCTGATCAGGCGATGTTCTTGGCCGTAGAGCAGTTGGTACCTAAAGCCAAATTTACGGTTGATGCTAACGGTGGCTGGGAACTAGCCGAGGCGATCGAGATGTCGGCTTGGTTAGCTGATCGAGGAGTAACTTATATTGAACAGCCCCTGCGGCGCGGTGATGAAGCCAATTTACCAGCTTTGCAAAAGGCTTCGTCTTTACCAATCTTTGTGGATGAGAGCTGCTTTGTGAGTGCAGATTTGCCCGGTTTAGTCGATCGAGTGGCTGGAATTAACATCAAACTGATGAAATGCGGGGGTTTAAGTGAAGCTCTCCGAATGATTCATACCGCCCGCGCCTGGGGTTTACAAGTAATGATTGGTTGTTATTCAGATAGTTGTCTATCGAACACGGCGGCAGCTCACCTGGGCTCTTTGGTAGATCATCTCGATTTAGATAGTCACCTGAATCTTTTGGAAGATCCCTTTGTAGGGGCAACTATTCAAGATGGTAGATTGGTTCCGACAAATCTGCCGGGATTGGGTGCTAGCCTTAAATCAGTTCCTTGATCTGTCTTACTTTTTGCGGCGATTCTTTTTCCGTGCCTGTTTTTGCTGATTCTTTTTGGCCTTAGCTTTCTGTGAATCAAATTCCTTACCAGAGCTAGGCATAAATCCAGCAGATTCAAAACCTACTGGTAGCGGAGCCGGACGATACCAATAGCCTCTTTCTCTGGGGGGCACATCAGCAGCAGACATTAATCCTAAATAAACTTGGGCATCATACCAATCACCGACGATCGATTCATCTACTCGATCGGCTTCATAGGCGGCTTCGATTGCTGCTGCTGCATCTACAGCCTTCAGATCGGCCACCAACGCTGCCACAATAAATCCGTTCAGCGTAGGATCATTGCTATTAAATTTCCACAATTCCTCGGTTAAAACAGCGACACATCGATCGCAACATTCTGAATTATTGGTGCCAATTTCTTGTAAGTAAGTTGATGCATGGGTGCGATTTTTAACGGAAACAGTTGCATCTTGCAATAGCTTCGCCACTGAGGGTACTGCGGAACAACCGATTCGACCAAAAATATCGGGCATGGCTTCAGTAAACCATTCAAACCAATCACTATCACCCCAAATTCGGGTTCCTTCTATGAGGGCATCGATCGCACTCTCGGTTTTCAATTGTCCCAGGGCTTGATAAGCAAAAAGCTGTGGATATCCTAGATCTTCGTCTTCACTGAGATAGTATTTTTCATCCAGGATTAGTTTGGTTAATTCTGGAATATGCTCAGCGGTAATACCCAGCGCCAAGAATTCGTGGGCATCGAGTTCATAAGGATCGGCTGATTCCAAAGATAGTTGAAATAATGGTTGCAGTGCTTCAGAATATTGGCGATCGCTCATCGTTTTAACCTCATTTCAACTTCTATTCAGTGCATTTTAGCGTAGTCGATCGATATCCTTCATTTATTGGCTATGGATCATGGATTTTCTGGATGGTTTGAAAAATAGCAGTACCGCGCGGCAATGGCTGTAGAGATCGATCAGTATTATTTAACTAAAGTTAAAACTAACGATTTTGGCCACGAGGAACAAACCGAATTTCAATTCGCCGCCTTGCATCGTCAGCAATAACATTCTGTGAGGATAGTTTTCCAGAGGGTAGGTATAGTTGAGCCGCAGAGTACGCGCGAAATTTAACCTCATCTAATTTCTTTGCCTGCTGCAAAAATTGGACAACTGCTATAGCTCTCATGAGTCCTAGGTCGGCATTAGAGCCAGCTTTTAAATCAGTGATTTTACCTTTTCCAGATGCTGCTGAGGTAAGTTTTCCATCAAGATTACTGGCATTGCTAATTCCTTGACTATCGGTGTGACCAATTACTTGGATAAAATCGATATTGTCTTTTTTTGTTGCCTTTTCAATTTCAGGTGCAATGCTAGTTTGTATGTACTTTTTCAGATCTGGTGTTAACTCGGCACTTCCTGATGGAAATTTGAAGTTCCCAGACTTTTCATCAATAATGATGGGAGAGGCGGATTTCAGCTTTTGACTGATAGATAAAGCTTGCACTACATTGACAAGTAATAAGAAGCTGATAATCATAAAAGCATTAGACATTAAATCAGTAAATGCCTGGAAGATATTGAGTGGCTCATCATCACTTGAGCTATTATTCATCTGTCTTGTCATGGCTCTATTATACTGGCAGTAAAAAATATTAAATTTTGATAAGTATTGGTTATCGAATTACTCGAAAATTAGGAGCACTTAGCCAGCCACCTCTTTGCCGACTACTATTATTTTTTATTTCTATATTTCCCAGGATATCGATGATTCTTTGCAAAGATTCTTGATCTGTATTTTTCAGTTGAAAAAGATGATTTTTAAGACTTTCTATCAGATCGGTTTGATAACTTTGTCTGACGATTTCTTCCTTACTCAGGCTACTAACCAGAGCACTTTTCAAATCTTGCAAAGTAGATTGATGTGTATGACTCAGCTCACTCACTGAAGATTTAGTGTTTTGTAAAATATCTTGATGCTGCTGATCGATTTTAGAAATAGCAGTCTGTATAGATTCCGCAATTTGTGAATTATTTTCACTCAGCGTAGTAATTCTCTCTCCCACAATCTGAATACCCTTGCTCGCTGTATCTAGGGCGATGACTGCTGGCTTGAGTTGTGATGAGGATTGGAAATCTTCAGTCGCTTGCTTGAAGGTTGCTGTAGAATTAGCGAAATCAGATTGAGTTGTTTGCCAAGACTTAGTTACAGTCGATAAATCTACAGCCAAGAAACTATCACTGATAATCCGAGCTGCTGTGATAAAGGTATTCGAGCCTTCTTTTATTCCGTCTGTGGATGTTTCTAGGCCGCGATAGACCTGTTGTGCCAGCTGTGCTGTCTGCTGGTTACTGCTGATGATTTCTGTTAGTGAGCCTTTCAAAATCTGGGTAGAGTTGGTAAAAGCTTGTTGAGTAGAGTCAAGACTAGCTACTGCATTGTTGAGGTCTTGAATAATATTGTTTTTCTGAACCTTACTAGCTGCTGTGACAAAGCTAGTTATTCCTTTTCTAAATTCTGGCACTAATTCAGAAACCGTTTGAGTTTGATTTGTCAATGAATTCGCTGCTCGTTCAAAGGTGGTTGCCCCTGTAGTGATGCTGTTAGCTGCTATTCCTATCTGGGCATTTGAAGTTTGCAGACCTTCATAAACCTGCCGTGCTAGTTGGGAAGACTGTTGATTGTGGCTCTTGATTTCCTCTAAGTAGCTTTGTAGAGACTGACTAGATCGGGTAAAGCCTTGTTGAGTGGATAGCAATAATTGAGTAGATTGAGCGAACCCTTGCTCGGTAGTCTTGATTTCTATTAGAACTCGATCAATATTCTGAACAATATTATTTTGTTCAAGTCCATGAGCTGCTGCCTGAAAAGTATTTACACCCGTTTTAAATTCTTGGAGTGAATTGGTAAAAATTTGATTTTGAGCTTGAAGGGAGTTTGCTGCCAGCTCAAAGGTGGTTGCCCCGGTTGCTATAGTACCAGCTGCATTGGAAAAATTTGTGTACACATTTTCTGCAATCCGATTGATTTTGCTGCATTCCGCAGCAATTTGATTTGCCGCCTTGCCGAAAGATGTCTCTAAAGCTCTACCGACATTTTCATGAAATCTAAGTAGAAATTCTTGTTGTTGTTGCACCATGCGATCGATCGCTGTATCTAGTCGGGTATTTCCTTCAACAGTTGGTTTATAGATGTTGTCTAGATAGTCTTCTAAGCCAGCAATTAGTTGATGTTTAGCAATATTTGTATTCCAAATAGTATTGAATATAGTTAAAAGTGAGCCAAATGATAAACCAAATAGACTGGCTGAAAAGGCAACTCCCATATCCCGTAAGGCTGGCTGTAGTCCTTGAACTAATTTTCCGATGTCAGGATTGCTGGTATCCAGACTAGTTATGACGCTGGAGATGTTAGTTAAGTTACTAGTGATCCCTAGAAATGTACCAATTAGGCCAAAAGCAATTAGTAAATTTGGTACAACTCTAGTAATGCCCTCCGCCCGGTCGTATTGGATTTTACGCCACCAATAGGATAGTTTTTCATCTTTGTAAACACTATCAATGAGAGCAATAGTATTAACATGTTCTAATTTTTGACTGGCCTTTTGGTAACGATTTTTGAGCCGTTCAACGATTGGTGGTTGAATCCCATCAGCATCTACCCCTGATAATAAGCGAGAAATGCGATCGTTCATTATTTGAAGCTTTCGGTGCAGTCTAAACCGGAGAAATCCTACTGTGATTGCCGGCATGATGACCAAAAATAAGATCGAAAGCTTAGTTTCGGATGGTATTAATGTAAAAATTTGCATTTGTTAAATGTCAGGTTGTGTTGGTGGCCAGTCTGTTTTTATGAAAATCTAGAGATTATGAAGAAGGAGCATTTACTACTTCTGCATCGATCGAATCACCCTCATTATTAGTTGGGTATTGGGCCTGTAAAGTTTTGTGTTGGTTGATCGGATTAGCTTTAGCTTCCTGAGCTAACTTGTCTAAATAGCCCCACAGCCGTTTCAAAACTCCATTTGTGGCTGGTCGATCTAGTGTCGCTTCTTCACCCAGTACAATGTTGATTTCAGGGTAGTTGGGGCTATTTCTAGAGAGTTTATCTAGCTGCTGAATGAACAATCGGAGTCGAGGCAAATAGATTTCTGTCCATTTGGTGGGGTCTTTTTGAATTTCAGTAATAATGCTATTGCGTCGATCTCTCAGACTCTCAGCAACGCCACTAGCTTTTGAGATTTGCTCTAGAGCTTCACTCCAAATTAGACTGAGTTGAATCGAGCTATATCGATCGCGGAAATCATCATAAACTTCGTATAGATAACAATTATCCTGCTGTACTAATATCCCAAAAGCCAAGCAAGCATAGAAAGCGTCTTGCATTTCTTCCATCCGCCGTGCATCTGGTGGAATAATCTCGGAGAATATTTGCTGATAGTCATTATGAATCCGCGCTTTGTTTTGGGAGCACTCGCGGTCATAATGTTCGCGCATTCGATCAATCCCTTGGATTAACCGCAGGGGGAAAGCTGCGTACTCATTGACGATGACTATTTCACTATCGTTTTGAAGAGATTTAATTGTTGATTCGCTAATTCCGACATTTCTAGTTAGCAATTCTTGTAATTGTTGACTAGACCGGTCGTCAGTTTGCTCGAAAGCAATGATTTCAGACTTATTACCGCCATCCTCATAAAAATATCCATCTTTTAATAGAGGGAGTAATGGTTGAGATTCACTAATAATTTGGCGCATTCTCCGTTCGGCATTACCTGAAGCAAGCGGATAT
>CAXTSX010000083.1:0-9204 GCA_964247085.1 uncultured bacterium
GCTTGGGACGCTTTGTCTGCGCCCCAAAACAAAGATCGTGATTAGGTCTCTGCTACCCAGACCGAGACTGATCCACCATTGCAACAGAACTCTCCCCAACCATCAGCATTGGTGATTACTGATAGTGAGACATGGCCAGTAATGTCCTTAAAGCTAGTTAAGGACTGATCAACTTTCATCCATTTACTGCCACCAGCTCCATCACTTAGTATTACAGCCATTTTTTGGGGATGCTCTGTATCGCCCATCCTGGTCCAGCCAATCAGATCAGGATGATCAAGATAGTCAATCTGATCGCCATAGGCGAAGTTTTGACGAGCATGTAGTAACTGATCGATGATTTGATGGTGAGATTCTAGCCAAATTTCATGGTCATTACCATCTCGACCTTTATCGACATAGTGGGCGCCATAGTAATCGGCATAAAATACGCAGGGATAACCAGCGCGACGCAGCAAGATTAAGGCATAGGCCAACGGCTTGAACCAACCTTCTACTACTGATTCGAGGGCTTGCAAAGGCTGGGAATCATGATTTTCGACAAAAGTTACAGCCAGAGTCGGTTGTTGCTGAGCCAATGTACCATCAAAGATCTGGCGCATATCATAGTTACCACTTGCCTTGCTGGCCTCGCAAAAATTGTAGTGCAAAGGAACATCAAAAAGTGATACCTGTCCACCGGTTTGGCTGAGGAATCCGTGTAAATCGTTAACATCATTAGACCAATATTCACCGACAGTAAATAGTTCTTTGTGGGTACGTTGGCGCACATAGGTTAGCCAGTCGGGGAAGAAACTGGAACGAATATGCTTAACGGCATCCAGCCGAAAGCCGTCGATACCTAAAGTGTTAACAATCCATTCGCCCCAATCGTTGAGTTCCTTAACTACTTCAGGTTCGCTAGTGTCTAGATCACAGGCCATTAAAAAATCATAGTTGCCATGCTCTGGATTAACGCCGGTTTCAAATTGTTTAGCCTTGAAACGATAGATAGTGCCATCGCCAGGCTTCAAGGTATTATGGTTAACCGAGTCGAAGTGCCGCCAGTTCCACTTCATTTTGGAATATTTTTCACCGCGACCAGTAAAGTTAAACTGAGTCCAAGCTTTGATGGTTTCTACTGCCCCGGTGTCATTGTTGCGATTATCGATCGATACGGGAATGGCATCGATTAGCTCGTCAGCATCACCACCATTTTTGTGATTTAAAACAGTATCGATATAAATTTGGATACCGACAGCCTGTGCTGCTTTAACAGCAGCTTCTAGTTCGGAGCGGCTACCATACTTGGTTTTAACTGAGCCTTTTTGATCAAACTCTCCGAGATCAAACAAATCATAGGTACTATATCCAACTTCATTAGTGCCATTGCTGCCTTTGTAGACGGGGGGCAACCACAGGGCTGTAAACCCAGCTTTAGCCAGGTCTGGAGCATTTTTTGCTAATTGTCGCCAGTGTCCACCATCATTGGCTGTATACCAATGAAAGTACTGCATCATAGTGCCGTTGATAGTCATAGTATTGAGTATTATCTATCTAGGTGTATGGATTCATTCTAGACAATAAGTACCGGAGCCTGCTGCGGTGATAAGTAGATGTTCTATTTCCTATAGATTCCTATAGATTTCCAAGCCTTCTAAATCAACACTTTCTAACTCTTGTATGAGTTTGAGTGCTTGAAGTGATAGCTCAATATTGCCTTGTTCTTGACATAGTTCAGCCGCTTGACGAAGATCTTTGATAGAATCAGTAACATCATCCAGCTGCTGAGCTTTTGAAGTACCCCGCAAAAAGTAAGCCAGTGCTTCTAGAAGATGTTGAGGTTTTAGAGAAATTACCTCGTTGCAATCATCTATAACCCCCTGTAAATCGTGTAAGTCATTCCTCACAATAGCCCGACCACAGTAGGCTGCAGCATGTTCAGGATCAAGGAGGATGGCCTGATCGTAGTCAGCTAATGCTCCTTTAGGGTCATCAAAGCGATTTTTTTTTAGTTCAGCTCGATTGAAGTAAGCAGTGGCATCTTCAATATTAAGGCTGATAGCCTGATCGTAATCAGCTAATGCTCCTTCGGGGTCACTAAAATTATTCTCCTTTAAAACAGCACGATTAAAGTAGGCTGTGCTATTTTCAGGATCAAGGAAGATGGTCTGATCGTAATCAGCTAATGCTCCTTCAGGATTATTGAATTTCTTCTTTAAAAGAGCACGATTGAAGTAGAAATTAGCATGTTTGGGATTGAGGTTGATCGCCTGATTGTAATCAGCTAAGGCTCCTTGGAAATCATTAAAGTTATGCTCCTTTAAAACAGCACGATTAAAGTAGGCTGTGCTATTTTCAGGATCAAGGAGGATGGCTTGATCGTAATCAGCTAAGGCTCCTTCAGGATTATTGAATTTCTTCTTTAAAAGAGCACGATTGAAGTAGAAATTAGCATGTTTGGAATTGAGGTTGATCGCCTGATTGTAATCAGCTAAGGCTCCTTGGAAATCATTGAGTTGAGTTTTCTTTAAAATAGCACGACCATTGTAGAAGTTGGCATCTTGAGGATCAAGAATAATCGCCTGATCATAGTCAGCTAGAGCTCCTTCCGGATCATTCTTTGATTGCTTTTTGGTAACAGCCCGATCGAAATAAAACTGGGCATCTCGGGGATTAAGCAGGTCACTCATAGAAAGTGGCGCAGAAACTGGAGGATTATCCTCAACCGATCCTATTGGTGAACTATAATTTGCAGTTGGCAAACTGGCAGTCAGTCGATCGAACAACTGCTCTTCTAAAATAGCTAAACGTTCTTGAACTTTTCTCTCAACAATGGCGGTGATATCCTCTGGACTGCTCAGAACCGCATTAACAGATAGTAATTGAGTGCGGGCATCAGCATCCAGAAAACTATTAATGCTACCGCGCTCCAGCAGTTTCCAAGATAGTGGTGCCGTAGGTAGAACGCTAACCAGAGCTGGTGCTATAAGAGTAAAAGTGTCTTGGCTGGTAGCCTCTTCTGACTTCGGCCAATCAAAAGCCAATGTAAGGGATTTAAAATGAGTGAGATTAATGCGGCGAGTAGGGTTCGGCACCAACCATGCCTGTGAGGGAGTAGCAGCGATCGGAATAATCCAATAATTACCGTTGTACAGACGCTCAAAAACAACTTGCTGGCTATTAATTTGGCGGTAGCTATCCGCATCAATGGTCGCGGCAACAGCATAGGCTGCCAAAACAGTAGGGACATCATTGTAAATATCACACAGCTTTTCAGAGGGCAAGCTTAGACCAGGGACTACAGCGATCGCTGTATCGAAAACTTGGGAGATACTTTGAATATTTACCGGAAATTTACCCTCTTGGAGAGCCATTGTTAGCTTTTTCAGATACGCTTCGATCGCTTGTAGTTTTTGGGTAATAGGTAAGCTGTCATTCATATTATTTACCAAGTTGACTAGTCAGATCAAGCAAAGCTTGCTTGAAACCATCCATTCTATTGGCTAGACTTTGATCTTTTTCAGTAAAACTATTCATACGCTTTTCTATCAGGATATTCTGCTCTTTGAGCATGGTTACTACTACTGCCAAGTCACGATGCAAGACTAAAACTTCGGCGGCGAGGGTGGTGACGTTTGGACTGGATATTTTTTGACTAATATCTAGCTGTCCTCGTTGACTCACTTGCCAAGTAATTGGTTCAGTGGGTAATATTTGAACGAGGGCGGGTAGAACGAGGTTCCAATTCAGTGATAAAGATAACGGTAAGTCGAAGGCGAAGGGGAGAGAACGGCTAATATCTTTATGATTGGGATTGGGCACGAGCCAGCCTCGATCGGGTGTAGTCATAATTACCCAGTAGTTGCCTTGAAGGTGCCGCTCAAAGATGGCTTTTTGGTGCTCATTTTCATGGTAGGTCGTGGCAGTAAGATTAACATTGATGGCATAGGCATTAAAGAGATTAGGAATATCGTTGTAAAGTGCAATGAATTTTTCGGGAGGGAGTTGTAGCTGAGGCAATTCTTGAACAAGAATGCGATCGAAGATAGCTCGAACAGGCTGCAAACCAATGGGCAGTTCACCACGCTGCAATGTTTCTACCAAAGAGTGCAAGTAGGTTTCTAATTCTTGGAGTTTTTGAGCGATGGGTTGATATTTAGACATAGTTCAACTGAGCTGATATTCCTAGGTAAACTCTAGTACTCCTTGGCGTTCTAGTTTCCAACGTTGATTAGCCCCAGGTAAAACGGAGACGATCGCTGGTTTAATAATATTCATGCTGCCATAATCATATCTATAACTAGATAACTCAAATAGTCCTCTGGCTGTCCTGATATTCATGTCGTTGACTTTGAGCTTGGGACTGGGAACAAGGTAAATGCTACTACCTTCGTTAAAGATCCAGTAATTGCCCTGACGATCTTCGCCAAGAATTATTTCCTGTTGATTGCCACCCCAACGTTTTTGAAAGCTTTCGACTTCTTCTGAAACTACGTAAGGGGAGTATTGATTTTTAAAACTTTCGATACTTTGCCGATATTTATCTAAGCAGGGATAGAGCGGTTTAGCTACTGGATTTACTCTTTCCGACTCGAATTCTGGTTGTTCATTGGATAGATTAGAATAGCTGCTCACACCATAGGATTGCTGCATCAATGGCTGCTGGGGGGGGTCACTCACTGGTGTTGGGCTGTATGTTTTTTCTGCAACAGAACTCAAACTTTTAAATTGATTTTCTTCGTAGGTTTTTAATTTTTGTTGAAGACTTTTGAGATCTTTTGAATTCTTTATATTTTTATTATTAAGCTTAGACAGATAAAGAAAGGCGAGAATTATGCTAGCAATTTCTAGCAGGTGTAGCAATCCACTAGCAATCCATAACCATAAAGTATAGTTTTTGTCTTCTATTGCCCCGGCTACATCAATCTTAGTAAGGAGACTAGTACTCGCATTAGGAGAGATTGGTGATCGAGAGTTTTGTATTCTTTCTGTATTTTGGGTGCGGTTATTGGGACTTTGGGCGATCGAATACTCTGCAACAAATAGTATGTTAGCACCAGTCAAGCAAAACATTAAAAGATATGCAAAAGTAGTTTTTTTCATGTCAGTTAGGTTTAAATAAATTCTAGAGTGCCTTTTTGACTGAGTTGCCAACTATTGATTGAATTTTCTAACACCAAGGCAGGCTTAATTAATCTAAGATTTTGATAATTTTCATCATATCTATCACAATTATAAATCGCCTTCATAGTAGTATACATATGCTCTATGAACTTCTTCTGTTTGTTGGGGACTAGATATCGATAATCACCCTTAACAATTATTAAATAGTTTCCTTTACGATCAAATTTAAAAGTGATGTTAGAGTTATTGCCATCTCTCAACCTCGCAAAGGTGTCGTCATCAATCGAAACACTTTTCGCTTGATCATGTGAATAATTAAGAATATCTTGAAAATGTCTATCATATTCATTAAGTAAATCTAGTTCTTCAGGGGCATAATTTAGGTCTTCATTATTGCTAATAAATGGTACTAATTGCTTTTGAAAAGTCAAAGAAACAGGTGAAGATGGGCTACTACTATTAGCCATAAAAGACTTTAAGATATTGATTTCACCTAGCTGATTTTGTTGCTCTGCGAGCAACTCCTTTATCATATTTTTGAAATCAATTAGGCTATTTCCATTAGACTGAATTTGGTTACCGAGTTTTTCATTTTCCGAATTTTGCTCTCTAATAAAAGAGCTGATCCGCTGAATTGATTCCTTAATAGATAGAATTTCTTTATCTACTTTTTCAAACTTATTAGCTAATGTGTTGCTTTTTTTATTTCCTTTTATTTCCTGGTTTATTAAGTCTTCTTCTGAGAGCCCTTCGATCTGCACAGGCACCTTATCTCTTAGTTCTTTAACTTCGCGATAAATCTCTTTAGCCCATTCTTCAATGGTACTTTTCAATTCTTCACTACAGATGTTTCTATATCCCAGAGGCCATCTACAGATTAAACAAACATCTGATGCTCCTGTGATTAAACTATTACATACAGTACAGTTACTCATAAGACCCTCGGCAGAACTCAACCCACTCAACCCTACTTATTGGCCCATTCTCGCGCTAACACCTTCATTAAAGCTTTAAGTCCTAAAATAAATGGTGGTTCAATTCGTAGCTTTTCGCCATCTCCATTGTTGATATTAATCAATGTACTACGAAGTTCGGTCATGGTTTTATCAAATAACTCTTCGGCATAATTAGGCTCTAGCCCCCCACTGCGACGATATTGACTGAAGGACTTAATTTCCTCCTCAATTTCTAAGTCTTTGATGCCCTCATTAAAAGAATTGATGAAGTTGATTAGTCGATCGAACCGAGGTGGAGCTTCGATTGAGCTAACATCACCATCAGTCACCATCCGCTGATCGAAAACAACATCCTGGCCATTGATCCGACAGTTTTCACCAGCAATGAGTGGATCTTTAGTTTTGCTTTCTAAGCCTTTTAGCTTACTTTTATCGAGCACTAAACCACAAGCTGCTTCATCTTTTGGTCGTTGACTAACTTGAGTGTCACTACCACTGGTCTCTTGTAAACCAGAACCATCCGCCACCATCCGCCGGAATAAATCATTGATACCTGAACGACGGGTAAAAGTACCACCATGATCGAGCCAGTGCAGAAGGCGAGATCCATTCCCACCAATATAAACCGAGGGGATTTTACCTTCGGTATATTTGCCTTCGGCAGTTAGAGTAGCCAAAACTAGACCCACATAATAGTAGATGCCAGCAGTCCCGATCGCCATCAACCGAATCAAGCCCTGGAAGTCTTTATCATCTTCCAGCTCTGGCCGATTATCTCTTAGCCATCGATCGCTTTCATGACGTAACAATGAATCGATCTTGGCCTTGAATTGATCATCTGCCAAATCCGACCACTCTGCCTCCGGACGCTTAAACCACTTGGCAATTAGAGCTGGACGCTGCTCCAAAAACTGAGACAACAAATGACGACCAGCCAACTGAATAGAGCATTGATGAATCAGATTATTGGCCTGCCAAATAGAAATATCCGATGTGCCGCCGCCCAAATCAATACAAACACTACGTACCAAGTTACAATCTTCTCGATCAGCAAAGTATTGGGCTAAAGCCAAGCTTTCTGTCCGAAAAGATAGCTCGCCAGGTTCTGGACAAACTTGCTCCAGACCGGTCCTTTGTTGCAGCGCATCGGTCAAATCTTGCCAGGTTTTAGCGTAGGAATTGATATCCGCCCGCGAAAAAGCCGAAGGATAAGAGACTGACCATTGAATTTTTTTCACACCCACCTTAGCTGCCAAGGCACTAACCATTAATCCCAAATGCTCTAAAAATAGCCGATTTAGCTTGCCCGGGTCTTTCCATTTTAAATCTGTTTCAATCCAAGGAGATTCTGGATGGAAATTGGTGCGATCGGGCACATAGATTCGACCGTCATAGAGCACTTTCTTGCGCTCATTGCCAGTTTCTCCTAAGCGGGTTAGGACACTGGCTAACGGCAGGGGCTTATCGGCAGGCACAAAGATTTCGGGCATAAAGCTCTCAAACAGTGCCGATTGACGGGTTTCCACATTGGCAGCGGTCACCTTCAAGTGCAGATTTTCCAGTTGCAGCGGTTCCACTTTACCCTTACGGTTGACATAGACATTGGTAAAAGAAGTCCCAAAGTCTACTCCTACACTCCAGCTATCCGTCAGCTTTTGCTCTGCCGGAGTGCGCAGCAAAATAAAACCCACCAAGTAGTCTTGTCGCCGACAATTGATATGGGTGGGAAAGGACTTCAGTCGAGTGATAATGTAATCACCGTTGCGATCGCTACAAACATGTGGCTCTTGCGCCTCGCTAAAGCTCACCTTAAAAGTGTTATTAGCATCAAAGTAAAAAGCATAGTAATCTTGCCAGCCTGGAATCCGAATATTCGGCCATAATTCTAGAACTGGTACATCCTGGATTTCGTTTTGCTCGTTCAAGGTATATTCTTTGACCAGCTGATACTCTTCAGGCTGACCGTTAGCCAATACGTTTACCCCAGCCAGAGGTAAATTAAGTGTCACCCGCACCATTTGACCGTTCTGCACAAACCGCATTCGTCCCATCAGGTCTTCAGGCGTGAAGTACTCTAACAGTAATGAGTTAAAAGGTAACAACGGCGTAATTTTGTTGTTATTAAACATCAGAGGTTGATTTGACTGAATTGGGAAACCACCAGGCAGCGCATCATCTACATCAATAAAAAACAGCTCTGGCAAGAATAGATCACTTGGTTCAACACACCGCACATCATCCCAACCAGCCATTCGCCCAGCCCGTAGATCATCAATATTCAAAGAAGCTAGGGTTTTATCTTTGTGTAGTCGAATATTCTGAGGTGCAACCCCCCAAATGGTGGCAAGTTCCGGATCGATCAACAGCAAAGGCTTGACCGGAGTTTTGTTGGTACTGCCGATTACTTTTACAAAAGAATCACCAGAACCAATTTCTCTAGGTTTAATTGGTCGATTCAGTCCTCTCAAAACACCCCGATTTAAAGGTACTCCAAAGTATTGAGGAGAATCTTGATCAAAGATATCTGACTCAGTAGCGCTACGCCCCATACTGTCTTGAAAGGCACTCAGCAAACCAACGATACTATTGCGGGTTTGGGGATGGCCAGCATATTCTGAATTATTGGCCTCTTGCATAAGGTTTTTTAACCAGACGCTTAAAAGAGGCTTCTCTTCGTCGCTCAAATGAAGATGGGGCAAGGTTAGCTTCCGATCGTCTTGATTCCACCAAGGCAGGCCGACCCAATTGCCTGCTGGAGAAGGAACTATGATGGTAGTTGGGCTGGTCATACCTACTGGTTTTTCATTCCATGTCCAGATAAATATTTCTTGCCAAGCTTCTTTGTTGTCAATTTTATACAAGCTTTTATCGCTATTCGGTTTCAATTGCCACAGAGCTTCGGCAAAGGGCTGATGACGACGCACTTCATCGATATCTAAGCGTTGCACCTGCAAAGGGAAATTCCGAATTTTCGCAAAGGCAATCGCTGCTAACATTCCCTGCCATTGAGCGATCGCCTCCTGCCGCAGAAGATGCCCATTATTAAATAGTTGAATCTCTAAAGTCATGGGCAAAGCCCACATGTTCGCAGCAATTCTCATTATGGAATTTCAACTGGTATTGAGCGGCAAATCTAGCTCTA
>CAXTSX010000084.1:0-8790 GCA_964247085.1 uncultured bacterium
TATCGGATGCAGAACTAGCCAGTGGCGCTATCTCTAACGTTTCTGGTAAAGCTGGCGGATCTCTATCCGATAATTTTGCTGGAGAACAAGCCAAACTAGAAACAACGATCGCCTCACAAGCGGCGCAGGAAGCCGGACTGAGAAAGATTTATGGGCAGGTTGAGACACAAATTGCCCAATTACCAGTACTCCAAAAGCAATACACAGAATTAGAGCGGGAATACAAACTCCAGACCCAAGAATTGACTGCTTTCTTGCAGAAACTACAAGAATTGAAAATTGTTAATGCCGAAAAAATTGTGCCTTGGACTTTGCTGGATCCGCCAGAAGTACCAGACTTTCCTATTTCCCCGGACATCCCTCGTCAGTTAGCCTTGGGTGCTGTGGCCAGCTTGCTGGCAGGTTTACTAGCTGCGGTAGGCTTAAATAAGCTGGATACCCGCATTGACGATCCAGATGCGGTTAAGGATTTGACTGGCTTGCCGATCTTGGCTTTAATTCCGAAGGTTGGAGATTTAGGCGCACAATTGGGTCTCCAGACTATGGTGCGCGAAAAACAGCCTAGTCGGAAAAAAAGTAAAGACTATGAATACTGGAGTTTTATTGAGGCGATTCGATCTTTGGCTCTAGGGATTGGGTTTACGACTGATCAAAAAGAGAGTGTCGACGGTAAGTCGGTAGCCTTTACCTCTGGGTTGCCGAAAGAAGGCAAATCAACTATTTCTTTTAATGCTGCGGTGCATCTCGCGGAGCTTGGTTACCGGGTCTTAATTGTAGACGGTGATTTGTACAAGTCCAGTGTCCGCAATTTTTGCTCCAAATCTCCCATTTTTCAAGGCGTTGATTGCTTTGCCCGCGAGGGATTGACCGATGTGATTAGTGGTACCCATCGCTGGCAAGACTTGGTTAAAAGAGCACCAGGAATAAAATTGGATGCTCTTTTCTCGGGGCCGCGAGTGGTTAATTCGATCGCACTACTCAATTCACCACGTTTAGAGCGTTTAATGGATGAATGGCGGAAAGAATACGACTATATAATTTTAGATGTCCCACCTATTTTGGGGGTTAGTGATACTCGGTTGTTGACCACTCTAGCTGATGGTTTAGTTTTTGTAGTTGGATTAGACGTTGCTCAACGTCAATCAGTAAATCGTGCTATTACCTTGCTGTCTTCTCTCGAAACACCGATTTTGGGAATGGCTGTTAACCAGGTTGCTGCCCGCCACACTGGTTATCACAGCTATTATGAATACTACAGTAAGCCACCAGCTCTAGCCCCAGAAAAGGTCGTTGATGTCCGGGTTATTGACTAGGCGCACCTGAAGCCTTCTTGGCAAGGAAGCTAAAATCACTAAAATTTGAAATCACGAATTCAAATTATTTCTTTAGATTGCAAAGAGAGAAAAAGCTGCAGGTAATCTTGAGCAATTTTCTCTTTAGAATAGTTGTTAACACAATATTCTCTACCGGATAGACCCAGATTTTTCACTAGTTCATGATTACTACTCAGTTTCTCTAAGTAAGCGGCTAACCCTTTACCATCTCCATTTCTAAAAGTTTCCCCACAATTAGCTTGAGCAATAACATCATTCAAGTAAGAATGAGCGGGACAAATAGCGGCAATGGGAGTACCAGCGGCTAAAGCAGAATAAAGTTTACTCGGGGCAATCAATCCTTCCATCTCTTCGGCAATACTGACGATCGATATGTCGCAAGCTGTGAGAGAAAAAGGCAGATTTTCGCGGGATTGATATGGTAGGAAGAGGCAGTTATTAACGCCGACTTGCTGCACTTTATTTTGAACAAAATCTCGTTGATCGCCACTGCCAATAAAAACAAACTTAATTGGCTTTTCTTTTAGCTGCATGATAGCATCCAGTAGGGTATCCATATCATGACAACGTCCCATATTGCCGGAATACAGAACTGTAAAAGGATCAACTAATCCATGCTCTTGAGCGAACCAGTTTTGACTTTTATCGATCGGCTTAATAACTTTTGGTTCAGTCCAATTAGGAATTACCGAAATCTTGTGGGCAACTGCTGGTTGCTTGGCAACGATCCGGTCTCTCATAGTGTCACTTAAGACAATAATTGCTTTGGAATGTTGCCAGGTCAGGGCATTGCACTTGTCCCAGAACTTCGCAATCCAGCTTTGATTTTCAATTACACCTAGTTCGATCGCAATGTCTGGATATAGATCGTATAGCAAACAGACATAAGAGATTTTGCACAAACGGCTAACTACATAGCCTAAAAATGGGAGGAAAGGCGGAGCAGTAGTTAGTAAGACTAGCTCCCGACGACGGCTCGACCTGAGCAAATGCAGGGTAGCACGCAGAAAAAATAAAACTCCGGCTAGGGTTTTGCCCCGAACTCGTTTCTGCCAGAGTTGGACGGAGTGCGATCGATGGATGCTGAGAAATTCATACTGTTCACGGCGCGGGGCATGGGGAGGGTTCTTAGCATCAAAAGCGTAGCCAGGCTGACTAGTAAAAACCTCTACTGAACTAACACTTCCTTGCAACTGATGGGCTAATTCTTCGATAAGTTGGCCAGTGGCTGCATAATCAGGTGGAAAGAATTGATTAATAATCTTGAGCCTCATCGGATAAGCTTTCGATGGCTCTAATGGTAGATCTACCATTAAGATATCACTGGCTTTCTGCTGAGATTGATTAGAAGTTAGAGACATTTACTTATTAATGTTAAGTTGTAGTAATAACAGATATGACTCAATAATATAGCCACCTTATAACTGTAAGTATTGAAATGATTACTGCCGAAATTAATTATGAGGTGGATTATACTACTTTATAATCAACAGGTAAAATTTTAAAATTTTACCTGCTAACACATAATACACATATTCAAAGTGACAATACAAATGCAACCTTCTGATTACACTGTAACATCATATTCGTTAGGGGCATCACGATGGCAGCAAGTTTCTTGGTCTGGCGTGGTTGCATTACACATCTGTAGTTAGTAGCTGCTAGATAATCTTTTCGGGTCTAGAGAGTTTGATATAATTTGGTATGCGAGGCTACTTAAAATCTAGCGCCTGTATGATTACGGTGAATGATTCCCTTACTCTTGAGGATTTTCTTAAGCTACCAGAGACCAAGACGGTTTGTGAATATATAAATGGCAAAGTTATTGCTCATTGTCTCAAGTTTGGCTGTCAAATGGGTTGGCTAATTGAACCGAAGGATCGCTCAATTTTGATGATGATGCCCGATCGAGTACCAGAGTTATATCAAGAAGATAATTTACTAGTATTTCTTGAAAAGTTTAACTTAAGTTGGACTGCAAATGATGTTTTTAGTTGGCTGACATGGGAATCATACCTCTATCCTAGTTGGCTTAAATCCCGCTTCTATGAAATTTCCACCACCACCCGAACTGCTTAAGTACTGCTTGATTATTGTCGGTAGTCTAACCTTGATCGGTCTCATAATTATGCTCTGGGGTGCCTTCGGATATCTGGTTGGTCTGGTTGGGATTTCTGGGCTGAAGTTTCCTCAATAGAAGGATTAGATAACTCCGACATCCGTTATTGGGTTCAGATTAACGATCAGCGGGCTAATCCTTGGTAAACATTGTTAGCATATAAAGCCGTTTCCGCTGGTTTTGCGCCCCGTCCCATTGGCGATCGATCTTGCCACAGTTTTCGCGCCGCTGCCCAACTCTTCTTTTATTCCTGCTGCACTAAGTTTTTGATTTTCACCGCTTTTTCAAAGTGATCTAATTGGTGGGTAACTATCCACCACTCGGCGGCTTCCATTAAAAGTTGCGGGTTATCGTTTTTGGTAGAAAAAAAGGCATAAAAGGAAACCCCGACGCTCAGTCCCTTCTTTTCAATTTTTTGGTTACAAACATCCACAATTCGTTGTTTTAGGCTATCTCTCATCAAAACTCCTTTCCGGGCAAGCGATCGCTGTTAATGGTTATGTGTTGCTAATTGATCCAGCGCCAGAGCCAATTTTCCTGGCCGCTAGCTTGAATCTGATGAACTCTCACCTCCAGTTGATGACGTTCTTTCGCCGATAGCTGCCCAGCTGCATGACCAATTTGCCAGAGCAAACTAGAACAGGTAGACAACAGGCAAAACAGCAGGCCACAGCCGCCCCCCAGATGAAAATAGAAACCATAGAGAATTCCCGGCCAAGAGAAGTATTCTCGCAGAATCACAATACTTTCCCGGACATCCCACAGACTCCAGCTGCCCAGGGTTAGCCACATCAGCAGCATGGATAGCCAGCGCCGCCACACTTCTAATTGGTGTAATTTGGCCATCTGCTGAGACAGCAATGGATTGGGTAATATTTCTACATCTGGTTTAGACCCATTGGATGAAGACATCACTAAATATTGGCAGCGGGCATATTCTTTTGTTGTCGGGCGCGCCACCAGGCTAGCAAAGTACTAGCAATAAAAATACTAGAATAGGCCCCCGCCGCAAATCCAATGATCAAGGCTAGGGAAAAATTGTGAAGCGTTTCACCACCAAAGAAAAATATTGAAAATAGAGTCAATAAGACGGTGAGAGTGGTGTTGATTGATCGAGTCAGGGTTTGATTGACCGCATCTTCGACGATTTGATTAATTGGTTCATTGGGATGCTCGGCAACGACCTCACGGATGCGATCGTAAATTACGACAGTATCGTTCACCGAGAAACCAATAATGGTGAGCACTGCCACTACAAACAAACTATCCGCCTCAATACCATTGGTCAGACCCAAAATAGCAAAGATGCCGACGGTAATAAATACATCATGAAACAGCGCCACGAAGGCAAAAAAGGCATAGTCAATCTGGAATCTGAAGGCTAAGTACAGAAAAATCCCCAAAAAAGAAATGCCGATCGATAGTAATCCATTGGTAAATAATTGTTTACCGAAGGTTGGTCCTACAGTATCATTTTGGGTCTTTTTCGGATCCAGTTTGCCAATTTTTTCCGCCAAGGCCGTTTCTAGTTTCTGCCGTTCAGACTGTTTCAGTTCACGAGTCCGAATTGTAATACCTGTTTTATCGACAGGTTGCACGGTACTGCCCACCAACCCTTGACTATCAGTTACTTTTCGCACCGCATTAATATCGATCGGCTGCTGACAACTATTCGGAGCAGTACAATCCAACTCATACTGCAGCTTACTGCCGCCAATAAAGTCCAAGCCAGGACGCAGCGGGGCATGGATATCGGGGCGACTCCAAGAAATCGCCATGGCCGCAATCCCAGCCAAAATAATAGCGGCAGAGATTGTCCACCAGATGCGGCGTTGCTGAATAACTTTCAGTTTCATAACTTGCTTAGTAAGGGTGAAATTTAAACGGTTGGTTCAGCTAGCTTGGGCAGGTTTGGGCAAAACAGCTGCGGACTTTGACGTAAACCAGGAAAGCCTAGCACTAGCAATAACAGAAAAGTACGACTACAGGTCAAAGCCGTGAACATGCTGACTATTACCCCCAGACCCAGGGTAAAGGCAAACCCTTTGAGCAAGCCAGTTCCCAGCCAGAACAGAGCGCCGCAGGAAATCAGAGTGGTCAGGTTACTATCCAAGATGCTGGAAAAAGCGCGGTGAAATCCAGATTCAACCGATCGATACAAAGTTTTCCCGGCTTTCAGTTCCTCGCGAGTCCGCTCAAAGATCAAGACATTGGCGTCCACGGCCATCCCGATACTTAAGATGAAACCAGCAATCCCTGGCAGCGTGAGCGTTACACCCAAAATATTAAAGACTGCTAAGGTCAACAAGGTATAAATGAGCAGGGAAACATTGGCTACTAAGCCCAGCACCCGATAGTAAACACCCATAAAGATCACCACCAAAGTCAATCCACCACCCGCTGCATACAGACTACTCTTGATACTTTCTTGACCGAGCGTGGCACCCACGGTGCGATTTTCCACAATCTCGACAGGTAGAGGCAAAGCTCCACCGCGCAGCTGTACGGCTAAGCCCTCAGCATCTTTGGCCTTGAAATTGCCGTTAATAGTCGCACCCCCACCAGAAATACCTGTGGCTTTGTATTGGATATCGACGACCGGACGCGATATCAAACCTCCATCCAAAAAGATGCCAATACTCCGGCCAGTACCAGCTAGACTCTTGGTCAGTTTGGCAAAGGCATCACCACCAGCTGGATCAAACTGCAAGGCCACATCCCAAGCATCTGCGGAATTGGGCGCTGGCCGAGCTTGAGCACCAGTCAGATTTCTACCGGTGAGTTGGGGGGCGGTAAATAGTTCGGCGATCGATTCATTACTTTTCTTTAATTCTGCTTTGGCCTGCTCGATCGCCTGCGGGTCTTTGCTCCCAGATTTTTTCAAAACTGCCATTTGAAGCTGAGCAATCTGGTTTTGTTGACTAACGGCTTGAAATTTTTCTTCCGTATCCGGTTTTTGTTCCCGGAAATCTAACTGCGCCGTACCACCCAAAACTTTTTCAGCTTCCTGCGGATCGCTAACCCCTGGTAATTGCACCAGAATTTGGTTGTTGCCCATGGTTTGCACCAAAGGCTCCGATACTCCCAAACCATTAATCCGGTTCTCAATTACCTTTTTAACATCTTCCAAATTGGCATCAGTAATTTTGGGGATATCTTTAGTGGGCTTTACCTGAATGGTAAGCTGCGAACCACCTTGTAAATCTAGTCCCAAATGCATGGGCAGCTTGACCAAAGCCGTAATGGCGGCAACTACCAGTAATATAATCAGTCCTAAAATAAGACGCTGTTTTTGCATGACCAAGAAGTTAGTGAAAGTTGACTGAGACTGGTAATTGCCTGGATCGATCGGATAATTGCTTCGCCACCACAGTTTATCTTTTCCGCAGGCTGCTCGCCAATAGCGGTATTAATTTACCGAAATCTTTGGCAGCCAACAGCCGGAATCATTGTTAAGTGCGACCATCCACAATGTTTTTAACTGCTTCCACGATCTGTGGCGGTTGGACGATCGTTAGATATTCTAGTTTGCCATTATAAGGAGTCGGAATATCCTGAGAAGACATCCGCACCACTGGGGCATCTAACTCATCAAAACAGGTATCCATAATGGAAGCTGTGAGTTCCGCCGCAATCCCACCAGTTTTCATGCATTCTTCCACAATAATAACCTTGTGGGTCTTGCGGATCGAAGCCGTAATGGTTTCCATATCCAAAGGCTTCAGTGAAATTAGATCAATAATTTCTGGGTCGTAGCCCTCGGCTTCTAAGGTTTTGAGGGCTTGCAAAACGTGATAGCGCATCCGCGAGTAAGTCAAAATGGTGACATCTTTACCTTCGCGCACCACTTCCGCTTTATCTAAGGCACAAACGTAGTCGGTATCCGGCAGATCTTCCTTGAGGTTATAGAGCAAGACATGCTCAAAAAACAACACTGGATTGTTATCCCGAATAGCGGCCTTCAGTAAGCCTTTGGCGTTGTAAGGAGTGGAACAAGCCACAATTTTTAGACCAGGAACAGCTTGAAAGTAGGCTTCCAAGCGCTGGGAATGCTCGGCACCGAGGTTTTTACCGACACCGCCGGGGCCGCGAATGACGATCGGAATCTTAAAGTTGCCGCCGGAAGTATAGCGCAGCATCCCAGCGTTGTTGGAGATTTGGTTAAAGGCCAGCAGCAGAAAGCCCATATTCATCCCTTCGATGATCGGGCGTAACCCAGTCATGGCCGCACCGATCGCCATCCCCACAAAGCTATTTTCAGCGATCGGCGTGTCTAAAATCCGCAGATCTCCGTACTTTTGGTGGAGGTCTTTAGTGACTTTGTAGGAACCACCGTAGTGACCAACATCCTCACCAATTACCAGGACATTGCCGTCCTTTGCCATTTCTTCATCGATCGCTGCCCGCAGGGCGTTAAAAAATAGAGTTTCTGCCATGACTAATCTTTATCGGTGTAATCAGTTTGAGCTGCCTAGCCTACGATTTTAGCGTAGATGCGGTCTTAGATCCCCAGCCGCTGATAAACAGCGGTGGTGTGCTGGAGATGATGTTGAGGGTTAAAGCATTGATCGATATCCTGGGGCGTTAGATGCTCGGTCACTCGCATATCTTGGCGCACTAAGGCTTGGAAATCACCGCCGGGCTGATTCCAGGCAGTATGAGCATTAGCCTGGACGATCGAATAGGCAGTTTCGCGGGTCATGCCCTTGTTGACCAAGGCTAGCAAGACTTGCTGGCTAAAGACTACGCCACCATAGCAGTTCATATTCCGCTGCATATTGTCAGGGTAGACCAGCAAATTCTTGACTAAATTAGTGGTTTCCACCAACATAAAATGCGCCAAGATGCAGGAATCGGGTAAACAAATCCGTTCGACGGAGCTGTGGGAAATATCCCGCTCGTGCCAGAGAGCGACGTTCTCGATCGCCGCCACGGCATTGGCTCTTAGAATCCGCGCCATTCCAGTCAAGCGTTCCGATCGAATCGGGTTTCGTTTGTGGGGCATCGCCGAGGAACCCTTCTGGCCTTTAGAGAAAAATTCTTCGACTTCTAACAAATCTGTTTTTTGCAGGTTCCGAATCTCCACGGCAAAGCGTTCGATGGTCGCCCCCAACAGCGCTAAAACATTGGCAAAATCCGCATGGATATCGCGGGAAATCACCTGAGTAGAAGCGACATCTGGTCGCAAGCCCATTTTTTGGCAAGCTAAGGCTTCGACGCGGGGTTCGATATTGGCGTAGGTGCCTACGGCTCCGGAAATTTTCCCGACGGCAATATTATTTCGTACTGCAATCAATCGATCGCGATTCCGTAAAACTTCAGCCAACCAACCAGCCA
>CAXTSX010000085.1:0-8566 GCA_964247085.1 uncultured bacterium
GATTCATCAATGTTTCTCTGCTTTATGTCTAATTCTACACTGGGAAGGGAGTAAGCACGACTGTTACCATTAAGAGGATGATGATTTAGTACTTTGTGAGGAGCTTATGCGATCGATTGAGCAACTGACGGAAGAGATCTTGTCCTTGCCAAGTGGATCAAGAGCACTTCTTGCGGACAAATTGGTAGAAAGCCTAGAGTTTGATACCGATTCAATAATTCAGGCAGTTTGGGTGACTGAAGCAAAAAGTCGGAGAGATGAGGTTCGGGATGGCTCTGTACAAACAATTCCAGGGGAAGAAGCCTTGGCACAAGTTAGGCGTCTACTTAAGCCATGAGATATGTGTTTCACCCAGAAGCTCTCACGGAATACTCTGAGGCAGTTAGATACTACACAGAACAAAAAGTAGAGGTTGCACAAGCATTCATCAACATGATCGAGGATACGGTTTATCGAATCAGGGAGTCCCCTAATCGTTACGCTCCAGTTGATGATGACGTTCGGCGATGTATGACGCGGAAGTTTCCTTACGGAATCCTCTATGCAATTGAACAGGACTATATTCTCATTTTGGCGGTTATGCATTGCAGTCAGGAACCTGGATACTGGAAAGATCTACGATAGTCAAAGCGGTCAGCAGCCTAACAAGTCGTTGCGGTAGTAGAATTAAGTGGATGGTGAAGCTCCAAAGATTAATGGAGCTAGGTAAATTTTTGAAATAAGCGGTACCATTGCGGTTGGTTTCGGCTTCGCTTAAGCAACTAAAGAGTTAAAATAGGGATTACTTTATTCAACAGAAATCACCTTAGTTGCCGATCGGCAAAGCTGCCACGATCGCTTCAATTAATTTTGCCACTGGGATAATGTCTAATCCAGGGACTTGGGGGATCGTTGGACCTTTGGGGACAATCGCTCTTTTGAAGCCCAACTTTACGGCTTCCTTCAATCGCAACTCTAGCTGAGAGACAGGTCGAATTTGACCACCCAAGCCCACTTCGCCAATCATGACTGTTTGGGGAGCCACTACTAAATCGCGAAAACTGGCCACGATGGCGATCGCCATTCCCAAATCAACGGCTGGTTCATTGACATTTAAGCCCCCCACCACTGACAAATAAGCATCCAGCTTAGATAAAGGAATACCGACTCGTTTTTCGAGTACCGCCAATACCTGCACTAGGCGGTTATAGTCGATGCCCGTGGAAGAACGGCGCGGCGACGGATAACTGGTGGGGCTGACTAAGGCTTGTAATTCTACTAACAATGGCCTCGTACCTTCACAAGCCACCACTACAGCGGTGCCAGAAGATTGATCTGCCGGGTTGCCCAAAAATAGCTGGGAAGGATTGGTGACTTCTACGAGTCCTTGATCGACCATCTCAAACACGCCAATTTCGTGGGTAGCACCAAACCGATTTTTGACCGATCGCAACAACCGATGCACCGCAAACCGATCGCCTTCAAAATACAGTACCGTATCCACCAAATGCTCCAGTACTTTGGGACCGGCGATCGCCCCTTCTTTGGTGACATGACCGACCAAAAACATGCTGATATCTTGACGCTTAGCGATCTGCATCAATGAGGCCGTGCATTCCCGCACCTGCGCTACGGATCCCGCCGCCGAAGTCATGTTCGGCAAATAGACCGTCTGGATACTATCGATGATCGCTACCTGGGGTTGGAGGGAATTTAATTCCTGGATAATCTCATCCATATCGGTTTCGGCCAACACATACAGCTTCGATGCTGGGTCATTAACATCCACCCCCAGTCGCGCTGCGCGCAGTTTGATTTGTTTGCCCGATTCCTCACCGCAGATGTACAACACTCTTTGTTTCTGCGCCAGCTGGCTAGCTGTTTGCAATAACAGCGTCGATTTACCAATCCCCGGATCGCCCCCAATCAAGACTAAAGAACCAGGTACTAACCCCCCACCTAACACCCGATCGAACTCTGCATATCCCGAACTCCAGCGTTGTTCCGGGCTGTCACTAATCTGGGTAAAGGTCACAGCGGTGCGCGATTGGGGCGGACTAGTGGCCGTCGATCGACTCACCGCTCGGCCACCGCTAGTTTTCACCGCCACCGGCAATTGTTCTACCAGAGAGTTAAAAGTCCCACAGGATGGGCATTTGCCAAACCACTGACCGGATTCACCGCCACAGGAATTACAGGCATAGATCGATCGGGGTTGTTTCGCCATAACTGATAGTAGCTTAGTACTGCTTCATCTTAGCAGCACTAATGCATCCCAGACTTGTCTACAATAAGGTTGCGCTATCAATCGGCGTAATTTTATGTGATGAGGAGTTTAATTTTCTATGAATAAATCGACAGTAGCAGTATTTTTGGCGATTATGAGCCTTTGCAGTAGCTTATTGACCAGCTGTGAAGAGAAAAAAACAGGAGTAACAACTTCCGCCAGTCCCGGTGCTTCCGCTCCCGCCAACCAGGAAGGTTTGAAAATTGGCACACTGCTTTCCGCCACTGGTGATGTGGCTTCGATCGCTGCACCTCTACCGGAAGCCGTGAAGTTGGTAGTCAAAAAAGCCAATGACTGTGGCGGCGTTAATGGTCAACCGGTGACAGTTATTTCCGAAGATGATCAAAGTAAGCCGGAGCAGGGCGTGGCCGGTATGACCAAATTGACCGAGCAAAATAAAGTAGCTGGGGTCATTGGTTCTTTTGCCAGCAGCGTATCCACTGCTGCTGCTTCTGTAGCTGTTAAAAACAAAGTGATGTTGATTTCACCGGGCAGTACTAGTCCGGTCTTTACTGAAAAAGCCAAAAAAGGCGAATACAAAGGTTTCTGGTCACGGACAGCGCCTTCTGACGTGCATCAAGCTCCTGCTCTAGCTAAATTGGCCTTTGATAAAGGATTCAAGTCAGTCGCCACGGTTGCTATTAATAATGACTATGGAGTGGGATTTGAGAAAGAGTTCGTAGCTGCTTTCAAGAAATTAGGTGGTACTGTCACCAACGAAGCCAAGCCTGTCCGTTACGACCCCAAATCGGCTTCTTTTGCTTCGGAAGTGGGAGCAGTTTTTGCTGGTAAACCCCAAGCGGTGGCGGCGATCGTCTACCCCGATGAAACTGGACCACTGGTTATTAAAGCAGCCTACGAACAGGGCTTGAGTAAAGGAGTGCAGTTACTATTCCCAGACGCAGGCTACTCCACCGAATTTCCGCCTAAAGTGGGTAAGGGCAGCGATGGTAAATTTATCTTGGCTGGTTCGCTAGGTACCGTACCGGGCGCTAATGGGACGGCCTTTAAAGATTTTGAGACTGCTTGGAAAGCTACAGGTAAACCGCTTGCTCCTTATTTGGCGCAGTCTTGGGATGCTGGTGCTTTAATGATGCTAGCGGCTCAAGCGGCCAAAACCAATACTGGCGAAGGCATCAACAGTAAAATGCGGGAAGTTTCCAGTGGTGATGGTGAGAAGGTTTCGGATATTTGTAAAGCTTTGGCCATGGTCAAGGAAGGTAAAAAAATCAATTACGAAGGTGCCAGTGGCAACGTCGATATTGATGAAAATGGTGATGTGATTGGTAGTTATGATATTTGGCAAGTACAGCCTGATGGCACTTTAAAAGTGACTGGAAATGTTGCTGTCGCCGATCCTAAGGCTGCTGGTAAGGAAACCAAGCCTGGCAATACACCACCCAAAACAGAAACAGCTAATCCAAAGGCGACCAAGAGCCCTACCCCAGCTAAAACTTAAATAACTTAGCAATTCCAGTAAGTTAATCTTAACCTGCTCCTACTGGGGTAGGTTTTTTTTAATCTTGCTGCAAGTAAGCCGTGAATTTTTTCTGTTGGTCAGTGAGAGCCAAAATTAACTGATGTACCTCGGCAAACTGATGATCGATCGCCTGCTCCTCAATATCATGAGCGATCGAACTAATCGAGTTTACCCCCACATTAGCCGCAGCTCCCTTAATGTAATGAGCCAAATGTTTGAGCTTGTCAGCATCCTGTTGATCGATCGCCGCTTGCAAATTCCCTAGCTGTTCTGCCAGATCCACTGCCAGCATGTTTAACAATTCCCACTCAAATTCAGAATCAGCATCAGAAATCTGATGTAAGCGTTCCCAATTGATTTCTAATGAGTTACTAGAATTTATATTAGACATGACTTTAAGTGGGCAGTGGATAAATATTGGAGAGAACCCGAAAACTCTTACTCTGAGCTAGTTACCCAGGAAACTGTAAGTTTATGGCTCAGATATCTTCCATAATATCAGTTGGTAATTAGGGATTGTCGAAAATCCCTATAATTTGATATTCTAGAAAAGTTGTCTAAAAATTCGCACATTTGAGATTTCGGGTGTTTCTAAATTACAGAAATGCACTCAAATGGAGGATAAACCCGGAAGGAGTAATAAATTAATATGGCTGTAGTATCTCTCGCGCAAATGATGGAGTCGGGTGTTCACTTTGGGCACCAAACCCGCCGTTGGAACCCTAAGATGGCTCCTTACATTTTCACCTCTCGGAACGGGGTGCATATCATTGACTTGGTGCAGACTGCCCAGTTGATGGAAGATGCTTATGATTACATGCGCACTGCTTCTGAACAGGGCAAACGCTTTCTATTTGTAGGCACCAAGCGCCAAGCTGCGACCATTATTGCCCAAGAAGCCACCCGTTGTGGGGCTTCCTTTATCAATCAAAGATGGTTGGGAGGAATGCTCACCAACTGGACGACGATCAAGGGTCGTGTCGATCGCCTCAAAGATTTAGAACGGCGGGAAGAAAGCGGTGCCTTGGACTTATTGCCCAAGAAAGAAGCTTCCGTACTGCGTCGGGAAATGTTTAAGCTCCAGAAGTATCTGGGTGGCATCAAAAACATGCGCAAAATCCCCGATATCGTGATCGTAGTCGATCAACGCCGGGAATATAACGCCATGCTAGAGTGCCAAAAGCTCAATATCCCGATCGTCTCTTTGCTAGATACCAACTGTGATCCAGACATCGTCGATGTGCCGATCCCTGCCAATGATGATGCTATTCGATCGGTCAAACTGATTTTAGGTAAACTGGCTGATGCGGTCTACGAAGGTCGTCATGGTCAGTTAGATACCGAAGATGAGTATGCTGACTACGCTGAAGAAGACTTCGAAGACGAAGTGGCAGCTGGCGAAGCTAGCCCTAGCGAAACTGAAAGTGCTGGATAATTTTAAATCCGAAGCTTTCCTGTTTGGCTCCTAATTAACTCCTAAACAACAATATGGCTGAAATTACTGCAAAAATGGTTCAAGAACTGCGCCGGCTGACTGGCGCAGGGATGATGGACTGCAAAAAGGCTTTGGGTGAAAATGACGGTGACATCACCAAGTCATCGGAATGGCTGCGCCAGAAAGGGATGATTGCGGCTGGCAAAAAAAGCGATCGCGTGACAGCTGAAGGTTTGGTAGATAACTACATCCAAGCCGACGGTAAAGCGGGCGTTTTGATCGAAGTCAATTGTCAAACTGATTTCGTCGCCCGGAATGATGCCTTCAAGCTATTAGTACAAAGCCTCGCCACCCAAGCGATTACCGCTAGTGATGTGGCTGGGCTGTTGGCTCAGCCTTACGCCGAAGATTCCAAGATCAAAGTGGAAGAAGCTGTTACTAAGTCGATCGCTACCTTGGGTGAAAATCTCAACATTCGGCGCTTAGCGAACTATCAATTGGCCGCTGGCTCTAACGGAGTCATCGATTGCTATATCCACACTGGTGGTCGGGTAGGAGTGCTTTTGGAACTAGGCACAGAAGCTGCATCTGTGGCAGACAATGACGATTTCAAGGGCTTAGCTCGTAATTTGGCCATGCAAGTAGCGGCTTGCCCCAACGTTGAATATATCGACGTTGCGGCTATTCCGACGGAGATTGCGGCCAAGGAAAAAGAGATGGAAATGGGTCGCGATGATTTGGCTGGCAAACCAGACAACATCAAAGAAAAAATCGTTCAGGGTCGGATTGATAAACGCCTGAAAGAAATGACCCTGGTCGATCAACCTTATATCAAAGATCAAGCGAAGACAGTTGATGAACTACTGGCTGACAGCGCCAAGCAACTCGGTGGTAGTGTCTCAGTTCGACGTTTTACGCGCTTTATTTTGGGTGAAGGCATCGAGAAAAAAGAGTCTAATTTTGCGGAAGAAGTAGCTGCTCAAATGGGTGGAAATACTTAGTCTTTAAGCTAATTAGGCTAACTAATATTGAAAAAGCTGGTCTGAGGCCAGCTTTTTTTTGCTCAAATCTACTGATCGCAAAGCACGATCGAACTGGTCTGGTTAGAATAAGTGGGACAAGTAAATAACTGCGCCCAAACCATTCATGAGCAACGATCTATATCAACAAATCCAGCAATTTTATGATGCCTCTAGTGGCTTGTGGGAAAGTATTTGGGGCGAACATATGCATCATGGTTATTATGGTGTGGACGGGAAGAAACAGATCGATCGGCGCCAAGCTCAAATTGATTTGATTGAAGAATTACTAAGTTGGTCTGATTACAACAGTTCCGATGGCCAAATCCCTAAAATTATTGATATTGGTTGTGGGATTGGCGGCAGTAGTCTTTATTTGGCTGAAAAGTTACAGGCCGAAGTGGTCGGCATTACGCTATCGCCAGTACAGGCTAACCGTGCTCAGGAAAGAGCAGTAGCCGCTGGTCTCAAAGACAGAGCCACTTTTAAGGTGGCCAATGCTTTGGCCATTCCCTACGCCGACAATACCTTCGATATGGTCTGGACTTTAGAAAGTGGTGAGCATATGCCCGATAAAACAAAATTTTTGCAAGAGTGTTATCGAGTACTTAAACCCGGTGGCCGCTTAATTTTTGCGACTTGGTGTCATCGTCCGATCGGTGACGAGGTCGGATGTTTGACCCCAGCTGAAATTAGACATCTGGATCAAATTTATCAGGTCTACTGCCTACCCTATGTGATTTCGCTACCAGAATATGAAAGTATTACTGCAAAATGTGGTTTCCAGGGAATGCGATCGGCTGATTGGTCGGTGGCCGTAGCCCCTTTTTGGCAGGTCGTAATTGACTCTAGTATTACGCCAGCAGCTATTTTGGGCTTATTTAAAGCAGGCTGGAAAACAATTCAAGCGGCACTATCGCTGCAGTTAATGAGTCAAGGCTACGAAAGAGGATTAATTCGCTTTGGCTTAATTACAGCCACTAAATAAAGAGTTGATTGCCATTTTAAACTGGGTGTTATGAAAATCGATCACATTCATTTTTTCGTCGAAGATGCGGCGCAAACGCGCGATTGGCTGATCCAAAAAATGGGTTTTCAATCTGGTGGTCAGCAAGTTAATGAACACACCTGCACCGAGCTGGTCGGTAACAGCTCCGTCTTGTTTCGGGTGTCTGCCGCCCGCAATGAGTTTAGTCCGGTGGCGCACTATCTAGCTACTCATCCAGCGGGAGTGGCTAATATTGCTTTTCTGGTGGATGATCTGGAATCATTATCGGCCAGAATAGAGCGTTTAGATATCAAAATTATTGAAGGACAGGAGCTGCCGATCGACGACCCCAAGCAGCTCACTATTCAAGGATGGGGAGATTTTCAGCATACCTTGGTGACCAATGCGAGTAATCCAATGTTGGTATCAATCCCACCAGAGCCAGATGATCAAAATCTGATTGTAGGCATTGATCATGTGGTTTTAAATGTGGGTCAGCACCAACTGGCTGCTGCCACCGATTGGTACCAAAATCTGTTCGATTTTCAAGTCCAACAGTCTTTTGATATCCAAAGTAATTATTCGGGCTTATACAGTCATGCCTTAGTCGATCGCACTGGTCAAGTTCAGTTCAATATCAATGAACCCAGCAGCCCCAATTCTCAGATTCAGACCTTCTTAGATATTCAGGGTGGTGCTGGTATTCAGCATGTGGCGTTGCGCACCGCTAATATTTTTCAGACGGTAACGGAGATGCGATCGCAAGATTTAGCCTTCTTGCCAATTCCCCCCAGCTACTACACAAATTTAAAAAATCGTTCTCAACAGATGAATGATTTTCCTCTTCAGTACCAGGAATGGCAAAATTTAGAAAAATTGCAAATCCTGCTGGACTGGGCAGCTGATTACACTTTAGCTTTATTGATGCAGATATTCACTCAGCCGATTTTTAATCAGCCAACTTTCTTTTTTGAAATTATCGAGCGGCGTGGCGCAGCCCAAGGATTTGGCGAAGGAAATTTTCTGGCCTTGTTTCAGGCGATCGAACGATCTGACTCCAGCAGGATTGGTTAGCGCAACTGGATTGTTAGATGACAGTTTATCGGCGGTGGGATTGGGTAAGTTGACGATTAGCGACGATCACGATTAATTGATCGGATCCGCTATAACAATCGACTAATGCAGTAAATCAGCAAACTAGAGCACGGATGTTTTCTTGCAAATCTGGTGCTATATTTTGCCATTTTCTGGCAACATTGAACTCCATATTGACAATCGCCACTTCTAATAATGAGTCGTCGATCGAATATGTTTTATTTTCTCTGAGCCAAGTCAGAATCTCTGCCAGATGCCAAATTGAAGGTGTCCCTTCATAAAC
>CAXTSX010000086.1:0-8376 GCA_964247085.1 uncultured bacterium
AGCATTGATTAAATTAACATCTAGATCTTTCGTGAAATATTCTAAGACTCTCCGGGGGTCAAAGAACCAGCCATTTTTTTGTTGGGCATAAAACATATTGTTTCCGTCTACGAAAATAGACAGATATTTGACCATCGGTAGCATCATCATTAAATTGGCTACTGAGTTTTCTCAGGAGTTTAAAGAATAAAAAATATATTTGTTCCTGCTCAACAATTTTTTGCTTAGCAGTTAGCAGATGGACGAGTTTATATAAGGAAGTTGACAAGGTTATCTAACCTCGCCACTGGTTGCTGACACTGTGTCTGGATATACGAAAATAGGTTTAGCTCCGTGCATAGCAACAGCGCTAAATTCTACAAAGATGATGGATTGCAGCTTAAGGCTGTGATATCCAAAATCGCAATCAATGAAGTACACATTGATTTTTATTTAATAAATATATAGGTTTGAATAGATATGAAATGGAGCAGATACAGAAGAGTGAAAATCAATTAACTACTGAAAGACAATAGATTTGCAAGGTGTTTGAACATAGTTGGTTTAAAAATATAAATAGAATATTAAATTTTATTCTAGCAAACTTAGGTAGCTTCTCTGCAAATATACCTAGCGATCGATCCCAATCCATAACTAGCCAAGTACTATTATTTGTCTGATTGATATAAATATTTGAATCACCATTAGGCATCAAAACATCGATTCTTGAATTGGCAATATTATTTTATTGTTACTCGATCGAACAAAATTACCAACTACATTTCAATCTTCTCTGTAGGGACAGAATTAGATTTGGATAGTAATTTAGCTCGGCGTTGTTGAAGTAGATGTTGATCTAGGGCGGCGATCGCCTCGTCTAGCTCTAGAGTCCACAAATCCAGAAGTCTACCAGCTTCTCTCAGGCTAGCAATATCTTTTGCTCTAGTTTCAGCGGTGGGGGTCTTGAAATGGTTACTCATGACTAGTTCCAATTACGTTGAATTTCTTGCAAGCTAGCATTACTAGCACTTACGGTAGCTTCACCAGTCTCAATTGCTTGATACAGTAAATTTAACACATCATTAGTGACTGCTGGCTGAGATTGGGCAGCTTTTAGTACTAAAGTATGCAGCTTGGAATATGGGGACAATAGCCGCTCTCGAATATTCTGGAGTTCTTCAAGTTCTGGTAAGGTTTCAGCAGTTTCTCCGATCTGCTCTAGTAACCTAAATTCTAGGGCAGTGGTAGTATCAATACTCTCAATGATTTGGCGTTGCAGGGTAAAGATGTTGGTGATGATTGGAGCTGGTAATTTAGCCACTGGTAAATCTGGATGCAATATTCTGCATCTAATTTAGCAGGTTTGGAATAGCGATTCTGGATGATGTTACCGAAGTCGTCAAAATGACTTTGGACTCATCCCCAGCCCTTCTTTTAAGGTTGTATCAAATTTCTCATTATTTACTGGGAAGATTTATCCGGATCAACTCTCCGGCTAAAGATTCTGTGTTTCTTAATGCCAAGTCAATTCGATCGGCAAAGCTATCTCGATCGTCTTTTTTTCGAGTACTAGTACAAATTATAATGCCACTATGCTCAGGATAGCGTTTATGGAGATTTTTAAAATCATTGTAGTTTAGAGTAATGACGGCTCTGTGTTGTTCTATCGCAAATTTTAATACATCTTCATCAGGAATTACTTGGTTGGCATTACCAGCTTCTAAAGCAGTTAAGATGTCGTATCCTTTCTCTCTAAGCCTGATGATGACTGGAAGTTCAAAGTTTTCATCGGCATACAGTCTGACCACTTAGTCTGCCTCGTTAGCAGCAATCGCGCCCTCAATTTCATCAGGAAAGGTTTCAGCGTAAAACCACGCATTAGTCAGATCGGCTGGCGTTAGTTCGGGATGAGCTTCTAATATTTCTAAATCGGTAGTTCCTATCTGACGAGATTGAAACAAGCTCCAAACTGGAATTCGCGTATTTCTAATGCGAGCATTACCACCCACCACTTGGGGGCTTTTACTAATTCCATCTAGTAGCTGAATAATCTCGGTTTTTTCTTCTGGCGATAAAGTCAGAAGTGTTTGGCGAAGTTCTTTAGTAATCATATTTCTCCGTTCGATCCACCGAATAAAAGTCGATCACTGATTTAGCCTAACTTACGGATACGAATTGATGTTGACGACACAACTACAAATGCAGACAATAATTCAGACTCATGCTCTTGAATCGTCGTTGCCAGGATATCGCTCTTAGCGGATATTGATAGTCCTGCCAGTCGAGTTAAAATAACTCCGGTAGCGAGATAACATAGCCTAAAAACTAATTCCCCAAAGTCTTTATCTGCGGTAATTAATATTGCACCTTCACGATTTGCCAGAGCCAAGACTTCCTCATCAGCAATGCCTGGTTCCATTTCTACAACATACCAAACTTGATGTCCTTCTTGCCGCAATCGCTCGACAATCGCAACATCCATATTCTCATCCGCCAAAAACTTCATACACTTACGATCGGAGCTGGATAAATTGTATCGGCTCGAAGTGTCTCTTTTGCAAAGGCTAACGCTGCGAAAATAGCGGCTAAAGTGAGGCGAGGATGGGCTGCTAAAATTTGTTCGGTGGTTTCACCTGCGGCTAATTTTTCGAGAATTAACTCCACAGTGATGCGAGTACCAGCAATAACGGGTTTACCCATCATTACTCGTGGATCGGAAATGATTAATGATCGATCTTCCATAAATTAAATATCTTTTGGTTTGATGCTAGCACAGATAAAAGAAAGGACGCTATTTTAGCGTCCCTCACTCAATCAGAAATTACTCAACACCCTCAATCCGGTCTTCTACCTCTTGATATAGCTCACGTAACTTATCAAGATTCTCATCCGAAGTCTCCCAATAACCACGACCATTCACTTCCAACAGCGTCGAAACAATCTTGCGGAACGAGTTCGGATTCAAGTCCATCAGACGCTTACACATCTCCTCATCCTTAATGAAAGTAGTGTTAGTGTCCTCATAAACCCAGTTATCCACCGCATCCGCCGTCGCACTCCAACCGGAAGTATTCACCAACCGCTTGGATAGCTCCCGTACCCCTTCATAACCATGACTGAGCATTCCTTCATACCATTTAGGATTGAGCAGCTTTGTCCGGGCATCCAGTCGCACCGTTTCCGATAAAGTCCGAATTTGAGCATTAGCTGTAGTGGTATCAGCCATAAAAGCTGTCGGCATTTTCCCATCATCTCGCAAACCAGCCACTACTTTTGTCGGGTCAGAGTCATAGTAGTGCGAAACATCGGTCATGCTGATTTCCGAGGAATCCAGGTTCTGGAAAGTCACTTCTGCTGTTTTCAGGGAAGTCTCAAAGATTTTGCGCGACTGCTCCATCGTGCCGGGATTGTCGGCACTAAAGGCAAAGGATTTACGAGTGAGATACATTTCTTGCAACTCTGCTTCGTTATCCCAGGTGCCGTTTTCTACCGCCAAGTTGATGTTGGAAGAGTAGGAGCCAGAAGCGTTGGAGAAGATCCGGGTGGCGGCTTGACGCAAGTTAATTCCCATTTCTTCGGCCTGTGCTAAAGCGTGCTTCCGAATAAAATTCATTTCTAGTGGTTCGTCTGCTTCAGCGGCCATTTTCACAGCCTGATCTAATAAATTCATCTGGTTCACAAATAAATCACGAAAGACACCAGAGCAATTTACCACTACATCAATCCGAGGCCGACCCAATTCTTCCAGGGAAAGTAGGACTAGTTTGTTTACCCGACCAAGAGCATCTGGTACGGGCTTCACTCCCACCATCCACATGATTTGGGCTAACGATTCACCATAGGTTTTGATGTTGTCGGTACCCCACAGCACACAGGCAATGGTCTCTGGATAAGCACCGTTGTTATCTTGCATCTGCTTAGTTAGTAATCGATCGACTACTACTTTGGCTGATTTAACCGCTGCTTCTGTCGGAATCGATTGCGGATCTAAAGCATGAATATTCTTACCAGTCGGCAACACATCCGGGTTGCGAATGGGGTCGCCGCCGGGTCCGGGCAAAATGTATTCCCCGCCTAGACCTTGGAGTAAACCACCCAGTTCGTTATCAGCACAGACTTGCTTTAGGCAGAATTCCAGATACTCAAACAATGGTTTGACTTCTTCCAGGTTTACTTGCCCATAGCCAGCATCCTGGAGGACTGTTACCCATGGCTCTGTCTTATTGCCGCCAAAGATATTTAGCTTGGATATGATTGATACCCGACCTTCAGAGTCCGATCGATCATTTAAAATCGAAGCTACCGAGTGACGAATTGCTTGAGTAATATCTTGCAGTAATTGAACTTGGTCGAGTACCCCCCGATCGTTATCTTGATAAAGTTGCTCCAGGTCTTTGCCCAAGCTCTCGGCGATGATCCGAGGCAAGCCTTTAATGCCTTCTTCTTCCCGATCGAGACTAGCAATATTTACCAAAGTAGCGATCGCTTCCTCGGCTGTCGGTGGTTTACCAATGACATGCAAGCCGCAAGGCAGTAAGCGAGACTCGATTTCCATCAAGCTGCTGTAGATCGAACCAACAATTAAATCGCGCTCCTCGATCGACATATCGATCGCATTGATATCGGGAAGCGCCACATCTTTATCCAGGTTGCAAATCCGGGCTTTATCCATGATCGTATCGACAATCTGAATACCACGATTGCTGTCCCGCAGTGATTGGTAGGAACCAACTAGTTCGCCTAATTCTTGCAGACCACGATAGAGACCCGCATTTTCGGCGGGTGGGGTGAGATAAGAAATGGTCTCAGCATAACCGCGTCGCTTGGCGATCGTGGCTTCACTGGGGTTATTGGCGGCATAGTAGTACATGTTCGGAATACTACCAATCAAATTATCGGGGAAGCATTCGCCCGACATGCCCACCTGTTTACCCGGCATGAATTCTAAGGAACCGTGGGTGCCAAAATGCAGTACAGCATCCGCGCCCCAGACTTTTTCGAGGTAGGTGTAGTAAGCCGCAAAACCATGGTGAGGGCTAGCTGAACGGGAGAATAGCAGCCGCATTGGATCGCCTTCGTAACCAAAAGTTGGCTGAATCCCAATGAAAACATTGCCGTAGTGCTTACCGAAAATCAGTAAGTTTTGACCATCGCTATTCAAGTTGCCCGGTGGTGGCCCCCAGCTATCTTCTAATTTTACTGAGTAAGGCGTGAGGTCTTGATACTCTTCTACCGACATCCGGTAGGCCACGTTCAGCTCGGGGCTGTTGTATTGAGCTTGGACATCGTGAATGACTTGTTCGAGTAGTTCTTGGCCGGAAGCGGGTAGCTCTGGTAAATCGTAGCCGTCTTCTTTCAGACCTTTGAGTACTTCGTAGATCGAGCCAAAAACATCCAGGTAGGCGGCGGTGCCAACGTTGCCTTTATCGGGTGGGAAGCTGAAAACGGTGATCGCTACTTTTTTGTCATGTTTGGGTTTGATCCGTAGATTTGCCCACTTCATGGCCCGTTGGGCAATTACTTCTACTCGATCTTGGAGAGCGATCGCCTTGCCCGTATTCCCATCACGGCCAGATAAAATGATGGGTTCGATCGCGCCATCTAGTTCTGGAATAGCAATTTGCAAGGCCACTTGAATGGGGTGCAGACCTAAGTCACTCTCTTGCCATTCTTCAGTAGTCTGGAAAACCAGCGGCAATGCCACCATATAGGGGCGATTTAGTCGTTTGAGGGCATCGATCGCCTTAGGGTGATCCTGACGAGCTGGGCCACCCACCAGGGCAAAACCAGTCAAGGAAACCACCGCATCGACGATCGCGCTGTCCTTGGTCACCGAGTCAAAGAAGAACGCTTCTAAGGGCTTGGAGAAATCCAAACCACCCGCAAAAACTGGTACGACTTTAGCGCCCATTGCTTCAAATTCTTGAATGATGGCTACGTAGTGGGCATCATCGCCAGTCACAATGTGAGTGCGCTGCAAAACTAAGCCGATCGTCGGTGCATTAGGATCCCGTTGTTCGTCGGAAAGATCGCGGCGGCTGGTGTACCAGTTTAAATATTCCTTCACATCCTCAAACATCTGCGGCGCGAGGGGATGCCAGATGCCCATATCCGGGAAGGTGACTGGCTCTTGATAGGTATTTTCGGATTTGTTGTCGTGGGTGAACACGTACTTATCAGAGAGCATCAGCAGGAAATTTTCCAGGTTCTCGGGGGTGCCACCCAGCCAGTACTGAATACTGAGCATGAAGTTACGGGCATCTTGAGCCTTTTCCATCGGTAAGAACTTCAAGACCTTGGGCAAGGTTTGTACCAATTTCAACATGCCATCTTGGAAGCTACTGCCTTGCTTGGCCTTGCGCTTTTTCATGAACTCGCCGATCGCACTCTTAGACTGACCCAACTGTGCCAAGGAAAAGCTACCCATTTTGTTTAGGCGCATCACCTGGGGCATCGAGGGGAAAACCACGGCCACGTCCATATTGTCGCGGTGGGGTTCGACGGCGGCTACTAGCTTTTCGGCCAAATCTTCAATAAAGATCAGTGAAGCAATGAAAATATTGGTGGTGGCCAGGTCGGTTTGCAGCGCCGCATAGTTTTCGGGGTCGCGCAGTTCTTCGAGCAAATAACCGCTGATTTCGATCGCAATCTGCGGGTGGTGATCGTTAATCGATTTGACCGCAGTAGACAAAGCACTTTGATACTGTGGCTCCAGTACAACATAGACCACCTTCAACAGCTTCCGGCCACGCAGATCGGCGGGAGCAATGTGTCTAATAGTGGACTTAACGTTGGTGAACATGCGGAGCGACTCCTTAACAGTGGTTGAGATGAATGGACTAAAGTGTTACGGATTGTTAAATATCTTGTGAGCAAGTAATTTTACTCACTCTGGGAATTTTAAGCGCCATAACTATGGAAAAACAAGGTCTTGCAGATGATTGTTAACGTAACGCTATGTTGTGGTTTTAACAAAAAACCTTTGCCAGTAGTGGATTGCAGCCATTAAATACACAAAAAGATACCAGTGCTTACATAATTCTTCACAATATTTGACAAGAATCATGACCACCGCCGATGAAACTTTCTGGGTTTAACCCGGTGAGTTGAAAAATGGCGATCGATACCATCCTCGTTAATATTATTTAGCAATTTACAACATAGGTAGTGAAAATATAATTAAATCTTATCAATTACCCAAAAATATTAAAATCTAAACTAATACGCACGCTGATATAGTAGGTACTTGTATGAAATGCTAACTAATTTCCTGAAGGTAGGAATAATAAATGAGTTATACCCAAACCCAAACCCAGGCTAAGACTGGGTACAAGGCTGGTGTTCAAGATTATCGATTAACTTATTACACGCCAGAATATACTCCTAAAGATACTGATATTCTTGCTTGTTTCCGCATGACTCCTCAGCCCGGCGTTCCGCCTGAGGAAGCTGGCGCAGCAGTAGCAGCTGAGTCTTCTACTGGTACTTGGACTACTGTCTGGACTGACCTCTTGACTGACCTCGATCGTTATAAAGGTCGTTGTTATCATATCGAGCCAGTTGCTGGTGAAGATAACCAGTACTTTTGCTTCATCGCCTATCCTTTGGATCTGTTTGAAGAAGGCTCTGTTACCAACCTGCTCACCTCTTTGGTTGGTAACGTATTTGGTTTTAAAGCTCTGCGCGCTTTGCGACTAGAAGATATTCGGATCTCTGTTGCTTACCTCAAGACTTTCCAAGGTCCTCCTCACGGTATTACCGTTGAGCGCGACAAATTGAACAAGTATGGTCGTCCGTTGTTGGGTTGTACGATCAAACCTAAACTTGGTCTTTCGGCGAAAAACTACGGTCGGGCAGTTTATGAAGTACTGCGCGGCGGTCTAGATTTCACCAAAGATGATGAAAACATTAACTCTCAGCCATTTATGCGTTGGAGAGACAGATTCTTGTTCGTTCAAGAAGCGATCGAGAAATCGCAAGCTGAAACTGGCGAAATTAAAGGTCACTATCTGAACGTGACTGCGCCTACCAACGAACAAATGATGGAACGCGCTGAATTCGCGAAAGAAATCGGCACTCCCATCATCATGCATGACTTCTTGACTGGTGGTTTTACTGCCAACACTTCCTTGGCGAAGTGGTGTCAAGCCAACGGTATTCTGTTGCACATTCACCGCGCTATGCACGCGGTAATCGATCGTCAAAAGAATCACGGTATTCACTTCCGCGTTTTGGCGAAGTGCTTACGGATGTCTGGTGGCGACCACTTACACTCCGGTACGGTTGTAGGTAAGCTCGAAGGCGAAAAAGGCATCACTATGGGTTTTGTAGACCTGATGCGCGAAAACTACATCGAAGAAGATCGCTCACGCGGTATTTTCTTCACTCAAGATTGGG
>CAXTSX010000087.1:0-8353 GCA_964247085.1 uncultured bacterium
ATTCGGCTGTTCCACCTGTCGATCGAATTTCTTTTACGATCTTTTCTAGCTTTTCCGTGCGGCGTGCGCCCAGCAAAACTTTTGCACCGTTTTGGGCAAGCAATTTAGCGGAGGCTTCACCGATGCCGCTACTAGCTCCAGTGATGGCAACGACTTTATTTTCTACATTTAACATAGTTATCTTTTTAGTAATTAAAGTTAGTTGAAATTAGATAGACTGACCACCAGGGATTTTAATTTCCCCGATCGCTGGTGAATTCGCGATTTGGAAGCGATCGAGAGCGAATTAGCTGAGGGTTTGTTCGAGTTCGATAATATTACCGTCTGGATCGCGAATACCCGCACTGAGCAACCCGCCCGCTAGCCCGTCATCTGAGAATTGCCAAGGACTGCTGAAGATCGCCACGCCTTTGGCTTTCAACTGAGCGATTGCATCATCCAAATTAGGCACGGCAAAAGTCAAGATGATCTTGGCATCGTCACGATCGTAGGTTGCTGACTCAATCGAGTCAACGTAGTCTTTCAACCTCGCTCGATTGAGAATCGTAATTTTAGTTGCGCCTACATCAAACTCGGCATATTCCTCGGCATCATTGGCTAGAGAGACTTTCAAGCCTAAAACATCCTCGTAGAAACGCTTACAATCTAGATAGTTTTGAACGTGCAATCGAGTGTAAATATATTTAAGATTCATGTATGTCCATCCTAGTGAGATGTAGTGGCAAGCAGACTGAGCTGTTCTAGCAATTCCTTCGCGGCTGGTGCCGAAGATGCGGGGTTTTGCCCAGTAATTAGTAGTCCATCTTTAACAACATGGGGCTGCCAGTTGGCTACTTTGGAATAATTCCCACCGTTTTGCACCAGCATATCCTCGACCAGGAACGGAACGATCTCGGTCAATCCGGCTGCCTGCTCCTCGGTATTGGTAAAGCCTGTGACTGCCTTACCTTGGACGATCGGAGAGCCGTCAAGACCCTTGATATCACGCAGTACGCCCGGAGCATGACAAACTAGGGCGACTGGTTTACCTGCGGTTAGCATGAACTCGATCAGATCGGTCGAAGATTTATCTTCAGCCAAGTCCCAGAGCGGGCCATGTCCGCCAGGATAAAATACCGCATCAAAATCACTAGCGGCAACCTCGCTTAATTTGAGTGTGAGTGCGAGCGCGGCTTGGGCGGTGGGATCTGCCTTGAAGCGTTGCGTGTCTTCAGTCTGGGAATCTGGGGTGTCGCTCTTGGGATCGAGTGGCGGCTGACCACCTAGCGGTGACGCGAGGGTAACGATCGCACCTGCGTCTCTAAACGTATAGTAAGGAGCGGCAAATTCTTCAAGCCAGAAACCAGTTTTTTTACCTGTATTGCCCAGCTTGTCGTGTGAGGTTAGCACCATTAATATTTTCATCTTGACTCCTTTGAATTACTTGAATTTTTTCAACTAACATGAGTTCGACGATTACCGACCGTAGGCTATTGCTAGGGCAAACGCTCCGCTACCGCCAACGCGTAAAATAGCATTACTTAAATGCTTTAGCTAAAGCCTCAAACTCCACCATTAGTGACTTGTCATGAGGCGTTACAGGCGGAATCTTTTTATCGATATGTAAAAACTCATAAACCGCCATCTGCGCCACCCGCACTGAATATTCGACCGTAAACACCACATCTTCGGGAATCTCCACAAACTGACTGATGAAAGCGAGGTTGCGGGAGTTATGGGGAATCGGGATTGGTCGATCGGTACGCAAGCGCGGCATAAACATACTGGTGATATACGGCATCCGGCAGGGAATACAGTTAGCCGATGTCATCGTGTCTAGATCGAATCGCAAATGACCGCAGAGTTCTTGGAGGATTTCGGCACCATTGCATTCAGCCATCGGTTTGGGCACGAAATTACCCACTCGATCGGGAAACAATGCATATCCCCAGAACACCTGCACGTCGGCAGGTTGATCGATAAAATGGGGTTGATGAGCCAGAACGATCGACATCAACCAATTAGAATCTTTAAACGTCACCAATCCGCCAATTCCCGCCTCATTACCGCTAAACTCAAACATCTTGTCAAAAAATGCCGGATTTTTGAGCGTGACAGTAAAAGACTCCCAGCAAGACTCAGCAATACTGCTATTAAATACAGCCGGATGCCCGAATCCAGAGTTTTCTGCTGCCAACTTTTCCCATAGCGTCCAACTGGTGCAATCCTGTTTAGTCAACTGTGGCGGCGCACTCGTCATCGAACCCAAACTCGAAGCATCCGTCATTGAACCATTCTGAAGAAAGACTAGATCGCCATTTTCAACCGCAATGGTTTTACTTTCACCACACTGTTGATAGTGAATACCTGTGACTACCAACTTATTTGTGGCGATATGTCGCTCTAGATCCGTTACTTGGCAATCTACATAGAAATGAACATTTTGAGTTGCCAACCAACTCTGCAAGGGACGAACAAAAGAATCGTACTGATTGTAGACAGTGCGCTTCACCCCAGCGAGGGTTTCAATCCGCGAGAATTCCATCATAAAGCGATGCAAATAACGCTTGAATTCCACAGCACTATGCCACGGCTGAAAGGCGAAAGTCGTCGCCCACATGTACCAAAATTCCGTGTCGAAAAAGCGTGGTGAGAGCCAATCAGTGATACAGCTATTACCTAATTCAGCTTCACCAGCCTCAGTTAGTCGTAATAGTTCCTGACGATCGTGCATCGAAAAGCCCATCGAACTGACAGGCACTTTTGCCCGCCGACGATCGATCAGCCGCGCCATCGCATGTGACTTATACTTTTCGTTAAACTCGATCGTTTCATCGAATACTGTTTTACCAGGTAGAGTCAGCGAAGGAATTGACTTGAACAGATCCCAAGTACATTCATAGTTATCAGTCGTCAACATCCGCCCGCCGCGCAAAGAATAACCATCGGTTGGGTTCCCCGCTCCATCCAAACTGCCGCCCATGACGGGCTTTGCTTCGAGAATCACAATATTTTCGCCAGAGAATGCACCGTCGCGAATCATAAAAGCTGCTGCGGCTAAAGAACCGATGCCACCACCTAATAAATACGCTTTAGATAAATTACCCATAATAATTAATTTCCTAAAATACTTGGTTTTAGATCGAATTTAAGTTTGATGGGTGGGGCGGATGATAATTTCATTAACATCGACATCCAGTGGTTGCTCGATCGCATAAGCAATTGCCCGTGCAACCGCATCAGCATCGATCGCGGTCTTCGCATAATATGCGTTCAGTCTCGTCGCCGTATCTGGATCGCTAATCGTGCTCGTCAACTCCGTCGCAATCGCTCCAGGTGAGATATTTGTCGATCGAATCTCACCCTTCGACTCTTGCCGCATTCCCTCCGAAATCGCTTTGACTGCAAACTTCGTCGCAGAGTAAACTGCTCCCGCTGGAGCTACATTATGTCCAGCCACAGAGGATAAATTGATAATGTGACCGGATTTTTGCTGGCGCATCGTCGGCAACACCGCTGCAATTCCATACAAAACGCCCTTGATGTTGACATCAATCATCCGCTCCCATTCGTCTACCTTGAGCGCGTCCAGGGGTGAGAGTGGCATCAATCCGGCGTTATTGATTAGTACGTCGATGCGACCATAAGTACTCAAAGTCTTTTGTGCTAAGGCTTCCACCTGGGCGCGATTGGATACATCGGTGACTAGGTAGTCTGCCTTCCAGCCCGATTTAGCGTTGGCGGAGCCTCTCCCCTGGAGAATCGCCGCCACCAATTCCTGGAGTCGATCTTCGCGGCGGGCTGCCAGCATTAGTTTGGCTCCATTAGCAGCCAGTCGTTCGGCGGTAGCCGCACCCAGCCCACTACTAGCTCCGGTGATGATGACTACTTTGTTTTGAATCTCAGACATATGAACTCCTATTCAAATTAGTAATGCTCGTTGGCATAGCTACCGTGATGCGGCATCGCGTTTAATAATGTACCTGTATCCCAGTTTCCAAGGTGACGAACCCCGTTAATAAAAAATGTTGGCGTACTATTTACACCACTTTCCATACCAGTTTTGATATCTTCCTGGATGTGGCGTAGGTGATGTTCGTTATTGAGATCGCGCTCGAATAAATCGACATTTAATCCCATTTTTCGGGCGTAATGGAATAAATTTGTCTCGCTTAAAGCAGATGGAAACTCAAACAAGGAGTAGTGCATCTGCCAAAACTGATTCTGCACTGCTGCTGCCTCCGTCGCTTCTGCCGCTCGCATGGCTTTGAAGTGCAGATCGACGAGTGGAAAATGCCGAACGACATAACATAATCGATCGCCCAGTTCATGCTGAAGCTCTCGCACAATATCAACAGCTTGAGCGCAATAAGGACATTGATAATCAACGTATTCCATTAAGACGATCGGCGCAGATAGCATTCCTTGGCTATGATCGCGAGTTCCAACTGGCAGGACTAAATCCACAGAAGTATTTACTGAAATCATTAGTTCATCTCTTCAATTTTTCAATTAATTATTGTGTTGTTGAAAACTGATTGCTATGGTTCGACTGATTGCAATTTAACTAATATTTTTGTCCCAGTAGCATCACTAATCCAAACTGCCAGCATCTAACCGCTTTCACTTTGTCCGGTTAAGACTTCAGTAGGTGAATCGACGGTGTGAGTGTAAGTGACTTCATCTTTACCTGTTTCAATTACCAAATTGTTTCCCTAATTGCTCTTAACCCAAATTGATGTGAATTTAAAGCATTATTGTGAAAACTGAAACCACTTCACAGTGAGTTGATTATCCACAGAAACCACTCCTGGAGCAGCCCAAGCTGCACGTTCGGCCTCTTCTCGCTCCGCCAGGTTCCGGACGTTGCCAATAAGTTCCACATTGCCACCAGAAGTCTCGACATGGATCTTGTTGGCATCCACCACAGCACTGCGTTTGAACGCCGACTTAATCGCTCTTTCTACTTCCACTGGCTTTACAGTGGGTTCGATATTTTTGCGGATTGGTTGCGCGAGGGAGAGCAAATTAGATACTCCCTTAACACCCAACAGATGCCGCACGACGTTTGCAGCGACATTCTTTTGAAACCATCCCTCAACTTGGCCTTCCAAGGTGATTAAACCTTCAGAAACAGTGACTCGAATGCTTCCTGGTGGGATTAAGGTCGCCCAATTAATTTGATTAGTCGCGGCGGCGGCAATATCGCTATCTGTGCGGTGGTAGGAGTCTGGTAGCTGAATTTCAATATCATCAGCGATCGCTTTTACCCCAGCAATTCGCTTAACCGCCTTTACAGCTTCCAATTTCTCGACATAGCTGCTGACGTATCCATTGAGTGTCACCGTGCCGTTTTTGACCAGGACACCGATGTCTGTAACTTTGACGATCGGCTCATATTTGAGTTCGGCAATTACATCATCTTTTAGTTCCATATCAGTCTTTTCAATTGTACTTATCATGTTGTTTACGGTTAGTTGTTAGTTGTAGTTTTCGAGAGAGGTTGCAGTTCATTTACAAGGTTTAGACCCATCAAGGCGATCGCTAGTCCCCAACCAGTCATGGCAATTAGGAGTATGTCTGATTGCCGAATCGAGATCGCCACCAATGCCCAGACAATTACCAGTACATAAGCAGTGTCACGGCGTTGAATACTAATCACCGCCGCAATTACACTTGAGATCGTCATCATTACCACCGTCCATATACTCGGCGAAATCCCCCAACCGCTCCACTTGAGGCTGTATAGCCCAATGGCGACATTCACGATCGTGGCAACGCTAATCCAGCCGAGATAGATCGAGATCGGCAGGTGAATAAACCAGCTTTCTTGGCGCGAAACGCGCTCCTGTCCAACTCCCAGGCGTTGGTACATCACCATCAGCGGTACCAAAATTCCCAACATGGCGAGATTAGATAATGGGAACTGGCGATCGAGAAACAGGTAGATCCAAGCACATTGAGCGATACAGGCAATCGTTAGGAGATAGGCACTCCGCCGCAAGCGAGGATTTTCTCGCTGGGTGGGTTGGAGTTGATAAATCCCAAAGGCAATCAGACCGATATAAATTACTCCCCAAATTGCAAAGGCATAATTAGCGGGAATAATCTGGACAGAGGCAAATAGAGTGTTGGAAAGATTGCCAACACTAACCCCATTGAGTGGAAAAACGTTGGATAGAGTATTAATTGCAATACTCCCCAGCACGGCGGCGAGAGTCGTTATCTGCCGTTGGCGATCTTCTGGCTCGGAACGTTGGTTAGATTTCATGGCTTTCTATCATACGGCTGGGGATCTTTTTTTATTTAGCTGCGAACTAATGGCGTATCAACTAAGTGTTCGGCGATAAACCAGACTTGTGATTCATTCATTCGCAATACATCGCTGGTCAGTAAGTCGCTTGTGCCTTCGTCACGATTGGCAGCAGTTGTCATAATTCCTTCCCGAACTTCCCGCAAAATTGATTCATGCGCTTCTAGTAAACGCGATAGCATCACAGGAACCTCTTCAACACCATTGGGCGGACGATCGATCGTGGTTACTTCTGCGACATGGCGCGGATCGGCAATCGCTACACCGCCCAAAGTCTGGACTCGTTCGCCAATAAGATCGATTAACTCCAATTGTTCGCCTGCATGTTTATCGAGTAACAGATGCAATTGATAAAAAGTATTACCTCGCATCAACCAGTGATGTTTTTTGTAGAGGCTGTAGAGAATCATGCTATCTGCGAGAATTTGATTGAGTTGTTCGCAGCTTTCCTCGCGAGCAATGGTACCCAATGCAATTGGCAAATTTCGGAGGGTTCCAAACGGCTGGATCTCTCTTCCCTGCTGGTGTAAAATTGGCTGACTGTTCTCTTTTTGAGTCGGTTTTGAAGTTTGAATCTGCATTTTAGATTTTCCCTAAGTTAAAAGACCTTGATGCAAAGGCAATTCATAAATTGCCCTTACCTCATTTCTTATGCTGCGATCGATAGACTGATGCCATGACTGATTTTGTCGAGCATCTGCTTCGCCTTAGTGACATCTTCAGTGGTACCTGTTACCAAGATGATGAACTCACCTGCTTGGATTTTGGTTTCGTATTTGAGCACCTCATTTTTGGGGATACCCAGTCCGCCTAAAGCACCAGCTAATCCGCCGATCGCCGCAGCACCAGCACCTCCCACCACCGCTCCTTCCAACCACCCGGCTAACACGCCAGTAATTGGGCCAGCAATGATGAGCGGAGCCATGCCCGGAATAAATATCACGCCAGCACCAGCTAAAATCCCAAACAAACCACCGACGAAGCTACCCCAATAACCACCACCGGTGACTCCAGCTTTGGCAGTATCTTTCCAGCTTAGAAATCCCCGCACATGTTCGGCAGTTTGGTAATCTTTACCGACGATCGATAGTTTTTGCATGTCGAAGCCTTGTTGTTGCAGCTCCCGTACCACTGTTTCTGCTTCGGTATGCGAGGGAAAATGAGCGACGATTGTATGTGTCATGTTTTGGTGTCCTTGGTTGTAAAGTGAATATTTGAATCAGTTACCCGATCATCGCTTTACTATTTTTTAGAATTTCCCACAGCAGCTTCGGCATCCATGCGGTTGCAAATTGCTGATAGGGTGGCCTCTTCGGCTTCTTCCATCATGGCCATTGCCAAGTAAACCGATGTAGCTGCATAGTCCTCAGCCTTTTCGGCTCGGTGTTCGAGTTTCCGGACTTCACGGCTCGCTTTCCATTCATCGACGCTCGATTTCACCTCAGATTCTTTTTCCTCGAATTGAGTCTTGAGCTTGGCTCGGTACCCATCGAATTCTTGTTTCTTCGCTGCTAGGCTGGCTTTAGCTTCATCGAGTTTCGATTGAATCTCAGCTTGATTTTTTTTCGTGGCAGATTTGATATTATGTTTGAGCGACTTCGCCCGATCTTCCACTGCTTCTAGATTGTCATGAAGTTGGCTTGTGAAGTTGTCAATTGCAGTACTCATGGTGTTTTGTCCGAATTTACTAAATTTACAAAGTTTGTCGTTAGTGTCGTCAGCGAAGAAAAGATAATGCTATTAAGTTACCATCTAGCATCGAAGATTTTATAGTTAACTACTCCAAGTACTTAGATAGTCAGCAAAATAACTATTCAACAAATTTAAATGTGAATTCATTGCCTTTGTATCTTAGGCTAAAGCTGTGAAGATCTTGTGAGGAAAATACTTTTAATTAATTGTCTTTAAGGATATTTATCTTTATGTTTAATTTATTATTTTTTGGTTTTTCGCGATTTTCATTTGCTACACATAATAAAAATCACCAAACTAATTCATCTGTCGATTGACCTGACTTTTCCCGTTAAGTCTGATAGCATTTCTAGTCTATGAAAACAGTAT
>CAXTSX010000088.1:0-8228 GCA_964247085.1 uncultured bacterium
CGAAGGCTATCCTTCGGGGGAAATGAAGCATGGTCCGATCGCTCTGCTCGATTCTAAGGTGCCAGTGGTGGCGATCGCCATGCCGGGTAAGGTCTATGAGAAGGCTATTTCTAATGCCCAGGAGGCTAAAGCGCGGGATTCGCATCTGTATGGCGTAGTGGCCGCTAGCGACAAGGATGCGGCGGAGCTGTTCGACAAGGTTTTGCCAGTGCCCGATGTGGATGAATTGTTGTCGCCAGTTTTGACTGTAATTCCGATGCAGTTGATGTCTTACCATATTGCGGCAATGCGCGGTTTGGATGTAGACCAGCCCCGGAATTTGGCGAAATCGGTGACAGTGGAATAGTTTAAATCCTTGTCTCGGAATCTGTAATCCCTCAAAATACCCCTTTTAATGGTGTGTTTTGCATCTCGGTTCTAAGCTGTCTTGAAAAATCTGATGATTTCTCGCACATGGTCAAGAAACTGACCATCTACCGTTAGTTGGGAAATTGCCTGTTGGGCTTCGCGGCTCAACCGATCGTGGTCAAGATTGTTAGAGGCTCGTAGCTCCTGCATTTGGGCATTGCAACCGGCTAGCTCCAACTGCTGGTGCTGCCATCGCTGCATTTGATGGCTAATCCAAGATTCATCGTCATTTTCATTTAATTTGGAGAGTAAAAATTTCGATTCTTCCTCCAATTGCCAGAGGCGATCGCGTACTTCCCGAATGTCTTCGCGGGGATAGGCAAACTCTTGCTGGATTGACCGCAATCGATCGGCCAAATATTCGTAGGTACTAATCGCTGGCCGTAATACCGTAAGGAGCAATGCTGCCCCCGCTCCCAAATAGCCCAACGGAGTTAAACCAGCCTGGGCAATCCAGTACAGCCCTGCCGCCGAGAGTAAATGCAGGGCAATAGCAACCACCAAAGAGCGCTGACTAACCACTTGGATGTAGCGCAGTTGACGTTGTTCAATCGAGATACCCTTTTGCTGAGAATCGATCGCGGTTTCGCTGGCTTGTTTGGACGCAAAATAAATATTCCAGGGCACGGTCACAATGATTAATAGCCATTCCAAAATGGCAATTCCTAGCACCCAATCCAGCAGATTGCCAGCGGTAAGTTTGAAAAAATTGAGTATTCCAAAAATAAGTGCGGCTACCAGTAGGAGCGTGGCATTGCCGATCGCCAGGTTCATGTACATATTGGGGATGGGTTTTAACTAATATTTACTGTCCTTTCATTGTTCTAGATCTATTGGAATTTCTGGTCGCGTCTTGTGCTACTTTCTAGATCTGCACACTATTCCTAGTCTAATATTTGTTGATGGCCCAGCAATGCTGAGCTAGGATTTAGCCACACATTCGATTGATTAGTATGCCGTGCAGGTGATCTTTGAACAAGTATTGGTCGGCGATCGTGTAGATTTAAGAATGAATAGTTTTGATTCATCAGTCTTAGTGCTCTGATTAGCACTAGAATTAACCGCTGCGGCCTTCTTCTATGACAGTTAAAAATAATCTTGCATTTTTTGGTCAGGTGCTACGACGACGGCAGTTGTCTAGTCGGTTGTTACTGGCTGGCCTAGTCTTGACCGTGCTTTTTCTGGCGATCGCTATATTTTCTCCTTTCCTCGTTCAGATGGGAATATTGCTAGATCCGCAGGATTCCATCACCTATCCAATCCACGAACCGCCCTCTTTTCAACATTGGTTTGGGACTAGTCGCGAAGGCTATGATGTATTTGCCCGGACGCTCAGTGCTACTCAGGCAGCTTTTCAGGTAGTGCTGGCTGCCACCTTGCTCAGCTTGTTCATTGGGGTGCCTTTAGGATTACTCAGTGGTTATTTGGGTGGCAATCTCGATCGAGCGCTCCTGTTTCTAATGGATACCATTTACACCCTGCCGGGGCTGTTGCTGTCCATCACCCTGTCCTTTATTGTGGGGCGCGGTATTTTAAATGCGGCGATCGCCATCAGTATTTCCTACATTCCTCAGTACTATCGGGTAGTGCGCAACCAGACAGCTAGCCTCAAGAATCAAATGTTTGTGGAAGCTGCTCAGGCATTGGGCGCTTCTACGCCGAGGGTATTGAGCAAGTATTTACTCGCCAATGTGATTCAAAGTGTACCGGTACTGTTTACTCTGAATGCCGCTGATTCGATTTTGGTATTGGGGGGCTTAGGTTTCTTGGGTTTGGGTCTTCCTGAAGAAATTCCGGAATGGGGTCATGACCTGCGGGAGGCTTTGCCAGCTCTTTCTACTGGCATTTGGTGGACAACTTTGTTTCCCGGATTGGCGCTCACCGCGATGGTTACGGGCCTTTCTTTGCTCGGTGAAGGGCTGAGTGAGTTAATTAATCCTAAAGAAAGGGAAAGCTTAAGGTAATTGAAGTCATAGTTCTCATTCCAGTCCTCCTGTTTGCTTGGGATAATCAGCGGGGGGATTTTTTGTAGGCTGGTTGGGCAAGTCCAGATATTGCCACTGGTTAAAGGTAGCGGCTTGACCACAATAATTGCCAGTCGGATCAGTCAGATTCCAGATAGTCGCGCGATCGATCATAAATCTTTGACCACTTTTAGAAATTCTTACCCCTTGATAATTGTCAATAAAGCCTTGGCTGGCCACCTGGAGCAACATTTGCCGCCGGATTTCTTGATTGACTGGCTCGGCAGTTAACCGAGAAGGGGTGACAGTTAGTTCGTCCCAGCTCATTTCCCACAGCTTCAGAGCCATTTGGTTGCCATAGTTCAAGATCGGGTCAGCTTCAGTGCCGTGGGAAACTAAGACAAAGGATGCTTTGTTGAGGGCGTGGGCTTGATCAAGAGGACTCATTGATCGATCGATAATTAAATCCTTGCCCACCAATCGGCGGTAGTTATCCAAAATTATCTGAGTCCAGGCTACAATTTCTGGGCTAATCTCATCAGCCATAGTAGATTGATAAATGGTTTGATTTCCTGTTTTAGCACTTTATGGGGAATGATTATTGTTTGGGATCTATGTAAATCCTAACTAAAGGCCAGCAATCATAATGTTGTATTCAGCTCGAATATTGCCAATTTTAGTAGCCATATAACGATCTTCATCAAAATACACCCATTTTTTGGAGAGTTTTCGCGATTGCTGCCATACCTTAAAAACTTCATCCAGATGTGTCAAAATAAACCAAACTAAATTACTGAAACCGACCGGATTTAGTAGAGATGTGGCCTCTTTGTCTTTAAGATATTTCGGTGCTTCTAATAAATTCTTCTTGACTCCAAAGCTACTCCAGCTTTGCACTTGTAATTCTCCCAGGAGACTGGTATCACAGGCGAAAATGATATGAGTGATATCGTGGGCTTTAATGATTCTCCGCGCCAGTGGACTATGGTATTTATGCCATTTGGTAAAGTGCGGATTGAGATAGTAGTGGATATCGAGACATTCTGCTAAAGTCAGATGGTCGATCTTCGTTGAATAAAATTCTGCAAATGTTAGATTGGTCATCATTAATTCTTTGGTAATTTTAAATTAGCGATCGATTCTAAAACTCCTAGATCTGACGAAGATTCCAGAATATTTTAGGTAGTCCCTCGATTTATAAGTGACTGGTTAGTTATTATTCGGCGAAAAAATATTGGGCTTAGTTATGAGGCTCGAGTCCGCGCCAGAGCAGATTGATAAAATCTTCCAGAAAGCTGCTCATGTCTAAACGGACAGAGGTATTTGGCAAGGTTTGACTCATGGTAAAACCCACCACCGTATGTAGTAGAGTCATGGCCGAGATCGTCGGATCGCCACGCATAATCCGTCCCAGTGCCATTTCTCGCCCCAGGTAAGCAGTCAGAGCCGCAAAATCTGGTTCAATCCCTGGTGGGCTAACGATCTCGCCAGGTTGTCGAACTGACCAGGCCAGCATCACGCGAGGCAGCAATTCTCCTGAATAAGCGGCAATTCTTAACGCGATTTTCAGAAGATCCGATCGAGGATTACCCTGTCCAATCTCAGCTGCGAGTGCAGCTGTCCAAATTCGATCGCCAGGTGCTTCGGACATTGCCGCAAAGAATAAGGCTTCTTTGGTAGGAAAGTGTTTGAAGATGCTAGCACTAGAAATACCAGCATGATTGGCGACATCTACGGTAGTTGCCCTGAAACCCTGTTCGAGAAATACGGTACGGGCAGCTGCCAGGATTTGGGAGTAGGTGATCGTTGGAGTTCTTGCCATAAACAAATAATAACTGGAGAGTTATTTATTTGTCAATACAGTCAGCCAAAATGGATAGAGTTTGACAGGATATATATACTATTCACGGCCTAAAAACTCTACGGAAGAAGTCGTTTAGCTCATCTGAAGTTAAATCTCAGGTACATTGGCTCAATTTAAATTTGAGACACATTGAATAGAGTTTTAGATTATGCTCCTGGTGGTTAAAAGCTGCAAAAACCCTCCATAATGTCCCTAGGAACGTTACGTAGAGAAATAGTTAATGGACATTCAGACTACTGCAACCTCACTGTTGGAATGGCGCGGTGATGGTTTAGCGATCGGCTTTTGGGAAGATAACGTCAATATTACTGGGGATCTCCTTACTCTTAATACCCAGTTACAAGGCATCGTTCAAGAAATTATTGATGAAGCCGAATTCAAGGGAGCAGCGAATAGCACTCTGGTTACCCGCGTGGGTGCTGGAGCCAACATCAAAAAGCTCATCTTAGTTGGCTTGGGTAAAAACACCGCCCCCAAAACTGACCAGTATCGCCGGGCTGCCGCTGCGATCGCCAGGGTTGCCCAAAAAGAAAAATGTGAAACCTTAGGCATTAGCTTGCCGGAAAGTGCTATTGCCGCTGATCTCATTGCTCAAGCAGTCAGTGAAGGATTGCTATTAGCTCTGCACGAAGACAAACGCTTCAAATCCGAAAAACCTGATGACAAAGCCAGTACTCCCAAAAAACTGACCGCCGTCCACCTACTGGGATTGGTTGGCCAGGAGGCGGCCATAGCTAAAGCCCAAGCGATGGCTGTTGGTGTATTTTTGGCGCGGGAACTCGTCGCCGCTCCGGCCAACTATGTCACGCCGGCTAGTATGGCAGAAACTGCCCAAACTATTGCCACTAAACATGGAATGGAGCTAAAGATCTTAGAAAAAGCCGATTGCGAAAAACTGGGAATGGGCGCTTTCTTATGTGTTTCACAGGCTTCAGATTTGCCGCCAAAGTTTATCCATCTGATTTATAAGCCAGCTGGCACTGCTCGGAAAAAATTAGCGATCGTCGGTAAAGGTGTGACCTTTGATTCTGGTGGTTTAAACATTAAAGGGGCGGGCATCGAAACCATGAAAATGGATATGGGTGGTGCCGCTGCCACCTTTGGAGCTGCCGAAGTAATTGGTCAGCTGCAACCGGATGTGGAAGTACATTTCATCAGTGCGGTGGCTGAAAATATGATCAGCGGCAAAGCGATCCATCCGGGCGATGTGGTGACCGCTTCTAATGGTAAGACGATCGAAATCAATAACACCGATGCCGAAGGGCGACTGACTTTGGCTGATGCCTTGGTTTATGCCGAAAAACTGGGGGTGGATGCGATCGTTGATCTAGCCACTCTCACTGGCGCTTGTATTGTGGCCTTGGGCGACGATATTTCGGGGTTGTGGAGTCCGCAACAGGAGTTAGCTGATGGTATTTTGGCCGCTGCTGCCGCCGCCGGGGAAAAATTCTGGCAAATGCCTTTAGATGACAAATACTTTGAGGGCATTAAGTCACCGATCGCCGATCTGAAAAATACCGGGCCGCGCGGTGGTGGTTCGATTACGGCGGCCTTATTCCTGAAGCAGTTCATTAAGGAGGTGCCCTGGGCACACTTAGATGTAGCTGGCCCCGTCTGGAGTGACAAGGAAAACGGGGTGAATAATGCCGGTGCCACTGGTCATCCGGTGCGGACATTGGTGAATTGGGTCTTGAGCTAGCCTGCACCCCAGCTAGTGGAAAATTCTCCTAGCTGGGGCTAATTAAATTTTTTTGGTGCCGATTTTTAATTTATGCCTCCGATTATCCAAGCTCAACCGGCTCTTGAATTTTTACCACCTACTTTTAATCCGATCGTTTTCCAGCTGATTCGGTTAATATTACCTTTCTGGACTAAATTTCAGCTCAAAATCAAACGAATTGATACTGTTAATATCGATCAATTAGTACAGCTCTACAATGGATTTCAGCATAAACAAATTCGCCTGATGCTGGCCTTTCGTCATCCTAGCCCGGATGATGGTTTTGCCATGATGCATTTGCTGTCCCAGGCGTTGCCTAAAGCAGCCAAGAAACAGCGTATCAAATTATCGATCGCTCCCCATGCCCACTTTATCTATGATCGAGGAGTGCCGATCTGGGCGGGTAAATTAGTTAGTTGGTTATTGCCCAATATGGGCGCAACGCCGATTCATCGAGGTAAGCTCGATCGAGTTGGTTTAAAATCTATTCGGAATTTGCTCTGGCAGGGAGAATTACCCCTAGCCATTGCCCCCGAAGGTGGTACCAATGGCCATAATGAAATCATTAGCCCCCTGGAACCAGGTGCCATTCAAATGGGCTTTTGGTGCATTGAAGATCTGAAAGCAGCTGGCCTAGAGCAAGACGTTTGGATTCTGCCGGTCGGCATTCAATATCACTATCAAAATCCACCCTGGGTAGCGATCGATCGACTATTGCAAGAATTAGAAATCGATTGTGGTCTCACCGCTCTGCCCGGAGATATTTCCGCCGTGCGTTACCAACGTCTCTACCGGTTGGGAGAATATGTTCTAAATTTGATGGAAGATTTTTACCAGCGTTGTTACCGACAAAGCTTTCCGGAACGAGTGGCTAGTGAGCAATCAATTGACGCGGCAGAATTTACTACCAGGTTGCAAACCTTATTGGATGTATCCCTCCAAGTCGCTGAACAACATTTTGGCATTAAGCCCAAGGGGACAGTGATCGATCGCTGCCGCAAATTAGAACAAGCTGGCTGGGACTGTATCTACCGTGAAGACATCAGCAACCCCGGTCAGCTTTCCCCCTTAGAACGCGGACTAGCCGATCGAGTGGCCGCCGAAGCCAGTTCCCGGATGTGGCATATGCGTTTAGTGGAAGGATTTGTAGCTGTTACCGGGTCTTATGTGAGAGCCGTACCTAGCCCGGAAAGATTTGCCGAAACTAGTCTCATCCTGTGGGATGTGATTCACAAAATCAAAGGTGACCATGTCAATCATCACCGACCAGATCTGGGCGATCGCCGCGCCACCATGACGATCGGTGAACCGATTTCGATCTCAGCCCACTGGCCAGCATATAGTAGTAGCAGAGCTGGAGCAAAACAGACCTTGGTGAAGTTAACAGAGCAGCTCCAAGATGCGTTGCAAGCCACCATTAAAAACCATTAATTTTTGAGCCGGACATTAACTGCTTTGCCACTAATCTTCAAAACACCCAAGCGTTGTGTAGTAGTGTATTCCATCCGTTCCGTTTCCCCTTGGCAAACCCAAGCAGCCCAAAAATAGGGACGGGCAAAGGGGTAATCCGAGCCATCATCACAATTGGCCTCTTGTAGTTCTTCTAGTGCCCGGCGACCAGCGGCAGTTTCTTTTAGTTCAGTGCGAGTACGAGTACATAGGTATACCTGAGCTTCAATCAGAGCCGCGCCTTTACCCATTTTGTGATTCTGAAGATTATCAAAAAATCTTTCGATCAGTACCACCGATACTAATATTGGCACCGACCAAAGATTGGCGATCGTAGTTTTAGTGCCCGCAATGCCAAAAGCCCGACGTATTTGATGAATACCTTCCCCGGACTGGATGGTGCCGGGGGCAGTGCCGCAGACAGTCAGAATCGTGAGATTATTACTGTGCAGATCAAGAGCGGCAATTTCGCTCGCTAATAGCAAGTTATTTTTATCTACATTCGACCCACTCAGAGCTAGACCCGCTCTATTCATTGGATCTGGCGTGTTGTTGGTGGGTTCTAGAGAAAAACCATAGGTGAGGATACTCAGAATATGGGGGCAAGTACTGGTGATGGAGTTCTTGGTAGCATCTTGTTCGTAACGCTCTTTGCCGTTGAGTCGATAGGCGATCGATCTCCCCAACAAACCATAGTTCTGTAGAGGCGGGAAGGCCAGATTGCTGATATCTGATTTGGCCAAATGTTCAGTAGCGATCGATAACACTGGTGGCGACTGCGCCGAGTTATCATCAAAATCTGGATCAGCGACCACCAAGGAAG
>CAXTSX010000089.1:0-7971 GCA_964247085.1 uncultured bacterium
TTTGAGGTGGATATTATGACTAAGTTGGAATTGTTGGTGGATTTGATGAGTGATGAGGGGTGGCATTCAACTAATGAGTTGGTTTGTCGAGTAGGACATCAATTTTCGGCAACGAAGTATGTTGCGGAGAAGCAGGGCTATCAGTTCGATCGACGGCGAAATGGTCAGAGCTTTGAGTATCGGATGTTAAAAAAATCGGCAGCGAAGGATTACAGCCGATGTTAGCCTTTACCGCAATACCTCAAAAAAGCTTGATTTTGGCATGAAAAAGCCAGAGATGGTCTCTGGCTAAACGATCCCTGAAAGGGATTCTGTTTGAGAGGAGGTGTACTCTTATCTCAAAATCCATGTAAATTTCAATCCCTGCAAGGTTTTCGTATGATTCTATTGAACTTAATTAACTTGACTTTAGAGCTTAACACAAGCATCCAAACAATTTTAATCTTAGGTTCAGCTCAATACTGTCCTCTTTCTAATAATCCCAATAAGACTTTAAAAAAATGTGCTAATGTGAACAGGCAAGAGAAAACTCTCGACCTGTTTCTTGTGGCCTGACATCTACAAGGTAACATATCAGCGCGATCTCTAGCTAATTTGTCACATCTATAAGGAGTCTCTAATGGACGTTGTTCGGTCTGTAGCTTGTCAGATTGCTGATTATCGTGAGCAACAATCTGATCTTGAATGGAAAATTCAAGAGTTGGCATCTTATTCGTTTGTTAACGATGAGGGTGATGTTGTTAGCTACGCAGATTTTATAGATCTGTACAAATAGACTACTCGTATGGCAGGTGGTATTTCATGATCATCTGCCATGTAAAAAGAATTTGGTGATTTTATGCATAATACATTCAAGATCAAAATTTTCGTCAGTGCTTTGGCTAGCAAATCTATTACAGGATCGCCAGATCTCGTTCAGATATTGTCCCATTATCCGGATGCGTTGCTATCTGCACAAGCAATTTCATCTTCTCAAATGATTCGCATACTTAAAATTGTGAAGAACTCAGAGCAACCGAAAGGATTACCAGTACTGAAGCAAATCAATCAGCAAATATTATGTGAAGAAGCTTTCATAGGAAGGATAGTAGTTCTTTTTAAATCACCATTGCCGGGTGAATTACAATCTAGATTAGCAATCGAAAGCACCACAGATAGATTTCTAGAGTATTTGCAAAAAGTTTATCATATTGCTGTATTAGATGATAGTGATTACCACATTCGAGTTTTTATTCCCTCTAATTCTGTATTAAAGGACTTTAAGGTTGCTTGGGAAGATTTTTTGAGAGAAATTATTTTCTCTGAATATGGCAAGTACCAGCTACCAGGATTAGTTCAAACTTTTATTATTATGCTAAATGCTGTCACTCTATCTGCAAGAGGCTTTAGTACTCTAGATTTACCGATTCTGACAATAGCTCAAGCTCGTATTATGGCTGCTTGGTATCGCGCTGTTATTCGGGATGTTAATAGAAGGCAAACAAAACGACAAAATGAAATCGATCAACTTCAACTGGTAATTACTGAAGATAATTTAAAAGATAAGGAATACAAGACAAAACAGAAAGAATTATCAGATAAAATGATAATGCAAGATAAGGAGGATAAAAAATACAGTGAGTTCTTTCAAAAGTCTTTTATTGATAAATTGCATGAGCAAAAATCTATCTGGCAAGAGATTGAATTGCTTAGAGATCAGATTCTGAAACCCGATCAGAGCAAGTCAGACAGAGGCAAACTGCAAAAGCAGGAAGAGAAGCTAACTGAAAAAACTATTTGGAGTCAATCATCTATTCAACAGAAGCTATTGATAGTTGAAGACTCTGGGAGTAATCCTTTTAAATTTATTGAATTAGATGAAAAAGCATTTCCAGTAAAATTTAGCTCAATCAACAATCTTGCTAAAATTTTCACGAAGACAGCCACCGATCAAATAAATTCCACAAGGGGAGATATTTTTACACAATGTATTTCTGAGATGTACCGTCTATTAGAAATGCCAATAGAAGATTTTGAAGCTATACCACTACCACTTTTGACAGAAGAGCCTATTCTTCCAATGGTAAGATCACCGGGAGATGATAGTAAAGATTTTTGCTACTCTTGCGGTATTGCAATGGAAGCAAAAAAGGCACGTTGGCAAGTTTTAAGATTTATGTTTGAGCGGCCTTCTCAACGTCGTCAATCATCTTCAGGTGAAGGTAGACCCTATATTTGTTCATCTTGCGCCGCATTAGCATTTGCTTCTCCTTTAAAAGTGACTGATGAAAGCATCATTATTAAATTAGAAGCTAAAAATGATGAAAAAGACTCTAAATCTAAAATCAAAGACTATATCCGAATGCTTACTAATAAAGAAATGCATTTAAGTGCAGGTCGCTACTTGATTTTAGCTTCTGAGAAAACAGGAGCAGGGGATCTCGCATCCCAAAAACTTGGGCAAGTGCAATATGCTTTAGCTAAAATCGCATCGATTTTCCCTACTGAGGTTTTGAGTGAATTTAGGTTCTTGCTCATTACACAAGGAAGTCAATTGTACTTACAAGGGAGGCATTTAATTTTTTTGAAAGGTTTGATTGATTGCTACCGGCAATTTATATTAATTCCTGGTAAATCTGGTAAAGATATCAATATGCCATTAGGCGATGCAATCAGATACGTTCAGCAAGATCTACCATTCTTAGCAGATTATCGACTCACTGTAGAATCTAGCTATTCTAGTAATTTGTCTCTAGAGCAGGTTCGTAGATTATACTGGAAAGCTTTCATTAATGACTTAGGAGATGATATGGAATCGGATACCCAAACACCAAAACGAGCGAAGCTTTACCGAGATGTTTCAGCCTTAACGGGTTTAACTTATGCATTTGCACAATCTCTAGAAAGTACAGCTAAAAAATTAATGAAGCCAGATGATGCTGAACGCGAAGTTAGTAAATTGATTGAAAAAATTGATGATGCTATCGCATTTGGATATTATGCTACATTAGGAGATGAAAAGAAAACCAGTGTTCAGGCTAGGCTCTACCATAGTCCAGAAAGTGATTTCATATATTCTCAAACAAAATGGTTGCTAGAACTATTAGGTATTAGTGAACGAGAAAACAAAGATGATAAAGGAACTCATTACCTTCAACTTTATGTAGATGATATTTCAAGGGCTTATCAACATTTTGCAAACTCGAAAGAATATGCACAGGAAAAGGATTGGAAGGAACTAACTTATAATCTTAAGTTATCTTTATATACCCGTTTCCCTGAACTCGTTCGTAAACTCAAATCAACAAGTGAGAAAAATTAATGGCTACCGGACTTCCTGAAGATAAGAAAAATCCCCGTCTGCATTTTGACATCTATGCAATTCTAGAAGGTTCTCAAGAGCTTTATCTTGGCCATGAAGTGCAAGTTAACGTCAATTTAGTTGAGATTGTTAAGCTTACCACTACAGATAATCGCTCAATTGAGAAATGTTATATTTCTCCTACCAAGAGACGTGGGGTAGAAAGACGTTGCTTGATTTGGGCACCTGTTAAAAGTGGCGTTTTATTGGGTGATAAACAACAGTGTGGCATTCCCAAAACTTGTGCTTTGCCAAGTTGCCCAATTTGTGGAGCTTATGGTGGATTAATTGCTGGTAAAAAGACGTTGATTGGACGTGTTACGCATGGTGGAGGTGTTGCAGTTCAAGATATATATCCTGTGGATAAGCAAAGAGCAATGCACCCTTCACGTTTAGCTAGTCCAGATACAGGAAAAGATGAAACACCAATTCCATTCAAAAGGCAATATAACCAACCAGGTATTCTCTATCCGATCTCGAACCATGGTTTAAGTATTACAGATATAGAGTTTTCTTCAGTTGCTTATGCCTTTTTAGACTCATTACCCCGAATTGGATCAGGAAACCCGAAAGGTATAGCGATCGCTGAATATCCCAAAACTAACATGCCACTATTAGTTGTAGATCGTTACTTGGTGCCTAGAGGAAAGCGTCCAGTTATTTCTCCATCTGTCACAAATCCTGAAGTTGCTATCGATGATTTCATTCGGTTATCAGGAGTCGGAGAAGCAAATAATAACTACATTCAAAAACCTAATTTTGAACGTTGGATTGGTGATGCAGCTCTTGAGAAATTGCAAGAATACTCTAGTAACTTTGTAGATAATATTTTGCAGGCATAGTCTATGTACTGTCTTAAGCTCACTATCCAACCTACGGCAGCAATGACTTTTCGTATTCTGCCGGGGTCGATTCTCAATATTGCGACTTATCCTTTTGTTCCACCATCAACATTTTCTGGCTTTTTACGAAGGCTTGGAATGATGAGTGTAGAATTAGAGATTCCAGAAACTCGTGTAAATAATGATAATCCTCCAACTTATGTGTTACCGTCTCGCTATTTAGCGTTAGGTGCATATCCAAAGGCTGGTGCCTTTCGAGGTGTTCATCGTACTTACCGGAAAGGAATGCGTGAATTCAACCATGATTCTTTTTCTCAAATCTATCAAGATGAAGATAAACCTAATTTCCAACTTCATACTTGGGAGTATTTTATTGCAGAAGAGTTGGAGGGCTACATCGTTGCCAATTCACCTGAAGAACTAAAATATTTTCAAGAATTAAAATGCTATGGCTGCAAAATTGGGAAAGAAGGTTTTGCGTTCCTTAAGGAAATTTCTCCTGAACCAATTGAATTAGAGCGCAAAATCATGGCAGCTCATCCGTCTACAATTGTGCCAATGGAAGATTTACTGCAAAAAGGTCAATTTATTGGAGGTTGTGATATTTATAATCTCTATCGCTATCAATGGCCATCGAATAGTCAAGTATTATCTGATCAAGCTGGTTTCCTGGATGCAACACCTACTGAAGTGACTGGTTTTATACCACTTATTGCGGGTTATTTCCCTCATAGGACTTACCATCAACCAGAGTTGGAGTATTATACAAATAACGATGAAATCAATATACCTATTTCTTTAGTTAATCTTTTAAGAGGTGATGAAAATGTCTAAAGATAAACGGAATTTCAATTTCGGTCGTCTTTTTTTCCCTGGTGAAGCCTGTCCAGCACCAGATGAAGTTCGTTTACAGCCATTAGGTGATCATGTTGGAAATGTCAGAAGATTAGTCAAGAAATGGAAGGAATTCCCAAATATACCCGGCTCGCGAGATAGAGTACTCAAGGCTGCTGATATTCATGATATGGGCAAACCACAAAAATTCTCTATTCAAACGCCTAAAGGCAAATTCAAACAATATATTTATTCCTTTAAAGGACATCGTTTTCTTGCTGAGAGTCAAGACTTATGGGCACAAACATTAGCTAGAGGTCATCATGATTTCTCCGTTAAGGATATTAGTCGTGATACTTATACCTTGAAAAAGGATAATTTAGAGTACGCAGATTTTTTAGCTCAAGATCCACTTGCTTATGCTCATGAACTCTATATATTAGAAATGTGTGATCAGATTGAAGCTGAATTAGCTTGTCGCATAATTGGTGATGAGAAACAGGCTGAATCTCGTACCTTTATGGACTATACACTAGCACAAATTGACAGTTCAATTTTTTTACTAGATCCTTGGCCATTTGAAGAAGAAACTCTGGATCTAACTTTCAAATATTGGACAAAAAAGCTTGATTTATTGGAAAAAAGTCAGATAAATGAACTACATAAGAAAAACCCTGAAGCAAATCTTGGCAGTATCCTTGATAAAATTGTAAAAAAATGGTGGCACTCATTAAGTTGTAACCCTCCTGTAGAAACGTGTAAAATAACACTTAAACCATTATCAAGAGAGCTATCTGGAGGTAATGTAGATTCAATTTACCAGCAGCTAGCAGGTTTTGATCCTAACCCGATGCAAATTGATATGTATCAGGCAATCAATGAAACTGACCATCCTGCGATTATCCTTAAAGGACCGACTGGAGCAGGAAAAACTGAATCAGTACTATTTCCATCTCTAGCCAAAGGGTATCGATTAATTCTCCCACTTCCAGCGAAAAGTCTTCTGGAAGACCAAAAACAAAGGATAGAGAAATATTTGAAAATATTTACTCAGCTATCAGAGAATACAGGCCGTGAAGTTTCTTTGGTCGTAGATACAGGATCTCAAATGAAACGTTGGGTCTATAAAAATGGAGAAGATATTACAGCAGAACTCACGATCAATTCTCGACGACATCTTTACAAAGGAGATGTTATACTCACAACAATTGATAAATTTCTTTATCGTTATTTCTCATTTGGTGACAAACAAAAATCATTTGTATTTCCCTTTAGAATAAACCATCAGAAAACATTGATTTGTTTTGATGAGGCTCATAGCTATGATGAAATCTCATTTACGAATTTCCGTAGCTTGGTGCAGTCTCTGTATGAGGCTGGAAGATCTTTGGTACTAATGACTGCGACAATGCCTCCTGAGCAAGCAGCTCATTTCGAGTACTTGGATACAATTGATTACATCGAAGATGAGCAGAATATTGAAAAATTGTTTCAGTTCCAGAAAAAGTTTCTCAAACAGCCTTTTTTTGGTCAACGTAGTTTTACATGGTTGGATAAAGTTACTCGTGATCCAGAATTTCCTGAAAGCTTTCAAAATGAATTTGTTAAAACAATACTGCAAGAATGGCGAGAACAATCCAGAAAGAGAATCCTGGTGGTGGTGGCGACGGTTAAAGATGCTGCTGCTATTTATAAGGGCTTGAAAGAGAGTCTAGGGATTGTAAAACATCCAGAAGAACAATTTCTTTTTCTTTATCATGGACGTATTGCAAATCAAGCTAGAGCTAGGCTTTATCAAATGATTCAACAATGTGACGAGATGAAGAAGCCCTATATTTTGGTGACAACCAGCGCGATCGAAGTTGGTTGTGATCTGAACGCTGAAGTCTTGATTTCTCAGGTATGTCCTCCTGAAAATCTTGTCCAACGAGTTGGGCGATGTAATCGGCGAGGTGATGTCAAAAATGCAAAAGTGATTTTGATCGGTGATGCCATTCCAGAATTCACTAATACTTTAGATAATGAAGCTTGGCAGAACTATCAAGATGTACTGAGAACATTAACTTCCTTTAAGGCAAAAATAATTACTACCTGCATTGCAAGATCGCAACATGTTGATGACTATCGAGTAGTTGAACTTTTCTCAATGCTACATGATTATGTGTATGGTGCAGATCTAACTTGTCAGCCCACACATGAGAAAGGTCTAGTTGTCACACGCAGTTGGACACCATCAGCGACATTGATTTATGATGGCGGCGAACATAATGATGACTTTTCTAAAATGCCCCAAATATCTGTCCCCCTTGATCGTCTGATTCGTAAAAAGGACAAAGCAACGGGTGAAATTAGTAATCAATTTTCTGCAACCAATGTTTATGAACGCTTCTATGATCAAGAACAAACTCGTTGGAGTATAAGGGAGCTAAGAAGTGGCTCTGCTTACCAAAAAGATATCATTATTAAGCTTGGTCCCTACGGGCATGAAACAGATCCTGGATTGAGCTACGACTATCAAGAGGAGTTTGGATTTATAGATTTGCCTGGTGTCTTCACGAAATGGAGACCAGTTGGTTTTGATGAAAAGCTACATTGTCAGCATAGCGACAAAAATTCTGCTGTAATCACTTACACGCAATCACTATCTAGCCTATCCTTACTGGAGGCAAACTAGTATGACTGATCAATCATTACCAGATAATCAAGACTATCAGCATTTACTTGTTGAAATACAGCAGCGAATTCGATCGGCTCAATATCAAGCCTTAAAAGCTGTCAACCACGAACTGATTTCCCTCTACTGGGACATTGGGAGATTGATTGTCGATCGACAACAAACCGCAGGCTGGGGAAAAGCCGTAGTCCAACAACTAGCCAACGATATTGGAGTCGAATTCCCTGGCATCAGCGGTTTCTCCACCGCCAACCTCTGGCGGATGCGGTTATTTTATACCA
>CAXTSX010000090.1:0-7937 GCA_964247085.1 uncultured bacterium
CCGAATACTGTTTTCATAGACTAGAAATGCTATCAGACTTAACGGGAAAAGTCAGTTACCAACAGCCATCCAGCAAGAAGAAGTTACCGCCGAAGTATTAGATGGTCTCTTGACTGTGACCATGCCCAAAGCAATATCCAGCGAACTCCGGGTGGTTAAAGTTTTGGTTAGAACCATTCACACCAAGTCTAGTGTAAATGAATGTTCGATATTGTAGTGGTGATGTTCACCATATCCAGATGCAAATTATTAAATCCTATCACCAGTAAAAATTATGGCAGCTCCCAGTTATATTCTTCAGACTCAGCAGTATTACACCGACTTAGAGACAGTGCATATTGTTGACCCATCCGATCAAATCGAAAATGACGAGACAATTGCCTATTCTCCCACTGAAATTTCTGAATCAGCCAATATCTGGGCAGTCCGATCGACCAGATTTTCACCGGAGTGGCGCTAAACCAAATCTTAAACCTAAGACCTACTAAAGGATTTTCACCAATGAACCAATTAAAATCAGGATATAGAGGCGGTTTTACTCCGGACCGGCTCGATCGGATGCAAATAGTCATTGCTCAGCAGTGGGAAGAAGTATGGACAGTGGTAGAAACTAGGCACCAGTTAGGTGGCGAATCCCTTATGACTGAGCTAAAACTAGTACCAGACAAGCTGGTATCCGATGATTTCTTATCCTTAGAGGTAGCCTAAAATAGTCGAAAAACTGACGCTGATTGAGCTGGAATGCCATAATGGACTTGCACTAGCCCTCGATCCAGCGGTAACCAGGAATTGATTAACTCCAGCTTCAATACTAGTCAGAATATTCAGAATTTCATTGCTCTCTTAATTCTCACTGGCCAAATTCCGGCCTTCTTCATCCTTCTATCTCGTCTGCTGCGTGGTCCCTGGCGGCGACCACCTGTTCAGCCCCAGGCTCCTACGCCCGATTTACTGGGAGCAGTGAGTGTGGTCATTCCAACTCTGAATGAAGTGGAGCGGTTAACACCGTGCTTGCAAGGTTTGGGTCAGCAAAGCTATGAACTACGGGAAGCAATTATTGTCGATAGCAATTCCCAGGATGGCACCCCCGAGTTAGTAAAAAGTTATGCCGATCGCGATCGACGAATTAGATTAATTAACGATCCGCCACTGCCAGCAGGCTGGGTCGGTCGTCCCTGGGCTTTACATAATGGCTTTTTGGCTAGTTCCCCGGCTAGCCGGTGGGTGTTAGGGATTGATGCCGATACCCAACCCCAATGGGGGATGATTGCGGGATTGTTACAGGCCGCAGAATCCGAGAAATTTGATTTGGTGTCTTTATCACCTAAGTTTATTTTGGCTAGTCCGGGGGAATGGTGGCTACAACCGGCTCTATTGATGACTTTGATCTATCGGTTTGGGGCAGCTGGCGAGCGAAATAATGCACCAGATCGAGTGATGGCCAATGGTCAATGCTTTCTCTGTCGGCGCTCGGTGTTAGCCGCAGTGGATGGTTACACAGCAGCAGCAGGCTCCTTTTGTGACGATGTGACTTTGGCCAGACAAATTGCCACAGCTGGCTATAAAGTAGGTTTTTGGGATGGTTCGCAAGTACTCAAGGTACGGATGTATGTGGGCATGGCCGAAACCTGGCGAGAATGGGGTCGATCGCTAGATTTGAAAGATGCCAGTAGTCCAGCTCAGCTACGGGGTGATTTATGGTTGCTGGGGATGATGCAGGGCTTGCCACTAATATTACTTTTGCTGACGCTGAGTTGTTATTTACTGGGTAATCATAGTTGGGCGGTGCTGGGATTGTTGGAATTGAATCTGGGTTTAGTGGTGATGCGGTTTGCCCTACTGCTGGCGATCGCTCCTACCTACGAAGCTGCTAATGGTGTTGGTCTGCCCTGGACTTTTTTCCTATCGCCAGTGGCTGATCCGGCGGCTTGGTATCGGATCTGGTTGTCGGCGCAGAGTGCGCCTAAAGAGTGGCGGGGCCGGAATTATTCTAGCTAATGGTGACCAACCTACAGGTATGATCAAGCCTGAAGAACAGAGAATAGGCTAATGAAATTACCAAAAAGAATCATGTTGTTGGGTGCCGGTGAGCTAGGTAAAGAATTTACGATCGCCGCTCAACGTCTTGGTCAATATGTGGTGGCGGTCGATCGATATACCGATGCCCCCGCCATGCAAGTTGCCGATGCTAGCGCGGTTATTTCCATGCTTAATGGTGACGACTTGGAAAAGGTAGTACAAGAATTTCAACCCGATATTATCGTCCCTGAAATCGAAGCCATCCGCACCGAAAAACTCCAGGAATTTGAACAGCGGGGCATTACAGTTATCCCTACCGCGAAGGCCACTGACTATACGATGAATCGTGATCGGATTCGGGAGTTAGCCCATCGGGAGTTAGGTGTGCGGACTGCTAACTATGCCTATGCTAATACCCTCGAAGAAATGGTGGCTGCAGCGAATCAGATTGGCTTTCCTAATGTCGTCAAGCCCGTGATGTCTTCTTCGGGCAAGGGGCAATCGGTGGTGAATAGTGCGGTGGATGTCGAACAGGCTTGGCAATATGCCATCGCTGGCTCGCGGGGTGATAGTCATAAAGTGATTATTGAAGAATTTATTAACTTTCAGCTAGAAATCACTCTGCTGACCATTAAACAATGGCAAGGTGCCACTCTCTTTTGCGATCCGATCGGACATCGCCAAGAACGTGGTGACTATCAAGAATCCTGGCAACCGGCTGTTTTAAGTGAGCAGCAATTATTGGCCGCTCAATCGATCGCCATCCAAGTCACTGATGCTTTGGGCGGTGCCGGAATTTTTGGTGTAGAGTTTTTCGTCACCCCGGAGGAAGTAATCTTCTCCGAATTATCGCCCCGTCCCCATGACACCGGGATGGTTACCCTGATTTCTCAGAATCTCAACGAGTTTGAATTGCATCTGCGCGCCGTGCTGGGTCTGCCTATTCCCATCATTCGACAGCTGGGACCGGCTGCCAGTGCGGTGATCTTGGCTACTAGCCAATCTGCCGATATCTACTTTACGGGCGTGGAAAAAGCCTTGGCCGAGCCAGATGTTGATATCAAACTGTTTGGCAAGCCCGACAGCCGTCCCTATCGCCGGATGGGGGTGGCGCTGGCCACTGCTGAAACGATCGATCAGGCTCGTCAGAAAGCGACTCAGGCTGCTAGTTTAGTGCAGGTGAATTCAACGAGTCAGCCAGCGCAATAACTGCACTAGTTCCCAAAGTCGATCGATCTGACCAGCTTGATTTTGATAAATTTGGCGGAGTTGTAAAAATTGGAGCTGCTGCTCCGCCAACATCAACGGTGCAAAGCGCAACTGTTCACAATGGATAATAGATTTTTCCAAGAAGGCATTCACCTGCATGATTTGGGAGCGACAACCCCAGAGCCGAATGGCAATCGTCCAGCAACTTACCGAAATCAAAATATTCACAACTAATATTACCAACATCTCAAACCTGCTAGGGCATCCATTCTAAGCCAATTCCCACCCGACTGTCTTTGCTTTCACGCGCATTTTGAAATTGAATTTCCCCCGAAATCCGCAGCTGCTTGGTTAAGGCATAACCCGCTGTCAGCGTTGAAATCCCCACTTCTGCACTGGTGCCCAAGCCGACCCAACTTTGTTGCAGGGCAATATCACCGCCGCCGCCCCGTGCTGGTACCAGTAGTAATTTGATTCCCAGGTTCAGACCATCGCGATTGTAGGCAGCTGATTCTAAATGCCGATAACCGATGACCGGGGCTAAATTAATATATCCGCCTAATGGTAGAACATAGTAGTTGAGATCTACTCCATAGGAATTGAACTGAGCCTGATGATGCCAATTGGCCTGGATTGCTAATCTTGTGCGATCGATCAACAAATCACTAATACCGACATCAAAACCACCAGCTTGATTATTAGCTGGATACTGTGAGTAACCCAAGCGCCACCTAGTCCGAAAACTAGGATCGTTCTGAATTTCGGCTCCCACATCTGGAATTTTTTGCAGCCACCGCTGCAGTACGGGACTATTGCGAATAATCTCGGGATCAATATCGATCTGTGACGGCGATGGTATGGCCTCAGGAGTATTTTCAGCTGCCACCTTGGTGGCAGCCAAAACCACTGGTAACCATAGGAACCGCCATAAAATGGAGAGTTTTAAGCGCACAAGACCCTCAAGAAATGGAGACCTGGCTATTTTAACCGCAATTAATTCCCTTTAGAAAACTAGGAGCGTACTAACTCAGTATTGATTCCAGCTGTGATAGGAGTAGTTGATTGTGATGGCGAGTCGCTAAATCTTTGGCTCGGAACCAATCTTGGCTAGCAGCTGCGGTATTTTGTTGATGATGCATTGCCCAGCCGCGATAAAAATAACCATACTCATCATTGGCATAAAGATCTACTCCTTCTTGCTCTTCCCATTTTTCGCCAAATTCAAAGCTGTACTGCGCGGCAGCTAGATCTGTTTGATAGTCCACCGCCAGTTTGCCCAGCACATAATACAACGGTGGATACTGAGGCCGTAGCTCGATCGCTTGGGCAATATTCCGTTGAGCTAGATCTAGTTCACCGACATAGGTCTGTACCAAGCTTAAGTAGTAATGGGGATGGAAAAAATCAGGCTTGAGTTCGATCGATCTCTGAAAATCAGCGCGAGCTGCCGCCATATTACCCAAGCGCATTTGAATGATCCCCCGGCTGTGGTGGGCTTCGGCCAAGTCTGGCTGGTGATCGATCGCTTGATTATAGTCAGTTAAAGCCCGATCGTTTTGACCAGTGGCCATCAAAATTGCTCCTCTACCCAAATAAGCTTCGGCTTGTTTCGGATTCAGCTGCAGCGACCTCCCAAAATCAATGGCCGCTTTCTCTGGTTCACCGGTTCGATAGAAAATCTTGCCTCGGTTACAGTACAACTGCGACCGGCGGCAATGCAGCTGTTCTGCTCGGGCATAATGCTGCAAGGCTCCTTCATAGTCGCCTTTGGCAGCACTTAAATCACCCAATAAGCAAAATAGTACAATCAGCCCAAACCAAATCACTGCGGCCAAAATTGGAATGCCCAGCGCAAAGGCCAGGCCGCCGCGCTGTCCACTCCAGACCATGAGTAGCACTAGTAAGGCCAAACCCCCATATGGTAAAAGTTTTGAATTCAACCGTTTACTCCTCATCCAAGATTTATAAATTTGCTGGTAAACATGGGCACTGGCAGTACCTGCTCACTGTCTAGAATTTTTCAGGCCATAATGTTACTTTCTATAATTTAGCTTCACTAGCCACCAGCTATTACTTTAGAGGTACTTACTCCCGTCCATCTGTAAAATATATATAGATCTAATTAAGATTTGTTAAGCATTAGCAAATTGATTTTGGTGTACAATCAGCCTTAGTGTTTACAACTGTTTACATTTCAATGAACTTTTATCTTAAGATTATGTCTTTAAAGGTAAAGGTGCTGGAAATCACCGGCAAGCAGTTGAATCTAGCAGAAGATTGAAACGCTACAGCCAAATCTTGTTTATCAAAATCAATCACAAATAATAGCTCACCCCGGAGTCTATCAAGTGTTCGACCAAATCAGCATTACTACTTTTGTGCGCATCCTGTACAACTCTTATCTTTACTCTTGTATAGCTTTGATCGGATGTAGCTACCTTGGTTACTGGTTCCTTAATCAGCTAGAAGAATCACTAAAGCAATCGCAACAAACCCATTAGCTCTGCTCACGGCCTGCTCAACAGCTCGTCTTCTTTGTTATCTTGATGGATGGTAATTTTTTCATCCACCTGCCATGAATAACGAACTAGAAGACTTTCAAATCTGTGATCGAGATTTGGATGAAGCGTTACGCGATCGATATTTGCAGGCGGGATCGATAGCTGTTGATACCGAAACAATGGGTCTTAATTACCAACGGGATCGTCTTTGCTTAGTCCAGCTTTGTGCGCCAGGGCTAGTTACTATCATCCGCATCGCTCCTGGTCAAACTAGCGCCCCCCATCTCCAACAGTTGATGAGTGCGTCGCACATTACCAAAGTTTTTCACTTCGCTCGTTTTGACGTGGCACAACTTCGTCATAGATTGGGAATTGAAACGACGCCTATTTTTTGTACCAAAATCGCCAGCAAGTTAGTTAGAACCTACTCCTCTCGTCATGGGCTAAAAGAACTGGTGTTTCAGTTAGAGGGTGTCGAGTTGGACAAATCTTCGCAATGTTCAGACTGGGGTAATGCTGCCAATTTATCAGATGAGCAATTACACTATGCTGCTAACGATGTGCGCTATCTGATTAGCGTCAAAGACAAGCTCATTGAAATGCTCCAGAGAGAAGACCGCTGGCAGTTAGCCCAGGATTGTTTTCAGGCTTTGCCTGTCTTGATTTCACTAGACATCTTGCAGTACGGTGATATTTTCTCGCACCATTAAAACCATGCTCGCCAAAAGAATTTTACCCTGCTTAGATGTGAAAGCTGGTCGGGTCGTCAAAGGGGTTAATTTTGTCGGGTTGCGCGATGCGGGCGATCCGGTGGAATTGGCTAAAACCTACAATGATGCCGGTGCCGATGAGCTAGTGTTTTTAGATATTACTGCTAGTCATGAAGGGCGGCAGACGATCGTCGATGTGGTATATCGGACAGCTGAACAGGTTTTTATTCCCCTGACAGTGGGTGGGGGTATTCAGTCGATCGATGATATTAAAACCTTATTACGAGCTGGAGCGGATAAAGTCAGTCTGAACTCTGCTGTGGTTAAAAACCCCACTTTAATCAACCAAGCCAGCGATCGGTTTGGTAATCAGTGCATCGTGGTGGCGATCGATGCCAAACGTCGCCAAAATCCTGATGGAACAGTGGGCTGGGATGTCTATGTAAAAGGCGGACGGGAAAACACCGGTCTGGATGCTATTACCTGGGCAAAGAATGTCACCCAGCGCGGCGCTGGCGAATTACTGGTCACCAGCATGGATGCTGATGGCACCAAAGCTGGTTATGACTTGGAATTAACCAGCCAAATTGCCGCTGTGGTGGAGATTCCGGTAATTGCCTCTGGTGGTGCGGGGACTTGTGAACATATTCACCAGGCCGTGACGACGGGAAAGGCCGAAGCCGCCCTTCTGGCCTCGCTACTTCATAACTGCGAATTAACTGTTAAGGAAATTAAAGATTATTTACATTTACAGCAGGTTATGGTGCGTCGCTAAGGCCAGTTTCGTCGATTTACAATCCTTTAGAAAAGATTAAACTGTTGCCATTCCTAACTTAGAGGGTGGAAAGAAATTATTTTGTGCGGTAGTATATAAAGGAGTAATATGTAAACTTTTATTAAAATGTTGATTGGATTAATCATTGTAGATATGGCGTTAGCCGCCTGGTCACTGCGTTTGATGCAAGCAGCTAGCGATCGGCAAGAATTCTCATTATTCTTGGCTGGTATTTTGGTTGCAATGGCCGGAGCCGGTTTGATTGGTGCGTATACACTCATGAACAGCTACATGTGTTTCTTAGACACTATTTCTCAACGTGGCTATTAGTTAGCGTATTGACAAATGGCGTGTTCATGCCGTAGTTTGGATCATGTACTTGGGGTCATAACTCAGTTGGTAGAGTGTCACGATGGCATCGTGAAAGCCAGCGGTTCGAGTCCGCTTGACTCCATTAAATTTAAAATCTAGTTTGATAGAGATTAGCTTAAGACCTGAAAGTGCCTTATAGCAAAGACTCTAGGACTTAGCAGGAAAAGTCAGATACTTAATCAGATTGCTTTTTAGCATTTATGGCTAGTTAAACTCAAACTTTTATCTGACATTGCTTCCCATGACCTTTTCAAACAACCTCAAATCAAAATTTGTGGGCATGGTGAGGTTGGTGCTTATCAGGAAATTGGGTAAAAACCCCGCCTTTCAAGGCGGCTTTGCAGGCGCAAA
>CAXTSX010000091.1:0-7936 GCA_964247085.1 uncultured bacterium
CGAATGGGTGACTCTTCGGAATCTCAGTCTCTTTAGAGCTGAGAGGATGTCAAATACATAAATGCTAATGGCAGATGCGTCATTAGTCGCGGGGATTAGATTTAATCAAACATCATAGCCAAACAAATTAGCATTCACCTCATTCAAATTAATATCCGCCAAACCATATTCCGCCCAACGCCGATCGACTAACTTGGCAATATCCACATCCGACTCCAGCGGTGCCCCCCACTCCGCCTCCGTTTCTGGATAAACTTTAGTGGTGGCATCAATGCCCATCCGGCTCCCCAAGCCCACCTTGGGCGTAGCAAAATCCAACTTATCAAAAGGCGTATCGGCAATAATAAACACATCCCGCTGCGGATCGACCTTAGAACTCAGCGCCCACACCACCTGCCGGGGATCACGGATATTGATATCTTTATCCACCACAATTACAAATTTAGTGTATGTAAACTGGGGCAAAGCACTCCAAAAAGCCAAAGCCGCCCGGCGGGCTTGACCAGGATAAGACTTATCGATCGCAATCACTGCTGCTTTATAACTCAGTGCCTCCATCGGCAAAAAGAAATCCACAATTTCCGGCACCTGCTGACGCAAGATTGGTGTATAAATCCGGTTGAGAGCGATCGCCATCATCGCTTCTTCTTTCGGTGGCCGACCACTAAATGTAGTTAAATAAATCGGATTACGACGGTGGGTCACACAATTAAAATGAATTACCGGTCCTTCTTTGGGCTGGTTGTAATAACCCATATGGTCGCCAAAGGGACCATCAATCATTTCTTCGCCCGGCGTAATGGTTCCTTCTAATACAAACTCCGAATCGGCAGGTACTTCTAAATCTAGCGTCCGGCACTTAGCCAGCTTCACCCCAGAACCACCGTACAAACCAGCAAATAACCATTCCGACAGATCCACCGGAATCGGCGTGGCCGCCGCCATGATAATTAAGGGATCTACCCCCAGAGCGATCGCAATTTCCAGCTTTTTACCGCGTTCGGCAGCTTTGCGCAGATGTCTAGCTCCGCCCCGAATTGATAACCACTGCACAGTCATAGTGTTTTGAGACTGGAGCTGCAGCCGATAAACCCCCACGTTGGGTGTGCCGGTCTCACAATCTTTGGTGATGACTAACCCCAACGTCACAATCTTGCCAGCATCCTGGGGATAAGGACGAATCATCGGGATGGTATTCAGATCCACAGCGTCACCCTGGATCACCACTTGCTGACAGGGGGGGAAGAAATCTCGGCTGGGCTTAGCCTTTACGACATCAAACAGCACTTTACCAAATTCGATCGCCTCTTCAATTTTCTTCGGTGGTTTGGGCTGTTGCAGCAAGGCCAGCTTTTTACCGAGTTCTTCCAGTTCCTCCGGCTTTTCCATATTCATCGCCCAGCAAATTCGCTCGACGGTGCCCATGATATTGACCGCGACTGGGTAGGGCGAACCTTTGACATTAGTAAAAAGCAAACCGGGGCCACCACATTGCAGCATCCGGTTGGAGATCTCGGCAATTTCGAGGTCGCCATCCACCAGGGTATCGATCGTGCGCAGCTGACCGCGTTCTTTTAGTACCTGCAAAAATGTCCGTAAATCCCGCGCCATACTTTTCTCACCAATCTCAACAATTCTATTGTCGCGCATTAATCTCCACTGGGGTGAGCCTTGGAACTAAAAAAACAACGTTCTACCCATGCCAAAATCTACCTCATCCTGTTCTCGACAGTTGTTATGATGGGATAAGCACCAGAGTATTCCCAAGATTGGGAGAGGCTCAGATTACCGATGACTAACTTAATCGCTACCAATATCATCACCAAACCTCCATCCCCCCAGCTGAAATCCTGGACAGTTCAGGAATATCATCGCCTGGGTGAACTGGGAATCCTAGCATCCCCGGAACGAACTGAATTAATTGCTGGACAAATTATTTTAATAGTCGCCAAAGGCACTCCTCATGTTGTCACCTTGCAACTTTTAGCTAGCCACTTAGCCGAACAACTGGGTGCAGAACAATTAAGTCGATCGACTCTAATTCGCACTCAAGATCCGATTCATTTGGATAATTCTTCTGAGCCAGAGCCAGATTTAGTAATTGTCGACGGCGGTATTTTGGATTATGTCGATCGCCATCCCCAACCTGCCGACATTCATTTAGTGGTAGAAGTGGCTGATTCCACTCTCAAGTATGACTGCGAAGTCAAAAACCAGCTTTATGCCCAGGCTAATATCCCAGAATATTGGGTGGTGGATGTCAAAAATCGCCAAGTTCATATTTTCCGTGATCCTATGCCCACAGGCTATACTAGCCATTTGATTGTGAGTGAGCCTCAGTCAGTTTCGCCCTTAGCTTTTGCGGGTATTGTTTTATCGATCGCCACTATTTTTCCTCCACTATAAAATACGCCCAGTAGTCGAAAAATAACCTAGAAATCCTTGATCAAATCCAAGAATTTCTAGGTATGGTCAACTAAAATTACTGGTTCTATTTTTCAGGTCTACACCTTAATTGGTTCAGCCATTTTAGCCTCAAAGAAACTAGTGCGAATCGTCTCCGCAATGTGGGCACCTGTCAGACCTAACTCTGCCAAAGACTCATCGGGAGTGGCATGTTCGACAAATTTATCGGGCACTCCAATCCGTTTTAAGGGCACTACGATATTGTGATCAAGCATGGATTCAGCCACGGCTGATCCAAATCCCCCGGCTAAACAGCCTTCTTCTACAGTCACCACCTTGCCAATTTTTTGCGCCAAGGGCAGAATCAACTCCGTATCCAGAGGCTTCGCAAATCGACCATTGATCACGGTGGCGGAGATGCCATGCTCATTCAAGAGCTGGGCCGCTTGCATCGTGGGATGCACCATCGAGCCGTAGGCCAGTAACAATACATCATCACCCTGGCGCAGAATTTCAGCCTTGCCGATCGGCAAAGTTTCCCAACCTTCTTCCATCAGCGGCACCCCGTAGCCATTGCCGCGCGGATAACGCAGAGCGATCGGACCATCTGTATATTCAATGCCGGTCACGATCATGCGTTGCAATTCACCCTCATCCTTGGGAGCCATCAACACCATATTGGGAATACAGCGCAGATAGGCAATGTCATACATCCCTTGGTGAGTGGGGCCATCCGCCCCCACAATTCCAGCTCTGTCTAAACAGAAGAAAACCGGCAGATTTTGAATACAAACATCATGGACAATCTGATCGAAAGCCCGTTGCAAAAAGGTCGAATAAATTGTCGCTACTGGCCGCATCCCCTCGGCAGCCATCGCAGCGGCTAAGGTGACAGCATGTTGCTCGGCAATCCCAACATCAATATACTGTTTCGGAAATTTAGTTTGGAATTTATCTAAACCAGTACCAGTCGCCATCGCCGCCGTAATCGCCACAATCCGGGGATTGTGTTCAGCCAGAGTCATCAGAGTATGAGCAAAGACCTTCGAGTAACCCGGTGGCTTCGGTTTGCTGGATGGAATTGCTTTGCCAGTGGCTAAGTTGAAAGGAGTTTGAGCGTGATAGCCCACTTGATCTTTCTCAGCAATTTCATAGCCTTTGCCTTTAGTCGTAGCGACATGTACTAACACTGGCCCGGGGTGTTTATGAGCAGCCCGGAAGGTGGTAATTAGCTCTTCGATGTTATGACCATCCACTGGTCCCATGTAGGTAAAACCTAGTTCTTCAAACACTGCACCCATTTTGGGCACGGCTAGCCGCTTCATTCCTTCCTTCACTCGATCGAGTTCCGGATAGAGAGCTTGACCGACGAACGGAATATTTTTCAGCTGATCTTGCAGATTATCGGTGACGTACTGCACTTCGGGGCTGACCCGAATTTTGTTGAGATAACGCGAAATCGCTCCCACATTGGGAGAGATCGACATATCGTTATCATTCAGCACCACTAACATGTTGGTCTTGGGTAGATGACCAGCATGATTGATCGCCTCCAGAGCCATACCGCCAGTCAAGGCTCCATCGCCAATCACCGCTACGCATTTGAAGTCTTCTCCTTTGAGATCCCGAGCGATCGCCATCCCCAAAGCGGCAGAAATACTAGTGGAAGCATGGCCAGCACCAAAGTGGTCAAATTTGCTCTCGCCCCGATTCAGGTAGCCAGCGACCCCATTTTTTTGGCGGAGGGTATGGAAATCTTTGTAGCGACCAGTTAAGAGTTTGTGAGGATAGGCTTGATGCCCCACGTCCCAAATCACCTTATCTCGGTCTAGATCTAGGGTTTGGTAGAGAGCGATCGTTAGTTCTACAACTCCCAAGCCTGGGGCTAAGTGGCCACCGCTAGTTGCCACTGTTTGCAGGTGTTTTTCGCGGATTTCGCGACCAATCTGTTCTAGTTCACGCACAGGTAAGCCGTGCAGTTGATTGGGGTGAGTAAGTTCGCTTAGGTGCATAGCCACCGGGGGATTAATAAAAGATTAACTATCTCTATTTACTTTAGATGATTTACCAAGAATGGCCAATGGCAGCTCAACAATTTTCAACGCTTGATGCTGCGTGGATCTAGTGCATCCCGTAGGCCGTCACCTAAGAGATTAAAAGACAAAACTACAGCGGCAATTAACAAAGCCGGTGGCCAAACCAACCAGGGCTGAAATTGTAAGATCGAAGTATTGGTAGCGAGAGAGAGCATATTGCCCCAGGAAGGATCCGGCGGCTGAATGCCCAATCCGATCAAGCTCAGTACTGATTCAGAAATAATAAAGCCAGGAACAGCCAGGGTGGCGGCAATGATTAGGTAAGTAGAGGTTTGGGGCAGCACATGGCGCATCACGATATAAAAAGGGTTCGCCCCCATGACTTGAGCAGCTTGAATAAATTCCCGTTCTTTAATTGATAAAACCTGCCCGCGCACGACTCTGGCCAAGCCTGCCCAACCAATAAAAGAAGTAATAATGACAATCAGTAAAAAGCGCTGGGAGCTAGAAATTCCATCTGGTAGAATGGCCGCCAGCGCCACTAGCAAATAAAGGCTGGGCATGGTCATTAAGACTTCAGCCGCTCGCATTAAGATGGTATCCAGCCAGCCACCAAAATAACCAGCAACTCCGCCAATCAACATCCCTAACGGAAAAGAGATCAAAATACCAATTAGTCCGATAAATAAACTAATCCGGCTGCCGTAAATCAACCGGCTAAATTGGTCGCGCCCCTGTTCGTCAGTGCCTAATAAATTAATTCGTGCTGGACTGTTAGAATCACTGGTGCCAAACAAATGCAAATTGGCATCAAAGCCGGGGAACAGGATTACTTCATTTCTTTCGTTTTTCGATCGCTTCGCGCCTTTCTTTTCTTTGGCACCTAACTTGGGAAATTTGGGAATTTTGATGCTAAATAATTTGTAATCATCTCCAGCTACAAACAATTGGAGTGGAGAGGGCTTGGTTCGATCGATCTTTAATTTGCGATCACCTGTAGCCAAATCAGTCTGTCCTTGGGTGACCGGATAGATCAAGGGGGCGATCAACTCACCTTGATCGTTAGTAAAATGAATGGGCGTGGGGGGCAGCAACGAGCCATCTTTTTGAGATTTGAGCGGATCATAGGGGGCAACAAACTCAGCTCCGATCGAGATGATGTAGAGCATCATTAAGGTAATTGCTCCCAGTCGGGCCAGACCATTCCGATTTAATTGCTGCCACCAATTCATACTCTAACCGCGATAGTTGTGTAATCTATTCTATAATGTATGTTGTGCGCGGATGTGACTCAATGGTAGAGTGTCAGCTTCCCATGCTGAAAGTTGTGGGTTCGAGTCCCATCATCCGCTTAGTTGATGGTTGCTTCGATTGTTATGAACAGATGCTCCTAAAGATTGAGATGGCTAATTCTCAAAAGGCGATCGATTATTTGGATCGACATCCGATTATCGATGTGGTGCAGGTGTCTCCGGCTTCGGCTTATAAGTTGATTGTGGATTTGGTGCAGTTGGGGATTTTGGAGGAGATTACTGGTGGGAAGCTGGGTAGGCAGTATATGTTTATGGCTTATTTGAATTTATTTAAGTAAGGGGTAAGTCAGATGACTCGATCTTTTGCTCCACTGCTCATTATTTTGGTAGGATAGTGTTATTACTGAGAGTAATAACATCTTTGACTATGACTAATCCAACCTATCCACTCGCACCTGCTAAGATCGGTAACTCGTCTGGTTTCCGCTTGCCAGCTAGTTTCTACCGCGATCATCCGCAGTTTGTGAATGCGACGGGATGGGTGGAGGTATTGAATGATAACACCGTACTAGTCAAGTTAGAACCACAGCCAGTCGAATCAGATTCAGACGATCTGATGCTGAGTCTATTTTTAGATTTAGTGACTAAAGACGCGCTGACTAATCCCGAACATCTGGAAGCCTATACCGAAGAGATGGCGGATGAAGATGATGAACTGTTAGCTGGAGTGGTTGTCGATTAATGGGCGTACTCATCCGCAATGGTTGGGAAATTTACTTTCACCGCCAGCTATTTGGCGAACAACGGCGACAACTGCGGGAACGGGTGAAGCAGTTGAAGGCGGAGTTACCCGAAGCAGATTACCTCGGACATCCTGATGTGAAGCTGTTAGCTGCTGTGATGGTGGGAATTAAGGAGAAGATCGCCCTAGATCCGTTGGCTACTCAGTTTGCTTTGACTGGCTCGTTGCGGCGATATGGCAGGATGAAGGGGATGGGGCTACCGAATCGTTATCGATTGTTTTTTAGGGCTTTTACGAGTGAGGAGCGGCAAGTTCTGATTGTGCTGTGGTTGGGTTATCCCCGCAAGGCTGGGGATAAGCGAGATTGTTATGGGGTGTTTACGAAGATGGTTTGTAATGGTGATTTTCCTGATAATTTGCAGGAGTTATTGATTGCTACTAATGAGTAACTTTCGATCGATCATCCTACTACGTTCTTAGCTACGAATCAGCTATTGGTGAGACTTCGTTGAGAATAGCATACGCATTTTTAATCACAGGTAGAATAGAGTAAACTAAAAACTTTTGTAGAAGATCTAATGCTAGCCTCGATCGAGTCAACAGATTTCCTGCAAGCAACTTTGCTTGAAGGAAGAAAAGCTTTGCCCCTTATTTATCAAACCATTAAGCTTAAAATCTATAATTGCACATGGATTTTGATCTGATAATTTTTGATTGTGATGGTGTTTTGATAGATAGTGAACTGCTTTCTAATCGTTCCGAGGTAGAATTCCTGAAGTCCTTTGGCATTGAATTTGAACTCAGTGATTATATGACTGTTTTGGGCTATACAGGCGGTAGTCATATTCAACCTGGACATCAGGCAAAATTGCTCGATGAAGGAGCAATCGAGGTTTTTTCAGAAATGAGTCAACTCTCCACTTGGTTAGGAACATAAACTTTATCTAAATCTGGTTGCATCAACACTTTCCCCTAGTGAGATGGTTGCATTTCGATCGACACTCTATTCATTCTCAATTTGCGAATGTAGAATGGAAGTAACAGAGAATAGATTCTATGCTCAAACCTCAAGACATCCCCATCCTCCTCAAAACCCACCTCTGGCAAGATCGCCAGTGGCGGTATAGCGACTTAGCCGAAAGCCTCGGCATGAGTGCCTCCGAAGTCCATAGCTCCCTCAAACGCAGCACCATTGCCAAACTCTACAACCCTCACACCCATCAACCCCTCACACCCCATTTATTAGAACTGCTGATTCATGGCTTGAAATATATCTACCCCGCCACTCCAGGAACATTAGTGCGCGGAATGCCTACTGCTCATGGCATCTCCCCACTCAAAGAACAAATTGTCAGCAGTCAAGAACCGCTGGTTTGGGCATTTCCGACTGGTACAGAGATTGGATTGGCACTTACTCCCCTCTATCCATCCGTACCGCTTGCAGCTGACTTTTCCCGTTAAGTCTGATAGCATTTCTAGTCTATGAAAACAGTATTCGG
>CAXTSX010000092.1:0-7692 GCA_964247085.1 uncultured bacterium
ACACAACATAAATGTTGTATGATAATTGATTTTACACACAACATAAATGTTGTATTAGATAATAGTGTAGGGAACTTGTTATATGAGCTATGAAACAAAATAATTCCAAAAACATAAAAATCCATGCTTCAATTCTCAAGCAATGGCACCTTGCCATCTGGAATCTAGGACCTGAATTGGCAACAAGTCGAAAAGTTACTGGCTTTTAACGATCGTCGTGAGTTACTTGCCGGATTAAAAAGAGCCTGTATACCTTTGCAGCAAGCTGGCTGCAAGAGAATTTACATCGGTGGCAGTTTTGCAACCAACAAAGAATTACCAGGTGATTTTGACGTTTGTTCGGCTGATGAAGATGTTGACCTAGTGAAGCTGCAAGCCCTAAGTCCAGTCTTACTAGATCCAACAAATCAGAATGCCGCTCAAAAAGCTGAATATGGCGGTGAACTATTTCCAGCCAGTCTTGCCACCATTTTTAATGGTAAAACCCATTTGGAATTCTTTCAGGAAGACAGAGAAGGCAACCCAAGGGGAATTATTGCGATCAACCTATCTTAATCTAATGGCAATAGCCAAGCCGCACATATGGTCTTGGCACTAGCTCATTTGATAGGTGATAACTCTTGGAACTCTTTATTTTCATAAATTTTAACCATGAGATTTAATCAATCACCCATTCAAAGAAAAGTGCCATGATCTTAAATGAACGACAATATGCAATTACCAAAGCTCACTTGAAAAAATTTCAAGAAGCCTTTGCTGAAGTAGAGGCTTATGATGCTTCAACCGCAAATCTCAACGAACAAATGCGCCGTCAACTACATTTGGACGCAATCAACAACCAAATAGAAACACTAGAACAAGAAATTCAAGAATATCAAAAACTCAAAACTGGCAAGATTACCAAGCTAAAGTTGGATTCTTTAGCCCAGCTACCAGAGGCTTTAATCAAGGCGCGGGTAATACGTGACTTAACTCAAGAACAGCTGGGTGATCTGCTTGGCCTCAAAGCACAGCAAATTCAACGCTACGAAGCTACTGCTTATGCGGGTGCAAGTTTGACAAAAATTCTGGCCGTGCAAAAAGCACTGAATATTGAAATTAAAGAAGAGGTAATTTTTAAATAATTAGACTGCGGCAGTCGATCGATTACCACTCACTTGCAAAACAATCTGCCGTGCCCATTCATCCGCCGCAATAATATCCTTCAAACCAGGAGTCAAATTATTATCCGATCAATGTCGATCTCACCACCAATTGTTTTCTGTCTACAACTGTGTCCGGACTCTTACCTGCCATGACAAACGTGCGGTTAATTTCTTAGGTGCTATTTATCTTGCTCCTGCTATCGTCTAACTTAATTGATAACACGCCCTAGATTCAAAGGGTGTTTCCTTCTATTGTTTTGAGTTGAGATAACTTTTACAGGAATAGCATGATAGCTACGCTACCAGCCATAATCGATCTAATTTTACCCTGCTCTCTAGCCTTCCTAGCTGGTTTAATCGATTCAATTATCGGCGGCGGCGGTCTAATTTTGCTGCCAGGAATGATACTAGCTAGACCAGACTGGCCATTAGCAAGCATCTTAGGCACCAACAAATTCGCCGCCGTCTGTGGAACTTCGATCGCCACTTGGCAATACGCCCAAAGAGTAAACATTCCCTGGCGAACGATGCTCCCAGCGGCAATAGCAGGATTTATATTTGCAGGCTGGGGGGCACAGTTAGTATCTAATATCCACAGCACCACCATCAAACCAATAATTTTGGCCTTACTGATCACCGTGGCCATCTACACCTTCCGCAAAAAAGATCTTGGTAATTTACATGCACCTAAACTAAATCCACCCCAACAGATTACCGTCGGTATTTTCATGGGAGCAATTCTGGGCTTTTACGATGGATTTTTTGGTCCTGGCACGGGTAGTTTTTTGATTTTTGTGATGATTGGGATCATGGGATTTGGTTTTCTGACGGCTTCGGCTTCGGCCAAGGTAATTAATTTAGCCACCAACCTCTCGGCATTTCTCTATTTAGCCCTGACCAATCATGTTAATTATTCCCTAGCAATACCCATGGCAGTTTTCAACATTGCTGGAGCAGTATGTGGGACAAGGCTAGCCATCTTGCAAGGAAACAGCTTTATCAGAAAATTTTTCTTCATCATTGTCACTAGTTTAATCATCAAATTAGCCTATGACATTTTCATAACTTATCGCCTGTCATTTCATATTTAACTCTCGGTATAACAATAGATTTCATCAGAATTTCATTAATATTTCATCAACTTTAGCCATATTTATTTTATTTTTATAGAAATAAAATAAATATGGCTTTCTCATCAAATTAATCTCTAAAAAACAGCTCAAAATATTGATTTTGAGTTAGATAAATGTTATAATTTTAAAAACTAACTAAGTTAATTTAATTCAACATAAGTCATATTTGACAGGACTTCCAGCCATGCCCAGACCAAAAGGACAAACACTAACTCCTCAAGATATTTTAGATGTCGCAATTATTTTATTAGAAGCACAAGGCTGCGAAAAATTCAGCATTAACCAGCTGGCAAAAGCTTTGGCAATCAAGCCGCCATCGCTTTACAATCACTTTGACGGTGATCTAGATTTAAGACGCTCCATCCGACTCACTGGTTGGCAAAAGATGACCGAACATTGTCTCCCAGACATTCAAAGCAACGATCATCCAGTAGAATTAATTAAACGTACCGCTTACAAATACAGAGAATTTGCGATCGAGAATCCGGCGCTCTATCTATTCACCACACAACATCCTTTCCCCAGTGATGACTATGAGTTCAATGTTTTGATCCAAAAAACTCTTGACATTTATCTCACTATGTTGATTCCCTTTGGTATCGGAAAAGATAAAATCAGACATGCCGTACGTCTATTGCATTCGACCATTCATGGTTTTCTAGGTAATGAACTCTTAGGCATTTTCACAGCCACAGAATTCAATACGGGTAGTTTTGAGTGGATGGTAGAACATTTAGTCGGTTCCCTTCTCCCAGCAGCAAATACTGAGACTTAGCAAAACATCCAAGGAACTCCGATCAAGATTCGGTAGTCTGGGGACAAATGGCATCCACTACAGAGATATGCACAAGTGGTAAATCACACTGTGTTAAGATTGGTGTCAGATTCAAAGTCCCTTCATAGGCAAGATATCCTGGATGAACGTATTACTGCTCTACCCCCTCTTCCCGAAAAGCTTTTGGTCTTTTGAGAAACTATTAGACTTAATCGATCGCAAGGTAATGCTGCCACCCTTAGGACTAGTGACAGTAGCGGCGATTTTGCCTCAGGAATGGAATTTTAAGTTAGTCGATCGCAACGTGCGCGATGTAACCGAAGCCGAGTGGGAATGGGCCGAAGTAGTTGTAATGTCCGCCATGATTGTCCAGAAGCAAGACATGCTGGACATGGTCAAAGAATGCAAGCGCCGGGGCAAGCTTTCCGCAGTAGGTGGCCCTTACCCTACGGCTCTCTCGCATGAAGTAGCCGAAGTAGGTGCCGATTATCTAATTTTAGATGAAGGCGAAATCACCATCCCGATGTTCGTAGAAGCCGTCAAAAACGGTGAAAAGTCCGGTGTTTTTCGTGCCAAAAATGGTGAGAAACCGGATGTTACAACCACTCCAGTCCCCCGCTTTGATCTATTACAGCTAGATGCTTACGCCGAAATGTCGGTACAGTTCTCGCGGGGCTGTCCCTTCCAGTGCGAATTCTGCGACATTATCGTGCTTTATGGTCGCAAACCCCGCACCAAAAATCCGGAGCAACTGTTGGCTGAACTTCAGTGTCTCTACGATTTGGGCTGGCGACGCAGTATTTTCATGGTGGATGACAACTTCATCGGCAACAAGCGCAATGTGAAACTGTTCTTGAAACAGCTGCAACCCTGGATGGTGAAGCATGGCTTCCCCTTCTCCTTTGCTACTGAAGCTTCGGTAGACTTGGCCAATGATCAAGAAATGCTGGATATGATGGTGGCTTGTAACTTTGGCTCAGTATTCTTGGGTATTGAAACTCCTGACGAAGAAAGCTTAGCACTCACCCAAAAATTCCAAAACACCCGTGATTCCCTCAGTGACTCTGTGGAAACGATCGCGAGGTCAGGAATTCGGGTAATGGCTGGTTTCATTATTGGTTTTGATGGAGAAAAAGCTGGTGCAGGTCAAAGGATTGTAAACTTCGTCGAAAAGACTGCCATTCCCACCGCTTTGTTCAGCATGTTACAAGCGCTACCAGATACTGCTCTGTGGCACCGCTTAACTAAAGAAAATCGGCTGCGTAGCCAATCGGTAGAAACCGCTGGTTCGCAGACTTCGTTGATGAACTATATTCCCACCCGACCCCTTGAAGACATTGCTACCGAATACATCAATGCTTTCTGGGATTTATACGAGCCTTCTAAGTTTTTGGACAGAACCTATCGCCACTTTTTGATGTTGGGTGAAGCAAACTATCCGAAGAAAGAGAACTCCACCAAGCAAAAAATTGAGTGGGTGACGATTCGCGCTCTCTTTACCATCTGTTGGCGGCAGGGCTTGGTGCGGAATACGCGCTGGCAGTTCTGGAGAAATCTGTTCAATATGGCGCTTAAGAATCCGGGTGGCTTAAGTAGCTATCTTTCGACTTGCGCTTTGGCGGAGCATTTTGTCGATTATCGAATCATTGTGCGGCGAGAAATTGAAGCCCAATTGGCTGACTTCTTGGCACTAGAAGCAAAAGCTAAGTTGATAGGAGAAAGCGAGTCGATCGATACCCCCGCTGAACCCATGAAGGAAGAAGCAGCTCCATCCGTAGCTTAAGTCGATCAAATTAATTCTTCGCATGAATAATATTACTATCCACAAATGGCTAATGCCATTTGTGGATAGTTTTTAAGGTACAACAAAATAGTCACCTGATACGATGGTAACTCTTGAATACAATAATCCAACGAAAATCAGGCTTCAAAAATCAACTACTAATTTTTTTATAGTCCTGGTGGTAATCTTGATAATCTACCCCCAGCGCCAAGCCAGCTAGTAGTTCTTGCAACGTGTCAGCAGAAATCTGCCCCAACCGATCCTGAAACCGATCGACAGAAATAGAGCGCACTTGCAAAATAATTGCCACCGAATCTTTCTTTAAACCAGTCTCATCGCTAGCCGGAATCCGCACCTTAAATAACTTATCTAGAAATCGGTCTTGCCAAGCCGAACAAGGAATGACAATCCGCATCTTCCATTTCGGTGAATTAATAGCATCAGAGCTAATCACGATCACCGGTCGAGCTTTCTTGATTTCTACTCCTACTGTTGGTTCGAGATTGACGTACCAGATTTCCCCTTGCCTGGGGCTAGTCATCCCCTGGCTCCCAATCTAAGCCATCCAACATCGAAAATTCTCGCAATTCTGGATATTCTTCAAAATCAGATACTATACCGGCCAGGCAGCGGCTAAGAAATTCGTGGCGCTCGGACATGGATAGAGCTAGAACCTGACGGAGAGTAGTAGAGTGAGCGGCTGTTTTCACATTAAATTCTTGACTGAGTGTCTCAGTATACGATAGAGTTTGCGACTGGCCGTCGAGGGGACGAAATCTTTCAACAACGGCTATTTCCACATCTCTAATTCCAGACATAGGTTGCTTCTCTAAAATGTTTATTTATGACAGTATTGTAGATCCCCAGGAGACATCGGACAACGGTAAATTCAACTATTCTTCATGAAATCTTGATGAAAGTTAAATCGATCGCGCCAACTGCAACTAAGAATCACCGGACAGCTGACCACTAAATCAGCTCGACCCCAGTAGGCAAAAGCAACATGGCTACTTTGGAGTGTCACCAAACTACGTTGGTAGTAATCAGGATGCTCTTCTAGGATATCTAATTTTTGCAAGATTGCTGGTGATATCCGATACACCTCCCCCAAAACCAGACCCTCGCCCGGCACGACCATCGGGTAATTACCTAGATCAAACAATTGAGCATTGGTTAATCGATCGATACCCAAAAACTCGGCACCAGCTAACAAACCATGGTTGCTTTCGCCCTGCAGCAGGGTGCCATAGACAAAAATGTCACTCATCCTAATGCTTGTTTACCAAAAGTCCGAGGTAATCGCTAGGACAAAACAGAATGCTGAAGCCATTCCGTTAAATCATTGCTGCTCTTGAAGTCCAACAGATCTTCACCTAGCTGTTCTAATTGATCGATCGGCAACTTCCCAATTTTTGCCACCGTCTCCTCAGAAACCTGACCAAATCGACGATTTAACTGTCGAGTTATCAATTCAGATTTACCTCTGGCTTCACCTCTGGCTTCACCTCTGGCTTCGCCCATTCTTTCAATACTAGTGATGTAAGGCATATTTTTATCTCCTTCATAGGTAGCTAGGTCGTTTCTAAAAGCTTCTTCCAACTCTGATGGCAATGTGAGCACCCAATCAATAAATCGGAAAAGATCGATAATTTCCTGACGGCCATATCGTTGTTCATACAACATTGTTATCAGAGCAAATTTCTGTTTCCTGCGGCGTTGCTGACTTTCCTTACCCTTGGTAGCTTGAGCCGCTAAATGAGCTTGTACCACCACAGCAAAAGGATTATCACTGGCCTCCAGCTCTTCTCTCCGCCTCTTATAGTCTACCAACTTTGCAATCGGAAAGAAAACTTGGAGACTAAACCCCAACGTCTCCCTAGCAAATGAGTCAGGTCGCCAATTTGGATCGGTATCTCCCAGAACGGCAAAACTAGCCACCTCCCGCTGAAACTTATCCCGCAGCCGAGAAAAGTAGACAAAAACGCGCTCACCAAAATTATCCTCTTTCTGGTTTTGCACCTCAATGTGTGCGACGATCCATTGTTCTTCACCATTTCGTAAATAGACCTTGACCAGTTTATCAGTGATTTTCTTACCCGTTTCGGACTCACGAGAAATCTTTTGAAGCTCCCCATCCAAAAACTCAAAGCCTTGCATCCAATCAATCTGGCTGTAAGCTTCCGGGAAAAAGAAAGCCATGAATTGAGGGAAATAGGACTCCAAGATTTGCTTCCATGGCGTATCTAGTGGCGTGGTCATCGCTGATTAAGGCTGAGTTGGCGATGCAGTTTGTTGAGCCAACACCTCCTTCAAACCATCACGACCTACTAAGGCAAAGATTTCATCTAGAATTTCTCTGGCTCCCTGCTCGCAAAGCATATTAGCTAGTTCTTGACCGAGCTGCTCGGCCTGGTCAGCAGCGCCGGTAATTTGATTTTTGATCAGAGTTTTACCATCGAGAGTGGCCACCATACCGACCAACGTCAACTGATCACCAGAAATGGATGTATTGACACCGATCGGCACTTGACAACCTCCTTCTAAGGATTTTAGAAAAGCCCGTTCTGCCCAACAGCGATAAGCGGTGGGTTGGTGTTGTAAGGCTTGCAGGACTTCTAAAACTTCGGTATCGCCATCCCTACATTCAATACCGAGGGCACCTTGACCGACGGCGTGGAGGGAAATTTCAGGGACAATTAATTGGTGAATGCGATCGGCTAAATCTAATCTTCCTAAACCAGCAGCAGCCAAAATCAGGGCATCGTATTCACCATCGTCCAACTTGGCTAAACGGGTAATGACATTGCCGCGCACATCTTTAAAAGTAAGGTGCGGATAGCTGTGGCGCAGTTGTGC
>CAXTSX010000093.1:0-7286 GCA_964247085.1 uncultured bacterium
CTGGACGTTGAGTTGTCACAAATTGAGTAGCCGTAAATGGACTCCACTTCGCTTTTGTCTCACTCATATTGAATAGTCCCTGCTGAGTAAGATTGACTGCCGCCACGATCGGTTGGCCATCCTTGAGCACAGTCCGAAAAAATCGTTGTACTGGCGTGGGCAAACCTTCAATCTCTCTTGGATCATAAGTTTTAGGCTGAATGCTTTGCTGACCACTGGTTAATTTGGCTCGTAATCGATCGGTATCTGATTGCCACCGCGATCTGCCATAAAAAATAGCGAGTCCGAGCAGAACTATCAATACAGCAATAATTGCCAACCATTTAATCTCCACGCTACTCACCTCTTTTTTTGTTGTTTTTAAGTAGCCATTTGAGATTTATCTCTACCAAACTGCCATAGCAAGATCACTCCGATCCCAAACAGATTGACAAAGAAAACCACTAATCCACCCAAAAATGGAACTAGAGTCAGAGCTGTCACAATGGCTAAACCCGCCAAAAACTGTTGCCTGACAGATCGACTATCATTACGGACAATGCTTTGACCAACAAAAAGCGCTACGCCTAATGACCCCACCAAAGAAGTAATCACCGCAGTCAGGCTCAGCAGCGGAATCAAAGGAATTCCAATAAGTGTAATAGCCAAAAATACAGTAGCAAAAATTATGCCAATAATTGAGCCGATTCCCCAGAGAGCTACTGCCCCAGGAACCTGCCGCAATTGCGTAGCTAAATGAGGAAGAAACTGCGGATTATTCTGCAAAATAATTAGTCCAAGTATCGCTGCTACGATCGCCGCACAGACTCTGAAAACAGCACTAAAAAGATAGTTCGCGAAAAAGCTCGGTCTAGCATAAGAACCATACATCATGCCATGCCTGTCACTGAAAGTGGCCTTCTCTCCACTAATAATCGCCCCCGGTTCCTGAACTATTTTGCCCCCAAAGGAGTAAGCATCACCAGATACTCTCGCTCCTGGTTTGAGGATCACATCTCCGCCAAAAGCGATCGCCGTATCTAAAACCTGGGCATTAGGTGACACTGTTACGCTGCCACCAAAAGCATGAGCATTTTCCACAACTTGGTTCTCTGGGACAGTAACGCTCCCACCAAAACGAATCAGATTGGTATTATTGATATTAATATCGGTCTGCGCTAAGGCACTTCCGGCAAACGTCAAGCAAATAGTGGCTACAAAAGCCAAGATCAATTGTCGCCATTTCATGAATTATATATCCCTTGAAAAATTATTTTATTTTTTCTGGAATGTTGCAGAAATCTGTATTTCACTTAGCAACGTTTTTTTAGATATTGGCTTGAGAATACACCTAAAAAGTGAGTATCTTGTGAAGATGACGAAATACAGATTTTATTTGTAGTTAAATCTATATCATCAAGTCTTGCCACTATTACTCTTACTCGATAATCACGCCATCTAGCATCCTAATTATTCGTTTTGTTCTGGCAGCGACGTTAGCATCATGGGTGACGATCGCAATGGTCGTACCTTGTTGATTCAGCTCAGTAAGCAAATCCATGATTTCTGAAGATGTCGTAGAATCTAATGCGCCAGTGGGTTCATCGGCTAGAACTAAGGCAGGATGATTGACTAAAGCCCGAGCGATCGCGACCCGCTGTTGTTGTCCGCCGGAAAGCTGATTGGGACGGTTCTGGATGCGATCGCTCAAACCAACTTGGACTAATGCTGCTGTCGCTTGTTCGATTCGTTGGGACTTATCGACATCGGCATAAATCATCGGTAGCATCACATTCGAGAGAGATGTGAGCTTTGGCAACAGGTTGAACTGTTGAAAGACAAATCCAATATATTGATTGCGAATATCGGCAAGTTCATCATCATCCAGCGTGGTTAAATCTTGCCCCGCTAAAAAATACTGTCCGCTGCTGGGTCTGTCGAGACAACCAATAATATTCATTAAAGTCGATTTGCCTGAACCAGAAGCCCCCATAATCGCCACATATTCACCTTGTTCGATCGACAAATTCACGCGTTTGAGGACTGGGACATCGAGGGATTCTAAGTGATAGGTTTTAGTAATATCTTTGAGTGAAATCATACTTGCCATAATCAATCCCCATGTAGTGCCAAGATCGGGTCTAATTTAGCCGCATTACGGGCAGGAATGCCGCCTGCTAGCACCCCAACAATCAGCGAAATAACAAAACCTAGCACCACCGACAATAGAGACACCACAAAGGGAAATTTAAACACTATCGCAGCGGTGAAAGCAATAGCTATACCCAACCCGATCCCAATGCCACCACCAATACTCGAAATCACGATCGATTCCATCAAAAATTGATTTAGAATTGCGCCGCTGGTTGCTCCAACTGCTTTTCTCAGCCCGATTTCCCGCGTCCGTTCCATTACCGAAACCAGCATAATATTCGCAATCCCAATCCCCCCAACGACGAGGGAAATTCCAGCGATCGCCGTCACCATCATCGTCAACAATCCCATAATATTCGTGAAAGTCTTAATCAGATCTACTTCATTAGTGACAGTGAAATCATCCTCTTTGGGTGGGCGAATATTATGGCGCAGCCGCAGCACATTTGCCACCTGAAATTCCGCTGCCTCAAGTTGGTCGGGATTACTCGATTTGAGCCAAAAGCCATTAATCGCCACACCTGTGAGGGCATTGTTACCAACAATCTCGGCAGACATATTAGTCAGTGGTAAATACACCACATTATTCATATCTTGCAACCCGACAGCCCCTTTCCGCTCCATCACCCCCACCACGCGATAACGTTTGCCCTGAATCCGAATATCGCTACCGATCGCCGTTTCGGAGGGAGCAAACAAATCGTCCCGAATTTTGGCACCAATTACCACCACTGCTTTGGCTATATCTAAATCCTGCTGCTGAAAAAATGTCCCTAATTGCGGCTTGACATTTCTGACCGCTGGAAAGTTTAAATCCGTGCCGATGGCAGTGATCGAAATGTTGACATTACCCCGCACCACCTGAACACTTGGACGGTATAAGAACGCTGACACCGCTGTCGCAGCAGGGACTTGTTTGGCGATCGCCTGAGCATCTTCCCAGGTCAGCGTACTAGCAGAACCAGCCCCCTGACTGATGCCGCCCGTTCTAGCTGCTGCTGCTGACACCTGAAGGATATTGGTACCTAAGGCCTCAATTCTCAACTCAGTAGCTCTTTGTACGCCTTGACCGATCGAGGTAATCGCAATTACAGAGGATATCCCAATAATTACGCCCAGCATGGTTAAGCCGCTGCGAATTTTGTTACTCCACAGGGTTTCGACTGCCATCAAGAATATTTCCAGCAGCGAGATTTTGCGTTTGTGACGGCGAGACGGACGCAGCAGTGATTTGGGCGGATATTTTGTTTTCATAGGAGGAGCGAGCTAATTAAAACCTGAAGAAGCTTTGCGAGTTCCGGCGGGAAAGCTGAGTAGAACCCGCTCATTGCCAGTTAAACCAGACTTAACTTCAGTCTTATCATTTACGGTCGTCCCCACCACGATCGGCACAAACACCGGATCGCCACCTGTTTTCGCTACAAATACACCCTGAACTGCTTTCTGTTGAACGATCGCCGCCGTCGGCACAACTAGCACCTGGTTTAATTCACCAGCTTTAAAATCGATCGACACATTCATCCCTTGATGGAGCAATCTTTGCGAGTCGGCTACCGCTACTTTTACTTCAAAACTGGTCACATTTTGCTGCACCAAAGACTGGGTAGCAACTTGTGTCACCTTGCCCGCAAAGGTTTTGCCAGAATAAGCATCCACCTTAATTACTGCTACCTGCCCGACGCGGATTTGGGAAATACTCGCTTCGGCTACCTGTGCCACAATTTCATTGGTGGATGCTAGAGCCAGAATCGAAGATGAGGTGGCCGAAGTCACCGCGCTACCTGCCGTTGTAGGAGTCACAAACGCCCCGGGATCGGCATATTTACGGGCGATAATCCCGGCGAAGGGGGCGCGAATGACAGTATCGTCAATATTACGTTGGGCGATCACTACCGCACCTTGAGCAGCCACTACTTCGGCACGAGCCTGGGCAATATCTTCTGGTCGTGACCCCGCTTTGAGTAAATTCAACGCTGCTTGATGTTGTTGAAGAACGCTTTTGGCTTGGACGATATCTTCAGGCCGGGAGCCAACTTTGAGTAGATTTAAGGATTGCTGGGCTTGCTCTACTTGCGCTTGGGTACCATCACTAGTCGATCGAGCCAGACTCAATGCTTGTTGAGAAATTGCGCCCGCTGTTTGTAATTGTTGGTTGCGGCGCAGATCTCCGGCTGCTTGCCGGTTAGTCGCCTGCAGTTTATTCAGGTTGGCTGTAGCTCCAGCAATATCTTGCGATCGATTGCCCGCGACTAGTTTACGCAAACTAGCATTGGCTCCATCTACCTGGGCTTGAGCTTGAGCAATATCTTGCGATCGATTGCCCGCAACTACTTTATTCAAATTTGCTTGAGCCGCCGCCAGGTTTCCTTTAGATTGGAGATACTGCCCTTGAATATTAGAGTTATCCATATAAGCAACTACCTGCCCAGACTGTACAAAGTCGCCTTCTTTGACCAACAGCCGTTTCAAAACGCCAGAAGTTTTCGGACTAACATTGACTGAACTTTCCGGTTGCACTGTGCCGTTGGCTGATACCAAAATCGTTAGATTACCCCGATGGACTGCTGCCGTCTGAATCTTGCGCTGCGCCCGCTGCTGGGGCACTGTTACCAATTGGTGATAAGCAATATAACTACCAATCCCAGTGAGTGAGATTGCCACTAGTGACCACATTAACCACTTGTTCGTTCCCAGTCGATCGTGCAGCGTCTGCTTGGCCGAATCGATCCCTTTCTTTAAATTTAAGCTGATACTCAACACGGCCACCTCAAATTTGGAGGAAAGCTTCCCAGCAGAGAAACGTCACCTTTTTCTACTAGGAATAGCTACGCTTACTTTAGCGATTACGACCCATACCACGATTGATTTCTCGACTAACTTGCACATAGGTTCTAAAACCACGTCTTTGCAGTCTGTTGGCAGCACGTTCAGCATCACGACGATTGGTATGGTAGCCCTCTAGAGTCCATTGCCGCTCGCGATATTTGCGATAATAAACAGAAAACTGACGATTGTGGTTCTGACGATATTGAGCTAACAGTCCATTAGTCGTTTCAGCAAGGTTCTCGCTGGTTTTTTGGGCATCTAAGGCATTGGCTCCGAAAGGTGTTACGACTAACCCAGTACATACCAGTGAAAGTAAGATTATTTTTTTCATGCTTTATTTTCTCGATATTAATGTTATTAAAAGGTTGATTCACCAAGATTTTCACTAGATTCATCTAAGTAGTTTTAAGATTAACTTTTTGTTGTTCGTGAAACTCTCTATCTATTGACTTTATGAACTCACTCTATTGATAGATATTTGTTTGCGCTGACAGTTGATAGGATGCGGATGGAGTGTTCAGCCAGTTCAAAATTCTTACCCTGAACTTAAATATTTTTATGTCTAAAGTTATGTCTAAAGAAAAAATGACAACCCAAGAAATTGCCATGGCACTAATCAAACTACCGGAGTGGAAAGTAGTTAATGATAAGTTGAATAGAGTTTTCCAGTTCAAAGATTTTGTTGCTGCTTTTGCCTTCATGACCAAAGTGGCGATGGTTGCCGAGAAGATGAACCACCATCCTGAACTATTCAATGTTTACAATAGTGTAACTATTGATCTAGCAACTCATGATGTCGGTGGCATCAGCACTTTAGATATTGAGTTAGCTGGAAAAGTCGATGCTTTATAGTGTTTGCGCTACTCCGCAGAACCACCACGATCGTTTTACAGAGACTATGACCAAGATTCGATAGTACTTTTCAGGGCAGGAAATATAGCATGTTATTAGAACGCAAATCATCAGAACACAGCAATGCAGTAGGTGCATTTTCCAATATTCAACAGATAGAGGCAGCGCTTGGTCAACTGCAAGCTACTGGTTTCCCTCTAAGTAATATTTCGATTGTTGCCCAGCATTTTGATGAAAAATCTGACGTATTGAAAAACTCAACAGCACCCATTATCCAGTCTGAAGAAGAGTTTAGCTGGGGTAACACAGTCGATCGCATCGAACATGGTGCGGTAGATGCCGGAGCACTGGGTAGCGTCGTCGGCGGCGTAGTCGCCGGGCTAACAACCCTGGCATTTTCTGCATTTAGCGGAGCTGTCGTATTAGTAGGCATCGCCGCTGGAGCTTTTTATGGAGCAGTATCCGGTGGCATCCTTGGTGGTGGCCATGGTTTTGATATTTCAGAACAGCAAGCTGCGCACTATAGTAACCTGTTAGCGCAGGGAAAATACTTGGTGATACTTAAAGGAACTAGTGATGAGATCGATCAAGCCGAACCGGTGCTCAAGGCCGCAAACATCCAAGATTGGATGACTTTTCGATCAAAACTTAGTTTTTCTACTTAAAAAGATGGGGAGCCGCTGTTTGAAATAGCGATATGGTGCCATCCGCTATTAATTGCACCGCGATCGCTAAGATAAAAAATCCTAACACTCGATTCAAAGCCCCCAGACCATTGCGACCCAAGATTGACAGCAGCGACTCCCCCAGAATCAAACAAACGTAGAGCAAACCACCGAACAACACAATCCCAATCAGACAACCTAGATAATCACTCCATTGGTTCAATCTAGTCGCTAACCCGATCGTCACCCCGATCGATCCAGGGCCAGCAATCAAGGGAATAGCCATGGGGGTAAATGAGATATCCTCTTTCTCTGAACCAGCTTGCTGCTCAGAGTCCGTCAATCGTTGACGGCTAGTTACCATTTCCCAAGCAGCATTAGCCACCAATAAACCCCCAGCAATGCGCAGAACGTTCAAAGAAATACCAAAAAACTCCAGAATCGTGCGACCACCAATCAAAAATACCGCCAGAATCAGAATTACATTAACCGCTGTCCGGCGGGCTTGATACCGACGTTCACTGCGGGTATCTTTGGCCGTCAGACTATAAAAGATTGGTACGGCTCCGATCGGGTTGGCAATGGGAAATAGAGCAGCTAAGGTGCCGATCGTATAGGTCAAGATTGTTGGCATCATGCCGATTCAATTCCTCAAAACGACATTTTTTGTATTATTACAGCAATTCAAATTTTCAGGGAAATATCGACCTCACGAAATCCTCACAGTTTAGAATTAACATGCCAAATAGTAACCATTACTCCCTTCCCACTCAAGAAATAGACGCTGGAACTAAAGCGAAAATGTGTTTT
>CAXTSX010000094.1:0-7271 GCA_964247085.1 uncultured bacterium
ATGCCTAAATTTAGCTCTTTATTCAATAGACTACAGATAAGGCAGTTTATATCAACAATTTTGGTAAGCTTTTTATTACTAATAAGCAATGTTGATCCAGACCTTAGTCATAAATCAGCAATTAATAAGCTAAGTGGAATGATTCATCAGGATAGAGATCAAAGACCCAAAACAACATCAGAGTGGAAGCAGCAAGCTCGCGAAACGGAAGGTAAACCCAAAGAAAGAATAAAAAGAATTGGCAAACAATCTGTAGAAGCTATCAAAGACTTTGCTGCAATGTATCCAGACGTTGCAAAAAAAAGTGCTGCCGATCTTCAAAACAGCAACAAGACAAACAAATAAATTTCTATCCTCTATCAGGAGTAACTATGTCTCAACTCAAAGCAGTAATTTTTGGAGCGATCGGCAGCATTGCCGAAACATCCGATATCCAGCGTCAAGCCTTTAATGCCGCCTTCGCTGCTGCTGGGCTAGACTGGAATTGGGATGACAAAGCCTACCGTAATCTCCTCCAGATCAATGGCGGTCAGAACCGTATTCGGGCTTATCGAGATGCCGATCCCCAGCGTCAGGGCGTTACCGATACCAAGATTGCAGAACTGCACAAATCTAAGACCGAACATTATGTAGCTATGCTCGAAAACATTCCGCTGCACCCCCGCCCCGGTGTCGCCGAGCTAGTCGAAGCCTGCCGTGAAGAAGGAGTTGACACTGCATTTTGTACGTCAACTTCCCGTGACAATGTTAATAGAATTAGTTCAGCACTTTCTGGTTTATTACCATTCGATCGATTTAAAACAATTGTAACGATCGACAAAATTGTTCATCCCAAACCAGCTCCAGATGCTTATATCTATTGTCTCCAACAATTGGGTTTAACTGCTGACCAAGTGGTAGCGATCGAGGATACTCCGGTGAGCATGGCTGCCGCCCAGACCGCTGGTATTACCACGATCACCACTCCAGGAGCCACAACATCGGGTCAGGATTTTTCTGCTGCCGATCTAGCTGTGTCTGACTTGACCGGTGTGACAGTTGCTCACTTATCAGCATTACTGCAAAATCAGTGGCATTTAGATACATATTTTAGTCAGTAGCTAGTTAATCAATAGACATATTTGAGGCTTAGCATCAGTTCCTACTGATAAGCATTCTGGGACTGAGGTTTACTGTTAAAAGCTAGATAAGATGAAAATAGTGGTTATACATCAGAGTAATGTTGACTTGCTATAATAAGAATCAAATAATCACCTTACTAAAACTATGGAATGTAAACTCTGCGACCATGACAAGACATACAAGCATGGCGGAATCCCCAATGAACATCAACGTTAATCGTCACTACTGAAGGGAAAACGGATTGTAAAAAATGGAATACTGATGATTGGGGTGGATATGAAAGGGTTTTACCGCCTGAAATCATTCACTACATTGGCAAAAATAAGACTCAACGGCTAGAAAGGACTAATGGCATTGTGCAACAGCAAACAGGCCGGTGGCATCGTAGACAGAATAAATTTGGCAAGCTATGGGAGCAAAGCAAGGTAACAACAAGACTCCTAGTTAGTTATTTCAACTGGATTTCAAACAACCGCAGCTCAAAGAGCTAATTTAACTACTGAACCTTGGTCTTGGAATGATTTAGCAACTTATTCCACAATAATTTGATGCACGACCCTAATTATTTATGATCGCTTCTCAAAGCGCCGACTACATTTATTTGGAATCAAACCAGACGAGGTGACTCCTTGCCATCGCTGTCAATACATTGGTGATGATTCACACCTAAAATGTGCTCTCCATCCATCAACTGTTCTCACGAAACAATCGATCAACTGCCAAGATTACCACCCCAATATTAAAGACAGGGTTCGGTGAAGACTAACCATAGTTGCCAGTAAGTCTAGGCTAGAGTCAACCCCTCTATCAATAGAGAGAGAAACTTCGTAGCAATAATGATAGCGTTTATGTCGATCGATAGAGCAGTAAATAAACCATTCAGTAGATTTATTTATTGACCAATTTCCCTATGCTTAAGGTAACAAAAAAGCCATGGATGTTGGCAACATCGATAGTAATAGTTATGAATGTAGAGAAACTGCCAAGAAAGTTGCCATCGCTGGCAGCTGACACCCCAGCACAGGAATAGTTGAATAGAATGGGTGGTGATTTCCAATTAAGAGAAACTCGGAAAAATTAAACCATTATCCATAGAAATCAAAAAGGTAGATAGCGTCATAGTCAAAGCTATCGTAACTCCGTGAAATTGCTTCTCGTTAATAGCTAATAGCTAAGGAGACAGACCATGAACATATCATCATTAGAACTTAGTCTAGAACAACAATTTTCTCTAAAACAATACGAGCATCAGGTTACACAATTAAGTTCAGACCAGGCTCAAGAATTCTTGATTGAGGTGTTTCGACAACTGATGGTTAAAGATAATATCATCCGGTCGTTAATAAAATCCGAGCTGAGATAAACACTCATAGCAGGAAAAAATAAGGTTTAAAGAATGAATGAATAAATTAAAATCAAAACGTCGATCTTTTTCTTCCCCAGATCAACTCAATCACATCCAGTTAGTAATTACCAATTGCTGGTCAGAAGTATTGCTAGCTGCCGAAACTAGAAATAAATTTGGGCAGGAATCATTGATAGCTGAACCGCATCTGATATCAGATAAACTTTCACCCCCGTTACTTCTGGAAGTTTGATCAGAACTGGGCTGATACGTTACTAGAATCACTAAATTACGAGGAATTAATTATGAACATCATTGCTTGGATAGTTTTAGGTTTGTTGGCCGGGGCGATCGCTAAAGCGATTGTGCCAGGTCGGCAAGGTGGTAGCTGGCTGTCAACCATGGTCTTAGGCGTCGTCGGTGCCTTTGTCGGTGGTAGCTTGCACACTTTTATGCAAACTGGAACTTTGCAATTAACCGCTCCTGGTTTAAGCATTCCTGGAGTATTTATTGCGGTGCTTGGTGCCATTATTGCTATTTTTCTTTATAGCTTCCTGTTCCGCAGCAATCTCTAAAGCATAGTGATAATTTTGCTCTTTCGTAATTTCAACCCTAATATTAATTTTGAGGATCTTGACATGAAATATATTTCTGCATTGTTATCTTATCTGCGCCCCACCCAATTGTTGTTACCCATTTTGCTGTCTGCTGTACTAGTTTTTACCAGTGCCTGTACCGCAAAAACCGCTGAAAACGTTTCACAGCCAGGAATGGTGCAGCTAGATAGCAAGAGTGCTCCTAGCAAAGGCACCGTGCAACTAGACCAGATTGAAAAGAAAGCGGAACAGGCGATCGATTCCCCCGCAACATCCCTCAAAACCATTGAAGAACGCTCTAAAGGCGCACTGAATGAAGTACAAGGTGATGCTGCTGACCAAAGCAAAATGAATCGTTCTAACGACCGTAAATTACCGGTAGTCAAGCAAACTGAAAAAGCACTTAATAAAATGAAGAATGGCTAAGTTTCCAATCTTTCAGGCTAAGAAAGCCTAATCCCATGAAAAAACAGTCCCCATCCAAAGGTTTATTTTATAAACTTGCTCGCCAGACTTCTGAAGCTGTCGGTTCGCCCATAGCATCGATTTCGGCCGTCACGGTGATTGTTATTTGGGCAATCACCGGGCCAATCTTTAAGTTCAAAGTTAGCGGATCGTTTGTAGTAGGTTCTCTCCTGGGATTAGTTGCTTCTCTAATTGGTGCTGCCGCTGGCTGCCGTCCTCCCAGAACCATGGTAGCTGATCGAGATTTAGTGCAGTAAGGCGAGTAACTTTTGGAAACTTTAGACCATTGAATAGTTGAGGAAAAGCAAATGATCTTAACTCTCGATCTGTCGGCATTGCTACATCGGCAATATATTCGCCTCAAAGCGCAAGCTTTTCAGCTCGACCATGATTTGGCCGCGCGCTATGGCCAACGCTACGCTGACATCAAGCAAAAAATGAATGGTACGCAAGACTGGTATCAAAAGGCCAAGTCTGAAGCCCAGAGTAGTGGCACCATTCCACTAGACCAAAAACAAAAAGAAACTGACTGCCAATTTGCCCAAGCTGGCTCAGCAGCAGCCCGTAAAGAGCAAGCTATCAAGCAGCAATTTAAAGAATGGTGGCGTACCGTCACCAAGAGCTAAATATTCAATCACCTGCACCGTGTGGGTGATTGCTCAAAGCTTATCCCAATATTCAAGTAATGGATTGAAAATAATGAAATTACTACACATAGTGCTAGGCATTTTAGTGCCTCCCGTCGGAGTCTTTCTCACCTTTGGGGTTAGCTCAACATTATTTATTAATATTGGACTGACCTTACTGGGCTGGGTTCCCGGCAGTATTCACGCCGTTTGGGCGATCGTTAAGCGAAGTCAAGACCTCGATCGATCGCCTTACAAATAAAACTGGCATTCCTAAATAATGCTCACTCTTTTTCAGTCGTTTACCAGATTTAAGACATGAATAACAACATTATTGGATATCTCGTTACCACCTTAGCCACCGCCTTGGGTTTACTAGTAGTCGATTTAGCTGTACCCGGAGTAGATATTGCTAATTTCCCCGCAGCGTTACTAGCTGCTGCCGCTGTCGGACTAGTCAATTCTATAATCCGACCGGTACTATCGGTGTTATCACTACCAATTAATTTCTTGACCCTTGGCCTATTTTCACTAATAGTTAATGGCTTATGTTTTTGGTTAGCCTCTTTATTTGTCCCTGGCTTCGTCGTGAGTGGCTTACTCGCTTTTCTTTTAGGGCCAGTAGTTTTATCGTTTGCCAGCACTTTTCTTAATAACTATTTTGCCGAAAAAAAGTTGAACTCATCTTCTTCTCTAACTAGCAACAACTAAATAACCACTAAAACACTTCGAGATGATTATGAATTCACTGACTGGTAAACCTATTTCCTATTGGATTGACTCTACCTCCGCATCTAACTTTCCAACTCTGAGCAGTGATGTAAATGTCGATGTGGCGATCGTTGGTGGTGGAATTGCTGGAATAACCGCAGCCATCCTTCTTAAACAAGCTGGTAAAACTGTCGCTGTCATTGAATCTAAAAAAATAGTAGCCGGGGTCAGCGGTCACACTACCGCCAAAGTCACCTCCCTGCATCAATTGATTTACGCCGATTTGCTCCGCGATTTAGGCATCAACAAAGCAAAAATCTATGCAGAGTCTAATCAGGCCGCTTTAGAACGAGTAGCCAAATTTGTAGAAGACGAGCATATTGACTGCGATTTCAGTCGCCAGCATGCTTACACTTTTACTGAATCAGAATTTGGCCTCAAACAAATCGAAGAAGAGGCGACTGCCGCCCTGCAGTTAGGTCTACCGGCCTCTTTTGTGCGGCAGACTTCTTTACCCTTTCCGATCGCTGGCGCAGTCCAATTCAGTCACCAAGCGCAATTTCATCCTCGCAAATACTTACTACACTTGGCTAAGTGCTTAACAGGTGACGGTAGCTATGTATTTGAAGACACCCGGGTTTTGAATGTTGAAGAAGCCCAGACCTGCCGCATTATTACTGATCGAAGTGTGGTCACCGCCCAAAAAGTAGTGATCACTACCCACTTACCCATTCTGGACAGCGGACTCTTTTTCGCTAAAACCTACCCCAAACGTTCCTACATCGTCGGCGCACGTGTTGACCCAGAACAAGCCCCAGAGGGCATGTTTATTGGTAGTGGGGAAGGATATTTCTCCATTCGGACTACTCCCGACCCCGATGGATTATTGTTACTCGTCGGCGGTGGTGGGCACAAGGTAGGCGAAGTTTCTCAGACAGAAGAGCAATACCAAAAAGTAGAAGATTTTGCTAGAGAACGTTTTGGCCTAGACAAGTTGGACTACCGGTGGTCAACTCAAGATATGGTGTCATTTGACAAGTTACCTTACATCGGCAAGCTCACCCCTTTCAGTCATCATCTCTACGTAGCAACCGGATTTAGTCTGTGGGGCATGACCAATGGTACACTATCTGGAATGTTGCTCTCCGACATGATTCTAGGCATCGATAACCCTTGGGCAGCATTGTATGATGCGACACGGGCGACACCCTTTGCGACTTCGGAGGGCATCAAACAAACTATCAGCGTGGGTATGCACTGGCTAGGCGATCGGTTTAAAGGACTTGGCACGGCCGCGCTTTCTGAAGTAGTCTCCGGCGAAGGGAAGTTGGTGACAATTGATGGCAAAAAGATCGCCGCTTACCGGGATGACCAAGGAGCGATTCATACTGTTTCGGCAGTGTGTCCCCACTTGGGCTGCATCCTGGCATGGAATAGTGCCGAGAAAAGCTGGGACTGCCCTTGCCATGGTTCTCGATTTGGTTGCGCTGGTGTGGTGCTGCACGGCCCAGCAGTACAAGACTTAAAAGTACCGCTAGTACAAACAACTACTTAGGATCAAGAATTTAATAACGTCCAAAAGTTATTCTTTGTAACTGGACAGTCCGAAGTTCCAATGATGTTTGTAACAACAGTATCACGGATCTAATGCTTGCTAGTCAATGCTTGGGAGTTTTTGGAATTTGGTAGCCAGTAATTTATTTAAAAGTAGGCAGGGATTACTTTTGCTTAAAATAACATCACGTTTCGGCAGAGTGCGAAACCACACTGGAAAATGTTGCCAAACCTGCTGATGTGACTCACTTTTTTTCCATGAGCGTCCGCTCTGCTGCTGCCTGCACAGAGGCAGTGTTTCAAGGAGATTCAATTTCTGCACCGCGTTTGACAGCCCGTTGATAAGCGGGACGGGTATGGATTCGATCGAGCCATGCCATCAATTTCGGACGGCTAGCATCTAAACCAGCCCGCTCCGCAGCAGCTTCTAATGGAAAGCTCATCTGGATATCGGCGGCGGTAAATTCATTACCAACAAACCAAGGATAATCTTTGAGTTCCGACTCTAAATAATCCAAATGCGTGGTAATTTGCGGTTCGATAAAAGAGTTTCTAACTGGTTGGGAAATCGCGCTGACAACTGGACGTAAAAAGAACGGCGATTTCTCTTGCATTTGGTCGAAAACTAACTTAATTAGTAGTGGCGGCATCAAGGAACCCTCGGCATAATGCAACCAATATCGATACCGCAATCGCTCCGGTACATCCAGAGGGGGCGCAAATCTTCCATCCCCATACCGCTCGATTAAATATTCAATAATCGCGCCAGATTCAGCTAATGTGAGTTCGTCATCAGTAATCTGACTTTTCCCGCTAAGTTTGGGTAGCCAGCTGCCAGCCTTCAACCAAGTC
>CAXTSX010000095.1:0-7058 GCA_964247085.1 uncultured bacterium
GTGGTGCTGGCGATCGATAGTAGGCAGAAATTAACGCCCGCATGATTCGCCACGGCGAAGGTGGCCATTCTACAGCGCCTTCATTTACCTGCTTATCCCACGGTGTAGCGTGATAACGTCCAGTCAAAAATTGAATTGAGATCCCAATCATTTATCTCCTCCATCTTTTGGTGCTTCACCATCTTGGGTAGGTTTATTTTTATCTACATCTTCTTTGGGCACTGCATCATATTCAACTTCGGTGATAGCTGGATTGGCAAATACCGAGCTACATTTTTTGACTAAACCTGGGAGTAACTTGGTTAATTCATCCAGTGTTGGTAATTGAAAATCATTTGGTTTTTTGACGATCGGCGCAGATACGCATTCTAGATCGCAGGAAGTTCTCAGCCGCAATCCTGTATCTAAGAAAGCGCGGATTTTGTACAGAGCGATCGCAATTATTAAATCCTCTACCTCATTATCAAGGCGATATCCACAAATTTGGCGTAAGTCTAGGCTAAAGTAAGCCGTAATTTCTTCGGCGGTATATTCATCTCGATGATAGGGAATATTACCGCCACCTTTTTTAGCATCAGCAGAAGTATTTACTCGATCGTTCTTCACTCCACCCGAAGCGACAGTTTCGACATTCTTGGCTTCAATAAAACCAGCTAGTGCCCGTGATAACTTAAAGCGTCCGCCAGCGATTTCTTTTTTGGCTAGAAAGATACCGTGGAGAAGACTATTGAAATCATATTTAGCTAATACAACCGCTAACTGGTGAAAGTCTACTGCCCCTTCCGCTGGAATTGCCAATTCCTTAATTAGAGTATTGAGGAAACTTTTATCCTTACCTTCAAGGATATAGAAAGAGTTAAGCCGATGGGCTTCGAGCAATGAATTTGTCAGTACTTTTTGATTGTCTTTCTGCCTGACGACGACATAGGGAAGACCCTGTAAAGCTGGAATTAAATCTTGATTGATTTCGTCCCAAATCGTCATTTCTAGCCGATTAGCAACGCTTTGTGCAGATTCTAGCAATAGCATTCTGGTAGAAGAGTTGGGGAGTTGATATACCGCCGCGCCTAGATCGGGAAATCCGGTTGGTTGAAATCTCGTACCTTGAACTGGTTGTAATTGAACGCTTAGTAATAAGCGGGGACTTTGTTTGAGCTTCTGAAAGTCAATCATGATTTATCCTCTAAATTTTGTTCGGGTTGGTGGCAGAATTTGTAAATTAGCTTATCGACGCTGTAATTGCCGATCGGAAAAGCCAATGCAGCAGCAATTCTTTCGATCTGTGGATCGTCGATCGGATTGGCTATCAGTGGTGGTAATCCACTAATTTTCAATCGTCGAATTGCTAGCTGGGTGGCTCGAATGCTATCCCCAGCAGCAAGTAATGGAAGTAGCGATGGTTCTTTTTTAAGTTCGATTTCCTTGCTATGAATCTTGCGATGATGAACTAGTTTCAAGATGCCATAAGCGATCGGTATAAAATCAAAACTATTAGTGCCTGGAGAAAGAATTTCCTGTGTACATTCCCGATCGATTTTAGTTAGCGATAATCCACGCGCGATCGCTTCTACTCGATCTTCATCAATATTTCCTAATATCCATTGGTTGATATCGGATAGATTGGCAAAGTAAGTGTATCGATCTTTCGCTTCAATATTTGCCCCTTTTGCCTCACTATCTTTTAACTGCCGATCATCTTCAATCCTTTCGCGCTGCAACCACCTCACAAGATTTCCTCTGAGACTTCCTTGTTGCCAGGTTGATACCCGATCTTCCTGTATTGGTGGCAACCATTTAATTTCTGTTTTTTCTACCCCTTTCTCAACTCGCATAACTACTCGCACGTAGACTAATCGCTGGCGCAGTTGTCTACTGGTAATGCTTTGCCTACTAGCTAAAGAGAGAGCCAGCCGAAATTCTGCCGAATTATCATTACATTCACTCACCCATTTTGAAGATAATGAATACAAAGGTTGAATGCTCCATCGGGAAAAATTCTCATCCCAGAGCGAACTTCGAGATTTGCTCAAAGCTTGCTCAATAGCCCCCAGAGTAATTAACACATCTAATAATGCTCTCTTCCCATCTGCAAACTCAATAATAGTTTTGTCTAGTTGACGATAAACCTGTTGAATCGAACTAGGACAATTTTTCCCTTGAGCTACTCGGCGCAAATTTTCTCGATATCGATCGATCTCACCTAGCAAATCAGCTTGAGGATTAGTTTTAGGTTGAAACCGACCGAGGGGAACAGCTAGATAAGATAGTCCATTTCGCTCCTGAAAGCCGTAGCGGACAAATTCAGTAATCCCACGCCTGGTTCCCTGTTGAGACAGTGCTAGGGCAAAATCTACCGCATCTCTGGCTGTTCTGGCTGCTTGAATAGATCCAGAGTTCCGCTGAACTTTGACCCGACCTTCGCTAAATAGCATTTTTAGCTCTGGCAATGCGGCTGACTTGCCCCACAGTGGTGTCCAGAGTTCGCCGCGATCGGCATCTGTATCTGTCGCACTCCCATAGCCTGATTTTGAGGGACGGACTGTAAACGGATAAACAAACTCTCCCTTTTGGTTCTCATACTTCCGAGTGACACCGGAGACAAACAGCAGTGAGCCTTCCAGCATCAAAATATAATCCCAAGGATTTGTGCGGCTATCGCCATCAAATCCAGGTGCTGCGTTATAACCCCCACCAGCCCAAGGATTAAACTGACCACTGGCACCGCTAAATTTGAGCTGGGAAATTACGTCATCAAATAAAGCAGCTTTGAGTAAATCGGTGGCGATCGTCATCGGTTCACCAGTGGCACAATCTAGAACGGTTTGGATCTGCTCCATGAAAACTTTACTAAATTCCAAGTTCCCATCATTACCGCCTGTACCCAATAATGGTGCGTGTTTTAGTTCATCACCAGTCAGACAAGCCGCCGTATCGAGCCAAGCTAGGGCTAGATCGGATAATTCTTCCCTGAGTTTCATGACCAAGATTGGCTTTTTAGTTTTATCTTTTTGGATTAGTTCTTTCGTCACCCCCAGTTCACGAATAACTCGATCGCCAGTTTCGATCGAATCTCGATAGCCTCTAAACCGCTGATGGGTGGAATTTGCAATATTATTGAGAATCTTCCGTTTGTTGCCAGTTTGCTCATAGAATCCACTTCCACCATTCCACGGCGAAATAATTGGAGTTGGCTGATACTCATTCAAAAAGAAGTCTAATAACCGCTCTGCTGTAATGCTGGTATCGAGAATGAAACTATTATCATGCCAATAACCTTTGGCTTTTGGATCTAATCCTTGCTCTACCACCAATCGCAATATACCCAATGCCTTGAGGTAGTGAGCTAATGGTTCAGGCTTGCAACCAGATAGTTTAATCATTTTTCTGCTCCCGTTGCTTTTGATAATCCTGAGAAACTCGGATATCAGCAATCCGAATAATGCTCTCTAGCAAAGCCAACTTAAATGGCCCATACTTATCCAATAACTCAGCGGCTTGCTGCGCCCAGGAGGGCTTCCCAGATTCTCCACCACCCAATTCCATACAAGAGAGATCGATCGTGATTTCAGGCGTGTTTACGCCCGCACCTAGATCCACTGCTGGAATTAAATCTCGATCTCTTACACCCAAGGCATAGCGTAGATCTTTACCTGCGGGTGGCTTTTCGTTAGGACGCGGCTGAATCTGCATTCGGACTTTGCCATGATGCGCGGCAACTAGATAGGCTAGTAAAAATGATTGCCCCGTTTCTAAAGCACACAAAGCACTAACTAATTCATGACGAAAACCTCGCCGCTCTGGGGTCATTTTGCCATTCTGATTATCCGATTTTGCCCATAGTTCTCCATTTTTCTTATCTAGTCGATTTTGAGTTAGCATTTCTTGAAAAGCTTCGTGGGCTTTACCTTGGTCGTGCCAACGTCCACTATCAATCAATTCTTGTGTGGGTAATTCCCAACTAGCTAATTCCTGACAGATTTTGGTAACTTCTTGAGCCACATCTTCAGCATGTTGGGTAATCGTAATGTACTCCCCCAGATGAGTCCATCGATCGGCTCGATCGGAATCTTCTGCTTCGTTCAACTCTAGTTGTACGGGCGACGGTCGATCGTTAGGATCTCCAGTAAAGCCCAAGACTGGATCGTAACCACCTCGATCGCAATGAACTAAGATCGTCATCCCTGAATGCAAATTCTCAGGATGTTCCCATTCACCAGTTCGATCGTTTCTCACCCACAGACTTTTCTTATCTTTGAGAAAATCACTAGATTCTTTACTAAATTGGTTAGCTCGACAAATTTCAATCTGCTCGATTTTCTTCATTTCCTCTTGTGGTTTATCCCCCTCCCATTCACGCCAAGCAATACCGATATCAGTTTCAGTAGAATCGCGAATAAAGGATGAGACATCGATCGTATGACCCGCCAAATCTTCCGAAGTATCAAACAATTGGAGTAAATCAGTCCGTCGGAGTAAATTACCAGAAACATCTGGTGGCTCCACTTTGACCGCTTCTAATAAAGAAGATCCAACATCAATCAATTCTGCTTTCAGCAATTCTTGCTGACATTTTTTGAGATCTTCCTCTTCATATGGTCGGCTGATATTCTTCTTTTTCAAATCGATATCGATCCAGAACACATTGGCTAAGTCGTTCTCGCCATAACGGTTACATCGCCCCACCCGCTGTACAAACGACCACCAAGTAGTTAGTTCTGTAAATAATACCGCTGCGGAAATATCTACACCTGCTTCCACTGCTTGGGTTGTAACTAGAAAACCAGTGAGGGACTTCGGATCGAGTAATATCTCCGTTAATTTCTGTCGTTCTGCCGATCGAAATCTAGAGTGGATTAGTTCAACAGGGAAATCATTCCCGACTAGTTTCTTTATTTCTTTGTAGACTGCCCGCGCACGGCTAACTTTATTGACTACTACTAGTGTTAATTTGCCTTCCTGATGAGCCTCGACTACTTCCTTAGCTAATTTTTTGGCATAATCTGGCTCTTTACCATCAAAAATTGTCTGCGCTTTACCTAAAGACTTTTTTGCCTGAATCCGTTGCTGTAAAACTGAATGCGATCGATCTGCATCAGATAACTCTAGAATTTTCAACTCTCTGTGCCTAAAGTCGATCGTCATGAGTTGCTCCGGCTTCATCGTGGCACTCATCCACAGAGATTGACTCATCCCATAAGTACCAAATTTCTCACGAAATCCCTGGAGCTGAGTACTAGTTTTCAGTGCCACACCCATCAATTGGACTTCATCAAACACCCACAGGCAGTCATTATTCAACAACCCATAATGGATTGGCCATTTAAAAGGACTCATCGCATAGCCACGATTTAATCCCCGACTCAATAGCTGGTCTTGCGTCCCAATTAATATCGCTCTACGCTCTGGGTGTAGTTCCCAACCACTATCGATCGCCCCACCCATCAACAGATGAAGACCGATCTCTTTCCTCAAGCCAGCTTTTGCCAAACATTTCTCTGCAACAGCGAAGGTTTGCTCTACTAAAGTTCGCATGGGCAACACAATTACTAATTTGCGAGGAGTCGTTTTTCTAACTTCAAGATTTGAATGGTACAAGCTGCGCCATAGCCAAGCCATGATGATGGCAAGAGTTTTACCAGCCCCAGTCATCACATTCAGAATATCAGGCAAACAATCCAACTCAGCCAAAACCTGTTGATAAGGAAATGGTGAATCACCTTTAGTATCTTTGAACCAAGCACTGAATGTTTCTTGCGACATAAATTTTACAATTCACTTAATATGAATATAATGAAATAAATAATAAAGCCCGCGCTCGCTTAATTAAAATTAACGTAATGGAGTACATACACTAGCAATGGGGCTGTACTGTCGAGTACAGAAACTCTAATGAGAGCGGTAACGTTTAAAACAAAGATAATTCTTCAATAGAGCTAATTTGCATGAACTTTAAGTCTTGCTCCAAATCCATCTGTTTGAAAAACCTGACTTAACTACAAAAAAGATATATTCAGCATATCACTACTAAATGTATCTTAGCTCTAAAACTCTTACGTGCAATCCGGGTCAGATAAGCCCCATCACTCCCTGTCCAGATGCAAGATTGCTACTGCAAGAGCCATAAATGATTCTGATATTGTGAAGACAACTAAATTAAACGGAGGATTTTATGTCTTTTGTTACATTATTATCTGCGGGAATAATTCCAGATGATGCCTTGGTTATTAGAGGCGGCAAAAATCGCCCAGAAGATATTTTAAGAGGTACCGGGATGCACCCATCTGGTGTGGTGGGCATCTCTGTTGAATGTGCAGTAGGATTATCTGTAGAGGAACTATCCAACAACATTCCTCATGGACAGATAGGTGTCACCACAGTGGGTGAGGTTAGACAAGCTGGTGGAAATGTAGTTCGCACTTCTGGCCGAAAAGCCAGTCACGCTACTTTGATTGGTCTAAATCATGAACAAGCCAGTGAAATCCTTAATCCAACTATTTCAAATCCATCGCATCTTTCATCTTAATTCGAAAGTAAGTTATGACCAATCCTAGAATTTTCGCCGATTTTCAAAATGCCGATGGGCAAGGTCGTCTGCGACTTAATTGTATTGGGACGATCGAAGATTTAAGCCGTCAAGGAACTCAGTTAACTGATGGCGGCCAGCTATTAATCTATAGCGAGGAATTGGAGGCCGATGCAGTAGTAGAGTATTCCAGCGAAGAAAAAATTTGGGTGGCGGCCATCGACTGGGAGCAAATTCGGGAAGTAGCTGAAGCTTCAACTTCATCGATCGACTAAAACAATATTTCAAGCTTAACTAGCAGACAGCACCTCCTCCGCAGTCAAACGCAGTAATTCACCTTGAAAGGATAAGCTTTCATTACCTTGATAAATCTTCTCCTGGTAACCTTCTGAGGTTAACGTCAAAATCCGAATCTCCCGCACCTGCGGATCAACAATCCAATAACTCGGAATATTCCTGGCTTGATACTACGATCATTTGGCAATAACGTCTCAGACTGTGTTGATGATAACAAGCTACTCCACTTTCTCCCGCT
>CAXTSX010000096.1:0-6879 GCA_964247085.1 uncultured bacterium
CAGCCATTCAGATCATCAAAAATCTGTGGATAATTTCCATAATGAGAATTGCTAGGCCAAACTAGCTGTAATAATATAATAAAGAGATGCTGTTAGTACTGGATATCTACATGAATAGATGCTATGAATGTTTACACATAATGTTTATAAATGAAGCCAAGAGCTTTCCAAAAGGAACGTGTGAAGCAATGGCCATTTCACAAGACTTGTTGCACCAGCTCAGCCGACTTACGTCAAAAAGCTGAGGATAAATTGGGCTAAAACCACGTAAAATGGTGGCTAAGGATAATTAGGATTAAATCATCTCCAAAAACTAAAAACTTATGAATACTGCTAGGCTTTCCAAATTAATGTTTCGGCTACTTTTATCCAGCTTGAGCGTGTTGCCCGTGGTCGCCTCATTCGATACCGCCGAAGCTGCTCCAGCTAAGTCTAAAAAGCCCGCTACGAAGGCTAAGCCTAGCCAAAAAGCTGCTCCCAGACAACAGGGGCGTTTAGATTCATATCTTTTAGGACCAGGCGATCGCATTCGGATCGATGTTTTTAATGTGCCTGAGTACAGTACCGAATACCCTGTGCTGATCGATGGGACTATTAACTTGCCAGTGGTCGGAACTGTTTTGGTGAACGGTTTATCTTTACCGCAGGCTTCAGCTTTACTTTCTAATCAATACGCTCGTTTTGTCCGTAACCCCTTGGTAACCGTGGGTCTAGTAAGTCCTCGTCCGATTAAGATAGCGATCGCCGGGGAAGTCAACAGAGCTGGTTCTTACACCATGAGCATTGATGGCAGTGGTGGCACTAGCGTAATTGGTCCGGGTGGAGCCTCGACTTCAAGTGGTGGTACCAGTCGTCAATTCCCGACCTTGAGTCAAGCGGTGCAGTTAGCTGGGGGTGCCAGTCAAACTGCTGACCTGCGACGGGTGAAAGTACAACGGCGTGGTCGAGTGGCTACTCTAAATTTACTGCGGGTATTGCAAGGGGCTGACGGCACTCAAGATGTCAGTCTGCGTGATGGTGATACCATCTACATTCCCACGGCTACTAGTGTTAACTCCAATGATATTGCTAGGCTTTCTGGTTCCAATATCGCGACCCAAGATAGCGCTTTGAAGGTGGCGATTATTGGCGAAGTCACGAAACCTGGTACCTACAGCATTAAGGGCGAGGCATCGGCCAATGGTAATACTGGGCGAGTGAGCCAGCCAACTTTAACTGAAGCTCTGAAATTAGCTGGCGGTGCTACTCCTTCCGCAGACATCAGCAAAATAAAGGTGAAACGTAGTACCAAATCTGGTGGTTCTCAAACCATTGGGGTTGATTTGGTGCGGTTGCTAGACAAGGGCGATTACCGCCAAGATTTAATTCTGCAAGATGGTGACACCATTTACCTACCATCTGATCCAGTGATTGGTTCTGTTGGTAGCCGCCGTCTAGTATCTTCTAGCTTTGGCCCACAGGTACAAAACCCGATCAAAGTAGCGATTGTCGGAGATGTGAATCGCCCTGGTACCTATGTCTTGAAGGGTGAGGCCAACAACGCTACCTCCGTCAATAACCCCAATAGCAACCTCAGCCCACCAACTGTTACCCAGGCAATATTGTCGGCTGGTGGTATTAAACCCACTGCCAATATTCGTGAGGTAGTACTCCAACGTTTTAATCGGAGTGGACGGGGTCAATCGGTGAAGGTTAATCTTTGGAACCTGTTAACCCAAGGCGATATCAGTCAAGATCTGTTGCTTCAAGAAGGCGATCGCATCTTGATTCCGCAAGCAACTGCCATCAATCCGCGCGAAGTAGATACTTTGGCTAATGCCCCCTTCTCGCCAGCCACCATCGAAGTTGGGGTGGTGGGTGAAGTGGCCAAAGGCGGTACCGGAGCAGGCGGCGGTCGGATTAAACTGCCACCTAACACTACTTTGAATCAAGCCTTGCTGGCAGCGGGTAGCTTTGATCAGGTTCGTGCCAATAAGGGCAGTGTAGACTTGATTCGTCTCAATCCGAATGGTAGTGTCACTAAACGCGCCATTGGAGTGGATTTTGCCCAGGGCATTAACGAGCAGAATAATCCCACCCTCCGTAATAACGATGTGATTGTGGTCGGTCGTTCTGGTCTAGCGAGTGTTGGTGATTCGATCGGTGCCGTCTTCAATCCTTTGGCTCCGTTGTTGACTCTCTTTGGCATATTCAGATAGTCTAAGAATAGGTATTGTCTAGCGAATAAAAAAGTGAGGGCGATTCAGTCGAATTGCTCTCATTTTTTGTGAATTTTTTGTCTGGATTTAGAAAAAAGTGAGTATTTTTACTCATTTAGGTATAAGGAAGGTCACAGTTTGCGATATGATCTTCTGACACATTAAATTTATTTTATCAAGCTGCAGAGGGCACAGACCTGTGATTAGAGTTGCTATTAATGGCTTTGGACGGATTGGACGTAACTTCATGCGCTGCTGGATTGGCAGAGCAGAGAGTTTTATTGAAGTTGTGGGTTTGAACGATACGTCCGATCCTCGGACTAATGCTCACTTACTTAAGTACGACACCATGCTAGGTCGGTTCAATGCTGATATTAGCGCTGATGACAATACCATCACAGTAAATGGCAAAGTGATTAAATGCGTCTCCGATCGTAATCCGGAAAATCTGCCTTGGAAAGAATGGGATATTGATCTAGTTATTGAATCGACTGGTGTATTTACTAGCAAAGAAGGCGCTAGCAAGCATATCAAAGCTGGTGCTAAGAAAGTTTTGATTACAGCCCCGGGCAAAGACGATGACGGAACATTTGTTGTTGGTGTGAACGATGATCAATACGATCATGATAAGCATTTCATTATTAGCAATGCCAGTTGTACCACCAACTGTCTAGCACCCTTTGCTAAAGTCTTGAACGATAAATTTGGCATCATCAAAGGCACGATGACCACCACCCATAGCTACACTGGTGACCAACGGTTGTTAGATGCTTCCCACCGTGATCTTCGTCGTGCTAGAGCAGCAGCAATGAATATTGTACCCACTTCCACTGGTGCAGCGAAGGCGGTTGCCTTGGTGTTGCCGGAACTGAAAGGCAAATTGAATGGTATTGCTTTGCGGGTACCAACTCCCAACGTTTCTGTTGTAGATTTGGTTATTAACGTTGAGAAAAAGACCTTCGCGGAAGAAGTAAATCAGGCGCTAAAGACTGCAGCTGAAGGACCAATGAAAGGCATTTTGGAATATAATGACCTTCCTTTAGTTTCCAGCGATTACAAGGGCTGTGACGCTTCTTCAATCATTGATGCTAGCCTCACCATGGTTATGGGCGATGACATGATTAAGGTTATTGCTTGGTATGACAACGAATGGGGTTACAGCCAACGGGTTGTAGATTTGGCTGAAACTGTTGGTAAGAAGTGGAAATAGTCGTCTCCACTAAATATTTTTATTAACCATCAAAAGGGAAGGGCGATCGCTCTTCCCTTTTTTATTTTTTGGTCGTCCAGACATTGCTAAACATCATCAACATGGCACCAATTGTAATCAGAACGGCTAATCCGCCAGCGATCGCACTCAAAACATCTTCGTTAGGCATAATTTCAGGAGATTTATTTGCTCTCTCTAAGATATCAGCCTAGACAGCATTCGTGGATCGCAGGATAATTGAAAAAGACCAGCGACCCGAGAAATTAAGTAACCAATGGATATCAAGCGCGGCTTCATCGAAGCGATCGGTAACACTCCCCTGATTCGGCTGAATAGTTTTAGTGATGAAACCGGCTGTGAGATTTTGGGTAAAGCGGAGTTTCTCAATCCCGGCGGTTCGGTCAAGGATCGAGCGGCTTTGTACATTATTGAAGATGCCGAACGCAGAGGATTATTGAAGCCTGGTGGGACGGTGGTGGAAGGGACCGCTGGAAATACCGGGATTGGACTAGCACACATTTGTAATGCCAAGGGCTATAAATGTTTAATTGTGATTCCCGATACCCAGTCTGCCGAAAAGATTGAAGCACTGCGGACTCTGGGTGCCGAAGTGAAAACCGTGCCCGCCGTACCCTACAAAAATCCTGAAAACTATGTGAAAGTCTCGGGACGACTGGCGGCAGAGCTGGACAATGCGGTATGGGCAAATCAGTTTGAGAACTTGGCCAATCGCCAAGCCCACTATGAGACTACGGCGGCGGAAATTTGGGCGCAAACGGACGGCCAAGTGGATGCCTGGGTAGCGGCCACGGGTACCGGTGGAACCTTTGCCGGAGTAGCGATGTTTCTGAAGGAAAAGAACCCGGCGGTCAAGAATGTCTTGGCAGACCCTTTGGGCAGTGCTCTATACAGTTACGTCAAAACTGGTGAACTGACCATGAATGGTAGTTCGATCACCGAGGGTATCGGAAATAGTCGGGTCACGGGTAACTTGGCCGGGGTGCCGATCGATGATGCCATTCAAATTGATGACCAAGAATGTTTGCAGGTGGTTTATCAGTTGTTGCGCCGGGATGGATTGTTCATGGGTGGCTCCGTAGGGATTAACGTCGCAGCAGCGGTGCAGTTAGCCAAACAGATGGGGCCGGGTCATACGATCGTGACGGTGCTCTGTGATGGTGGTGCCCGCTATCAATCGCGGTTGTTCAATGCTGAGTGGTTGGCTACTAAGGGTTTATTTGTGCCGGTTTAAGGATCGTTGGCAGATTACTGACTGGCACTTTGATAGTTTGCCAGCAACCTATGTTACTGACTTGGAAGTAACAGCTAGCGGCGATTTTGCTGCTTGGAGGCTGATAAATTGCCAGAAGAGATTGCTTTCCCAACCGGGAAATTGCATCAAACCCCAGCGCAGAGAATTGGGTGCGATGGCAAATAATCGGATCATCGCTGCTAGTAGTTCTGGTGTTGATAGCGTATCTGCCAAAAATCCCGACCATTGACTTTGGGGCAGACTGAAGAAGGTATCGAGATGCTGTTTTAACAGCGCCTCATCGAAGCGCATTAACTTCTCTAGGCCAAATCGATAGAGATAGTATTTGCGGAGGCGATCGGGATTCCATAGCTCTTGCCATGCCGCACGAGCGATCGTGGCTGGCTCGGCTTGGGTATCTTGGAGTACGGTGGCAATGGCTGTGGCCAAGCCAGGAGCGCGGCGCAGCAGTGCCCCGACCATATAACCCGAAGCGGGGTGCACCATGCTTGCCGCACCGCCAAAGGCCACCACGGGTTGGTGAAGATCGGGTAGGGGTAGCGTCATCGGAAAGATGCAGCGTTCCACCTCGTGGACTTCTGTAACCTTAATTCCGCGTGCGGCCAATCGCTGGTGCAAACGCCGTTCTAGCAGCTCGAAACTTACTGGGGGTGACATCGCCAGCGATGTCTCTTCTACGAAATAGATATTATCGCCGAAATCCATCCCATATGAAAAGGTCGGCGGCTCGGTGGCACGTTCGGTGGCAGATAGATACTCGCTGCGAAAATCCTGATGCACAAATTGCTGAGGCTCAACGGGGGGAGCAGAAAAATGACCGACGATACCATAAGCAGTTTGAAAAGCTACCGCCCCCTGATGCTGTCGCTTGACAAACATCGGTTCGTGGCCGCTGGCCTCGATCACCACTCTGGCACGGATGGTTTCACCCGCCATAGTAGTGACGATCGAGCGTTCGCGATCGTGCTCTATATTTACGGCCTTGCCTTGGTGCCATTCCACTCCCCCAGTTTCGCATTTGGTCAGCAGATGGTTTTGCAGCTTGACTTTATCAAATAAACCATAGGCGCGATCGTGATTGACTTCCCCTTTGCCGAAATAGGATACACAATTTTCCCAACAATGACCTAATAATTCCGTCAATCCCAGAGCTTCGAGTTCGTCGCGCCAGATGCCATAGGTATTTGGCCAGACTTGCCGCAGTGGACTTGCCGTCAGTCCGCCAACTTTTACGCCCCGCTCGGCCAAAGCCGCCGCAATGATCGTCCCAGCGGGACCTGACCCAATTACTAGAGCATCAAAATCCAACATAGCAGCGTTCTTTGAATGTAGTGTCCTTTTAAATATCGCCCAAATCACATAATACAACCAGAAGTTGGACTTCTGGTTGTATTACTTTAATTGAGAAGTCGGATTTCTGCAAATGTAATCGATGGTGATCTTTGATGATTCGATCGTGTATCATCGGCTTTGCTTGTACGGTTAAGCCCCGCTGATGTTATTATCTCAGTTGAGATTTACAAACAGCAGTGGGCCATGCTCTGCAATTTGTGCAAGCTTGAGAAACGCCAACGAGTGCCAAGCCATTTAAAGGGGCTGCTAGTGGCGTATACGAGATTGTTAAACGGTATGATACAGATACTTATCGTGCTGTGTGTGCCGTCAAGATCGGAGTAAAGAATTTATACTCTACACGCATTTCAGAAAAAATCGAAACAGGGAACCAAAACTCCACAATCTGATGTTGACCTAATCAAACAACGCTATAAAGATGCTTTAGAGAGAGAAAAACAATGAATGTAAAACCCCGGTCGATCGATAGCAGTGGCAATGTATTTGACGATCTAAAATTAGATGATGCCGATGAACTATTTGCTAGAGGGAAAATTGGTATCCAAGTTGTCAAAATATTGAAAAGACGCAATTTAAAACAGCGAGAAATCAGTGATTTTCTCGAGATATCTCAACCAGAAGTATCTCATCTAATGAATGGTGAATTTCAAAGGTTTAGCGAAGGTAAGCTAATTAGTCTCCTCAAACGACTGAATGTAGAAATTACACTACATGTTCTGGATCGACATTTAACAAATGAATGTACTGAGACTCTAATCTCCTTGTGATTTATTTGCGATTAACCCAACCAATTTGACATCCTCTCAGCTCTAAAGAGACTGAGATTCCGAAGAGTCACCCATTCG
>CAXTSX010000097.1:0-6715 GCA_964247085.1 uncultured bacterium
AATTGACAGCTCCAAAGGAGTTTCCAACTGTTGACAAATTATCAAAGTAGCAGATTAAAAAGCCCCATGTCAAATTATTCGGGTTATTTGATCAAAAATAATCAACGAATTGGTGGGGTATGATATGATCAGAACTTTGTGAATAGCGCCAGCAACAGCTGAATAGAACATGATCAAAATACGTTTGAAGAAACAAGGCAAGAAACGGGAAGCCAGTTATCGAGTGGTTGCTTGTCAAAGTACTACCCGGCGAGATGGTCGGCCATTAGAGGAGTTGGGTTTTTATAATCCCCGGACTCATGAGGTGCGTTTAAATGAAGAAGGAATCAAAACTCGCCTCGGTCAGGGTGCTCAACCTACTGACACTGTGCGTAGATTGCTGGAAAAAGCAAATATTCTTCCTCCTACTGTGCGCGGCTAAGACTTAAATGACTGAACAATCCCTCAGCCAGAATCCTCAGTATGACAAGCTGGTAGCTTTTTTGCTCCGGCCTTTGTTGGATGAACCAGAGGAACTGCGAATCAACTGTGAATATCTACCGGCACACGCTCGCGTCTGGGTGAGGATTGCCTTTCAGCCGGCCGATCGCGAGAAACTCTTAAATGGTAGTAGCCGTCATTTGTACGCTATCAAAACTGTCATATCGGCGGCGGCTAGAATAGCAGGCCAATCGGTATATCTAGACATTTACGGTAGCGAATCTAGAGCGAGGGCAACTGGTGAGCGATCGGATCGCCAGAGTCGTAGTGATGACCGTTCAAGTCGTCCAGCGCGCAGCAATACCAGCCCCCCACGTCGGGTAGACAGACCCATTCCAGCTACTGATAAATAATTGGTTTGGCTGTCATCATCCGTTCTAAGCTGATAAAGCCCGGATGGTGATTTTTTTGGCTGGCGATGCCCAGGAAAATATGGTTGCCGGTATAGCGCTGAAAGCGCGGTGAAGTGTTGACATAGACGCAGGCAGTTTCGACCGCAGCAGCGAACTGCTGAGCTTCTATAAACAACTCGGTGATAATCGAGTCCGCATGACCGCTACTATGCTGATTAATTTGCTGGATCCCAATGTCTAAATTATCTACGGATTTGAAGGCTACGATTTTATCGAAGTAGGGCTGTGACCAGGCAGTAGCTGATGATAATTGCAAATAGTCAGGATAATTTTCAACCAATTGTTCGTCTCCCAATAGCTGAAATCCTTTTTCTTGCAGACTACTCCACAGAGCAATGAGATTAGAAGATTTATGCTCTGGTTGAATTAAGACTTTCTCGATCGCATTGACAGCTTCTGGTTCACCAGTATGGCTATCAATGATGGAGTTGCGAACGACTTCCCAAGAGCTACTAGCTGACCAGTACAGATAGCAGTTGCCGATCGCTGCAGCTATTACTGGTACCGGGGCTAACCTTTCGACTGCCTGAATCAACTCCGCTTTACCATAGACAATAATTTGACGAGAGCTGATCAAGGGCGACAGCAGCGCTGGCAACGGCAGGTCTACTAGTTGGCAACAGGCTGGGACAAGCTTATTGTTGGCCAGAGTGGCCTGAATCACGCCCACAATGACTCTACTGCAATGAGTAATGCCCGGATCGCATTTAACGATCGACACATTGCCAGTTTTCAGACACATTCCCACCCCCAGTAATAACACTTCTGGAATAGCGTCCACGACTAGGGTAATTTGACCCAGGGGTGTAAAACGACAGTAGGTAGAGGGAGTAGTGACTGGTGGCACTTGGGGCAGGGGCAGCTCTTGTAGCCTGTCGAGCAGATCGATCGATCTCTTGAGTCTTTCGGGAGTAAGCTTCCGCCAATTATTGGCCGGAGAACTTTTACCTAGGCCAGCTTCTAAGTCTAGGGTATTGGCTTCTAAAATTTCTGGCACCTTTTGGCGTAAGGCGATCGCCAAGGCAGCTAACAAGCGATCGCGTTCCTGGTTGGTGAGCTTACCCAATTGCTGAACAGCTTGCTTGGTATTTTCGACCATCTCATCGAGCCGGACAATTTCTAAATCATTAGCGGTTGTCATAGGCTGAACAGTAAAAGGGCATCATTCAAGTTGAACAACTAAACATCATACCTAAAATTTGTCAGTGCTCTTGATTTTCGCCGGTCACTGGCTGGGGCGGCGGCGGCGTGACTTGGCTACCAGTCCAAAAATACCACAGGCCAACAGCCATACAACCCAAACTAAAAAATATTGCGGTGTAGAGAGAAAAATTAGCAGCGGATAGAGACTTGGGCGATCGCCAGGTCTGACCATCCCATTGCCAGCTGTGAGCATAAGGGCTCGAAACCTGTTCTAGAGCATAACTGTCATCACGCAACACAAATATCTTATGGCAGCGATCGCAACCCAAAGCTTCAGTCAAAACCAACGGATTAATCTTGCCCCGACAGCAGGGGCAAGGATATTCTTGCTGTAAATGAATTTTTTGGGGTTTAGGCACGGGTAGGGAGTGGGGAATTATTTGCGGCTTTCTTGGTCGCTCGCAATTGACCACAGGCCGCATCGGCCTCCAGACCCTTGGAATAGCGCACACTCACCGCAATATGCTGCTGCTCTAACACTTGCACAAATTTTTGAATGCGTTGTCGATCGGGTCTTTGATAATCGGCATCATCGATCGGATTGTACGGGATCAAATTAACGTGAGACTGGAAACCTCGCAAATGTTTAGATAACTCCAACGCCAGCTCTGGCTGATCGTTCACATCGGCCAGCAAAATATATTCAAAGCTCAACCGGCGGCCAGTAATCTCGACATAATCACGACAGTCGGCTAATAATTCGGCCAAGGGATAGTTATTCGCGGTCGGAATCAGGTACTCTCTTAGTCTTTGATTGGGGGCGTGGAGGCTAACGGCCAGGGTAATTTGCAACTGATGCCCAGCTAGTTCATGAATCTTGCCCGGAATGCCCACCGTCGAGAGGGTGATCGATCGCTGACCAATGCCCACATCCTGGTTTAGACAATTCACAGCGGCCAACACATTATCCATATTGGCCAGGGGTTCGCCCATGCCCATCAGCACCACATGGCTGACCCGTTCACCAAAATCGGACTGAACGGTCAAGACCTGATCGACGATTTCATGAATTTGCAGGTGGCGGGTAAAGCCTCCTTTGCCAGTGGCGCAGAAGTTACAAGCCATCGCGCAGCCCACCTGGGAAGATACACATACCGTCAACCGTTGGCCAGAGGGAATGCCGACGGTTTCCACAATTTGGCCATCGGCCAGTTGCAGTAAATATTTGACCGTGCCATCGGGAGCCACTGATCGCTGATGAATGATCGATCGACCAATGTTCACATCCTGCACCTCCGATCGCCATTGCTTAGAAAATACGGTGATATCTTGTAGAGAACGTGCCCCCTTTTGATATAACCACTGGTGCAGTTGCTTACCCCGATAGGCCGGTTGGCCTTTTTCCTGAATCCACTGGGTTAAGGTGGCTAAATCCATGCCTAAAAGGGCAGTAGCTAATGTCATAGGTTGTTTCGAGATGGCGGAATAATCGATGGGCTGGGCTGTTAGATATATCATATGGGATCATTCCGAGTAGCACTTGCCATAACTTATCGCTATTTAGCCAGGAGAATAGAGAGATATATTATGCGGAAAGATATTGCCGAATAGCCTGTCGAATGATTACACAATCTTGAAAGGCTTGTGCTGCTAGAGTCTGAGTCGCCGACACACCGGGATATCGAAATTCAACTGCATAGGTTGTTAGTACATCTAGATTTGGATGCAGAGTTGCCCAAGTAGGTACAACAGGCAGTAGTAGATCTAAAAGAGTACTGAGATCATGAGTTCTGTTGAAGACAATGTTTTCTTCTTGCAAACAAGCTTTTAGGTATTTTTCAATGCATTGTTGACTATGAAAACACACCGCATCGTAGTTCGGCATTTTCTGAACTTGAAGTTCTCGATCGGCTGTCGCAAAATCACCTTCTGCTTTAATGACCCACTCTTGGGTGATTGGTTTCATAAAGAATACGACCTTTCTTGATAATGTCTTGAACGAAAAAATCACCCATGTCCAATCGTTGCTGAATTTGTTCAGAGGTGCGAGCTATCAGGTCAAGAGGAAAAGGAGGTCTGACCTGTCTGCGAATCTCGATCGCTTTATAAACAGGTAGGTCTTCAAAGGGGAGAATGACCAGTAAATCCACATCAGAATCTGCAGTAGGTTGCCCATAAGCGTAAGAACCAAACAAAATGATTTGATCAGGCTGAAATTCTTGGACAATTTGCTGACTGAATTCCTGAATTTGTTCTAACGTAATCATCTGATGACCTCTACTGTAATGCTGGTATCGCAGCCGCAGGTTACGATCCAAAAAATGCTGTTGCGCTTGGATATATCATAATGTTATTCGCCCAGACGATTCCCAAAATGCTGCATAATTACCTGCTCTTTGCCTCCCCCGGGCCAAATATCTTTCAGATTGGTAACTTTACACTCCGTTGGTACGGATTGCTAATTGCCTCGGCGGTGTTGTTGGGGGTGAATCTTTCTATGTACTTAGCGGAGAAACGTCAGATGAATAGTGAATTAATTGGCGACTTGTCGATTTGGCTAGTACTGGCAGCGATTCCCTGTGCCCGCATTTATTACGTACTATTTAAGTGGGATTATTATAGCCAACATCCCCAAGAAATTATTGCCATTTGGCAAGGGGGGATTGCAATTTTTGGTGCCATCATTGGCGGCACCTTAGCCACGCTGATTTTTGCCAAAGTTAAGCAGGTTAGATTTTGGGATCTAGCGGATGTGGTGGCACCATCACTAGTTTTGGGGCAAGCCATTGGTCGTTGGGGTAATTTCTTTAATTCCGAAGCCTTTGGCGGACCGATCGATCCCAGTTTGCCCTGGCGACTTTATATTCCCTCCAATCGTCGCCCGGCAGGATTGGTTGAAAATGAATATTTCCATCCCACGTTCTTGTATGAATCCCTGTGGGATCTGGGCATATTTGGCCTCTTAATGCTGTTATTTAACCGCAGCCTGACATCGCGCCAGCCCCTCAAAAATGGCAGCCTGTTTATGATTTATCTAATTACCTATGGCTTGGGACGCTTTTGGATTGAAGGTTTGCGCACCGATAGCTTAATGCTGGGCAGCTTACGCATCTCCCAGGTGGTGAGTTTGGTAGGCATCAACATTGGGGTAATCGGACTATTGTTGCTGTATCGGCAGCGATCGCGCGTCTCGGTAGATAACTAAAACCCATGGTCAAAACAGCACAGGTCTACTTTATTGGAGCTGGTCCGGGGGATCCGGATCTCTTGACTATCAAAGCCCAGCGACTAATCACCCAGGCTGATGTGCTGGTCTATGCTGATTCTTTAATTCCTCCAGAAATGTTACAGGGTCGAAAACCCAGCGCCGAAGTGATTGCCACCAGCAGCAAAACCCTAGAAGAAATCGTGCCCTTGATGATTGATCGAGTGCGATCGGGAAAAATGGTCGTGCGCTTACATTCTGGTGATTTAACCCTCTATAGTGCCATCACCGAACAAATTCAAGGTTTACGAGCGGCCAATATCATCTGTGAACTGATTCCGGGAATTAGTGCCTACCAAGCAGCTGCGGCGCGGCTGCAAGTGGAATTAACAGTACCAGAACTAGTCCAAACCATCATTTTGACCCGTGCCCAGGGCAGAGCTTCGGCGATGCCTAGTGCCGAGCAGCTGGCCAGCTTGGCCGCTCACCAGTCTAGCCTGTGTCTATATTTGGCAGCCAAACAGGTGCAAGCCGCCCAAGCTCAGCTGTTAGAGCATTATCCCGCCGAGACCTTAGTGGCTATTTGCTGGCGGGTGAGTTGGCCAGATGAATTAATTTGGCTGGTACCCCTGACCGAAATGGCGGCAACTAGCGAGCAGGAAAGACTCTTGCGCAGTACTCTGTATATCATCAGTCCGGCTTTAGGAGAAGTTGAAGGGTATCGATCGCATCTATACAACCCTACCCACGCCCATTTATTTCGGCCAAACTAAGTAAATACGGAAAACTGCACTAGTAGTTGCTCAAGAAAAGATGTTAGATCTTTAGTTAAGCTACATCACCAGTGGGTCTGGATAGCCGTTCGGCCAAGCTAAAATCAAAGAGGAGTTATTCACGATGCAATCCCAATTTATGTTGCGAAAATTAATCATTATTTTTATGGCGCTCAGCCTCTCCTTCACCACCATCGCTTGTGGTGGTTCTAAGGAAGAAACCAAAGCACCCACCAATAACAATAATCCAACTCTGACCACCACCAAAAATGCTGGTACCAAATTAGCTGATGGTAAATATCCAGTGCAGCAAGCCACCTATGATGATGGCAATGGTGAATATTCTGTGATGCTGTTGAATACTCCGGCTGGTACCCCGCCGCTATTTCGGAATACGAACCTTCAGATGGCTCAGCTTACTGAAGAAGAGATAAAAGCCAAAGAAAAGGCTTATCTCAAAACCGAAAATGGTCAAGCCTCTCTGCATATTCCAGCTGACTTCAAAATTGAGTATGTACACAACGTCACTAAAGAGCAAACTAATCCCCAAACTGGCCAACAGGAAAAAGTTGTAGTTCGCGAAGGTGGCGGCGGTAGTTTCTGGTCGCCATTTGCCGGAGCGATCGCTGGTCAAGTGGTGGGTAATATGTTGTTTAGACCGCAGCATTATGTACCCCCTATGTACCAACAAGGGTCTATGC
>CAXTSX010000098.1:0-6354 GCA_964247085.1 uncultured bacterium
TCTCCGATGGAGCTATGCGGTCTCGAACCGCAGACCCCTACCATGCCATGGTAGTGCTCTACCAACTGAGCTATAACCCCTTTTCTATATCTAAATTTACTGGATTCAGTTCCCTATTGTCAAGAGATGTCGGCAGTAGAACGGTACCGATCGAGTGGAATTGGATCGACAATCTATCAAAACAAGCTCGCAATCTTAAATGACATCTAAATACATTAGATCTTATTCAAAATTGCGACAAGCCCAGCGTTAAGCAGGGAAAATTCTCAATCTGCGATTGGGTTCTTCGCCAAAACTTGCTGACTTGAGATGGTAGTGTTCGATTAGTTCGTGCTGCATCCGGCGAACAGTACTCGATCGAGGTAATAATTCGACAGGTTGACCCTTGGGAATGACAATTTGTTCGACAGCTAATCTTGCTTCTTCTAGAGCTTCGACCTCATCTTCGCTACCATCCTGGGTGAATAACCTAAAATCGGCTTCTTCGGGGATACCAGGATCGTCCATGTGCAGCATCCGGCGCAGCGTCCGGGTGATTTGGGGAATCGTACCGGATTTGACGCTGTAGATCGGTACTTGACGCACCTTACTGATCTGGCGCAGCTTGGCATGATTTTTGATATGCGTTCGTAGGGCTAATACGGCATCTGCACTACCCATGTCCTTGGTGAGAATTACGGGGAGATTTAACACTTCGATCACTTGTTCCAATTGGTCACGTCCGATGCCGTAGGGATAAACATGGAGCGGTAATTCTTCTCCATTAGCACCCGTGACTCCCCCTGCATAGGTGGCTTCATCGCTATCCCAATTTTGGTCGAGGAGTTGTGAAAAGCCCAGATCTGCTTCAAGAGTTGCCTGAGTTGCATTGGTGGCGAGGGTGGCAGGCATGGGTTCCATTCGTCCACTCGATCTCCAGCCACGGCTTGCTGGAGGGATGTTGGGGGCAGGCATCAGACCATTTTTGGCAGCTTCGGGTAGTTCGCGGATAATTGTTACTTTTCCTTCGTTATTGACAGTCCGCACTTGGGGTGTGGGTTGACGACCGCGCAGGAGAATATCGACCATATCGGCGACATCGTCGTGAACCACCCAACGATGGCGTTCTTGCATTTCTACTGCGATTTCAAAGGTGGGGGGTGCTTTGCGTTCGAGAACGGTTTTTTGGGAGGCGCGTCGTCGCGCTTCATCATCACCCAGTGTCACCGCTTGAATCCCGCCGATGAGGTCGGAGAGGGTGGGATTTTTGAGCAGGTTTTCGAGTTTATTCCCGTGGGCGGTACCGACTAATTGTACGCCGCGTTCGGCGATCGTGCGTGCGGCGATCGCTTCTAGTTCCGTGCCAATTTCGTCAATGACAATGACTTCCGGCATGTGGTTTTCCACTGCTTCGATCATCACCTGATGCTGAAGTTCGGGACGTGCGACCTGCATTCGTCGAGCCTTCCCAATCGCGGGATGAGGAATATCTCCATCGCCAGCAATCTCGTTACTCGTATCGATAATTACCACCCGTTTGCCGAGTTCGTCGGCTAAAACTCGCGCGATTTCCCGTAGGGCGGTGGTTTTACCTACGCCAGGACGACCCAACATCAAGATCGATTTCCCCGTTTCGACGAGGTCGCGAATCATATTAATCGTGCCATACACCGCCCGACCGACGCGACAGGTTAGTCCGACGATTTCTCCCGTGCGGTTTCGCATACAGCTAATGCGATGCAGGGTGCGCTCGATACCCGCTCGATTGTCGCCGCTAAATGCACCCACTCGATCGACACAATAGTTCAGTTCTGCTCGTGTAATTACGGTATCGCTAAGATATTCCGCCCCATCGGGAAATCTCGCTTCTGGATACCGCCCCAAATCCATCACTACTTCGATGAGCGTACTGAGTTTGGGATGTCGTTCTAATGTCAGTCGAATCGATTCCGGTACCACCGCCAATAATTGACCGAGGTCATCGGTAATTTGCATTCTACCTAAGCTTAAATTTTCGTCCATTACGGGTTGTTATTATTTGTTTGTCTTTGGGCGGATTTTTTAACTGCCCGACTAATTCGCGCGCGATCGCCACTGCCGACCATAATAGTTCTGGGTGATCTTCCAATTTATTAGGATTGGTGGTGACGGTATCCAACTTATCGAGCAGGGGTGATAAGAGAACGCGGGCATAACTACCGTAGGCAACGCCGTGAATACTATTCTCACCAGTTTGGGTACCGATGAGTCCTAGTTCTCGTAATTTGGGGACGGTGTAATGGTTGGTACCTCCTGCTAACTGCACGTAACCAGGCAGTTTCGCCGCTGCGACTTTTTCGCCCAATTTAATCGCTGCGTGGGTAGTGCCAGCACCAATATCCCCACTCATCGGTCTCCCGTCGGTTTGCCATAGCAGGGTAAATGGTAATGGTTGTGAGGGGTAAGTTTTCGCAATGGTATCGTGGAGGGATCTCAAGTAAGCGATCGATTCATTACTATCGGGGCAACTAATCGCTAGCAGTTTGAGGTTCGCAGCGACGGGGGCTAAGATCTGCCATAACCGCTGGAACTCGATCGAATATCCTGCTTGAGTGTGAATTTCGATCGCATCAATTTTTCCCGCCAGGAGATCGGGAATGATGCTTTCTGGTGCTGCTGCACGTTCTACCGTGGTGATTAATCCCAACGGACAAATCGGCAAACACCGCCCGCAACCATAACAATGACTCTCGATGACACCTTGCTGTGTATCGGAAAATACAATTGCTTCGGCAGGACAAATTCGTTCGCAAGGACGCGGACAATCAGCGGGACATTGAGTCGGATCGAATTCTGCTTTGCGAAAATGGGGGTCGATACCATCATTTAAACTCACCATCAACCAGGGCAGATCCAGCACTGGATCGCCATATTTTTGGTTTGAATGTGCTAACTCGGACGCAATATTAATCCCGTCTCTGGCTGCGGCGATGACCGCTAAATCGGCAGCAACATCGATACAATCAGCTCCTGCTAATGTATAGACGATCGCCAGATTGCGGATGGCTGGCAAATGACCGAAGCTAGCACCACAGATGAGTTTAAACCACGTACCCCTAGTTAATGAATTTAAGGGTGGGAAGGATAACACTGATACTTGGGTGAATGTTTGCTAACACCATTGCTGGTGGAAATATGTTATGTGTGCTGAGTAAAAACATTCATGACTTTCAGCCTCTCTACCCTAAGTTAAATTCCAATGTCTGAATTATATCGAGATTCTTTGGTGAGTGGGGCGCAGATCGGCAATGTGTTAACTTTCTGCAACACGATCGACTAATAACGCCAGTTGCTAGTTATTGAGAGCCAACGACTGGAAGTCTTGGCTAATGAGGCAAAGTCCGCCGTTGGATTACCAGCGGTGGTTTTAACCGCTGAGACTATAACTAGTAAATTAGGTTAATAATTGCTGTTTTCACCATAAATTGCCGATCAAACTCACGTTACTATAGATAATTATCCCAGATCGAACTTGTGACTTACCGCAATCCCGCCCCAACAGTAGATATCATTATCGAGCTAATCGACAGACCAGAACGACCGATTATCCTCATCGAACGACTGAATATTCCCCACGGTTGGGCATTACCTGGCGGGTTTGTAGACTACGGCGAGTCGGTAGAAGCCGCCGCAGTCCGCGAAGCGCAGGAAGAAATCGGATTGGATGTCCAGTTGCTCGAACAGTTTCACGTTTATTCTGCACCCGATCGCGATCCTCGGCAACATACTATTAGTATCGTCTTTATTGCTACAGCCACAGGCACGCCGATCGCTCAAGATGATGCCAAAAGCTTTGGGATCTTTGCCCCCTGGGAAATTCCTGCCCAATTGTGTTTCGACCACGGGCAGATTATTCAAGACTATCTACAATATCGATACTACCATCGCCGCCCAATCCTAGCGATTAGGGATTAGGGAATTTACACTTGAAATTCCTTCAATAAATAACCACTTGACATTTAACAATCATTTTAACAGCGGTATGAGTAGGGGGTTCTAGCGGTTGAAGTGGCACCACCTAAAAGGACTATCAATCTTTCGGTCGGAACGAATAAAAACGTACTTGAGGTCTATGAGTGGTCGCACTCATGGTAAGCCAGACGAGCGGACTAATTCCTCAAGTACGGGTAGGACAGACCGTAATTGGTCTGAGGTATCTAGAACACACAAACAGATGCAGAGCATGATTGGACACAGTTTAACAACTAGTGAATCTTGGAGGAAATTACCCTGGAAGCAATTCCGCCGTAATCTCTTTCGCCTACAGAAGCGCGTGTACAAAAGCGACGTTTTCGGGGGAAGCTTCCCCCGAAAAGCTCGCGCAGCAGTTCAAGTTGGTAATAAGCGAAAAGCGAGGTCTTTACAGAAACTGATTCTAAAATCCCAAGCAGCCAGATTATTAGCCATTCGACAAGTAACGCAGTTAAATGCTGGGAAGAAAACAGCAGGTATCGATGGTAAAGCGTCCCTCAATTTTGAAGAACGCTTCACACTAGCCCACGAGCTATCACAACATCATACCAACTGGAAGCATCAGGGTTTACGAGAAATCCCCATCCCTAAAAAAGATGGTTCAACTCGAATGCTCAAAGTGCCCACAATGGCGGACAGAGCTTGGCAATGCCTCGCAAAATATGCCCTCGAACCAGCACCCGAAGCAACCTTCCATGCAAAGAGTTATGGATTTAGAATGGGTCGCTCTGCACATGATGCACAGAAAATCCTTCAAATAAACCTAAACTCTAAAAACAACGGTGTCAACAAACGAGTAATCGAATTAGATATCGAGGCATGTTTCGACCGGATTAACCACTCCTGTATCATGGACAACCTAATTGCCCCTACAGGGCTAAAGCTAGGCATCTTTAGATGTCTTAAAGCTGGAACGAACGTGGGATTCCCAGATCAAGGCACTCCACAGGGAGGTGTAGTTAGTCCACTGCTTGCAAATATTGCACTCAACGGAATCGAAAGTATCCATAGCTATAACACTCGTTATAACAAGAAAGGAATCCCTACAGGAGACCACAAAGAACCATCAATCCGATACGCGGACGACATGGTTATTATCCTTCGACCCGAAGACGATGCTGAAGCAATACTTAGTGACATTAGCGAATTTTTAGCTGCCAGGGGGATGAAAGTCAGCGAAAAGAAGACAAAAATCACCGCAACGACAGATGGTTTCGACTTCCTCGGCTGGAACTTTAAAGTCCAGAAAAACGGTAAGTTTCGTAGCACACCCTCAGTGGAGAATTACAAAGCATTCCGCAAGAAGATAAAAACTATCATTAACAACTCAAACTATGGTTCCACACACAAGGCTGGAAAACTAGCCCCAGTGGTAAGAGGTTGGAGAAATTACCATAAGTACTGCAAGATGGACGGGTCTAGGAACTCCTTGTACTTTATCCAAAAACGGGCTTATTCAGTATTTAACAGGGAGTGTAAACAGAATCGCAACAGCAGTAAAACGTTACTGAACCAAGCGTTTCCAACAGTCTCTTACTCTGAAAACAAACATATCAATGTCAAAGGAAACAAATCTCCCTACGACGGCGATTTATCCTACTGGAGTGAACGACACAGTAAACTCTACGACGGACAAACCTCTAAAGCCTTAAATCGGCAAAACCATTCATGTACATCCTGCGGACTTAAATTCGTAGGGGATGAAGGTATCCATCTACACCATTTAGATGGAAACCACAACAATTGGAAACGGAACAATCTTGTAGCAATACATGAGTCCTGTCATGATTACATCCACATGAGCAAAGCGCAAGCTTAGGATATCGGGAGCTGGATGCGATGAAAATCGCACGTCCAGATCTAACCGAGAGGGGCGAGGTCTAATAGCCTCCCTCGACTCTACCTTTCGACAAGATTGACCATAAATTCTTGATGCAATCTGTCCAACTACCAAAGGCAGCAAAACAGGGAGTCTTTCGGGCAATAAAAGCCGGAGTCAGGGGAGAATTCCCTTGGTCAGAATCTGGTACACCCCAAGGTGGAGTCATCAGCCCATTACTAGCAAATTTAGTCCTTCATGGATTAGAAAATGTTGGGCATGAGGTCAGATTAAAAATCAGAAATGGCGGAAGATATATAGACACTATTAATGGATTTCGTTATGCGGATGACGTGGTGTTTATTCTGAAACCAGGAGATGACTTCAAACTCCTCCGAGAACACATTGATAACTTTTTAGAAGTAAGAGGGTTAAAAGTTAAAGAAGCCAAAACCAAAGTTGTACATAGTACAGATGGTTTCGACTTCCTGGGGTGGAACTTCGCAGTTAAACCCAATGGTAAATTCATTTCAACACCAAGTCAA
>CAXTSX010000099.1:0-6249 GCA_964247085.1 uncultured bacterium
GATTACGGCACTCTTAGGGCTTGACCTTACCCGAAATCTGTCCGGACTATTGTCAGATTACCAGCTCACTGTTACCATTAAGGCCGCCGTATTAGGGGCTAATGGTGCGGGTGGCGGTTGGTTTGAGTTGAATTTGGAAGGTTTGCCAGCTGATATCGATCGATCTTTGGCCTACTTGCGAGATCTAAAATTAGATATCTGGAATGGGGAGGAGAGAAAAGATAATTGGTGAAATTGCTGCCGTAATTATAATGATCGATCAGGAACGAATTTCAATGTGCTGATTGAGGTAATCTTTCCGGATTTTCCAGTCAGGAAGAATGTTTGTTAATAATCGATAGAAGCTAGGCGAGTGGTTGTGAATACGAATATGGCAAAGTTCGTGAATGACTACGTAATCAATACAGTTCTTAGGGGCACTGACCAGCAGCGGATTGAGAAAGATTTTACCGCTGGGAGTACAGCTACCCCAGCGTTTAGACATGGTGCGTAATTCAAACCCACAATGGTGATCAATACCGTGGGCAGAAACTAACTGGGTGCAATGCTGGTATATTTCCTGAAAGATTTTCAGCGATCGATCGCGATACCATTTGCTGATCGAGCCTTCCACTTGTTGCTGATCTTGAGGTGTGGGGGTGCTGACCTCCAATCGACCTTGCCATAGGCGCACCTGCTCCACCTCGTTTTCAATTAATTTGAGACGATATTGACGACCAAGATAGCGATAGCCTTTGCCAGAAATACAGGCAGTAGCTGGTAAAGATGGGGCATAGCGAGTGAATTGACGCTGTTGTTTAGCAATCCAGGCGGCGCGGTTACTGACTTTTTCGGCAATGGCTGGCAGGGTAGCATCTTCGGGGGCAATAACGACAACGCTGCTATCAGGATGGACTTCGATCGCTAAGGTCTGCCGCTGCGAATATTCCAGGGCAAAGAGAATGCTTTGGCTACCATATGGCACGCTGTGGAGTTCAGTTGGTTTCATGATGCTGGGCGATGTTGATGATTTTTTTAATCATTTCGTCTAAATCCCCCCAGGGAATAAAAAGATGATGATTTTTTTTCAAATCGTGGACAAGATCATCGATCGAATTCAAGATCCGATTTTGGATGTCTGGGTGATGTTGCCAGTCGCGCACTTTTTGCTGGGTGATAATGTCTTCGATGCCCACCGCCAGAGTAACCAACACCTCTGGTTGATCGATCATCTCGGCTAGTTTGTCTTGCAGCACATTGTAAAAAGCGCGGGCTTGCTCGCGGTGGCGCAGCGCGGCGGGAACGGCATCAGCGCCCCGAGTACGGGCAGTGTCTAAGTGTTGGCGCATTTGCTGAAGATATTCCAGATCGCTGAGACGTTTGGCGCGGTGGGCTTCGATCGCACTCTGAATCAGCTCACTTAGACGCAGATAAAGTACCGGATCTTCGGCCATCTTTTCGATCGCCACTTTTTTGACCCGAGCCGCGATCGCATCGGCTTGAGCCGCCGTGCCCGCAATTTCAGCGATTTCGGCATCAGATCGATCGACATCAAAAATATCGATCGGTTCAATGATGGTCGTAAATTCGGAAGCCCCAATTTCGCGGACGACCATTGTTCTGATTTGGTCGGCATAGCGGGAGTAGTCGATCGTTTCGGCATAGCGAATTTTGACGGTCTCTCGCAAGTTCAGGAAATATTTGAGGTCTTTGCTGTAGCGATCTTTCGTAGATTCAGGAACATCGGCTTGGAATTTAGAGTTGCTGAAGGCGAGTTTTAGGGTTTTGGCGAAGTCCCGCAAGCTTTCATAAAAGTCATCGCGGCGATCTGGAGGGTATAGCCACTGTTGCAGACTTTCGGTATCTTGCCGGTTGCCGACTCCTTTAAATACATCCCAGACAGCGGCATGATGGGTAGGAAGTTTGGCGATTTCTATTTGCACATCGACTAGAGCACCAACAATATCTTCTCGATCGAACCCCTCCTGCTCTAATGCTTCATAGAGTTTCATGGCATCGGTCACGTCGCCAAAGATGCCTCGGTAGTCGATCACTAATCCGTAGTCTTTACCTTTAAAGACTCGGTTCACTCGGGCGATCGCTTGCAAAATATTGTGTTCTTTCAGCCGTTTATCCAAATATAAAACGGCGTTACGCGGCGCATCAAAGCCGGTCAATAGCTTATCGACCACAATTAATAGCTCTGGAGCATCTTCGCCATCTTCATCTTTGAATTTGCTAACTAATTCTTCTTGATATTTCTTAGCGGTACCATAGCGCGCCATCATGTCTTTCCAAAAGCGCTGCACTTCAGAAATATCGGCTTCATCGACACTATCGTTGTCTTCGCGGGTATCAGGTGCAGAGATGATCACAGCCGAACGCACTTTACCCCAGCCATCCAGCAATTTTTTGTAGTTAATGGCTGCTCGTTTACTAGAGGTGGCAAATTGGCCTTTCAAGCCAGTTCCTTTAAAATGTTTGGCGAAATGCTCGCTGATATCGTAAGCTACTTCGGCCATGCGAGCTGCGGCTTCATATAGCGGTTCGGCGCTTTTGAACTTGCGCTTCAGGTCGGCTTTTTGTTGTTCATTAAGTTCGGCAGTAATTCGATCGAACCACTTGTCCACCGCCGCCGTATTTTTAAACTCACTCTCGCGGCCTTCATAGAGAATTGGCACTACGGCCTTATCACTAACGGCTTTGGGCATAGTGTAGCTATGAATTAAGCCACCAAATTTAGTCGCAGTGCTTTTTTCTTTTTTTAGCAAGGGAGTGCCGGTAAAGCCAATGTAGCAGCCGTGGGGAAAGACATTGCGCATTTTGGCATGAGTCTGACCATATTGCGAACGGTGCGATTCATCTACTAATACAAAAATATCGGCACTAGGGTTTTGGCCTTTTTCCCGGGCAACAGTATCAAACTTATCAATAATCGTGCTAATGATTTCGGCTTTGGGTTCGTTGAGTAAGTCAAAGAGATGCTGCCCACTGGTGGCTTTTTTGGTGACTTTGTCTAGTCCACATTTGGCAAAAGTGGTGCTGAGCTGGTCATCTAAATCAATCCGATCGTTGACTAAGATAATTTTGGGGTTGAGAATAGTTGGCTCCCGCATCAAAGCTTTTGCCAACATCACCATGGTCAAAGATTTACCGCTGCCAGTGGTATGCCAAATCATGCCGCCCTGCCGCGAGGAATCACCTCGGATTTGCCGGACTCGATCGATCGTCGCTTTAACAGCAAAGTACTGCTGGTACCGAGCGATTTTTTTGGTGCCGTTATCAAAAACAATGTAACCAGCAATTAGATCTAACAATCGATCGGGTCTCAGCAAACTATACAGGGTGCGATCTTGATCAGAAACCTGTCGTTCCCCGGCTGCCCAGAGTTGTTTGATTTGTTCTTGTTCTGATGCTGCTCGCCAAGCCAGTAGTTTTTCGGTCTGAGCCAGAGCGGGCGGGATGTTGATCAGGGCATGGAGTTCAGCTGCAAAGCTGGTGGGGGCTTCTTCTTTCCAAACAGCCCAGAATTCTTTGGCAGTGCCGGTGGTGGCATACTGGGCAGAGTTTTGGGCGATCACCAATAATACTTGGGCGAGGCAAAAGAAGTGGGGGATTTCGGCGGGGCGCTGGTTGCGGAGGTGTTGGCTGATGGCTTGATCGATCGCGTCTTTGAGGTCGGGGCGTTTGCATTCGATCGCCACCAATGGAATGCCGTTGACGAATAGCACGATGTCGGGACGGCGGATTTGGGTGCTGTTGCGCCGTTCGATTTCAAATTCGTCGCTGACATGATAGACGTTGTTGGCGGGGTTCTGCCAGTCAATATATTGCAGAGTATGGCTTTTTTTGTCGCCATCGATTGTTTGTTCTAAGCTCTTACCGAGCGTGATCAGGTCGTACAGAGCGGTGCTGGTGGTGTAGAGAGCATCGTAGGGAAATTGGCTGATGGCAACTACGGCTTTTTGGATGTTGGCTTCGCTGAAGGCGTGGATTTGGCCACGGTTAGTGATGCGGTTGAGTTTGTGGAGTTGGGCGGTGAGGATATCTTCGAGGACTATTTTGGCGCGTTTGCCTTGACGATGGGCGAGGGCTTCGGCAGGGGTGAGGTAGGTGTAGCCGATGTTTTGCAGGAGGGCGATCGCGGGGATTTGGGAGGAGATTGTTTCGCGCCAGTCGCTGGGGGATGGATTCATATTAGGATATTCAAGAAAGCTGAAATGCTTGAACGATCGATAGATTTAAGACTTGGATCTGGTTAGTACCTAATTTGCCTAAACGTCTGACAATTAATTTACGCTCGACTGTCACGGTGCGGGTTACTCTAACTTTGGATGATATTTTCAACCCAGTACTAGTAAATTCTGGATCCGCAGCATCTAATAAAAACTCACCAGTAGCTAAAGTATCTATTCCTTGAGATGAGACAAAACAAAGAGTGAGATCGTCGCCTGTAGAATCTGCCCATAAAACAATTGCCGGACGTAGCTTGGTTTGACTGAGATCTGTGAAGGGAAATGGAACTAATACGATATCTCCCTTGTTCATTAAACTGGCTCTCCGTCAGTAAGTGTATACAAGTCAGGCTCGTCATATAAGAAATCAAAAGACTTGCCACTCTGTGATAATGCCATCATTTCATTGGTGGTAGGTGTTGTTCGATCGATCGATAGTTGCTCTTGGTTTTCTCGTTGATATAAGAAATCTATAAAATCTTCAATTTCCACAATTCTCGGAGATGAAAGTTGACGAATTTTTTCAATTAATCTTTGTTCGACTAGATTTGTATTCATTTTTAACCTCTCGATCGATTTTAATTTGTTTACGACATCGCAATCCTGCCTACTCTATTTTAGCTTAACGATGACTGACAGTAGGATAGAGCTTCATAAATATCTGATCGCTCTAAATAGGGATAGGCGGCGAGGATTTCTTTGGGGGTACATCCAGGATGCCATTAATCCGACGATCGTATCTACAGTGACTCGCAAGCCCCGAATTAAGTTTTTCCACCCATGACTTCGGGATTAAATGTAATTCGAGATAGTTCTTTCACTGGGATGCCCCTTTGTATCGATCGTTATTATTAAACACTTTCTTAAATTCCAAACTGGGACTGCCAAAGTTTATCAATAAACCGACTGGGAAATTGTACGCGATGACATAATTTTTTGCTTGGGCTAGATGGACATCTTCTAGCCGAATGACTGCTTTTATTTCGACAATAATGCAATCTTCTACGACAAAATCAGCGCGGCGCGTTCCTACCTGAACTCCTTCATAATAAATGTTTTGGGATACTTCTCTACCGAAGTTTAATTTTGCTTTGTCGAGTTCTATGGCGAGACACCGCTGATAGATGACTTCTTGAAAGCCATTACCTAGTTTATTGTGGACTTTCATCGCGCAGCCGTTAACTTTATATGTGATGTCGTTTAGTTCCATCGCTTATTCTCCACTGTCGGCATCAGGATTTAGAGGATTTTCAAGATTTTCAGGATTAGGTTATTTGAAGGATGCGAAGGTTATTAAGATTATGCCACCCACCAACACCCTAATCCTGTCCATCCTAAAATCCTCTAAATCCTGATGCGCCCCGTGAGTAGTTGTTGCATCAAACCTAGTTTCTGTTGCTTGTAAGCAGCCAATTGTTTTTCTAGCGTTGATATTTCCTCATCGGCAGCAGTGAGTACAGCAGCAATTTTTTCCTGTTCTGGAAGTGATGGAATTTCAACCTCTATCATCTCAAAATCTTTCTTTGAAATCTCAAGAAATGTGCTTCCACTAGCTAACCTTAATAACTGAGGCTTTTCTAGGCAAAGCTTATAATATAAAAATTCAACAGAAACTAGTTGATTTGGGATTATATTTTTAAATCCTTGATTAGTACACATTGGAACAGTATTTATTGCACTGTAGCCAATAGTTGCACGAGTACAGACTAATAATGAATTTACAGGCATTATAGCTGTAGAACTTGATTTTATCCCTTCGTTTGATATTGTCCGACCTGTAAAATTTATATATCTATCTTTCAGAGCCGTTATTTCTGAAGGCGTACACCAAGGAATATTACCATTCCAGTATTCAGGATTATTTGTATCAGGAGTTCCGCCAGATACAACTTTTCCAATATCTTTAACTTTTTTAATTTCCCACTCACTACCCTCAAACTCCTTAAAACGTTTCTTACCAGTCAATAACTGCTGCATCAGCCCCTGCTTGCGCGATCGAACCCTCCCAATCAACCTCTCCAGCAGATCGATCGAC
>CAXTSX010000100.1:0-5662 GCA_964247085.1 uncultured bacterium
TAATCGCTGGATAGCTTTCCTCGCCACTTTCTCTCAAAATTGTCCGGACTGTTGCCACCATAAGTTGTGGTGAAATAATCGGACATAAATCCCTCGTATTTTTTTGCTGGCTCGGCATCATCAAAGGGCATCGTTTTCCACAACCCCAATTCATCAGTTTTGCAATTCCTGATAGAATAACCAGTGGGCAATTTGGTGAGAGAATTATGATTCAATGCCGAGCACATCATAAAGATATTTTTGTCTGGTATTTCTTCTTCTTTCATTTAAATAGCTGCTGTTCTTTTATTTTTGACTGCATGGTAGTACCAACGACGAAACCTTAGTGAGGGTTCATCAGTAGGCACATTATATCCTTCATTTACATTGGGAACCTCACCAATTTGCGACTCGCTCATCAGGCGATCGTCATCGGATGCTGCAAAAAAACTATCGAAGTCAAAGTTGCTGGAATCGATTCCAGGATGGGGTAAAAGCACCTGCATAAATCGCATTTTTTGGGTGTTGATCGGAATAGCAAAGAAATGGGGAAGAAGAGGCATTCCATCTAGATTTAGAACGATGTTATTCGGCTGATGCCAGTCAATTTCAGTGCCAGAAGATAAGGTATTGAGCCGATTAGTAACCATCATCCCATCTGCCGTTGAAGTAATGCTGATTTGAGCGATCGCATCTTTGTGAGCTGCGTCATTTAGCTCGCCACCAAATGAATTCCGATGCACAAAAGGAAGATGCAGATAATCCAGCGAAATATCGACTGCTCTTGTCCAGTGAGCATTCCAAATTTCATGGTGAATGATGTATCGATCGCTAGGTTCCAATAAGCTCGATGGTAACTGGAGATCTGGCACGTTTTCTGTTCCTGTGAAAATCCATAACATCCCCGCGATCGCCTTTGTAGGAAAACTCACAACTGACAGTTTTGACAGTTGAAGTGAGGTAAGTGGGTTGAAAGGAACACGAGCACAGGTGCCATCAGTTGCAAATTGCCAGCCATGATAGGGACATTCAAGGCAACCATTTTCTGTGACTTGTCCGCGTGAGAGCGGAGCACCACGATGAGGACAACGATCAAGTAGTGCCGAGAACTGACCTTCAGAATTACAAAACAATACTAGGGATTCCCCAGCTAATTCAACCGCAATTGTCTTGGCTCCAATTTCAGCAATGGGCAATACTGGAGTCCAAAAGTTAGGAAACATTTCAAACACGGTAAATCTACTCCTCAATGAGTGCTTATGTACAGCTCACCATAAAGCACCACTCCTGACAGCATTATGTCAGTTGAAGCCAAACAATTTTATTCTCTCAAGATTAAAACTTGTGTATGCTGCAAGACTAATCTCTGCTGGAAACTCAATATCCAGAGCAAAATCGAGGGATTCGATCCGATCGACACGAAAATCTCTGTAAGAATTTCTGAGTTGGCACCACGTACCAATAGTCCATTTTCCACCCCAGTAAAATAACCCTAGTGGAAAAACAACTCTCTGAGACATTTCCTCATTCAAGCTCAAATACGCAATTCTAATAGTTTGTTTTTGTTGAATTGCTCGATAAAGGTCATTCCAATATTTTAAATTTTGGTCATTCAAACCCAAAGCGCGAACGGGTGTACAAGTTGGATTCAGGCTGCGTGGGGGTAAAGTGGCTTCTATTTTACCCAAAAGCGTTTTTGCCGCTTCTGCTAAGTCACTTCCCGTCGATCGCGACAGCATTTCAACACCCAACATCAAAGCAGCTATTTCATCATGGGTTAAAGTTAGGGGTGGCAACTCAAAATCTTCATCTAGGGCGTAACCGATACCAGGCTCCCCGTAAATTGGAATGCCACTCACCGAAAGATCGTCGATGTATCGGTAAATTGTACGTACGGAAACACCAATCCGTTCGGCTAGCTGCTCTGCTGTAATTGGTTGGTGAGATCTGACGAGATTCACTAATTGGAAAAGACGGTCAGCTTTCCTCATTACACTACATCATAGTGATATTACTATTCGAGCGGCCTAACGTTCCTGTTCACTCGCTACTAGAGGATCTTTTGAGCCGTTAACTTAGTTTTAGTCGGCGTGCAACAGGTTTGTTAGACTGCCGCCTATTACTGTCGATCGACCTAATACCAAGCTTTACGCTGATGGTGCAACACATCAAAAGATGAGAAGGTGGGGGTATTACGCCCCACAGAGACGGTTTAAGGCTCCAGCCGATCTAGCCAAGCAAGTGCATCAGCTAAGGTTTGCCACTGGAAGATTTCCGTGGCGATCTCGTTCAACTGTGTCTCGTCCAGCCCAGCCATCCGAGTCAGAATAGTTCCTATTTCTGGCTGGTCGCCAAATTTTGCTTGAACCAGTAAGCCAATAGTTTGTAGTTTCCCCTGTTGTGCGCCCAACCTCAGTCCACGCTCTTCGCCCAACTTCAGTCCGCGCTCTTCGCCACGACGCTCTGCCGCAGGAATTTCTACGTCAAACAGGGTATCTATTTGTTCTAGGGTTCTCATGATAGCTTTTTCCTCCGTAGTGAGTTCTTGGGGATCGCGACTTTGTAGGTAAGTAGCGTACTGGGCACATACTCTCAGTATATCGTTTCTTTCCCGACGGCTACCAGAGAGTTGCTCGATCGCACTAAACGCCTTTTGGCAGCTTTGGCCGGAGCTGAGCATTTTCAGCCACAGGGTCTCGGAACCAGCGGGCAGTTCTTCCAGAACCACGATGCCCATCATGGCGGCTGGGGGCAGCCGGTAAACTCCTTTGCCGAGTTCGGGATCAGGTTGGGCAGCCCAGCTCCTTAGCGTGTTCTGGCTACAATTCACTGTGAGAACCCATGTAAAGGGTTTTTCACGTTTGAGGGCTTCTCTATATGCAGCACCGCTTTTTAGGTTCTGCTTTAGCTCGTTTGATCGCTCTTGCCAGTATAGGTTTCGACGGGTTTGGCAACGATCGAGATGGTCCAGGCTAAGGTAGCCGCTGTAATGTTCCACAATGATTGTGGGATGCACGGCCATGAGTTTATCGAACCAGCCGAGGTCTTCGGTTTGCCATGCGGGGCTTTGAGCATCGGCGACAAATAGTAGATCGATCGCTAGGTCTTCGTCACGGCGGACGGGGATGTTCTCGCGGACGTTGCCTTTAGTTTTGTAGAGTGCTTTGACATAGAGTTTGGCAAAGCGATCGTGTCTGTATTGACTCACGGGAGTTAGTCTGTTGCTGCTCACCTACTCTATCAGAATTTGGAGATGGTCTACTGTGGCTTGAAGACTACACTTTACTTCAGTAAATCGAATGAGGTTTGCAAAATCATCCTGATATTCACTTAAACCCCTCGTATTTAAGAATAAGTCAAGTGAAAAGTTGCAAATGCATCTAATTCACACTACAACTATTATTGTATGTTAGCAACAGAGAACACATATCTTTTGGAAGCTCTTCTTTCAAAATTAGACGGTATTTCAGATCGGCTAGAGAGCATTGATGACAAGCTATCATCGGTTGACTCTAACACGAGTTCCATCGACATTAACACAACTTGTCTTGACTCATCATTAGGTTCAATTCAAAGCTCATTGGATATGATAGATAGCAACATAAGCTCAGTAGACTCTAGTATTAGTCTTCTTGGATAATTTATAAACTCAGCTTGCCCTGAAAGTTTTAATTGAGCAGTCTAACGTTGCCCATCGCCGATAATCTCTGCATCATAATCTACTACATTGTGGACAATTCTCTAGCTCGGATGTCTCATTTAATTCTTCAGCCATGGATCTCATTGATAGTTTTAACTACCTATTAGGATTCCCTAGAAGAGAGAAAAAACACATCTGCGTACAGGAAATTTGTCAGTCTAACGTTCCCGTTCACCCGCCACTAACGGCATTTTAGGATTATCGACTCACATTGGTCGGTGTGCAACGGGTTTGTTAGACCGTCTTATCGACAGACGCTATTAATTGACCAACTCTTGTAATGCCTTAATGTCAAGGTCAATTCCTTGGCGCTTTAGATATTGATTCAAATTGATCTGGATAAATAAGTCTTTGAGTTCTTCAGCTATCTCTAGGGGCGGATTGCCAGATAATGCAGTTGCGATCAGGCGTTCTGCGGCTTGTAAATCGCCACATTCGATCGCCAGAGATGCAGCGCTGCGGTGAAGGACAGAACGAGTTGGTTCTGCATCAAGATTGCTAGCGACTAAGGTAGCGGCTTGGAATTCTTGTTCAAAAGCTTGGTGTGTCAACTGTACAGCTTGCTCGATCGCACCTCTTAAACGAGCGACTGCCGCTGCTTCCGCTAAATCCATTGCTTTTTGGTGGAACGCTTGAATCTGGCTCATTGAAATAAGGCTCCTTCGGGGTTCTGTTTTGCACTAACGGTAGAAAATGGGCGGCTGAACTCTACTACTATGATATAGGCTGGCAACCCGTCTGCATCAGATGCCCTCGTTTGTTCAGTTTTCTGCTTGACTCTGGCATTGATCTGACTTCGACTACCCTTACGAATTCCAGAAACTTCCAGCCGAGCCATGCGCTGAAACGGCAGTATCGAGTTTGAATCTTGACTTCCCAGCCAGTAGTCAAATCCAGTTCCTTTACGAGAACGTTCAATCACCGTCAGATTGGTTAGTTGCAGAATTAGTAGAAATGCAATGCCGTAAGCCGCTTGCTCAGTCGTGTATTCCTCATCATTCCAGCATCGTCTTGCTTGCTCCGTAACGGGCTGCCAATCCAACTGGAACCGAGTGGAAAATTCTCCTTCGACTTCGAGGATTACTCCTGGCACATGAGCTTCATCCGTTAGACAAATTGCACCTGCTTCGGCGATTGCGGCTCCAAAAGCGGGTGTGATCGCGGTAAGTCCTCGATCGAGATGCTGTAAATTTAGGATTTGAACTTGGCTCAAAATGGTATTGTCCGATCGAGACTAGAGGCTCAACTTTACTTGTAGATTGTGTCGATCGCGCAGCGTTGCCGATTAGCAAATCGCGACTATCCTCCCATGATTACTTTCTTCGACCTGTTGGCGCACCGCTGAATCATACAGAGTATCGCCACGATGGGCGAACTCTTCTGCTATATCGGGGCTGTCGGACTGCCATAGGGTCGATCTCGCTGCGGCTTCAGTAGTCCCATTATAGCTTGGGTTGGTGGGCGATCTGTGGCTTCAGTATCGTTAAGCGACAAAGCGCACGATCGCTTTTTGTACAGGTAGTAAAAGTTCCTTTTGCTGGTATCCCGCAAACCCTGAGTACGTTAATGGATCGAAAGATAACTCACGCCCAATAGAGAACGGTGGAGTTGGCAAGAGCTTTGGATAGTCCATTTCAGCAAGATGTTTTTCTGTTAAAGACCAAGATACAGCTTCTGTTTCGGACGGCCAAGCGTCTGTTATCACAATGTCGATGGAATTTGGAGAAGCATCAACGAAATGTACATTTGTCTTGGGTTCGTGGTACTTCGCTTCGCAGGCGTGGAATACCGAAAAGCCGAGTACGCTCGCCAGTTCATGCCAGGATTGGAAGACGTTCGTGGGTGGCCCCCAAAGGCAGACCCGCGATCGCTCCAGTGGGCAAAGTGTAGTCTCCACATAGTAAGCGTCGGTAAGTACCTCGCAAGGATGCAGCAATTCTCATTATGGAATTTCAACTGGTATTGAGCGGCAAATCTAGCTCT
>CAXTSX010000101.1:0-5134 GCA_964247085.1 uncultured bacterium
AATACTGTTTTCATAGACTAGAAATGCTATCAGACTTAACGGGAAAAGTCAGGTTAGAAAGAACCTGCTTCAACAACAAAGCTGGTGTCTCAATCGTGGGTAAATCAGTGGAAAATTGAATTTGAAACTCAGCAGGCGGAGCCAGCATATCAACAATTTCCAAGAATAGTTGACTGAGATTGACCGGCACAGATTCGATCTGCTCCCTTCCCACCAGCGCATACTGTAGCAAACCATTAATCAAGGCATTCATCTGCAAAACGCGGGATTGAATTAGCTCCAGCTGGTGTTTATTTTCCGGTGGGAGCTGACCTTCTAAATCTTTGACTAACCAATCAGCCAGATTGGAAATGCACCGTAGTGGGGCTTTCAGATCATGGGAGGCAATATGCGAAAATTCATCCAAGGCTTGGTTTCGTTCTTCTAATAAGCCAGTCGCTTGTGATAGCCGCACATTGCTCTGTTCAATTTCTTCCACTCGATCGTGCAATTGATTTTCTGTGGATTGTTGCTGAGCCACAATAGCTCGTAAATCGGCCACTAATGCCGCTTGCTGAATGGCGATTGCCATCTGCATCGCTAATTCACCCTGCAAAGTTAGCTCATCTGGTTGCCATTCATGCACCTTTTGACAGTGATGGGCAATTAGTAAACCCCAAACACTCGTCTCCTGAGCTGGTGGCAGATCATGAAATAGAATAGGCACTACTAAAATGGCCTTGATCTGAAATTCCTGCAACATCTGCATATAACAGGCTGGCAGATTCGCTGATTCAATATTAGAGACGGCCATTTTGTGACCGTTTAAATATTTCTCGATCGGGTAAGAATCCTCGCCCTCAAAACAATTCTCCTCCAGCTGACAACCCAGCGCCGCCGACCATTGGGGTAGTACCGACTCGGCCACAATGATACCGCTGAGATTAGGATTTAATCGATAAACTATTGTCCGATCGCAATCTAAAATCTCCCGCGCTCCAGCCACTGCATCTTGCAAGATCTGCGCTAGCTCCACGGCCTGACTAATCTTCAGCGTCACATTCATCAACAACTGCCGTTGCTGCTGCTGTCGATCGATCTGAGCCTGCATTCTTTGGGCAGTGAGAGCATGATTGATCGTATTTAGCAGTTTCTGAGCCGTAAGTTGACCTTTCACTAGGTAGTCTTGCGCACCTTGTTTCATCGCGGCTACGGCCACCGCTTCATTCCCCTGACCAGTCAACATAATCACGATCGGTAGGGTCTGAGGGAGCGCGGCCAGGTCTTCTAGCAGTTCTAGTCCATCGACATCGGGCAGGAAGTAGTCTAGCAAAATGATATCAGGATGTTCTCGATCGCAAATTTGCAAAGCCTCCGCTGCTGACTCGCAATCTAAGATCTGGCAATCCAAGTTATGGGCAGATTCTAAATAACGACGGTAAGTAAATCGATCGACTTCGGAATCGTCCACTATTAATATTAAGGAACTGGAGACCATCGTATTTCTCACCACTTGAATTATATTTGTCTAAATATGTCGCCAAATCATCAGCAACTCCAAATTCAAAACTAGTTGGATGTCGTTTCAGTGCTTTGCCCTCATCCCCCAACCCCTTCTCCCAAGCTTGGGAGAGGGCTGGGGTGAGGGCAAACCAATGTCGCATTTCTCTAGCAATTCCAAATTCAGGACTGCTATTAAGGGATAAGGGCAGTTCATAGTCCACATCTCTCCCCTATGATAACTAAAGCCGGATGGAAGCCAGTAAAACCGTTACCTTAAACCAATAATTCAGCATAACTTGCACCGATTCTCTCAGCACGTCAATTTTGAGAGGCTTCACCAAATAACTATTAGCCCCCACTTGATAACAAGCAGCAATATCTTTCGGATTGGACGAAGTACTGAAGACCACTACTGGAATTGTTTTTAGGATGTCATTTTGTTTGATGGTCGCTAGCACCTCTCGGCCATCGGTGCCGGGTAAATTGAGATCCAAGATAATTAGTCCCGGCAGCGAATAATTACCACCGACCCTACAAGCCCCGGCTTGATTCAAGAAATCTAAAGCATCATCGCCATTAATACAACGATGAATAGTCAAAGAAAAAGTACCAATTTGAGCGATAACCCGGTTCAAGGCTTCAAAATCTTCATCACTGTCTTCAATGACCAATAAGCTGGGAAGCTGCTGTGGCATCTTTTTCATGACTGCTGCCCCAGGGTGAAATAGAAGGTACTGCCTGCGCCAAAAGTTGACTCCACTGCAATATTACCGCCATGACGTTCCACAATCTTTTTAGCGATCGTCAGTCCCGCTCCGGCTCCTCCTCCATATTTGCTCGCTGGGTGGAGCCGCTTGAAAATTTTAAAGATTGTCTCTAAATGTTTAGCACGAATCCCAATACCGTTATCTCTAATAAAAAAGATGGTCTGGGCAGGATCAACAATGAGCAATGTGGACAACTGTTGGTTGATCTCTGCTGGCAAAATATAGCCAATCTCCACCCATTTAACCGGTCGGTCATTATATTCGATCGCATTACTAATCAGGTTACTAAATAACTCAACTATTTGAGTTTGATCGCATTGCCAGATCGGCAAGGGGCGGGGTATCCAAAAATCAGCAGCAGCCGGACGGCTAATGTCGATCACATCCAGCACACTCTGCACTACCTCTCCCAAATCAACAGCCTCAAACAGCAATTCAGCGCGACCAAACCGGGAATAGTGCAGCAAAGAATCAATCAAATCTTCCATCCGTTGGGTCAGCCGCATCAGCGTGTTTAACTTGTGTTGACCATCTGCTCCTAGCTGCTCACCATAATCTTCAATCAAAAAAGTGGAGTAGTTATGGATACCCCGGAGTGGTTCTTTTAGATCATGAGAGGCGATGTAAGCAAAGGAATCTAGCTCGATGTTGCTGCGCTCCAGTTCAGTGTTCAGGACAGACATTTCATCGGCTTTTTGTAGCACAATGCCGATGATCCGACTGCGTAGTTCCAAAGCCGCATCGATTTCATAGGTTTTCCAAGGCAACGAAGTGAGCTGAACGGTTTCTTTCCACAAATCGAAAGATTTGCGGGGAGTGATCCGCTGGTACCCATCAGCATTAATCTCTACCAACTTCTGCGGTTCGCCACCCCAATTAATAATTTGAATCACTTCTGGCCGAAACCACAGGAAATAAGTGTGTTGAACTTTAGAAATTCGCATTGCTAGTAGCCCACTGGCCACCTCTTTGTACGGCGAAAACGCTGGATAGTCAGTCACCAGAGTATTCGTGCTATAGGTAGCAGCTTCGCCAATTTGTTGATTAATCCAGGCGATCAAACCTGCCATCAGCGCCTCGGGTGGGGCATCACCAAAAGATGAAATATTACTACCTTCGCAAAAAATGACACTCGTCGCTCCCAGTAAATCCAGCAGATCGCCAGGATTCTGATTGATCCCGTCTCCGATCGTTCGACAGTTAGCAATAGTATTTACAAACCGAGCCTGGACAGCCTGCAATTTTATTTTGTAGTCTAAATCTTCTGTATCCGCTTTGGAAACAACTTCAAACGAAATCACCTGCCCCAAAAATTCACAGATTGTGCGCGTCTCGTAAGAAAGCTTTTTCGGAAAACGATGATGACAGGCAATCAGACCCCATAGTTGTTTGTCGCGTAACAAAGAAATAGACATGGATGCCCGCACCCCCATATTTTCCAAATATTCGGTGTGCAGGGGCGAGACGCTGCGCAGTAATGACAGACTTAAATCGAGGGGATTAGCTGTCACAGGATTTCGAGCGGGTTCTAGAGATACTCGATCGGACAAGACATCCGGGATAATTCTTAATAAGCTGAGCCGATAGAGTTCTTTGGCTTGCTGGGGGATATCGCTAGCTGGATAATGCAAACCTAAAAAAGACTCGGCATCGGCACTTTTGTTTTCGGCAATGACATGCCCAGAACCGTCTGAATGAAAGCGATACAACATCACCCGATCGAACCCGGTAGTATTGCGAATGACAGTAACAGCTTGATGAGCTAGTTCCGCCAAGTTTTGAGTATTTTGTAGATGATTGATCGGGGCTTTCACAAATTTATAAAAGTCAAAGAAACTGACCGGTTGCTGTTCGATCGATCGTTCCAGCTCCAAAATAATCACCCCATCAGTCCGATGCACAATTCCTTCAAAGTTCTGTGGCTTCCCCTGCACTGTTAATAATAACCGCAGCGGATTAACATTTTCAAACTCAGCATTTAAACAATCCCGCATCGCGGCAATCTGCTCTGGCTGCATCAAAATCGAGAGGGGCTGCCCCAGAAAAGCAGCTGGTTTCTTACCCAGAAAGGATTCAGAGTTGTGACTGATCTGCAAAATCACCAAATCAGCTTCCGTAAAGGTCAACAACACCCCATGGGCTTGAATCGCATTGGAAATATGAATCGGTTCTCGATCGCAAGTTGTTAAAGACAAATCGGACTGTGCCATTTCTGGATCAGTAAGATGAGCAACACGTTGCTGGACTTGTAAAATGAGATCCAAGAAAGCCATTCTAACGCCTGCTCGATTTTCGTACTAGTAGCGAATATATTATTGCACTTACTCACCCTAGTCATGCAGCAAAAACATAATCTCTATCGATCGGTAGAGATTATGCCTAGAAAACAGCACCTAAAAATATATCGATCGATTCATTTGTCAGTTGAGATAATATGAATATCGACATTTTTGAGCAGGCGCAGAATTTTTTGGGTGAAGGAGCCTTTCCAGAAAATTTGCCAGCGTGACTTTCGACTTTCACCTATCACAATTTGGGTGATGCGATATTGTTGCGCCGTCTGCGCGATCGCCTTAACCACATTGTAATCTCGTACATGAATAAACTCTCCCCCAAATTCTTGACAGAGTCGCTCGCAAGTTGCCACATGTAGACTCTCAACTTTGGTTAAGAATCGATCGGGATCGTTGACAAATAGTACATAGAATTGACCACGCATGTATCCCGCGATTCGTGCACCGCGACGTAATAATTGGATTGAATTAGGGTAAGTAGAGACACAAGCTAATACTCGTTCATGAATGTTATAAATCAATCGATCGTTAGTATGACTATTCGACTGCTCGGTGTCTTCGATATTATTAGCAACTTCGCGCAATGCTAAT
>CAXTSX010000102.1:0-5022 GCA_964247085.1 uncultured bacterium
GATCGTATTTGAGTTCGGACATCACATCTTTTTGTAATTCTGTGTCAGTTTTTTCGATGGTACTTTGCATGTTATTTATGGTTTGTTTGTTGTTGGTTTAAATGAAGCAGACTAAATGGATTTATTAATCCATCGTGGGTGTGTCAGAGGTTGACCCCTGCACCCCTTGGCTCTGGGTAAAAAGCTGGTCATGGTTTTATCCTTACTTGTAAATTGAGTTTAGTTGTCTTTACCTAAAAGATTTAGGTGCGACTTCTATGCTGAATAGAATCAAAAAGATCGCAGTTATCGCCGCAGTTACTGTAATTAAAGGTGTATCTAGATGACGAATACCGATCGCAATTAATGCCCAGATAATTACCAACAGGTAAGCAGTATCGTGGTGTTTAATGGTTACTTGAGTCGTAATTGCACCACTAACGAGCATCATGATGACTGCCCAGATTGCGGGTGCGATGCCCCAACTGTCCCAGTCGATGCTGTAGAGCGCGAGTGACGCATTGACAACGATGGCGACGGTAATCCAGCCGAGGTAAATACTAATCGGGATGTTGATAAGCCATTGCTCCATCGGCGAGACGTGGTGTTGACCGATCTCTAGGCGTTGATAGAGGATAATCAACGGTACCAAGATGCCCAACATCGCGACGACAGATAAAGGAAAGAGACGGGCGAGAAAGAGATAAATCCAAGCACACTGAGCGATACAGGCGAACACCAGCAGATAACCACCGCGCTGTAAACTAGGATTGTGACTTTGAGCGGGTTGGGCTTGGTAAATACCAAAGGCGACCAGACCCAGATAAATCGGTGCCCAAATCGCAAAGGCGTAGTTGGCAGGCAGAATTTGGACTGAAGGAAACAGGCGATCTGACAGGGTTGCCATATCGACACCATCGGGCGGAAAGAAGTTGGAGATGGTATTGATGACAATGCTGCCGATAATGGCGGCCAGAATCGTTACTTGTCTTACTAAGTCTGGATCTATCCGTTGGGTGGTGAGTTTCACTAGTGCTAATCCCCACTCGTATACCATTTGACAGCGAGATGATCTTCCACCGAGAACACTCCTTGAGCAGCCCAGGCAATCCGTTCGGCTTCTTCGCGTTGGGCAAGTGTCCGCACTGTGCCGTGGAGGATGACCTTGCTACCAATAATCTCGACGCGGATCTTGCTGGCATCTAACATGGCATTGCGATCGATCGCCGCTTCAATCCCCATGCCAACTGCGGGAATTTTATCAGTGGGTTTAATCGAAATCGAATTAGATACCCCATGAACGCCTGAGATCGATCGCATGACAGTTTCCGCTGCATTCTTCTGATACCACCACTCCACCTCACCTTCGAGGATAATCCAACCATTTCGCACTGTTATTTGAACAGTTCCGGTGGGAATTGTGGTAGCCCAGGCAATTTTGTGGGCGGCGGCGGCGGCGATCTCGCCATCGGTGCGGTGGTTGGCATCGGGGATATGAAGTTCGATGTCGTCGGCGATCGCAACTACTCCAGCAACTCGTTTGACAGCGTGGACGGCTGCCAATTTCTCATCAAAACTGGTGGTGTAACCATTGAGTGTGACAACGCCATCTGTGACCAATACACCAATTTCGGTGACTTTGAGACTGGGATCGTATTTGAGTTCTGATAGCACATCAGTTTTAATTTCGGTATCGGTTTTATCTAAAACATTAATCATTTTGTTTTCCTAGTTTTTATGTAATTATTGATGAGTTAAAAATTCAATTTGGCAGTTATGGTTGAGAGTTTATTACCTAACTGCTCGTTGGCGGTAGTGGAGCGTTTGCATTGCATTGCAATAGCCTCTCCTCAGAGAATCGTAATTTAGTTGTTATTAGATTTTTAGACTGGAATTCATTGTCATACCTCCGAACTTAAAGCCTGGGTAATGAGGTAGCTCATCGGCATTTTCTGCCGAAGATAGGAAGTGAATACCGTTGACAGCACCCACACGGAGGGAATCACCAGGATCGACAAACTCATCGTCGATTGCCTCAGTAGGCAGATCCATACTCGTCGCAGGTGTCCCCATTGCCATTAAATGGCGATCGAGTCCAACCGCGTGTTCGCCTACAGCCTGAACCAGAATCAATGCTCGGACTTGTGGGGAGCGGATATAAAAAGCGTGCGCCTTGCCTTGAGGGAGAAAGACCATTTCCCGCGCATTTACTACCATGACCTCGCTATCTCCACAGTAGAATTCCATTACGCCCTCAAGCACGTAGTATGTTTCATGCTCCCACTGATTCATGTAAGGTGCTGGCTCGTTACCAGGTTTCGCTCGGTACTCAATCATTGCGTCGCGACCACCTGAATCCTCCCCCTTGACGAGAAAGGAAAATAAACCGCCCTTGTAGAGTGTGGTCGATTCGAGTGTAGATCCGCGCTGGTAGGGGACTGGTGCTAATTTAGTTTGTGTCATGATTTTCTTTGTTGTTTTTACTCAGTAAATTCGAGACTCTAATCAGTCGTTATTCCACAATCGAAGACCAATTAACACCGAGATGATTGTCCACCGAATCCACACCTGGTTCCGACCAAGCAATTCGTTCGGCTTCGTCCCGTGCGGCAAAACTGCGAACATCACCACGCAGCACCACTTTGTTATTCGCACTCTCTACTTGAATCCGGTCTACATCGACGATCGCACTGCGTTTTAGTGCTGAGTTGATGTCTTGTTCGATCGCCATTTTTACCGCTTTAGATTGGACAGAGATCCGATTAGAAACTCCTGTGACACCCGCCATTTGTTGCACGAGGTTTACCGCAGCATTCTGTTGGTACCACCACTCCACCTCCCCCGCTAGTGATACCCAGCCGTCATCAACTATGACTTCAACAACATCTGAGGGAATTATGGTAGACCATGCGATTCGATCGATGACAGCAGCCGTAATTTCTTCATCTGTGCGGTAATAAGCATCAGCGATATTGACTTCAATCTCGTCGATAATTGCCTGTACGCCATTTATTCGTTTAACTGCATTCACGGCTGCCCATTTCTCGATATAACTGGTGGCACAGCCATTGAGTGTTACTGTGCCATTTTCCACGAGTACAACAATATCTGTAAGATTTACACTTGGCTCATAGCTGAGTTCGGACAGGACATCATCTTGTAATTCTGTATCGGCTTTATCTAAGGTATTAATCATTTGTTTTTAGGTTTTATGTAATTTATCGATTAAGTTATGTATGACTATCTATTCCAGTTTCACGACCATCTTGCCAATATTTTCTCCTGTAAATAGACCGAGAAATGCACTCACGGCGTTGTCGATTCCCACCACAACTGTTTGCTTATTTTTCAACTTGCCAGCCCGAAAATAACCACCGACTTCCCGTTCAAATTCAGCTTGATGACCCAGCCAATCGCTAGCAATTAGCCCTTTCATCGTCAATCGTTTGGTAGTGATATTAAAGAGATTGCTCGGCCCAGGTTGGGGCATTTCCGCGTTGTAGCCAGAGATGCCGCCACAGGCGATAATCCGTCCATTCACTCGCAACGCTGAGAGTGCGGCTTCGAGCATTTCACCGCCGACATTATCGAAGTAGACATCAATCCCTTTCAAGGCTGCTAGGTGCAATCGTTCGGCGATCGAAATCGTCGGAATGGATGGTTCATGTTTATAATCGAAGGCGACATCAAATCCGCAATCTTTGACCAAAAATTCGACTTTCTCAGGCGAACCCGCCGAGCCGATGACCTCGCAGCCGCGCAATTTCGCCAGTTGCCCAGCCATATTTCCCACCGCGCCAGCAGCTCCCGAAATAAAGATAATATCCCCAGCTTTGACATCGACTAAATTCAATCCAGCCCAAGCCGTCAAGCCAGTGATGCCGAGGGCACCAAGGTAAACTGACGGCTCGATCTCACGGCTGACTGGGTGCAATTGTTGCGGTGTAGCCATAAAGTATTCTCGCCAGCCAAAGTTGGAAGTGACGAGATCGCCTGGCTTGAATTTTTCGGCGTGGGACTCAATTACCTCGCCGACTGCGCCGCCATCCATTGCTTTGCCTAGCTCGAATGGCGGCACATAAGATTTGCGATCGTTCATCCGACCCCGCATATATGGATCTACGGATAGATAGAGATTGCGAACGAGTACCCACTCATCTTGTAGTAACTCTAGTTTGGTTTCGACCAGGGCAAAGTTAGCTGCTGTCGGCATCCCCTGTGGGCGGGAAACTAGCTGAATCTCACGACTGATTAGATCTGGCATAATTTTTCTCCTGATTAGTTTGATATTTTGAGATGTAAATAAGCTTCTGCTGGCGTGAATTTGTCCGAATAATCCAAATTTCAGAGCGGCACCACATGATGAAAAGAAGCCAGATCGACGTAGCGATTGCGATCGTCAATAACGTGAATAATATCCACTAATTGGTGATTTAGGATGATATTATTTGACCCATAGGTATGACGAGCATGGACATTTTGATAAACCGTTTCATCGATGCCGCTCAATGAAACAATAATCTGGGACTGAGACTCAGCCAAGGACTCAGCCGAAAAACCATAGAGGGGACTGTGCTCGTCAATCGGGTGCATCAGTGTCCACGGCAGCAAAAAAACGGGATTGTGCGATCGCAATACCTGCAATTGATAAAATCGCCTAATATGATGTCCTTCTACGGTGACTTCATCCCGACTGAGGGAGAGCGTCACCTGTGCTTCGAGAATCTGGTTCCGCCGTTGATTGGCAGCACGTAACATCAAAGTCGGCAGATTATTTTGGGGCATAACTACCGCAAACTTACTGAACAGCACCTTGGCAGTGGGACGGGAAAAGCGGGCAAAGCTAAGTCCCGTCAATAGGGCAATGGCAAATAGACCAGTTATTGCTTCTATGACAACTATGTAGTTGGCATAGGTGGTTTTCGGTGCCAATACCCCATAGCCAATCCCCGCAAAAGTCTGAACGCTAAAGAAGAAAGCATCTACAAAGCAATAGTCCGGACAGATTTCGGGTAAGGTCAAGCCCTAAGAGTGCCGTAATCT
>CAXTSX010000103.1:0-4956 GCA_964247085.1 uncultured bacterium
TGACTTGGTTGAAGGCTGGCAGCTGGCTACCCAAACTTAGCGGGAAAAGTCAGGTTAATTGATGAGTTCATAACAGCCGATCGCTATGTCTTTGGCATCCCAATGTATAACTTCAGCATTCCGGCCAACTTCAAAGCATACATCGACCAAGTTGTGCGCGTAAATCGTACGTTCTTGGCTGACGAAACAGGCTACAAAGGTCTAGTACTCAACAAAAAGATGATTATTATCACCACTCGCGGCGGCTTGTATGCCGAAGGAACACCAACTTATGCTTACGATTTTCAAACACCTTATCTCCGACTCATTTTTGGTTTTATTGGCATCACTGAAATCGAGTTTATTCATGCTGAGGGATTGAACATGAATGACGAATTACGTAGTCGATCGATCGCTAATGCTCGTTCACAGATAGCGTCTCTTGCAGAAAATCGGCTATAAAAATCGCGATTTCCTCCTCAAACATTCGTTGAACAAACCATATCAATCCGGAGATTTAACCATGAATGACGATTCAAGCGATCGAAGTAACCTTGAACGACAACAAGAACTACAGCATGACGAAGAAGCTTTCAGACTTCGCCAAGAGGAAAATCGGTTACTATCAGCTAGATTAAACACTCCCTTTGTTTGGATAGTCAATAGCATTTCCTGGCTAATAGGCACATTAGAAATACTGCTGGGCGCAAGGTTCTTGCTCCGGTTACTGGGGGCTAATCCCCAAAACGAATTTGCCCGATTGATCAACCACCTATCAACACCCTTCATTGCCCCATTCTCTACTTTATTCATTAGCCCGACCTCCGGTGGTGGGAGCAATATATTTGATGTCAATATTGTGATCGCGATGGTCGCCTACGCAGTATTGGGATATCTTGCCGTTTCACTAGTGAGATTCATCTTTTATCACGAACCATAGGGGAATCAATATATCAAATATCATAGCCCAACTTTTTATTATTTAGATTTGCAACCAATGCCTTACTAATTGCCAAATTATACCGGTAATACTGGCAAAGAAAATAGTAGTAGTCGTAGTCATAGCATAGCCAAACAGAATGAACAATCCGTCGGATTCTAATAGACCGATCGCTAAAAATAAAATAGTGTAAGCAGGTAAAAGATTTGTAAACGGAATTGGTAATGGTAGGGACATTAGTAGAGCATTCCAAGCCAGACAAATGCCCACGATTCGGTACCCCCACCAACTATTGCTAAATTGTGGCAATCGATATCTGGCCATCTTTTCCAAAGGTTGGAGGAGACGATTAATATTCTTGAGTAACTTCTGTGACACCGCCGGTGATAGTTCTTGACGAGCGATCCATTGAGGCAAATAGGGTTTCTCATAGCCCAAGGCTAGTTGACAACCAATCAAAACGATGCCACTGCCGACCAGTGCTGAAAATCCTGCTAAGGGAATAGGACTAGGGATTAGCATGGGAATTGTCAACATTCCGGCAATCATCCCAAAACCATTATTTCCGGCTTGCTGGAGCAATATATATAGTGACAAAGATCTATCAGCATACTCGACCAATAAACCAGAAAGTGTTTGTGATAGTTTCATTTCAATCCATATTATGAATGAGAGTTAACTTAATTATGTTGCAAAAAATATTGATCCCAATTGGCGAGTCCCCAGTCTCAGAGAAAATCTTAGAATCTGGATTAACACTAGCCGATAAACTGGGTGCTCAAATCTTGCTCTTGCATGTCCTTAATCCGCTGATCCAGAGAAACTTTCCGTTAGTTAGTAGTCCATTAGTAGGAGAAATTCTGCCGATAGTCAATGAGCAGTCGATCGAACAATATATGAAAGAGTGGCAAAAGTATGAAAAAAGCTGGCTGGAACGTCTCCAGTCTGATGCTCAACAGGCTAATGATCGAAATATTAAAGCTGAAATTTTACAAAGTTGGGGTGATTCAGCTCCCATGATTTGCGAAGCAGCCCAGAATTGGTCGGCGGATTTAATAGTAATGGGGCGCAACCAGCATTCTACTCTGAGTGAGATTTTTTTAGGTAGTACTAGTAATTATGTTATGCACCATGCTCATTGTTCAGTAATGGTCATTCAACTGGATGCTAATTAGATTACCAATAAGCTTTCCTTTGTTCAGAGTGTTCGTTTTCGAATTTCATCAGCTATGAAATCAAGATAAAATCAACCATTTAATTTCAGAAATCATCGAATTAGGTATAGCCATATTTCTTGATAAACCAAGTTTTGACGAGTTGAGTCAGAACACAATAGCAAGTCAGGATGCCAGCTAACCAGAGAAAATAAACGGCTGGTAACGGGACAAATCCCAGACTAGACGCAAGTGGTGAAAATGGCAGATATATCCCAATACACATCACAGTCGCGGTAATTAGCAGCATGGGCAAAGAAGCTCGACTCTGGAAAAAAGGTACCTTAGCTGTCCGAATAACGTGGACGATCAGGGTTTGAGTCATCAAACTTTCGACAAACCAACCTGTTTGAAATAAAGCTTGATGTTCTACAGAATTTGCGCCAAATACAAACCACATGATGGCATAAGTGGCATAGTCAAAAATAGAGCTCATTGGGCCGATAAAAATCATAAACCGTCGAATATTTTCAATCTTCCACTTAGGCGGCTTGACTAGATCTTCTTTGTCTACATTATCGAAGGGAATGCCTGTTTGTGAAAAATCGTAGAGAAGATTATTGATTAAAATCTGGACTGGCTGCATTGGTAGAAATGGCAGAATTGCACTCGCGCCCAAAACGCTAAACATATTCCCAAAATTAGAACTAGTACCCATTCTGATATATTTAACTATATTAGAAAAAGTCTGCCGACCGATAATGACTCCAGATTCTAATACTAATAAGTTTTTTTCGAGTAAAATGATGTCTGCCGATTCTTTAGCAACATCAGCAGCCGTATCAACTGAAATGCCAATATCAGCTTCTCGCAATGCAGCAGCATCATTGATACCATCACCCATATAACCAACAATATTACCTGCTTTGCGTAATACCTGAATCACTTTAGATTTTTGAGTAGGTGAGAACTTCGCAAAAATGGTGGTAGTTGCAGCAACTTCGGCTAACTTATCATCGGCTAAAGAATCAATATCGCTACCTAATAAAACATTTTGAACAGGTAAGCCCACATCTCTACAGATTTTTCGAGTGATAACATCGTTATCTCCAGTTAAAATTTTGACCTCGACTCCATTGCGCTTGAGTGCTTTAAGTGCTTGAGCGGCAGAATCTTTCGGCGGATCGAGAAAGGCAATATTACCTAATAAAATCAGATCGCTTTCATCAGCGATCGCGCAGTGAGATTGCTCTATTGGAATCATTTTATAGGCTACTGCAATCACCCGCAACCCGTCGGAATTGAGCTTTTGTTGTAAATCGGCAACTCTAGTATGAACTGAGGCATCGATCGGCAAAATCTTGTCATCGACTTTGAGTTGGGTACAGACTTTGAGGACTTCTTCAACAGCACCTTTGCAAATCAAAACATGATCTTTTCCAGTTTCGGCGATGATTACCGACATCCGCCGCCGCACAAAGTCGAAGGGAATCTCATCAAATTTGTGGTAGTCTCTGTCAATATCTAAAGATGCGAGTTCTTGTTTGCGCTCTAATACTGCAACATCCAATAAATTCTTCAAACCAGTCTGATAAAAGCTATTGAGATAAGCATATTTAAGCACATCCAAACTTTCTTTCCCGTATGGATCTAGATGTCTTTGCAAAACGATTTTATCTTGAGTCAGAGTACCTGTTTTATCAGTACAAAGAATATTCATCGAGCCAAAGTCTTGAATTGCATCGATGTTTTTGACAATCACCTTTTTCTCAGACATGGTAATTGCGCCCTTCGCCAGATTTGCCGTGACAATCACGGGCAACATTTCAGGAGCCAATCCCACTGCAACAGATAAACCAAAAGTGAACGCCTCTACCCAATTATGTTTAAAGATGCCGTTAATTAGAAATACGAGCGGAGCCATAACTAGCATAAACCGCAATAGCAGCGTCGTCACGCTATCTACAGCTTTGTCAAAACTAGTGCGGACTCTGGTTTCACCGAGCGTTTTCGCGAGTGATGCCAGATAAGTATGACTGCCAGTTTCGGCGACCACAGCAGTGCCAGAACCACTAACTACGGTTGTACCCATAAAGCAAAGATTGACTAGCTCCAGCGGGTTTTTCTCCTGCTTGTCGATGAGATCTACGTGTTTTTCGGTGGGGAGAGATTCGCCTGTGAGGGTAGATTGCCCCAGGAATAAATCCTTAGCAGCAATCAGCCGCAGATCGGCGGGAATCATATCTCCGGCTGAGAGAAAAATGATATCTCCAGGTACTAATAACTTCACCGCAATTTCAGTTCCGGCAGTGATACTTTGCTGCTCGTTCTCTGTGGTAGTTTTAGTCTTGCCTTGGCGACTTACAGATGCAGTGATACTGACCATTGCCCGCAGCTTTTCGGCAGCTTTGTTCGACTGAAATTCTTGAGAAAATCGCAGCAACCCACCAAAAATTACCATAATAGTAATGATGAGAGCGGCTGTCGGACTACCAGTTAATAGTGACACGATCGCCAGTACTATGAGTAATAGTGAGAGGGGATTTGTCACCGTTTTTAGCAGTTGAAAATACCACTTCATCGGCTTTTGGCGGGCAATTTCATTTAGCCCAGATTTAGTCAATCGTCGCTGGGCTTCCGTCTCAGTTAGTCCTTCTAAAGTGGTATCAAATAATTTTAGAACTCCATCTACATCTTTTTGAGCGATATCGATCAGTGCATTGGATGAATCTACAGAATTGGCATTCCGGCTGGAATTATTCATAAATAGTTTAATTTAGGATATTAAATTGTCGGCAATTCTAAACTTATTAAGTACTGCGATCGGTCTTACTCCCTTCCCACTCAAGAAATAGACGCTGGAACTAAAGCGAAAATGTGTTT
>CAXTSX010000104.1:0-4938 GCA_964247085.1 uncultured bacterium
TATATTAAAGTTTTGACAAGAGTTAAACTTATTAATCTTATAATTTAATTAATAGTCACAAGGCGATAGGCACGGCCAGTCAAATGCTCCTGAAGCTTAGCCATGAAGGCATCGGCTGGCTCTGTTAAAACAAAAGAAAGCTGTTCAATTCGGTCTTTGACTGATGCTCGGATAAAAAAACCCAGGCCGATGATCATTAACAGAGCGATCGCCGAAATAGAAATTAAAGCTGTACTCACAAGCTACCTAGTCCCGCTAGCATCGGGACTCACCAACGAAAGGTCTATATTAAAATATACTAGCTTCCAGAGCAGATATGTCAGGAATGGTCATTTTATCTGACGATCGAATAATCAGACCATCCCGTTCCAACTTGGTTAAGACCCGGGTCACAGTTTCGCGGGCGAGGCCACTCATGCTGCTTAATTCTCGATGGGGAAAGTTCGGAATCTCCGCTCCCTTATCACTATTAATATCTACACCCTGGCCTTCCGCTAAAAACAATAGGGTATCCGCCACCCGCGCCGAACTATTCGATTCCCGCAGCCGCAGACGGCGATTAATTTGGCGCAAACGACGACCCATCAACTGAGCCAGCTTAATCCCAGCCAGCGGCTCACTTTTTAGTAATCGCACAAAATCTGCCGCCGGGATATTCGCAATAGTGACAGCCGTCAGACTCAAAACGTCAGTAGAACGGGGTGATTGCTCTAGAGCAGCCATTTCTCCTACAATTTCACCCTTACCGATAATGTTCAAAGTCACTTCCTTACCATCCGCATTGTAGGTACGAATTTTTAGCCAACCGCTTAAAACAAAATAAACAGAACTGCCCCAATCATTTTCTAGTAGGATCATTTGGTTGGCCGGATGAGAACGAACCACCGCCTGCTCTAGGGCTAACTGCCGAGCTGCTTCCGGCAACTCCGCAAAAAAGGCCGTGGTTTTCAGTAATTCTTGGAGGCTAGGAGCTAGTGGTGGAGTGTTTTGTCGATCTTCCATAAATACCAACTTTCTAAAAAATGATGGATAAATATCACTGAATATCTAGTTAAATATCTAAAATTCAGACTTGCTTTCTACAACATGCCCATATTTTTGGAGTGATCACTGTTCTATGAATTTGCCCAACTCGATCACCTGCTCGCGGTTACTCGGTATTCCGATCGTTATTTATGGACTATATCAATCTGCTCCAGTTTGGCATTGGGCATCATTTACTATTTTTTTAATCGCCGCTGCCACTGACTGGCTAGATGGTTACTTAGCTCGCAAACTAAATCAAGTTACGGATCTAGGAAAATTCTTAGACCCCTTAGTGGACAAATTATTGGTATTAATTCCCTATCTCACCTTGATTGAGTTAAAATTAGTGCCCGCTATCGGGGTGAGTTTAATTTTGTTGCGGGAATTAGTAGTAGCAGGCTGGCGCGTGAATCAAACCCAAATTAGCGGTGCCAATCTATGGGGCAAAGCTAAAGCTGTGGTACAAATGGGTTCGATCGCACTCTTAATTATTCCGATCCCGGTGCTGCAAGTTTGGGGAATAGCCGTATTCTGGGCCGCCGTAGCGATCACTTTAATTTCTGGGGGAATTTATCTGAGTGCCGGGCTGAAAAAAGCCAACAGCTAATCGGTAAAAGTTTTATTCGTGGAGACAGGAGCTGATTTTTCGAGACCAAACAATCGATCGATCGCGGTCTGTTGGGCAGAGGGCATCTGACCAAAACTGAAAATACAGGGTAGGTCCTGTGGTAGAGCTGCCGCCAAATCTTGAAAGAGATAGGGACTACCGTAAATTACCAAAGCCTGTAGCTGATGATTAGCCACTAATTCTTGGCAGATTTTTTTGGCCTGGGGCACAATACCCAAACCACCCAAGAAAGGATTGCCGCGAATAAATAGCTGTAAAATCACTGGCTCGTTGCTAACACTGAAATTCGGCGGCGTGTATTTGTTCACAATTTGACAGGAATAACCCTGTTCCCGCAGTTTCACAATCGCTGGTGCCGTCCTGCCCAAAAACGGACAGTCCAGGACTTCATCAATCATGATCAAGTTCACGCCCTGGGTAGCCACTAAAGGCAGCTTGCCCTGAGATTGCAGAGCCGTGCGATCGATCTCATCAACCAAGGCATTCCCCTGCTCCGCCACCGTTCCTAAAGACAAAGCATTATTGACTCGCGGTGCTGGTGATTCCGGAGTAGCATTAAAGATCTTTTGTTTAGCAGCCCAGATCCGGCTAACGCTAGCCCGAATTTGCTCTTCACTAATTTTCCCTTGCTCCACCGCTTGGCAGATGGCCTGAATAGCGGCAGGCGGATCAACGGGCATCAGCACAATGTCCGTCCCGGCTTGGACGGCCAACATGGCGGCTTCTTCAGCTCCATAACGATTAACGATCGCCCCCATCATCAAGGCATCGGTAATAATTAAACCCTCAAATCCCAGGCGCTGCCGCAGTTCCCCAGTCAAGATTTTCTTTGACAGCGTGGCTGGATACTGGTCATCTAAGCTAGGAATCAACAAATGAGCCGTCATCACGCCATCCACACCAGCGGCAATCGCCGCCTGAAACGGGGGAATTTCTACTTGGCGCAATCGATCGACATCCTGCTCAATCACCGGCAAATCTAAATGGGAATCGGTGGCCGTGTCACCATGACCCGGAAAATGTTTAGCGCAGGTCAACACTGGATAGGCGGAGGCTCCAGCGATAAAAGCCGTGGCCAGCGAACTCACCTCTGCGGGAGTCTCGCCAAAAGCCCGGACATTAATCACCGGATTAGCCGGATTATTATTAACATCCACAATGGGACCCAAAATCCAGTTCAGTCCGATCGCTAGCGCCTCTTGCGCTGTCACCGCGCCCATGGCCTGAGCATAAGCTTTAGCCTGATTCGGATCTTGGCGATGAATCGCACTCAGAGTCAGCGGTGGTGGAAACCAAGTAGCGCCAGGAAATCTTTGACCAACCCCTTCTTCAATATCTGCGGCCATCAGCAACGGATACTTAGCCCAAGATTGAATCTGCTGGGTACGCATCCCCATTTCAGCGACACTACCCCCTAAAAAGATCACCCCACCCACACCCAAATCTTCCACCCAGTGCTGTAAGGTCGCGGCATCAGCTTCCCAAGCTGGATATTGAATCTGCCGATCGAGTAAATGACCAGAGGTGCGCACGATCACCATCTGAGCCACTAACTGCGCCAGGGATAGACCATCGAGTTCATTAGAAGAAAAGTTCATGGGGTGGCAATCAAAAAATTATTCTTCAGCCGTGGGAATATCGTCTTCGCTCTCTACTGGCTCGACTTCAGCCGGACGCTCTTGCTCCAGTCGGTTCAGCAATGACAGCATCTCGGTACCCCTTGCCAAGGAACGATCTTCCGCAAAAATCACTTCGGGAGTGCGCCGCAGACGTACCCGTTTCCCTAAATTGCTACGAACGTAGCCTGCCGCCGAATGTAGCGCGGCCATGGTTTCGGCTCGGGCTTCATCGCTGCCATAAATACTGACAAAAATTTTGGCATGTTGCAGATCACCAGAAACATCCACATCGGTGATGCTAATCATCCCGGCACCGACTCGATCGTCTTTGAGTTCAAATAAGATCATCTGACTGACTTCCCGCTTAATCAGTTCGGCAACGCGGGACATACGACGTGTTGTAGCCATGGCTTTTCACCTATTTTTTCTCTGTTGACATATCTTTTAGGGTTAGACCCAGAGAATTCTTAGATTAATTGGTAATAGCAAGCATCATCTGTCTTACGCATTGCATGTACTTAATCTAACGGTCGATGCCCCGACAACGTATACATCATAGCTTTTTTCGTCCTCAAGAACAGAGCTTTTAAGCAAGCATTTTGGGCAATATTTTATTCCGACCCTACTTTTCCCTACTTTTTCTAGCAAACCTCTAACTAAAAGTCCTACCTAATCCGGCCTGACATCCCCGAGAACCTTTGCGATGATTATTGCCATGCCCACTAATCATTCATTGCTTATTCGTAGGAAATCAAAATGATGAAAACCTATCCAGTCTCCCGTCAATTCACTTCTTTTGCTAAAGCTAACAGTATCCCCGATCCTTTAAGTCGCCATTTACTAAAAGCTTTGAATTTGACAAGACTTTCCACCATTAGCTTGATCGCTAGTCTTTTGTTATCTATTCCCCTACACAATTCTGTCATTGCCACACTTCCTTTGGCACTGCAAGTTTTGGTTATGAGCGACAGTCAACGTCGGCAAGTTGAGAAACAACAGCACTCCGCTGAAAAGGATAAATTGGCAATTTCACGGGTTGAATCAGAACTTAATGAATTGAAACACACGTTAACAACACTAAAGGATTCTTCTAAAATACCGACTCATGGATCTTCTCAGTTGTCTTCTATGCCAACTCACTTCAACCAAGTTCTGGTAAAACTTCGTCAAATTCAAGATCAGCAAAAGGTTTTTGAGCTGGAACGACTGGCAAGTTTGGAGCAAAAAGTACAACAACAGCAACACCGGGTGGAGCAGTTCATCAAATCAATGGTATTATATAGCAGTAATAACCAGGCAACTGTAGGGTTAGCTGCATCAAGGACAGCAAAAGAACCCATTCGTCCCAAGACCGATCGAGTGACCATTTTTATTGATGAAGCCAATCTTTATTGTTCCGCGCTAGAGCGGGGAATCGTGATCGACTATGCCAAGTTTTTTACTTTACTAAAAAATGTCTCACCAAATTGTCATGCGATTGCTTATGTCGCAACAGATCGTACCAATGTTCGTCAGCACGGATTTCTTCGGATGCTCAAGCGTCAAGGTTTTGAGATTGTGACACAAGAAATGATTAAACGCCTGGATGGTTCGGTGAAGGGCAATATCGACTTACTCCCTTCCCACTCAAGAAATAGACGCTGGAACTAAAGCGAAAATGTGTTT
>CAXTSX010000105.1:0-4908 GCA_964247085.1 uncultured bacterium
CAATAACTGTAGATTGGTGGTTTGGCTAGCTAATTTCTATAATGAGAATTGCTGATATCAAGCTCAAGAAAAACGAAAAAAAGCAAAAGCATCTACTGAATCAGAAAATTCCGACCAGGGTCATGAGCGAGGAGTTGTAAAGGATTTAGATACACTTTCATGTTTACTACAAGGAGATTTGAGTAATATCGATGTCGATGTTGTGCTTGAAATGATTGACAAATTGCGGAAACTAGTTCAGCAATCTAAAGATCCAGAAGTAAAAAAAATCGCTATTGGCCTGAAGGAATTACAAAAGCTGTTGCAGCGCCAAGAACTATCAGGGAAAGATTTGGGTGAGCTGCTTACAGAGATAGGCGATCGCACTAGCCAGATTGCGGTTGAAGCTAAAATGGGACTTCAAGGCCCGTTACAAAATCTAGGGAAGAAGCTGATTAAGGTTGGTCTGTTTCTATGTAATGCCGAAGATTAAAATAAAAGCACCGGATAAATACTCACTATGACAGATTGTTTTTAGATTAATGATCTATCGATCGAATGATGTTAATAGTAGTGTATTAATCGATGATTGACTAGATGTTATAACACCAAATATACAAAACATGACAAAAACTACTGGCAATGCTTCCGAGCTAAATCCACCTGAAAACATTACGCCATCTACCGGCACGACCTTGAATGGCATTTTAATTTTACTTCCTTTGTCCTTACTACTAGTCGGCCTTTATGCCGGGGTCATTAATCCTTAATTATGAGTAGATGAATTTTCTTAATTCATTGCAAGCCAAGTTATTGGCCAAGAAAATATTTATTTTCTTGGCCAATAAATATAATTATTTTCAGTTGAAAATTAGTCAGCATTTTCTATTAAAAAAAACTTAGTATCTGCCTGTTTTGTCCTATCAATATTATAGTAAAAAAGACAGTAAGTAATTCATATCTTAATTTGACCGACGAGTATGAGCTAGTATCATGGAATTGTGATAATCTAAACCCTTCGCCAGAGTTGATTCTTTGATGGTTCCTATGGCTCTCCCACTTATTGTAGAAGATTCTCTAGCTCACCAAGAGCTGTATCAACATTGCTTCTTGACCAATGATAGCTGTGCGTATAGCCGGTAGCTGGAGTCTCAGCTGGGGCAAGGCATCACATTTTACTTCACTTGGCCAAAGTAATCTTAATATCCACCTCAGTCATTAGCTACGAGACAACAGCTGTTAGTAGCTATTGTCTCGTAGCTACCTGAAGTTACCAATTCATCTTCTATAATTTGCATCTAGCCAGCAGCGGGGTAAGTCTTCGCCAGAAGGAAATACCAAATCTTGCTTAGCATATGCTTGCAAATCTTGCTCTTCTTCACCTTCCTGGCTTCTACCGTTAATCTCCTGCCGGAGGGGGTTGAAGAGGTCTTCGATATTGGTGATTTTAATCAGAGTCTGAGCACTTTTATTTTGTAGAAACATTTTGAACTCAACTATATTTTCACGAAAATTAAAATACCGCATAGATCTTTTAACAGATTTACTTTTGGCGGTGTTGGGAATTAGCCTGTTTGATTAATCGATCGGCTTTAGCATCGGCCTCAGAAGTATCAACTCTGGGATCAATATCACTATAGCCATTCATCCCACCTTCATTGGGAACGATCGGCTTATATAATTCGGTGATTTGGCCAGTTGATTGATTGTCTAAGTCTGGCTTTGCGGACTGGGCTACTCCTTCTGAATTGCTACATGCCGTGTTGATTACCAGAAAAAAGACGGCTAGCAAACTCAGCACTACTTTGTAAAACGAGCGTAGTTTAAGAGACAAGAAAGTATTTTTCATGTTTACAGCTAAATATTTTGATATTTTCTATTCTTCCAGTAACAATATCAAGTAAGTTGGCGATCGAACATCTACCAAAAGATAGATAAATTAAGCATAGTTAAGTGCTTTGTTTAATCTGAGGTTTACTCAGATTAGTGAGCGGCACATTGATTAATTCATGATGTAAGCAAGAGGTGTTATTGACCATTTGATCTCCGCTGGATTTTTGCTTAAAAATAGCTTACACCTCTTCCCTTTAATCTAATCCCCATATGATTTTGAAGGATTTCATCTTACTTTTGTCAGTCAATCAAATTGGAGCCGCTGGAGGAGTTTTTGATAGGAGATCATGGTTAAGTTGTTATCTGACGACAGGAAGCCACTCTTGTCCTCATTATTATCGGTGAACCCCAGAAAAATATCATCCCTCTTTAGAAAGACGTGATGATTTTTGTAATCCCTGGCGTACTGATGGTAATTCATACCAAGGAAGCCAGGGATACTCATGATGCTCCCAGTGATACCCAAAGTGATAGCAGGTTAAAAATGACAACATAAGCGAATAATTACTACTGATTGCCTGATGAGAATTTTCAGGACTACTTGGTCGATGTGGCAAATAAGTTCCAAAGAAAAATAGCTGCATCGTGCTAAGAAAAATCGGCAATATCCAAAACAAAAATAGGTTGATAATAGAAACATGCAAACCAAAACTCAGGCTGATAAAGATCGTGCCCAGCCCTAAAAACTGAATAACTGTTTGGCGAAGATCTAAGTATCCTCTCATGAATTTTAGATACCAGATCCAGCTATTGCCGTTGTGAAAATCGGGATCACCAGCTTGTCCGGGCTGAAGGTGGTGTTGCCAGTGATTGACCGCAAGTTTCTGATAGTCTAAGACTGCGTATAGTGTTACTGCCAAACAACCGATCGCGTCATTCAATTTACGATTTTTCAAACATATAGATCCGTGAATTGCATCATGAGCAACAATAAATAAGCCTGTTTGAATAAATGTTCGTCCGAGGATAGCCGGTACAATCCATATAGACATGAGCCAAACAATGTTTACAAACAAGAAAAAAGCTAAACTGCTAACCCAAAGAACGATAATGACTGTCGCAATAAAAAAGCCAGCTACTGGCTTTGACTTTTGATCATATTTATACTCCATGTAATTCGGTCTCGTTCAGTAATACCATTGTTTCTGCGCCAGCCCTACCAAAATCAGGCTCTAGTCCCAGTGGCATCTCGATAAAATACTCCCAATTTCCAGCTTCAAACCTAAAATTACGAATTATTCCTTCTCCACCAGTGAATCGTACCCACTGAGCGTATTGAAACCTATTTGCCTTGATCAATCTTGGAGTCATGGATGGCACCTTTCTAGTTATTACTGATATTCTTCATTTAGTCGCTATGAGTTTTCTGGCTAGTACTTATGTATTTTCAGACTGTAGTGTCATTTAGATTGAATTATTCACGCAGGATACGCTGTGCATAATTTAGGTTTAAAAGAGTTAAAAAGATCGCTAGTACCACCCCAGTTAATGCAATTAAAGGCATATTGATTTGGCGAATACTAATTGCCACTAGCGCCCAGATGATTACCAATGTGTAGATCATATCGTGCCGTAAAACTATGACAATGGTAGCGATCATGGTACTGATAATCATCATTATGACAGTCCATATTGTAGGGTCAATGCCCCAGCCATTCCAATTTAGACTATAGAGAGCATTGGCTACATTCACCACCGTGGCAACAGTAATCCAGCCCAGGTACAGGCTAATAGGAATGTGGAGAAACCAGCGTTCTGCCGGGGAAACACGCCGCTGACCAACTCCGAGGTGTTGATACATCAAAATAAGCGGCCATAGGATTCCCAGCATAGCGATTACAGATAACGGAAAAAGGCGGCCGAGAAAGAGATAAATCCAGGTGCATTGAGCTAGACAGGCAAACACAAGTAAATAACCGCTGCGCTGCAATTTGTGATTTTGACGTTGGTCAGGCTGAAATTGATAAATACCGAAAGCAATCAGACCCAGATAAATCAGTCCCCAAATAGCAAAGGCATAGTTAGAAGGAGTGATTTGGACGGCAGCAAAGACGGTATTAGAGAGAGTGCCGATGCTGACTCCATTAAGCGGAAATGAGTTGGAGAAGGTATTGATAGCAATGCTAAAAAGAATAGCAACAAGGATTGTGATTTGTCGCCGAAGATCTGGATCGGAATATTGTTTAGAGGTTTTCATAGGGATTCAGTATCAGAAGGCTTTTATAGTGATGTGCTTAGACTAAAAGACCACTCTTCACTGTCCCCCTACAAAATTTCGATGGACTAGTGAGCGTAATCGGCTCTAATCACCAACAGGGACAACCATGCCAGGCATTGGTTGATCATCTAGCTCAAAGTCGGTTTTTGGAGCGCCACATTGAGGACAAACCCAATCATCAGGCAACGTTTCAAAAGGAATTCCCGGTTCAATGCCAGAATCTGGATCGCCGACTGCTGGGTCATAGATATGTCCACAAGTTTTACAAATATATTTTTGCATTTTGACTACTGAGTTATTCCTGAATTATGGTGAAGTTGAAGTACTTATTGATTTATTACAATCCAGTTGATTCGTCGTGAGAACTGGAGCTGGGGTCAACTCCCATCTCTGTCACCAAATCTCGTAAAACCGTAATTTGTTCGGAATGATCGAGTTGTTGAAGTTGGGTCAAGCATTGAGCTGCTTGCGGTTCTAAAGCATAACCATCGGGCATTGTAATAATTTCAGAATTATCCATTCCTTGAGCTAGCAAGTACCAAAAAAGTAATTTGGTAGTGTTACTGAAGGCGCCATATTCGCGACTAATTAAGTTGTTTTTGTGCTCGACCAGATCGCGCTGAACTTGCAACTGCTCTTCAGGGATCATTTCTAACACTTGTTTAAACAGTCCTTCGGCGATTACTGGTGATGCCGTGCTGGCTCCCGGGGCAGCAGGGGTAATAGATTTCCCCACTTCTTTGTAGATAAACCACAGTAAAGCCTCAGTACCAGACAAAAGCTTGAAGTAGTTGGCAGAACAAGGTTTGATGGAAGTT
>CAXTSX010000106.1:0-4587 GCA_964247085.1 uncultured bacterium
CCGTTTGTACTATCCCGGACGGTCGGGTATGACATCGCTGATGCTGACCTAGACAAGTTACCCGCAGTCGCTGCAATCATCCGGTTGCAGCGGACAGAAGAAAGCCTCTTTTTTCTGATACAGTCTGTCTACTTTTTACTGGGCGATCACTATATTTACAAGTAATATGCGATCGCCAAACAATTGATTGATCCCTCAACCCTATTATTGATTGTTAACATGGACAAAATTTGATTCATGAGCATGTCTGGGGTAAGGGTGTGTGTAGATTTTGCCAAGCAACTAATATAGCTTATACAGTATTTTACAAAAATTCATAAAATGTTAGGATTATAACTTACTTTTTCTCACTTACAGTTCGATCGGGATGGTGTAATCTGAAACCAGAAAAAGCTGATCAAATATTTTAATCATAAAAACAATGAGTTTAAATAAAACAGGTTTGGCTCCTATAGTCACAGTAAAATTCGGCAATATAAATGTCACCGGACAGTGCTTTATTTCATTCCAAGCTGCACCATTAAATACTCCAGGTATATTAATAGGTGATTTCAATACTGCTACAGCAACGAATCAATTAACTCTTAATCCGCAGGATTTACTGAGTCCCCCTTCAAACAATGTTGGAGACTTGAGCGATTGCTATGTTGGTTGGTCTGTATTTTTCTACACTTTTGTTGGATTAGACCCAAAGTTCAGATTTTCACTGGAAATACAACAATCAAATATAGATCTAATTCCTCCTATTATAGTAACTCAAGATTCAGCAGACATCATAGTCGCCAAGGATTCCAACAATTCCAACAAACTTGTAATTTCCTTTTCAGACTTTAAACAAATAGTTTAAAAGCCAAGATAATCATCAACCACAAACAATTCTCTGATTTAGAAAATAATTAGTAATAAGTAGAGCGTCCAGCTTAAACGGAGGATAGCTTTTAGCCTAAACAGCTTACATGGTAACAGATTTGGCTGATTTGAGTAGTTTGTATATCGTGGGCAATCTACTTACTAGTTGCTTTCTTTTATCCATCAATTATCGCAATCTCTTTCTCCTGATCGCAAAGCTGAATCTAGCAGCCATTTCATATATTTTCAGTACAATCATTAAGGTAGATTTCATGTATATCCGTAATATCTCACAAGCATTTATTTTTTTTGCTTTCGCAATCATGTTTCCCACAGCTGCATTTTCAGAAGCCATAAATTATTCAACTGGGGATATAACTAATAATGACAAATACATTATCAAGACAGATCATGTTCTCTTGGAACAAAACCTTGAGGATATAAAATCAGAAGCAGAGCTTTTTCCGAATGCTCTTTCAAATGAGATTGTTGTAGGCAATAACTATCCTGCAAGACTTCAAAATGAATTAAGCCTAGATTCATGTATTTTTAATAGTAATTCAGTTGCTTCAACCACTCAAGAAAAGCAAGCTTCTGAAACCGCAAAAAGCAAGTCTGAAGTGATTGTAAAATACGACTCAGACTGTAATATCATGGCTACAGCATATCCCTTAGAAAGCTCATCTTTCATAGAACAAGCTAATCCCAAAATTGCTCTTAGCCAAAGTGCATCTTCCCAATTACCAAAAGTTCCCATTGGTTTTTCTAAACTAATTTTAGAAAGTCCTACTTCACCAGCAGCGCGACTCATTGGAAGTGACAAAACAATAAAATCAATTTCTACTTCTGCTGCTCTTGCTGCACAGCTTTTAAATGGATTAAATAGTGACGGAGATTTCCAAACTGGTGTTGCTATTGATTTTCTTCCTTATTCACTCATTCGAGGTGATAGCCTCACATTGGAAGATTACAGAAAATCATGGTTTCAGCGTTTTTTTGCTAACACTAAGCTTTCCATTGCTACTGTGCCTGCACCTGGCTCAACTGCACGAGCAGCATTGGGAGTAGAGTTCATGTTGGTCAATGATAGTGATCCAAGAATAGATACGGAATATCAAAAAAAAATCAATGAAATTTCTGAATCTATTCCTATCCCAGCAAAATTCAAGATATGCACACCTAGTTCTTGCCCTTCTAAAACAGAGAGACCAGAGTTAATTAAGTTTATTCAAGAGAAAATAGTTCCATATGTTGAAGAAGCCCAAAAAGATGCAAAGCGAAGACTAGAGCAAAAAAATGTATGGGTCGTTGGACTAGGTCAAAGTTGGGTCAGTCCGACTAGGAGTTATCAGAATCTTCAGGGTGAAGGAATGGGCTTTTGGACAACATACAAACAAGGATTAGGTGGAAACTCTAAACTATTAGTACATGCATCTATTCGTAATGGAGAAAGAACGAAACAAAGTGATGGAAACTTTGTAAATTTGGATACAATCATTGCTGGTGTTCGTCTGCAATCTGGTGATGATAATTTCAGATTCTCGTTGGAAACAGCCTATAATCGTGAGAATCAAGGAATCAATCGGATTAATGACTACTTATCTTTTGGAATTGGACTAGAACCTAGAATTGCTGATAATACATTTCTAGCTGTGTCTTTTGGAGGTTCTACTGGAAGACAAAATGGTGCGGATCTTCAATTTACCACTGGTCTTAAGTGGAATTTTAATCCAGGTAGTGCCAATGATTAGTTGTAACCATTCCAAGGGTAATGAAGATTGGTCATCACAGCGATTTTTTAGTATGCTTCATGACATGATTTTACGGATGTGAGCATTTTCAACGACGGAAACCAATTGGATGCTCTACCCCTGGAATGGTTACACAAATAATTAGACTTCTTTACTTATTGAAGTCATAAACATTTTAATATTTTTTCATAGAGTGATACTGTGAAGTTTAAAAGATCGGCACTCATTTTTCTATTATCAATAAGCTGTTGTTTGATTTTTAATTTATGTATTTACAATACTTCGGCTAAAGCCAATTCGGTTCAATGGCGATCGATAGCTGCACATCATGTCATAAGCCAGTTACCCATAGACATAACGCCAGCATCCACAACAGTTGAAATCGCCAACAACCCACTCATATCCACTGATATCAGAGTTAGTAGCATCCAAAAATATGGCGGTGCCGATGGTGATGGGGCAGCCATCAATGATAGTATCATCATGAAAATTGACAACTTCAAACCCTACTATCAGCAGCAGGATGAAGCTTGTAAAAAACAAACTCCAGTCTGTACACCCAAATTCGTTCTCACTCTCGATGGCCGCAAGATAACCGGGATTTCCCCCGAGTCAATTGCTTTTGAGAAAGACCAGGGAATTTTAACGTTTCATCTCCAGCGACAACCCGAAAATGATGAGATCTGGGCAGATATCCTAGGCAGTCCGCCCTTCTCATCTAGCTTTGGAGAGAAGGTAGTCAATGCCAGCCTATCACTCGATACAGCCTCCGAGGTTGCCCCCATTGCACCGGGAAATAAATTGACATTAATTCGATTTAGACTATGGCACATCGTTTTTTGGTCGATCTTACTCGCGGGCATCCTATTTTCGGTGATTAAAAATATCAAAGGCGATATCAAAAATTTTGTGCGCGAAAGTGGCCCAGAGCCAGCAGATGGACAATACCGACCATACAGCCTAGGTCGCTGTCAGATGGCTTGGTGGTTTTTAGTTGTCGTGATGTCCTACCTCTTGATCTATATGACCACTGGCAATATTGATACTTTAAATAACAGTGTCTTGATCCAACTGGGCATTGGTTCAGGAACTGCGCTAGGGGCAGCTTCGATCGATACAATGTCAACGCCCTCTAAACCTCAAACTTCCAAAGGGTTTTGGCAAGACTTACTCAATAATAATGAGCAACATGGCCCCGGTCTGCATCGCCTACAACTCATTATTTGGACGGTGATCCTAACGGTTGTATTTATTGTATCGGTCTATAGTCGGCTCTCCATGCCACAGTTTTCAACGGTTTTACTCGCCCTGCAAGGAATTGTCTCTGGAACCTATCTTGGATTTAAATTCCCTGAAAATCTCCAGCCCGTGACTAGCCCAAACAGCGCACCAGCAACAACACCCCCCACGCCTAATCCTGACAAATAACTTGCCGTGAAAGGTATTCAGCTATTCTGGTCGGGCATAAAGCTGGAAAAATAACTCTATTATGTGTGAAATTTACTGATCCAGTTTATAAATCCAAGCCCTTACTGAGGTTTAAATTGAGTCCTCAGAAATCTAGAAGCCTTGCAGGATATAAGCTTAGTTAGATGCAACAGCCTTGATTGGAATACATTATCTTTGCAAGTACGGTTTTAGTGATCTTTTCGATGACTTTAATCGCTTTATTATCATTATTGATTCTCAAAAACCTAAATAAAATTATTTGGCTAAGATTAATTTAAATAGTATCTAGCTCTTATGTGGCGCATCATCAAAACCCTCCTAGAAACCCAATATGCTTACATGCTGGAATACCGCGCCGAACTACTCCTGTGGGCACTCTCCGGTTCATTACCCATCATCTTGATGGGCGTTTGGAACCAAGCAGCCACCAACGGCCAGTTTGAACTCAGTGCCATCCAGTTTATCCGCTACTTTTTAGCAGTGTTCATTGTGCGCCAAATGAACGTAGTGTGGGTGATTTATGAATTTGAGAAAGAAG
>CAXTSX010000107.1:0-4464 GCA_964247085.1 uncultured bacterium
TTGGTTGAAGGCTGGCAGCTGGCTACCCAAACTTAGCGGGAAAAGTCAGGTCGATTGACAGATTTTCATATTGATTTTTAGTACAGTCTCAGTCAATAGGAATAGACAGAACTAAAAACAATCAAAAAAAGCTCTCATCATATTGAGAGCTTTTTTTGAAACAAAATGTGAATTGAATCGGATTCTCTGGAGAAGAGATTACCGATCGTATCTATGCGATCGAAATTTGCTCCTTTCTACTTGCCGCTGAGGTAATGAGTTCCAGACTCAATCCAATTAATTGAGCGACTCGAACAGCAGAGGTGATTGCTCCACCATGTAAACCATCCCCTAGGTAGGCTCCGGCATGATAGGTATTGTTTTCGCCATTAGTCGCAACTACTTCATCACGATATCGAAAAGATTCAGTCGTGTACATCGGAGTGTGATGTGTTTGAGTGTGAATAATTTGCTCTTGGGCAATTAATTCTTCTAGTTGGAACGATAGGAAATAATGCTTTGGCGATGAGATACCACAAAGCTGATTGAGGTAGCCATTATATCCCCAGCGGGTATCTGTTTGAAAAAAATCAAATTCTGATGGTTTATGAATGCCAAAGCGATCGTAAATCGCAGCATCTGTATGAACTACGCTAGTTATATGATTAGCTTTCCAGTCAGAAAAACGTTTGGTTTCGGCAGCCGTGGGATCGGCTAACAATGACATTACTTGATCTGGTGGTGTGGCAAATACAACTCGATCGAACTCTTGAATTTCACCTGTAGACAACCTGATTTTGACATCATCAAGGCTTCTAAGAATCCGATCGATCTCGACATCCAGCACAATTTTCCCTGTAAATCGCTCCAGGATTTTTTCGATGTAAGTATATACACCACCTTTCACCCTGACCCAGTTGGTGGAAATGTAGGCACGTAAAGTAGGAATTGCTAATTCTGCTGGAAAATCATCAATTAGTTCAAATGGAATTGAGTAACTATACATCACTAGCAATTTCAGCCAAGTATCACGAATACTCGAACTTTTTAGATATTCAGATAAGGGGAGATCTGCTAGATTTCGCAGATTAGTAAATTGTATTCTCAGCCATAGGCTAGCAGAACGAGCATAAAGGGTATCGAAGCGTAAATGCTCGATGAGGCGGTGAATACCTGAGAAGTTATTATTAGTTGTGACTGACGACAAAAAGCGATCGCCATTATTAAAAAACATCCCCGAACCGATATTCACAGGTTCTAGTTCTACATCTAGTTCTTTCATCAGCTTAATGAAGTCTACAAACGCCGTCGGAAATTCTAGCACGCCACTTTCGAGAATTTCGGTGCAATTAGATTGACTTGGCTGGACGTTTTTATTCAGTGTCCGAATGTGTCCACCCAACATCGGTTGTCGCTCAAATACAGTGACATGATGCCCTTGTTTATCGAGCAGATAGGCTGATACCATGCCGCTAGCTCCGCCGCCAATTACTGCAATTTCCATGTGTTGACCTCTTGTATTATTAATATGTGGCTAGGGGTGGATTCCAGTTTCTAGACTATTCAACCACCTAAAATTACATCCCCAGATAATCTTTGATATAACAGTGTCCCCGTCCAAATGGTGGGTGCAAAACCTGGATAGCCAGACGAGGCGTTGCAGAAATAAAACTTGTCAAGTGAAGTTTCATGATTCAACCGTCCCAAGCCCATGTTTCGTGGGGTCAAAATAGACCCATAGGAGTTCCCTTCAGGACACCAGCAATAGCGTTCATTGGTAGTGGGGCTACCTGTAATATCAAAGACCAGGTGCTTTCTAAAATTTGGCACATAATGTTTCTCCACCACATCGAGAATCGCATCTAAAATCTCTTGTTTTTTCTGTCTATAGGCTTTGGGATCACCATCTCGTAATTGCTTAAAGTAGGCATAATTAGCGACGGTGAGAAATTCGACGATCTGACAATCTGCCGGACAATCCCGACTCGCCTCTGTCAATAAAGTGGGCGTGGTGATGGCAAAGCTGGGATTAGAATAGTCATGGCGATCGTACATTTGGGCGAATGCTTCATTTAGACTTTCATGTCCTGTATGCGAAACATTCCACTTGCCAAATCCATAGTCGCGCAGATCGAGATCTTTGACGACGCAGTAAACCATGTAGTTAGATGCTGAATATTCGTAGTCGAGTTTGCGACGGACAGCTTTGGAGAACTTTTCTAAACCGATCATTTTAGCGGCTCGTTGAGGGTCGATATTGCAGATAACCTGATCGCCGGTAAAATCAACAGTTTGATGAGTAGTGAGATCCATTGCTTCAACTCCCATCACCGTTTTATCTATGAGTCTAAAATTCGTGACTTCATGATTTAGCAACACCTGTCCCCCATGTGATTCGATGACCTTAACCAACGAATTAATTACATTTTCAAAATGCTGGGTTGGGTAAAATGCCCCTGCTTGATAGCCTCGAAACAAGGCAACCCAAGCAAAGAAAGAAAGTTGATTTGGCGGTAGTAAAAAGTCTAGCCATTGCAGGGCTAAAAGGGTCTGGGCGGCTTGGGGGAGTTGGAATTTGTCAAATACGTCCTGAAGAGTATTATTCATATTTCGGGCAGCAGAGAACACCGCTTGGGGATGTTTGAGTAGTTCTACCGGATCGATCGGCGGAGAAAGTATTTTCAAGCCTGCGCCAGTTTTTTCGACCTCATTCACAAATTGGCTAATCCGATCGCTATCTGCCGGAAATAATGCAGATAATCGCCGAATTAATTCTTCTGGTTCTGAGGGAATATCCATTTCATAACCGGGCATTCGCATGTGATCGAATCCCTCTGGGTCGTATCGTTCAAAAGTTACTGTCTTATCCAATCCCAGTTTCTTCAGTACCTTATTAACTGTTTGCCCTTCACCACAGTCCCAGACGTAATGAAACTGAGCGTTAAACGTGTACTTTTTAGCCATCGTAAACGTATGTCCAAAGCCACCTGGATGCTCATGAGCTTCGAGGATGTGGACAGTTTTACCCGCATTTGCCATCAACGCACCAAAGGTTAATGCTGATAAACCACTACCAATAATCAGGTAATCTGGTTGCATAAAGAAGTTCCTCGCATGATAAATATTGCTTATTATTCGATGGTTTAGTTAGAAAAAACTTTTCGGATTACTAGTAATACTCCTCTCAATTTTTTAACCTGTTTTGCTTTAGCCTTTGGATAGTAATCCCTACAATCAACTGCTTCTTCGGTCATTGCGGTTACTGGATGGAGAGCACATTTAAGAAAGTAATTATCATTAAAATATCGACAGTGATAACAGGTAATAGTAGAAGGCAGTTCTACTCTAGATGAATTCTGCTTACGTTTGGAAATACAAGCATGAATTAGTACGCCAATTGTTAAAAATATTGCCAAGATAGATATAACTACCCACAGGATCGGTTGTGACAGGGGGGAGGCTGTATCTAAATTATCCAGCCTGCGTTGGCTGGGCAGAAGTGAAGTAGATGGGTCGATATTTAACACGATTTTCTCCTGAAAATTCAATTAACCCATAATATTCAACAAAGATAATTCACACTTTACTGATGCTGAATCACCATTACCGAACAAGGCGCGTGATGCAGGACATAGTTACTAGTACTACCCAAAAACATCTCACTCAACATCGATTTTTGGTTGCGTCCCATCACGATTACATCTGCCGAATGGTTTTTTGCTATTTCACAGATCGTGCGTCCGGCATCACCAATATTTTGAAAAATCTCGGCTTTAATATTTTGGGCTGTAGCCTGTTTAGCATAAGACTCTAACCTGGTCATTCCCCGTTGTTCGCGATCTTGAAATTCTTTCTGGTATTCTTGGATTGCCAGATTGTTCATCATCGGATAGGTACCTCCCATCAATGGATTACCTACTGTCTCAAAACCATTTTGAAATAGATTGAGAACATGTAAGATCAAAATCTCAGCACCATATTTCTCGGCGAGGGTGAGTCCAGATTTGAAAATTTCTGCCGACTCTAGGGAGTCACCAGTTGCAATTAAGATTTTTTGGAGCATTCGGATTTATTTGCCTCAATAATTGTTAGCTGAGATTGAAATTTAAACGATAAAAACAGCAAAAGTAAAAGCCTGAATATTTAACTATGCTGCAAACTCATAATTAATCTCTGTAACTCTTCCTTTGTAATAAAGACGAAGGCCGTCGGGGCAATCCCATCCCACCTCGCCTTTTAAAGGAATCAGCATCTGATCACGAGTTGAATAGTCCCAGAACCTGCCGCTCCAAGGCATGGCCGTTAGCTTGTCACGACAACGTGCTTCAGCCCGCATGGTCTCGATCGATCCTTCCAGATTAAACCGAAACACCAGGGAGACAGTGGTTGCCCCATCGGTCAAAGTAGCGCGAGCGGAGGTCTCTTCAATCGCTTCCCAGCGCACACCCTGACTGGGTAACAACGCCGTCGGATACCAAGGCATCT
>CAXTSX010000108.1:0-1356 GCA_964247085.1 uncultured bacterium
TATCTATCACAAACAAGTAGTCAGGACGATTTTTCCAAATCCGCATCAAAATCGCTTTTAAAAGTCCAGGCACTAATTCTTGTAACTCGCTGTCCACCGGCTTACCATCACTACAAGGAAACTCATCATCAACGGGTAGACCATTCGGAAACTTCCGCGCCTCAATGGCGGAGAGAAGTTTGCGGTTACCGGAGTCTTGCGCATTAGAGCGTGTCGCATCTAAAAAAGTTGACATAGTACTTTTCCTTTTACTACCTGTATTCTAATTATAATTTCTTCACCTCTCCAGCCACCAACTAATACTGATTTTTTCTAAAATCGATCGCATCACATCGTCGGTAGTGCCGGGATAGGTGGCGGGAAAGATGTTTCCCGAAAATCCTTGTGCTCCGGTGATCCAAATAGTTGCCATCGGCTTTACTCTGGTTTGGTACCAACAAAGCTTAAAAGCCTTCCTGGGCGTTGGTCTACACGGGAAAGGAGCGATAGGAAAATATTGAATGAGTAGGTATTGAGCAAGAGGTTGCTGATTAAGTTACCAGCTGGAAATTTCTGAAATCGCTCTTGCAATTCTTTTTTTAGAGTTTCTTTGGTGTAGGGTGCATAGTTAATCACGCTATCGAACGAACCAATCACTTGGTTCAGGATTAATCCGGAAGAATCGATCGCTTGTTTATATTCTTGGAGCAAAAAGGCGTTTTCACCGCCATATAGTTTGTGGAGAGGATGTATTTCAAAGAATTTGGGTAGGTCTTGTTTAGAAGATATAACGTGATCACGAACACCAATAAAGACTCCACCGGGTTTTAGTACCCGATGAATTTCTCGACAAAGTTGGGGTAGATCTTGGGCATGGTGTAGGACTTGTCTGGCGAAAACTGCCTGGAAGCTAGCATCAGGAAAGGGTAGGCTTTCGCCAAATTCCTGAAAAACTTGAATGTTGAGTTGGTTGTCGGTGGCGATCTTTTTGATGGCTCCGGTACCGACGGTGTTGCTAGGGTCGGGTTCTAAAGAGGAGACTTGCCATCCTTCTTTGGCAAAAGCATAGCTAGAAATGCCGTTACCGGCACCAATATCTAGGACGGCTCCTTGATCAGGGGGTAAAAATTGTTTGATGGATTGCCATTCTTCGCTTTGCCAATACCTGTCTACGGCATTTTGAAGTGGTGAATCGTAGTAGCAGGCTTGAACAAGTTCTTTTTGCTCTGGTTGCTCTGTCAACCAAGCAACGGCGGCTTCCCATGTTTGGAATTTACTATCTTTCATTCTCTGGAATTTCTCTAATTAATTTAGCGGGGTTTCCGGCGACTATTGTCCAAGGAGCCACATCTTTAGTAACAACAGAACCAGCTCCTA
>CAXTSX010000108.1:1456-4307 GCA_964247085.1 uncultured bacterium
ACTGTTTTAGGCAAGTAACTTTCAGTGTTCATTAATTCATTCTTGGACTTGAACAGCAACCAACCAGTCAGCCAACCATGACTACCACTACCATCAAATCCAATATTGTTCACATGACTTACTGGCGGAAATAAAGTAAATCCTTTATTTTTGAATACACTCCAGTACCATCTAATTGCCCAAGAATCAACTTCCCCAGCTATTTGCCTCTTCATCATATTGAAATATTCGTAACTATCGTCTAAGTCGAAGCGCGATCGCATTTCTCGATCTGTTTGTAACACTTCCCAACCCGTTGCCAAAGGATCAAAATGTGCCCAAGCCCGCCGCCAAGTCGCCCATCCCCAAGAAACAGTAAAAGGTAAAAACATCGCCTCAGTGCGGTTCGCAAATTCCGGCACCGGAAACATATAACCAGAAACTTGCATTACCGATGGCTCATCTTGATAAGCTTCCAAAGCCGTATTCATATATTGCAAAAAGCCAGGACTAACAATTAGATCATCTTCTAAAACAATCACCCGATCGAACTCATCCAGCAGCTTACTCACACCCGCAATAATAGAATTCGCTAACCCCTGATTTTGAGTGGCCTCAATCATCGTGGCCTTTTCACCCACGATCGAACTCACCACCGCCCGAGTCTCATCGATCGCTACCTGATCTTCCGGCTTCTTAGCTCCGTCACAGAACACATAAAGTGGGCTTTCGGCAAACTCCGGGCACTTTACCAGGGCTTCAATAGTGCGGCGCGTATGATCAGGACGCTTATAAACAAAAATAGCGATCGGAGCGTAGTTCATCACTTCAAATCCTTAAGACAAACAGTAGTTACTTAGAGCAACAGCATCCACTCTAAAAGTATAGTATCAAACGAAACTCAGTAGCGCACTGCCAAGATTCCTTCGTACCATAATTCTAATAGCAACAGCTTATAGAGCATAAATACATGCTTCTTAGATGTGGGATAGTCTCTAATCATTTGCTCTAAATAGCTCGCAGAAATAATCTTTAGCGAAACTAACTGTCCCGATGCCAACTTGTCAGCATATCGATCAAGCAGTGCTCTCATCCATTCAAAAAATGGTGGTTGAAACCCTTGCTTTGGCCGATCCAAAACCTCATCCGGCACCACCCCTCTTAATGCCGCCTTCAACCACGATTTATACCCTAAATCATGATCCGGCATCGCTTTTCGCAGTCCCATCACCAGCTCAATCAACTGATAATCCAAAAAAGGTAAGCGTGTTTCCACCGAAGAAGCCATGCTCAACCGATCGCCCAAAGGTAAGCAATTAGAAGCTAACCAAGTGTCAAACAATAGTTTACAAATGCGGCTTGGCACATCTTTACAGTCTTTCAAGCCATCGTCAAAAGCCTGGTAAGCATTCCGTAGCGGCAATGCACGAATAAATTCTGGTGTGTACAAATCAGTCGTATAACTTACCGCGCTTTTAAAATCTGGTACTTGGTCATAAAATACTGCCTGGTAAGGATAACCGAGGCTGAGATGGTAATTACCAAGAGCTTGCCTCAACCTCTCCCGGACTCCTACTGGTACCTTAGGACTAGCTACTAGTTTTCGATAAAGAGAATTATTACCAACAACACTCAAAGCCTCTTCGTACTTGGAAGGTACTTGGGACTGCCGCAACAGCTCTAGCTTCTGTTCAGATAGCTTTACGGCATCTGAACACCAAGAATAGCCCCAAAATACTTCGTCTCCGCCGATACCACCCAAAACAACTTTGACTCCTTGATCTGCGGCTATTTTAGAAACTGAGTAATGTCCAAATGACGCAATATCCGCCACCGGATCATCGGACATGGATATCAGGGTGGGGAAAAAATCAACTAATTCCTCAGTTTTCAACTCAATGTCAAAGAAAGGTAAGCCCAATTGTTGAGCTAGCTTTTCGGCCTTACGCCGTTCATCAAAAGCGGGATGACCCGGATACCCCACACTAAAAGCTTGCAAAGTATCTCGATACTTTGGGGCGGCTAAGGAAGCGATACAACCCGAATCGATACCACCACTTAAAGATACTCCGACAGGCACATCAGAACGAAGGGTTACACCAATCACTTCATCCAGCTTCTCCCGGATCAGTGTGATCGGGTCACCTTCGATCGGAGCAATATTTTCTAGACTCCAGTAACGCTGTGGCACGATCTGAAAATCTGCTAAATCCACGACCACATAATGAGCAGCCGGTAATTTCTTGACTCCAACTAGGGGTGTATTTGGTTCGGGCACATACTGATAGTGCAAATAAGCATCTACCGCTGAGGGGTCAAGCTCTGGTACTTTTGGCAGCAATGACACCAACGTGCGTATTTCTGAAGCAAAGTACAGGGCTTGGTCTTGGACGGAGTAATAGAGGGGTTTTTCGCCAGTTCGATCGCGGGCTAAGAACAACGCTTTCTGTACTTTATCCCAAATACCAAAAGCAAACATACCCCGCAACCGTTGTAAGCAGTCACTTCCCCATTCTATGTAAGCAGCCAGTAGAACTTCTGTATCAGTTTTGCTAGCAAATTGATATCCTAGCTTAATTAGCTCTTCTCTTAGTTCCAGATAGTTGTAGATTTCCCCATTGAAAGTGAGGGTGAATCGTTGAGATCGATCGGTCATGGGCTGATGACCCAAAGAACTAAGATCAAGAATAGACAGACGAGTGTGACCTAGAACGATCGATTCGTCTGTCCAAATCCCTTGGTCATCTGGTCCCCGGTGGCGCATAAGTTGTAAAGCTTTTTTAACAATATAGCTTTGTTCATCAGAAAACCTAGATACAACTCCAATAATTCCACACATTTAATTAGTACTTTCTCGAATATAGGGGCTAGT
>CAXTSX010000109.1:0-3832 GCA_964247085.1 uncultured bacterium
AGATTACGGCACTCTCCGGGCTTGACCTTCCATCAAATCTGTCCGGACTATTGTGAAGTATCACCAGTATCAGGAATTTTGATTGTACATGCACTAATGCCAGAACGACAATCATGCAAGCATTCTTTTATTGCCTTATGTGTTGGATCATATTTGGAGCCATCGTCTTTTTTTTCGTGTATTTCTTTTTCGTGTATTTTTCTAATTGCTCTATTGAAAATTTTTTTGAGTGCTACCAAGGTAACTGGCCTCCTACCTGCTCCAGCACCAATAATTTTAGCTATATCTTCAATATTTATCATCTTGTCTGTGTCTGGATCTTTACCTAGTGCATCTCGGACATTTTCAGTAGTGAGTTTCATTCTACCAGTGAGTGCTAACAACAGCTCATTGCAAGCTTCTATGCCTTGGCCTTTCAATACATACTTTTCATCAACCATGCATACCCAAACCTCTTTGAACCGATAATTCGGATTCTCGGTTGCCGAGAACCTGAAAGCTATCCTAGCAGAAAACTCCGGTGATATCGATCATTACCGCAATTCAGGTGATTTGCTAAAAACTTTTCTCGGTAACCGAGAAAAATAATTCTCGGTTTGTAGTGACACCCCTTATTGACGAATGCTAAAAATAGTTACTGCCAATTACGAGGCAATGTTCCATTTGGAGGTGGCAAATGTCAATTACGGTTCAAAACGAAATTTTAGATTGGCTAATTGAAATATTCGATCGCACTGTCACCTGCATTGATACTGAAGTCAAGCCAACACCACTCGTTATTTTTAACGGTGCAGTACTAGAACACGAACCATATTTTGTCTACGACTAACTTACCATTCCCAGGAGCATCTGCCCATGTCCTTCTTTGTTAAATTTATCATAAATAACATGGCAGAAGACAATTCCAAAATCTGGCGATCGCCAGTGCTATGGACAATGGTAGTGATCGGCCTCATTATCATCGCCTCGATCTATCAATACATCAAAGCTCCCCGTGGCAACGTATTCAAGCTGATCGATGTATCTAACTCCGCTCAGGTTTACAGCAAACAGATCATCGCTATCTGTAAAGCGATCGATGATAAATTACTTGATAACGATCACCTGATCTCCGGTAAGTTTGCCGATAAACTAGCCGTGACTTACAACGCTCCATACCAAGATAAACAGGCCGCCGAGGACTGCAACAAAGTCACTCAAAAGCCGCCTGGAATTGGCCAAGGCACCGGTACCAATATCTTGACTGCCCTGGATAGCATCGACACCGAAAACCACCATCTGCGGGTGCAAGGAAACAAACTACCAATCATTGCCATTTTACTACTCCAAGCCGCCGAACCGCCAACGGGCCACCAGCCAGTTGACCCCAAACTGATCAAAGAACGAGTGCAAGCGATCGCCAAAGAAGGCTACCTCGCCATCATCGGGCCAGAGGTCATCCTCCAGGGGCAACTTAGCAAAGCGCTAGTTGGCATCCCCAACGTCAAAATTTGCAGCTTCGACCAAGGCGTAGATTGTGGCGTGAAATGGGCCTTCGAGCAAGTCCGTAAATAAAGATCATCCGTTCAGGGCAGCACTACCTTTACCACCCATCACCAACATCAAAAATCATATGCAGGAAAGATCTGACCGCTGGCGCAATACGTCCTCAGAACTGTTCGACAGACTGGGAGAAGACGAACAAGCCAAGATTATTCAAGCTGTTCAGCAATCGGCTACCAAACGCTATGCCGAGCATCGCTATCGGGAGTTGTCTGCTTACACCAAATCAAAACCCCCATTCCCCAAAACATGGGCAAGGGTAATTGTCATCGCGATCGGCTGCTTCTCGTTTAGCGCCAGCTCCGGCATGGCAGCTAGACAAACCCTGGGCGGTGTTTTAGTGATCCCGGCTAGCATCATTGGCGGACTGATTGGCGGCGTAATGGGACACGAGATGGCAACTATTGTCTTCTCCGGCCTCTTACTCAAAAACAGCACTGACCAAGCACGCCGCAGTCTCCGTAAAGCATCTACCCCAGCCAAAGATTCTTAAACCTCCTGCCGATCAGGAATGAAATACAAAAGTATTAACAGTCCGGCTCCCTCTCCCAAACTTGGGAGAGGGCGGGGGTGAGGGCTTTCGATAAATATATTTTTGGAGATTTTACGAATTATGTCTACTAAATTGAATAGCTCTGAGAATTTAAACCAGTTTTATCATCAAACTCAGCGAGATGTTTTGGAATTGAACGAGTCTAAGCACGATCGCCTGCCACCCAAAATGGCACTGGCCATCACGGCCTTGTTTGGATCTGTCGAATTTGGGACGGTTTTCTTTTTAATGTTGCTGAAAGTAGGCGTATTTGGGGCACTCATTACCGCATCGCTGCCGATCGCGTTTCTGAGCAGCATTGCTTATTTCTATGCTCTCATCTTTGAGCGCCCTGAACGATTCCAAGAGGTCATGGAACAGTACGAACCGCAGTTTCTATTGGGACCAGCTCCCCAGTCTCCGATGTTCCCACTGATCCCCAACCAACCTGAATATGAAGGCCAAAAGACTGATGCGTATATCCATTGGATGGCCGTTCCCAACAGCAACAGCCCCATTCGATCGACAGCAATGCTCTATCACAAGTTTGATGAGGTTTACTTAACACAAAGATATTCGGATGTGGACAATGAATGCCTTGACCATATTGAGGCTCGGGAACTCCAGTATCGCCGTCAGGTCGAGCTGCTCGATCAAGAGCCTTGCCCTCTCTCTACCAGCAACCTACCACCACAACAAATCCAAGAACAAGCGGCTCGGTGGTATAGCGCTCAACTAACACAACTTCAAGAGCACCGGGATATCGATCTGAAAATTATTCAGGAGCGGCACCGGGTCATGAAGCAACAGTGCCAAAGCAAGGTTGATATGGCTCGTCAAGAATACCAAGCCGCCCAGCAAGACTGGAGAAATTCCGGTTATGACGGTGAAGACCGCATTGCTAACTAATTCAGGTTTCTTAAGCCCCATATAATGGGGCTTTTTTTATCGCTCTTATTGTTATCTTGTAGTGAATAATATCACTAGTATTGTAGCAGCGATCTAGTCCAAATTCTGTTGGCACAATCCAAAGAAAACCCGCAACAACCCCAACAAGATCGACATTTCCCCAATCCCATACAACAACGATTCTGACACCGTTCCATCCACCTGAAGCCGATAAAACTTCCAACCTTCACCATTGGTCACAATCCCATAGATCGCGATCTCCCGCCCTAACTGTCGATTGATCCACTGACAAGCCTGCATCTCCACCAAACACTGCGCCGCCCCCTGCTCAAAGTCATCCTTCTTCGCCTCAATCACACATACATAGGGCGCTTCCAGATAACCTCGTCGCTCGGCAATCAAATAATCGGCATTGCCACAAGTTTTCTCACCTTCTAGGTAGGCACCTTTCCATACCTTCAACCTGTCGAATCCCTCTAATCCCTCCTCACAGATCGCATCAATCAGCAATGTCTTAGACACCTCCAAACTCTCTAGATCGAATCGCTGCAATCGTTCTAGTCGCTGTCTGAAAAAATCACTAATTGGTAAGGGTTTGGCTTCTATATACCAACGCTGTAATTCAAGCACTCCCAACTGCTTAAAAGCCTCTTTGTAGGTGAAACTAGAAAAACTTTTTTTGCGTTCTTGGGTTACTTGAACCATCATGATTTTCCTGGTTTTGTGGATATCAATAAGTCTATTATATTTATGACTAACCCCAGCGATCGATCATCTCCAGCATTCTTTTGTCGCTCACCAACTTGAACTGTTTTTGGTTGCGAGTCTCCACCAACACAACCATGACCT
>CAXTSX010000110.1:0-3787 GCA_964247085.1 uncultured bacterium
TAATAATAGTACTTAAAGATACTTCGGTAACCTTTCATGCAACTGAAACCAAGTGCCTTCCAAATGGCGATTGTCTGGGTGGTTATTTCGCTCCTGGCCACCGCCTGTAGCCCATCAGTAAACTGCGATGACCCCGGTACCGCACAACAAGAAGCTTGCAATTCTGGTGGTGGCAGTGGTACTTACTATCGATCGGGCGGTAGTAGCTCTATGCGTGATCATCCGATCGGATCTGGTAGTCGGTCTGGCTTTGGGAAAACTGGCGGTGGTCGCTCGGGGTTTGGTTGATGACCACCATCAGTAACGATATATTTAATTCCCCAGAACGCGATCACTTTTTCCAAAGCCAGATCGACTTCCCTTGGTATAATCTGGCGCGGAGTGATGATCCGAAGGGGGTACCGCTGCCTTATGCGCTCTATCGCTGTCAATCGGTATCACCGCGCACGATGGCCAAACTGCGCCAAGCTTCTAGCGCTGTGGGTCAGGTATTGATGGAAACTTGGCGGCTGATCCGAGGCCTAGATGCTGAAGATCTGGAATACTATGGCCTGCTATCAGAGACGATCGATCTAATAAAGTTCGATGAAGTACCACCGTGGTGTATGCGCTTGGATTGGTGCTGGAACGAGGAAAAAGAAATATATCGGGTGATCGAAGTGAATTCCCAAACCCCCAGTTTTTGGTACGAAGCCACGATGGGCAATAATTTGGTAGCCCAGCATTTTGGATTGCAACCGATCGATCAAGACCCCACCAGAATGCTGCGGTTTAGTTTTCAAGAGCAACTCCGCCGAGCCGCTGCGCAAATTAGTAAACCCTTAAGCCAATGCCGGATTGCCTGCACTGCTCTGAATAACCCAGAAGACTTAAACACGATGCGCTGGCTTAGCCAGCAGGTCGAGAACCAGATCGATACCTTTCCGCTAGAAAATATGCGGCTGCAGAATGGTCACTCGGTCTATAACGCCGACGATCACCAACCGATCGATATTTTGATTTTGTGGTATCCGATCGAATGGTTGATTCTGGATACCGATGCCGACGGAGAGGAGCTCTGGCCAGAATTAGAGGAATTGATCCTGACCAAGAAAATGGCTGTGGTTAATTTTGGTTCAGCCTTTGCCTTGCAATCGAAGGGGATCTTTGCCCTGATTCAAGATTTAGGCACGGAAGTGTTTAGTGCCGAGGCCGCCGCTGCCATTATCGATTATTTCCCCAAAACGGCATTAGAACCAGAAGCGATCGGCAGTAGTTATTTTGCTAAACCGATGTGGGGCAGACAGGGCGAAGGAGCCTATGCGATCGTTGATGGGGTGAAAACTTTTGCCGGGATGTCCCAAGATCCCTATTACACCGAGCAGCAGTATGTCTATCAGGAGTTACTGGAGTTTCCGCTGGTGGAGTTAGCTGGCCAAAATATGACAGAGTTGTGGGGAGTTTGGTTATACAACAATGGGAATGACGATCAATTAGTGGCCGATGCCGTGGGCAAAAGGTTGTCGGTGGGTAAAGTGACTGATGATGGGGCTTATTGGTGTCCGATCGCCTATGGCGCAAGCGATGCTATCTCGTTTTAGCATTGTGTAGTTATTGTTTGAACATTTATTTTGTAGTTTTCAGCCAGTATTTATAACTATAGCGATCCCAAAATTGGTGTGGATGATCGTTGATGCGGCCTAACGTTCCGGTTGAGCAGCTATTGATCGACTTTGCTACAACAACAATTTACTTTGTCAGTCCGCTCCAACCGGCTTGTTAGACTGCATTTTCGGGCTAGATTGGTAATGCCCACATGCCGTGAAAATTGGTAAACTAGTGGGAGCAGCACTTGGAGGAAAAAGGCTCATGCTCGAAAACAGTCCGATAGTCAGTACGTCTCTTGACACTATGGGTGGTACATCGGTTTTTGCTGGTACTAGAGTTCCGATCCAGACGCTTCTAGACTATCTCAAGGCGGGAGAGTCGATCGATGATTTCTTGGATGGGTTTCCCACTGTCAGTAAAGAGCAGGTCATCGCTTTGCTGGAGGAAGCAGGCAGACAACTCGTAAGTACAGCAGCGTAATATGAAAATTCTGTTGGACGAGTGTATTGACCGCAGGCTGGCAAGAGAATTCGTTGACTATGAGATTAAGACGGTGCCACAAATGGGATGGGCAGGCATCAAAGATGGTCAACTTCTTGTACTTGCAGTAGCAGAGTTTGACGTTTTTATTACAGTCGATCGCAACTTGTCATTTCAACAAAACGTACCACAGTTTGATATTGCGGTGATTGTTCTGGAGGCCCCATCGAATCGTTTAGCCGATCTAAAACCCTTAGCACCGAAGATTTTAGTGATTTTGGGGGAAGCTGCTAAAGGACAAGCTACGTTAGTTAGTGCCTAATCCACATTCTAGGTCAAGTCTATTTGTGACTTTTCATTGACTGGAGCTTTAGAGATCAACCACCATGATATTACTACTCCAAAACTTAAAAGAGCGAATACTGAGGTAAATATTCCAGTCCCAATCCAGAATAGGGTACTGTAACCAGATTCTATCTTCAGTATGGGGGACTGTGGATTTTCCAGAAAAGCATTTACTTTGTCCACTATGCGATGTTTTTCATTAAATTGCTCAGTATCCATTGGAGTCATCGAGAAGTTACCATAGGTTGTAACCAGAGTAGCTTCATACATTGACCGGCGTGTACCCTTGCTTATCACGATTGCCTTTTGCAGCTTTGCATCATCAAATGCTCTTATTCTTTTCTCTTCCAGAAGTTGTTTCATCGTGAGATGACATTGAACAATACCTGACGGACGAGCACACTCCAAAACTCTACGCCCACTAATGGCATTCAGCGTGAAAAGCCCGATTCCCATCCAGATAATAGTCGCAATAATCGTTCTCGGTAGTCCAGAGCCGAACTCAGGAATTTCATAATCTCCCATGTTAGGTCTGGCACAACATCTTTAATTTTAGTTTGCCCAATTCAGGAGATATTGTTTAGAAATTGATCGATTGAAAATCTCAAAGTTAAGTTGTTTTTCATTTATTGTGTTTTACATTTTCTGCTTCAAGCAAACTCGGCATAAATTTAGTCCCGTTGGCGAGAGAAAATTATGTCCAAGGATTTAGCAGCCTAACGTTCCCGTTCACCCGCTGCTAGAAGCTTTTTAGGATTGTCGGCTCAATTTAGTCGGTGTGCAACGGGTTTGTTATACGGTCTAAGCATTTAGCCTGATTCTGAAGATGGTGTATTAAACAATTCAATCACAGGCTTCAGATCGAAGTACATCGTGCGGTAAGGCATTTCTGGCGGGAGGCTTTCATTAGGGTCGGCAAAGTCAAATCCTAACTTTGTATAAAATCCTGACGCATCATAAGCTGGTTCGACATCTCGATCGTATAACGCATCTACCGTCACAAACCGCACCCCAACAACTGGAACAATTTGAGACACTACATACTCGATCGCCCACTCCACCAGATGACGACCTGCTCCTTTAGCACGACGATCGACAGCCAGTAAGCCGATTTTGATAGCAGGAAAAGTTTGATACTTTACGCCTTCTTCTACCAAGATGGGGTTTTCAACTTGCAATTTGTCAGCGAGAAGAGTGATGTAGCCTGCTAGAGAATCCCCACTGCGGATCGCCCAGCAGTGGCAAATATGAGCATCCGCTTCTCGCTTAATCCTGCCTTGTTTCCAATAGGTGACGAATTCCCCTCGAAGACAACGAAACCCCTGTCCTAAGTTGAGGATGTCAGGGGTGAGGCGTTCGACCGGAATCTGGGAAA
>CAXTSX010000111.1:0-3771 GCA_964247085.1 uncultured bacterium
AACACATTTTCGCTTTAGTTCCAGCGTCTATTTCTTGAGTGGGAAGGGAGTAGCTACTCAATTTAAAGCTGCTAAAAGTAAACTTCAACAGCAGCTTGCCGCGTAAGTTAAATATCAGTTCTGACACTTAACGTAGTCCCTATTATTAACAGCATCAATAACCATTTTCTTTCCGAACGATTTTACCAACGAATGTAGGAGAATTCTCAAATGACTGGACAATTATCTTGGATTCCCAAGTTTGGCAGTAATGAAAAATTAGCTCTGCACCTGCGATTTGAATCTTTTCATCCTTGGAAACCTCATACAGCCTTTCCTGGACTTTGCGTCCCAGATTATCCCATCTCCGGCGGTTCACATGGCTGGGCAACTAGCCAAAAACTTTTACAGGCAGGTTGGACTGCAATCCCTACCAAGCAGGCTCAGAGATCTTTTGATCAGCCCATGAGCAACTTAATAAATTTATCAGACGATGACCAATTAGCAGCTTAATACAGCTCATCTTTAATCTGTGTGACTGGTGGAGACCGTCTGTCTTGTCTCGTTTTGAAAAGGCAGGGGGTCTTCATCTGTAGATCTACTAACCGCACCCTTTAAGTAAAATTGAGGCTTTGGTGGTTAAAAAAATAATTGTAAGTGCAAAATACACGATATTCAATATGTCTAATAAACCAGAAAGATTGACTAATGCTGCGGGTATTCCTGTGCCGAGTAATGAAGTTTCTAAAACGGCGGGCGAACGTGGTCCGCTGCTGATGGAAGATTTTACTTTATTGGAAAAGATGGCGCATTTTAATCGGGAAAGGATTCCCGAACGGGTGGTTCATGCGATCGGTTCGGGTGCTTATGGCACCTTTACTGTGACGGATGATATTACTCGTTATACTAAGGCAAAATTATTCGCGGAAGTGGGCAAACAAACTGAACTTTTTGCGCGATTTTCGACGGTTGCGAAATCAAAAGGTGGCTCGGATATCTATCGAGATTTGCGGGGATTTTCGCTCAAATTTTATACCGAAGATGGCAATTGGGATATGGTTGGTAACAATACCCCAGTCTTTTTTGTCCGCGATCCGATGAAGTTTATGGATTTTATTCGATCGCAAAAAGAACATCCCCATCACTCTTGGCGACAGGATGAAATGTGGTGGGATTTTTGGTCATTATCGCCGGAAAGTATCCATCAAGTATTATGGTTGATGGGCGATCGCGGTGCGCCGATGGGATGGCGGCATATCAACGGTTATGGCAGTCATACATTTAGTCTGATTAATGCGGCTGACGAGCGAACTTGGGTCAAATTCCACTTCAAAACCGACCAAGGGATTAAGAATTTTACCGAAGCAGAATGGATGCACATGCAGGGGATCGAACCTCGTTGGGCGACGAAAGATTTATATAGTGCGATCGATCAGGGAAATTATCCATCCTGGACGATGCACATTCAAACCATGACCGAAGAGCAAGCCGTAAACTTCCGCTGGAACCCCTTCGATCTGACCAAGGTTTGGCCCCATGCCGAGTTCCCGCTCCAACAGGTGGGTAAATTTGAACTCAACCTCAATCCTGAAAACTACTTTGCCGAAGTCGAGCAAGCAGCCTTTTCGCCAGGAAATGTAGTGCCTGGTATTTCTTGGTCGCCCGATCGAATGCTCCAAGCGCGGATTATGTCTTATCCCGATAGTCATCGCTACCGTTTGGGTGTCAATTATGAAACTCTGCCCGTCAATCATCCTCACGCTACTACCCCCAATACGCCCTACCAAGACGGGTTAATGCGATCGGATGGAAATAATGGTGCGCGGATTAATTATCACCCTACACATCAAGAATATCCCCAAGTAGATCCCGCTGCCAAGGAGCGTCCATATCGCGTAGAGGAAGGATTAGCCGATCGAATTCCTCTCGACGATGAAGATTATTTCGACCAAGCGCGGATGCTGTACGACATATTCACACCTGATGCCAAGGAACGATTGTACAACACGATTGCGGGTAGTTTGGGCAAATGTAGTCAGATCGTTCAAGACCATCAGATGGCACTATTTCGGAAGGTGAGTGAGGAACTCGCAGATCGGACATTAGCAGCAATAGCCACTTCTAAACCACCACAACCCAATCCTCAACCAGGCTCGATCTAAAATATCCCCGACTTCTTGAAAAAGTCGGGGATCTGCCATACAATCTCCACCAGATTATTAACTTGAAATCAGATTCCAGACTACCTAAAAAACTTAGCATTCGCCCTCGACTATTGCTGTCCGCTCTGTTGGCGGGAATAGTAGCCGCACTATTACCCCCTTCAGTTCACTTGGTATCGCGGCTCTTATGTAGTTGGGATGCCTTCACGATTTGCTTTCTATTCTTAACTTTGCGACTGATGCTCCGCGCTACTCCAGAAATCATGCGCCGTTTTGCTAGACAAGAAGATGAAGGGCGAGTAATGATTTTGAGCTTGATTACGATTGCGGCTTGCATTAGTGTAGTAGCGATCGGTCTAATTTTACAAGATAACGGTAAGGAAAATAGTCTGTTATTTCTACATCTAGGACTGGCGATTATCACGATCGTTAGTTCATGGTTGTTGGTACATACTATTTTTGCTCAACACTATGCACATATCTACTATCAAGAAGAACGAACGCTGGCTGAATGTAAAGCGGACGGTTTAGATTTTCCTGGTGAAATTGAGCCAGATTATTGGGATTTTCTCTACTTCTCATTTGTAATTGGGATGACTAGTCAGGTATCTGATATTAGTGTCACCTCCCGCGAGATGCGACGTTTGAGCTTATTGCACGGTATTTTAGCATTCTTTTTCAATACAACAATTGTCGCAATGATGATTAATATTGTGGCTGGATCGATTAGTCCAAAGTAGATCGAATCTATCGATAGGAATAGAGATTGCTTTAAACCCCAGACTAGTAGTAGATTCCTTTGACTATAATAGTTAAGGCTCAATCGCTAATGTGAATTTCATCCTCTGAAAGCCATCAATTGCAACCGATTATAGTCAATCTATTATCTTGTGACGGGCAGGGAGTATAAGGGGAGCATCCCAACAATGCAACAAGTACAATTGTACGATTAAGATAAAAATCAAAACTCGGTCACAATAGAGATGTCATTTATCTCCCAGTCTTATGAATTCCAAAGACAGATACGAACTAAAGAAACACTTGAAAGCTGCTGCTGCCATTCTTTACAGTAATACACCCAGCGACCAGTTGCAAGACTTCGAGAGCCTAGAGCTTGCTCTGAGAGACCAACTTCAGGCTCATGTTCAACCTGTTTTCGGAGAATTTTTTTTGAAATCAGCACAGGAACAACCGCAGGAAGAAAAAGGTTGATCAAAACTTGCGTAGGGCAATTGACGGTTAGTGAGAAACAAGCAAAAAAGCTGAATATCAAACCCAGAGTCAGATTGAGTCCTCAAATCGAAAAAAGCTGCCTACTGCTAAGTGCAAATGTGTCTTACGACAATGCAGCGAGGGATTTTAGGGAGCTGACCGGAATAGAAGTTGGCCATAGCACACAACAAAGGCTAGTACATCGTACTAAATGGACGGTGAAGAGTGCCATGGGAACGATTGTTGCTCTCAGTATCGATGGAGGCAAAGCGAGAATCAGAACTCCAGAAAAAGGTCCTAATGGATGGCTGGATTATAAAGCAATAACATTACATGATTCTATGTGTGGAGCCTGGTTTCAAGAGCTGACTTTTCCCGCTAAGTTTGGGTAGCCAGCTGCCAGCCTTCAACCAAGTCA
>CAXTSX010000112.1:0-3690 GCA_964247085.1 uncultured bacterium
TAAGCTGGTGAACGGATTCGAACCCCTGACCGGCTGATTACAAATCAGCTGCTCTACCAACTGAGCTACACCAGCACTTGTTCATTCGTACATAACAATAACATACCCAGTGTTGATTTGGATATTTACTTCTGAACCAAATTTCTATTAACATCAGCAAAGAGATCGAATCCGTTTAGCCCAGCGGCTTAGTGGACAATACAGAGGAAACTTTAATGGACTGGTGGGAAAAAATATTTAGGCGCAAAGCGATCGCTCTCTGCTTTACCATTGGCTGTTTACTCGTCAGCTTAAATAGCTGTACTCCTCGTGATACGGTCGAAATCACTTTGGTCTCTTACACCGTGACCAAAGCCGCCTATCAACAAATTACCGACAACTTTGCTGAAGAGTGGCAAAAAAGCCACAAACAAAACGTCGTCTTTAACCAAAGCTATGGCGCTTCTGGTTCCCAATCACGGGCGGTCGCTGATGGTTTAGAAGCTGATGTCGTTGCTCTCTCATTGCAACCAGATATTGATAAAATTCAAAAAGCGGGGCTAATTGATCCAGGCTGGACAAACAAGCTGCCCCATAAATCGATCGTTAGTCAATCGGTGGTTTCTTTGATAACCCAACCGGGCAATCCCAAACGGATCAGGACTTGGACTGATTTAGCCCAACCTGGTTTAAAAATCATTACCGCCAACCCCAAAAGCTCTGGCGTAGCTAAGTGGAATTTTTTGGCGATCTGGGGGGCGCTGACCAAAGAATCGTCTGGTAAAGAAGCCCCAGTCTTGGCACAAGTTCAAAAAATCTATCAAAACGCGATCGTGCTGGCCAAAGATGCTCGCGAAGCTAGTGACACTTTTTTTAAGCAGGGTCAGGGGGATGTGCTGATTACCTACGAAAACGAAGCGATCTTGATTGGCCAAAAAGGTGAGAAGCTAGACTTTGTATCGCCCAGCGTCAATGTCTCGATCGATAACCCGGTGGCGATCGTTGATAAAAATGTTAGTAAACACCAGAATCGGACTGTCGTTGAAGCCTTTGTGAAATATCTATTTACCCCTGCCGCCCAGCGCGAATTTGCCAAGGTTGGCTTCCGGCCAGTCTTACCAGCGGTCTATCAAGAATTTAGTCAGCAGTATCAAAAAGTTGATAAATCTTTTACTGCCGAAGAGCTTGGTCGTTGGTCGGAAATTCAAGCCAAGTTTTTTGCCGAAGGTGCCATATTCGATCGCATTGAGGCTAATTTAACTAAATGACGAACTTAGCTGTTGCGCGTAGCAAAAAAGCTCCGAGCTTTTATAATTCTTGGCCGTGGCGGATTACGATCGGCTACTTATTGATCATGTTATTGCTGCCGATCGCCGCTCTGGTGACTAAGGCGCTGACGATCGATGCTGGTGAATTCTGGAAAACGGCGACTAGTCCAATCGCTCTTTCCGCTTACGAAGTGACCTTTGTGACGGCCTTGGGTGCGGCGTTAATCAACGGTGTTTTCGGCACCTTGGTGGCCTGGGTTTTAGTGCGCTATGACTTCCCTTTCAAAAAAATCATCAATGGCATTATTGACTTGCCTTTTGCTCTACCTACTTCGGTAGCAGGTTTAACTCTGGCGACGGTTTATAGTCCGAAGGGCTGGGTCGGTGGTCTGTTGGCTCCCTTCGGGATTCGGATTGCTTTTACCCGGCTGGGGGTGATGGTGGCGATGCTGTTTATTTCTCTGCCTTTTGTGGTGCGGACTTTGCAGCCCGTTTTAGAAGAAATGGAAAAGGAAATGGAGGAAGCGGCTTGGAGTTTGGGTGCTACACCCAGCCAGACTTTTTGGAAGGTGACGCTACCACCTTTGCTGCCGGCGATTTTAACGGGTACCACTCTGGGTTTTTCGCGAGCGGTGGGAGAGTACGGTTCCATCGTGATGGTAGCGGCTAATCGACCTTTTCAGGATTTGATTGCGGCGGTGTTAATCTGGCAGAAGCTGGAAAATTATGATCTGGTGGGGGCGACGGTGATTGGGACGGTGTTGTTGGTGATCTCGTTGGTGATGTTGTTGCTAATTAACGGATTGCAAGCTTGGGGTCAAAGATATCGATCGAGGTAATGATCACTAAAATGTTGGAGTTCCCGATAATACCTGCCATCAGGCTAAACCCATTTTATCCATCACCAATCCCCCCTGATTGGTGATGGTGTCGTATTTAGCATCATTACAGCACTACCTTCTCTCTAGCAATGAATTCGACTCTGCGCATCGTTACCTTCATCAACTTCGTCAATGCCCTGAGTCTTATCGTATTAATTCTCAATATCTATGGTTATGGCAAACACTACGGCTTAAGCGACTTTGAAACCAGTTTTTTATTTGCTATCTACTCGATCGCCCAGTTCTTCGCCACCCCAATTATCGGCAAATTGTCCGATCAATATGGCCGTAAACCATTACTAATTATTAGCCTCACCGGTACAATTATCGCCAACTTACTAGCAGGCACTGCTAGCAACGCTCCCATCCTATTTATCAGCCGATTTTTAGATGGTATTACTGGCGGCAACATCTCCGTGGCACAAGCCATTATCACCGATATTACCAAGCCAGCCGAACGCGCTCGCGCCTTTGGTCAATTCGGTGCATCACTGGGTATTGGTTTTATAATTGGACCATTAATTAGCTACTCTACCATCAAGATATCAATCGGCGCTCCCTTTTTAGCTTCATCAATTTTGACAACGATCGCCCTTATTTTAACGATCTGGCGGCTGCCAGAGACACTTCAAACTATCCAGCCACAGACCAAAATGTTGGATTTAGGATTAAAGAACATTATTTCTGGTTTGGCGCTACCCGGCGTAGGCATATTACTAGCTATTACTTTTCTGAACGGTACTACCTTTGGGATGTTTACATTTGCCTTCCAGGCTTACTACCTCAAAGTACTGGGGCAAGATTTATCTTCTTTTAGCCTTCTATTTTTTAGTTTTGGAATCATGGGAGCCTTCATGCAAACCAAAGGTATCAAGTTTTTGACCACCAAACTTAGTTCTAGCAAAATTATGTTTCTGGGGTTATTTTTCCGCAGTGCTTGCTTCGTGCTGATGCCAGCAATCCCTAGCTTGGCTTACTTTGTGGTGATTAGCCTCATCTTCGCAATTTTCAACTCACTCGTCCAACCCATGATTAGTAATTTAATTTCATTAAATACCAAACCATCCGAACAGGGTATGACATCTGGCTTAAATGCAGCTTATTTAGGAATTTCTACCGGTATTGGGCCAGTCCTGGCCGCACTACTAATCGACAAAAAAACGATTGAAGCCGCTGAAAGAATTGCCCAAAATACTCATACAGCAGTCAATATCCATAGCTATGCTAGCTATTCTTACCCACTGTATATTGCCGGGATTTGCGCTTTTGCCGTATTGGTATTGGCCGTGCAAACACAGCACCAATATCACAAAACCGCTCCCGATATTTAAAGGTGAAAATAAAAAGGCGATCGTCATTTCATAGTATCCTAGCCACGTCACCCCGAAATCACTAATGAGTTCCACCCTCCGCATTGTCACCTTCATCAACTTCGTCAACGCCCTCAGCTTTACAGTGTTGATTCCCAACATCTATGGCTACGGCAGACACTTTGGCTTAAGTGACTTAGAAACCAGCTTTTTGTTTGCCATCTATTCGATCGCCCAGTTTTTTGCGACCCC
>CAXTSX010000113.1:0-3618 GCA_964247085.1 uncultured bacterium
TAATCGCTGGATAGCTTTCCTCGCCACTTTCTCTCAAAATTGTCCGGACTGTTGTTAATAATTTAAAACTAAAATCCTATGATTATCATGTAGTATGCCTGGCATCTTCTTGTCCTTGTAGTGGCTTAGTTGGATTTTTATTCTTGACTTGTACTACAAAAATCTTGATGGTACCTTAACAAAATATAGCTATTCAGTCCCTAAGTGGATTTTGACCGGCAAGAATATTGCCGTCAATAACAATTTGAACCAACGAGGTCAAGTCTTTAGATAAAGCTACAAAGCAGTTGATGAGATAGATTCAGCTATTTACTAATCAGAAAACTTATGCTTCTAGATATCCCGATTGAAGTTATCGAGCCAAATGTTAGCCAGTCACTGGTAGTAATGTTATTGGAAAGACTCGATGATGCTGCATTGTTAATTGATCCTAATGGAACATTTACTTACGGCAATGTAGTAGCACTTAAGTTGCTGAACTGCTCAGCAGAAAGCTTACAGGCTATGGCTGTATGTGATTTGCCGTTAGCCAGTTTTTTGCAAGTATGGTTGACTCGCTGGTCTAGCCCATCTAAAAGTAAACTGAGCTTTCCGGACAAGTATTCCTCTCCAGTGCATGGCGAATTATTGGTGGAGATTACTTGTACTTATGAGCGGGATATCGATCGAGAATATAGCTGCTTACTAATCCGCAAATTAGAGCCAGAACAACCCGCACCATCTCCAGCTGAGGGTTTTACCTTACCGAAAATTCCTCAATTAGAGATGGTGTTTCAGTTTATTGAAGAAAACTATAGCCGATCGATTAGCCTTAAAGATGTAGCTACAGCTATGGGGTACTGTCCGTCATATCTGACTGATTTAGTTCGTCGTCATACAGGGCAGACCGTGAATCATTGGATCATTAAACGTCGGATAGCTTTAGCTTGTAGCTTGCTAGAAGAGACCAGCCTGAGTGTTAACCAAATTGCGCTAGAAACTGGTTATCAAAATGAAGGTCATTTTTTTCGACAGTTTCGACAACATTGTGATATGCCTCCTCTGGCTTGGCGTAAATCTCAGCAAAGGAGACTGGTTTCGTGAATTTTTTTTCTGGTTCATATTATCCGAGTTGGTCGATCGCCTGCCGAATTGCCGCCGCCATGATGTTGGCAGTGATTGTACCAATGACGATCTCGGCTTATCTCAACTTGCAACAAATCACTTCAATTAGTACTGATAGTCAATACCGCCAATTAGAGCTGCTTGCTAGCAATGCGGCACAGCGTTTCGATCGGCTACTATTAGACCGACAACGTTTGGCTACAGATATTAGTCAGCGGGCGGATGTTCTAGAGTTGTTGACAGATTCTAAATCCGCTACGCCAGTCTCTGCCCGGCTATCTGAAGTTTTGCAGAGTTATCCAGATTTAGAAGCGATTTTATTACTCGATCGAGCTGGAAATTGTGTAACTTCAACAATGCATCAATTTGTGGGGCATACCTATACTGTGCCCAATAATACATTTTTTAGTCGATTACATAGCAATGTGCGGGACTACCCTGGCCTGTTTGTGTCTCAACCGATCAGTCCAAGAAACTCTCTAGGAAAGGGATCGGTGCTGTTAAAGTTACGGGGGGTGGAAATTTGGTCGGTAGTCAATAAAGGTCTGCCACCAAAAACCGCTGGTCAATTTTTTTTAGTCGATCGCCAGGGGACAATTATTAGTCATCCCCATTTGTCATTGCTCTATCAGAAACTTTTACCAACGGCTAATGAGCCGCCCGGATGGTTACGGAAGTTGATGGCTAAAAACTCTGGACATTTTAGTTATCAGCAAACTCCCGCGAGGATGCCCCAAATCATCGGTTTCTCGACTTTGGCGACCCAGCCGTGGTTGTTGGGTGTTAGTCAATCTGAGGCCGAGTTTCAAGCACCGCTGTTAAATACAACTTGGTTGAATTTGCAAGGTGTAGTAGGCGTAGGTGGCATTGCCGCTATCGTGGCTGTATCGATCGGCATGTACATTTCCAGGCCGATTCAGGCATTGACGATCGCTACGCAGTCTTTAGAGCAAGGGGATGATCAATTGTTTGACTTGATTCAGCAAGACTTAGCCAAGTTTTCTAAACCTGCTGATGATTTGGGGCAGTTAGTGAGAGCTTTTTTGCAGATGACTAGTGAGCTGCACCGTCGAGATCGGCAACTTAAAACCCAGGTACAATCTCTGCGAATTGAGGTCGATCGAACCCGCCGTGATCAAGAAGTAGCTGAAATTACCGATAGTGATCAATTTCAGATCTTGCAACAGAAAATTCAGCAAATGCGCAATCATGAGCAGCAAGTTGCCCAAACCGAGGCCGACTACTTTCAGCAGCTCCAACAACAGGTACAGTCATTGAAAAAAATGGGTAGAGCTGATGGTTTAAGCGCCTCATAAAATAGCCAGCATTATTACAATCACTTAGGAACAACCAATGGCACAAATTATTGCAGTACATTCATTTCGGGGCGGCACCGGCAAATCTAACTCGCTGGCGAATATAGCGGCATTACTGGCGATGCAGGGAAAACGGGTAGGGGTGATCGATACCGATATTCAGTCCCCCGGCATTCACGTTATTTTGGGTTTGCAACCAGCCGAGATGAAGTTCACCTTAAATGACTACCTGTGGGGACGCTGCGGCATGAAAGATGCCGCCTACGATCTGACGGCGGCTTTACAGCGCGAAGCTGCTGGAGAAGATATCAAGGGTAGTTTATTTCTAGTTCCGGCTAGTATCAAGGCTAATGAAATTGCTCGAATTTTGCGGGAAGGCTACGATGTAGTGCATCTGAATGATGGTCTGCAAGAAATGATTCGGAGTTTGCAGTTAGATTATTTGTTGGTCGATACTCATCCGGGACTGAATGAAGAAACACTGCTATCGATCGGCATTGCTGATTTGTTGTTAATTGTGTTGCGTCCCGATCAGCAAGATTTTCAAGGGACGGCAGTAACAGTGGATGTGGCACGGAAATTGCAGGTCAATAGGATGATGTTGCTGATTAACAAGGCGCTACCGGGGATGGTGTCTGCGGACTTACAGCAGCAGGTCGAGGAGATTTATCAGGTGCCCGTAGTTGGTGTATTGCCACTGACGATCGAGGTGGCACAGTTAGCCAGCCAGGGGATTTTCTGCCTGCGTTATCCGCAACATCCTATTTCTATTACCCTGCGGGCAGTGGCCGATCGACTGTTGGGAGTAGCGGTGTGATAGTCACTACGATCAACCGTTTGATATCTCCTGCTCAGGAACGTGTTCAGCAGCGCCGCCAAGTGTTACTAGATTACGGAGCTAATGCTGCGGAGATTTTAGAGTTGCTGGCTTACAATCAGAATATTTTCAACCATGAGCGAGTGGATGATCTGGAACCGGAACCTCATGTATTGGCTTGGCAAGAATACATCGCAGAAGCGTCGGTAGTGGGGGTCTGGGAAAGTTTGCGACGACGATTGGTGCAGTTGCAGTTTCCGATCGAGCTGGGTATTTCGGCAACGGCTGATTATCAGGCTAGTACCAGGCGTGGTCTAGCGGTGCCTGACGGGACGGTGGGTATGAAATTGCGATCGCCGCAGCAATTAGAGCTATTTATGC
>CAXTSX010000114.1:0-3544 GCA_964247085.1 uncultured bacterium
GAGCTAGATTTGCCGCTCAATACCAGTTGAAATTCCATAATGAGAATTGCTGAGTTAGCGATCGACTGCCATAAACGGCGTTGTTACACTAACATTAGTTGAGAGAAGAGTCTGCAGCGGATAGTTAGATAGCATTTTAAAATGCTTCTAGCATAGCAGAGTTATACAAATAGCTAAATTTATAGTTTCTAAAAACAAGGTTGGGTCGTGGATATTCAAATTGGGAGAGGTAAAACTGCTCGTCGGGCTTATGGCATCGACGAAATCGCTTTGGTACCGGGTCACCGGACGATTGACCCCAGTTTGGCAGATACACGCTGGCAAATTGGTGGTATCGATCGCGAGATTCCGATCATTGCAAGTGCAATGGATGGGGTAGTTGATGTCAAGATGGCTGTGGAGCTGACCAAGTTAGGAGCCATAGGAGTTATTAACTTGGAGGGAATCCAAACCCGCTATGCTGATCCAAATCCCATTTTGGATCGTATTGCAGCAGTGGGGGTGGATGGATTTGTCGAATTAATGCAAGAACTCTATGCTCGGCCAGTCGATCCAGCGTTGATTGAGTTACGCATTAAGGAAATAAAAGATCAGGGCGGGATTGCCGCAGTTAGTACCACACCAGCTGGAGCCAGCAAGTATGGCGAGGTAGTGGCAAAAGCTGGAGCTGATTTATTTTTTATTCAAGCTACTGTGGTATCTACTGAGTTTGAGGCACCGGAAGGTGTTGTCGCTCTGGATTTGGCTCAGTTTTGTCGGGATATGCCGATGCCAGTAATTCTGGGTAACTGTGTTACTTATAATGTAACAATCAAGTTATTGGAAGCTGGAGCAGCAGCAGTTTTAGTGGGTATTGGTCCAGGAGCAGCTTGTACCTCTCGGGGAGTGCTGGGGGTGGGAATTCCGCAAGCTACGGCTGTCGCCGACTGCGCAGCGGCTAGAGATGATTTCTTTGCTAAGACAGGCAAGTATATTCCGATTATTGCTGATGGTGGTTTAGTCACTGGTGGTGATATTTGCAAATGTATTGCCTGTGGGGCTGATGGCGTAATGATTGGCTCACCTTTTGCCCGTGCCCAGGAAGCTCCTGGTCGTGGTTTCCATTGGGGAATGGCTACACCTAGCCCTATTTTACCGAGAGGAACTCGGATTAAGGTGGGAGAGACTGGTTCTTTGAAAGAGATTCTGGTGGGTCCGGCGAGGCTTGATGATGGTACTCATAATCTGCTGGGTGCTCTTAAAACCAGTATGGGAACGCTGGGAGCTAGAAATATTAAGGAGATGCAAAAGGTTGAAGTGGTGATTGCGCCGTCGCTGTTGACGGAGGGCAAGGTTTATCAAAAAGCGCAGCGTCTCGGAATGGGTAAGTAAGTACAGGAATATTCTGGCAGTATAAATTCGGATGAATCGCCCACATCACTTTGATATCTACTGTTACAATTGAGGCTAACGGAGACTGATGTTTCCGTTCACTCCTCACACCACTACTCCGCCTGAAACTTTGTTTCGGGCGGTTCCTTATGCAACTGAGAATAACTGTTGCAGAGTATTACAGCTTCCGATCGAACTCAGGTATTTAGTTTTCAATGGTAAAATGCAGGTGGGAGGTCTAATCTTCGATTTTTCCACCGTCAGTTTGGTATTTTACCCATGGTAGAATTGCCTGAAAATTTGGACTATTAAGATAAGGAATTACAGTAATGGCAGCACCAGCAGTTACAGATGCATCTTTTAAGGATGACGTTCTAGATAGTGAAGTTCCAGTATTAGTGGATTTTTGGGCACCGTGGTGTGGCCCCTGCCGCCTAGTTGGACCAGTTGTTGATGAGTTAGCACAGCAGTATGAAGGCAAGGTAAAGGTTGTCAAGCTGAATACTGACGATAATCCTAATGTGGCTAGCCAGTATGGTATTCGGAGTATCCCTACTCTGATGATTTTTAAGGGTGGGCAGAAGGTAGAGACTGTGGTTGGAGCAGTTCCTAAAACTACTCTGTGCAATACGATCGAGAAGCATTTGTAATGCGGCTGATTGATTACGTTGTAAGTAATCAATCAGCCATCTCTAAAAAGTATTGTGATTTTTTCAGCAAGCGCCTTTGGTACAATCCTGAAGGCGTTTGCTTTTGCCTAAAATATTGATATGGATAATTCTGATTCTCTGAAAGAAGATTTAGAGAGCTTGATCGATCGACTACCCACATTACCACATAGTAAATGGATCTCCAGAGCATTATCGACGATTATAAAATTGGCGGAAGAAGATGTCGATCGGCTGGATTGGAAGATTTTAAGCACTTCGATCGAAGATATGCAGCAAGCTTTTCAAGTTTTTTATGACTATCGCCACGTCCGCAAGATCGCAGTGTTTGGGTCGGCACGTACTCCAGATGATCAAGTAGAGTATCAAATGGCCAGGCAGTTTGCCCAACAGGTTACCAAACAGGGGTTTATGGTAATTACTGGGGCGGGCGGCGGCATTATGGAAGCGGCCAACCAAGGAGCAGGCAAAGAGTTATCCTTTGGATTAAATATCAAATTGCCCTACGAGCAAGGAGCTAATTCTTTTATTGAGGATGATCCCAAGCTGATGCGCTTTAAGTATTTTTTTACGCGCAAGTTATTTTTTTTACGGGAGAGTGATGCGATCGCCTTATTTCCAGGGGGCTTTGGGACTCATGATGAGGCACTAGAATGCTTAACTCTGTGTCAGACTGGCCGTCATCAACCGATCCCGATGATCTTGATTGATAAACCGGGCGGCAGCTATTGGCAAGACTGGGATACCTATATCCGCAAAAATTTGGTAGCCAACCAACTGATTAGTATGGAAGACACCAGTCTGTATACTATCACGGACAGTTTGGAGGAAGCTTACGACCAAATCTGTAATTTTTATCTGATGTATCACTCCAGCCGCTATGTGAAGGAATTGTTAGTGATTCGTCTAAAAAAAGATATCAGTGAGGTGGAGCTGGATATCCTAAATCAGAAGTTTGCTGATATCTTGGCCAGTGGTAAAATCACCTGCACAAAAGCCTTAGAAGAAGAAGTTGGTGATCCCACGGAGCATTTACCGCGTCTCCTGTTGCATTTTAATCAGCGGGATTCGGGGAGGCTCTATCAAATGATTCAGATGATTAATCGGATGGGGGCTGGCTTGGGTTACAATTTTCAGCCACAGACTAAATAGAGTCTTAACTACTTAGCCAATTGTGATTCCTGATAGGCAGCATAAACACCTTGGACGGTATAACGATTCAAGAAAATCCGGGCGACTTGCTCGGCTAATTGGGGTTGGTTCCGATCGATCAACCACTGCATCACCGGTTGCAAAGTTTTTTCATTGAGAGTGCCGCCCACCGTCAAAATCCCCCACAGCATGCGGTGTAAGACAGTCATTTGAATCATCATTTTCACATCCCAAGTGGGATGTTTCTGATAAAAAACCACCCCCATTTTGCCACGCTGAATTTCTTGATCAATCAAATGCGGGATCCGATCGAGCGAGAAAGCTGGATGCCAATGATAGCCCACAGCCTCTGG
>CAXTSX010000115.1:0-3365 GCA_964247085.1 uncultured bacterium
GGCACCGACACCCCAAGATTCTTCGCCACATCCTTAACCGGAACCCCACCAGCCAAAAGCTTCCTAGCCGACTCCAACTTACTATCAGTCATCTTCCGCTTCCTCCCCCCAACCCGCCCCAACGTTGGCGTAGCCTCTCCTGCGGAGAATCGCGCCACCTCCAAACCAGCCCGAGTCCTCTCCACCGTCAACCCCCGCTCCATCTCCGCCAAACTAGCCATCACATGAAAAAAGAACCGCCCAGAAGCCGTACTAGTATCGATCATGCCTCCATGTCCACGGATGGGTGTTAAGTGACAAATCTTGCAACTCAGCCTCAAACTCCTCGATCGAATCTCTAAAGAAGAATCGCCAGAAAGGCTTTGTAGCCTTAAAAGTTCGATCGCCGAAGGTGCTATCACTTACGTCAGAGATATTTAGGGTAATGTGATCATTTGGAGCTTAGATGATCACATTAGTCCGCAAATGATCATATTCAAAAAATGCCTCTTACAAAACAAAAAACAACCTGAAACTATTTCTGTGTAAGCATTTTAGAAATAGACCACATCCTCATTCCAGGTGAATCAATGTGATCACATCAATGATCGTATTCGCCCAGAAAAAATATCAAGCTTTTCCCACTCCGCATCCTTACCCTTCTCTGAATGCAGCGAACCTGACCAGATTCGCGTAGATCATCCAAAACACGCCTAATAGTAGGCTGGCTAACCCCAGGACAAGCAATGATTATTTCACCTTTCCACTGACCACCCTCCCCCGGTAGAAATTGGTACAAGTCACGGTGGAATTGTTGCACTATGCCAGAAGTGAAGTAGAGGCGAGAGGCATTGGCATGAATGGAAGCCAAGACATCCCGATACTCGGCAATCTCTTGCTCCGATCAGTTCTGCGGTGTGGTTTTCTGAGCGACTAATTCCTCAATGCGTTTACGAGGGGCAAGAAACCCCTTAGATCCGGTTGGAAGACTCGGTACTCTGAATTTCAGCTACCAGCCGGAGTTGTTCCAATCGTTCAGGAGACTGTTGGGCAAATATTTGTTGCTTACCTTTGAACTCTCCGATCGCTCGACAATTGGATAGTAATTGGGTGATGATGGGTTGGCGCTCTAGAAATTGTGGGCGGAAGGAAGACATGAATGGTTAATCTAGCCTAGTTAGGCTTTCATTTATGGACAGAGAAAGTTCTTGAAAAATTTCCGCCAAATAATCATCGATCTCTTCAGGCCGATCACAGAAATGCTGTTCGATATCATCAACGGTTCTAAGTTTCTCGACGGGCTTCATGTTGACCAGTCTTCTGTGGCTAACTCTAAAACTTGCCCAAAGTCTGAATAATTACGAGTCAGCAAGGTTGCATTGTTGATCAAAGCAATGGCGGCAATTTTTAGATCCATTTTTCCCAAGCGGGGATAGGCTTTGCGTAAGCGTTGATCCTCCAAAGCCGCTGCGTTATCAAAGGAAACAACTGTGATGAAGCGATAATCCATAGATATTTGCTGCACACCTCGATATGCACGAACTCGATCGTCTAGAGTTTTTGCTTGAGAAACCAGGTTCAGCCGACCCCTAACCTGCTCTTCGTAGGTAATTACAGTTACCGCAATTGTGCTGTCTTCGATCGAAGACAGTCTTGCTAAAATTCTTTTTCCTTCTTGTCCGTTACGCTGAATGAGACTGAGATGATCGGTATCCAGTATGTACATGATGGTATCTATAGCTCTACTCAGCAGCTTTTCGCCATTCTTGTCCCAAGCGCACCACTTCATCAAAATCAGGATCGTTTTCAAAACTACCAGCTACTTTCAGCCACCAAGGGGATGATGTTTCAGGTTGATGAAAGCTCGACATTAGTTGTTTCATTTGGGCTAATTCTGCTTCCAGGTTAGCTACACGGACTTCAAGCTGCGGTTGTTCTTGCAATTGCTGAGGAGTCATACAAATCTTGGAATGGGAATATTGTAAAGTTTAACATTATTATCAATTTTGTTCCTCCGGCCAACTATCTACCTCAGCCTGAATCTCCGGCGGGCTGGTTGATGTTTTTGAGTTAAAATAAATTACCAAATATCTATATTCTCAGTCAGAGGTGGCCTATGACGGTTGCTACTAACCCTGCCATTCATTACCCTACCGGAGACGGACAGCCCGTGGCTGAGACCTTTGCCCATCTGTATGCTATTTTAATGACGATCGAAATACTCCGTTTATATTTGCAGGGGCAACAGGCAACTGTCTTGGGCAACCAATACCTATACTACGAACAAGGCAACCCCAACAAGCGGATCGCTCCAGACGTATTTGTCATTTTCGATGTGGAACCAGGTGGCCGAGATAGTTACAAAATCTGGGAAGAAGGCTCTGTTCCCAGTGTTACTTTTGAGATGACATCTCCCAGCACCAAAAAGGAAGATGATGGGCCGAAGAAGCAACTCTATGCCCAGATTGGAGTACAAGAATATTGGCAGTTTGACCCCAAGGGTGAATGGATTAAGGAGCAACTGCGTGGTTATCGATTAGAAAATGGTCAATACCAACTGATTACAGACAATATCAGCTCGGTATTGAAATTGAGGCTAGAAGTGGATAACAGCCTGGTAAGTTCGCCGACCGCTCTCATTGCCTTCTATCGATTAGATACCGGAGAAAAGCTGCTGTGGCCAGTAGAACTGCAAGCTAAAACGAGGATCGCCGAGCAGGAAGCTCTACTTTCTAAACAAGAAGCTGCATCTGCACAGCAAAAGGCGCTGTTGTCTGAACAAGAGGCTGCATCTGCACGACAGGAGGCTACAGCTGCACAACAAGAAGCTCTTGAGCTATCTGCTCAATTGGCTGTTTACAAGGCTCGCTTTGGCTCTTTGGATTCTTAATTAGCTTTGGTGCGGCTTTTGGGCTTCAGCACTAATAATTCGCCCCGTCTCCTTACCCATCATGCCCGAAATGTAAAATTAGCGGAGGCTAAGGGCGGCTCGTGTTAGGATAAAATCCAAATTTCTTACCTTGCGATGTTTTCTGTCTTTACCACTGTTCGTAGTCGTTGGCTCTTAGGGCTATTAATTTTTAGCTTGTTTACTGTTTTGGCGTTGCCGGTTGCCTCTCTCGGTAAAACAGTAGATCGCCCAGAAATTCGGGGAGTGTGGATGACCAATATTGATAGTAATGTTTTATTCCAACGGCAACGGCAGCAGCAGGCAATCGACAGGCTCCAACAACTCAATTTCAACACTCTCTATCCGGTAGTCTGGAATTGGGGCTATACGCTGTATCCCAGTAAGGTTGCCGAAAAAAATGTCGGGCAGCGGGTCATGCCCAATAAAGCGATCGAACTTATTTCTGGGAAACCCTTACCAACAGGCGAAGGACTAA
>CAXTSX010000116.1:0-3312 GCA_964247085.1 uncultured bacterium
CCTGAGATTGAGAATAAGTTGATTGTTTACTTACTTAAATGCAGGCAAAAATATTTCCCGCACTTGAAATCCAATGAAACCACAAGTATTACTGATTACTCTCGCTTGCACGATCGCAGCCACTGGTTGCTCTATCAGTCAAGCACAACCAAATGTTGAATCTTCTAATGTTCAAGCTAATAGTGGAATATCAAGCCCAGCTGTGATGGCTGTAATTCCTTCGTCAGAGCCAGAAGGCACTGGAACTGAAATCTCAAAGTCCTCTGTTGAGACAGGTAGTGGGTACAAGTGTAATAGAACAGCTAACCATTTATTTTTAGGTAATGGAACACAAAAAAATAGATACAACAATCCTATTTACGCACTGCACTTATGTGTGGGTGGCAAAGAGCTAAAGAGCTATGAAATTGTCACAGGGCGAAATTTCACTCAAAAGAAAAATCGTAATCAAAGTGGCACTCATTCTCCTTTACCCAATGGCAAATATCGAATGAATAATGCTCTCACTCAAGGAATGGTAGTAGAGGTCGGTCGGGTAAGTGGACTTAGTGTTAGTCAACCATTTTTGCCAATTACGCCATCATTTAGTACAGGTCGATCGGCTTTGGGAATCCATGTTGATCCTTCCTATAACAAAGATCCGAAAGAAGATGGCACTTCTGGCTGTATTGGGCTGACGAATGCAGCAGATTTCAGATCTCTGTGGTCTGAAATCAAGCAATATCAAATCAGAGATCTACAGGTAGCAATTAATACTACGGGATCTAATAATCCTGATGTTGCCGATCGACTAATAGACGAAAACTAATTTCAGAATACAATCACCCCAAATCCTCACAAAATCATGAAAATTTTAACTGTTACTGCATTATTGTTAGCTGTCGCTCTGCCTGCTGCTGCCCAAGTGGGGCCGGCTTATGTGAGCCAAAATTCTAGCTATGGAAATGTCTGTACTGCTCAACGTGGTAGTAGTTTATCTCTGCGCAGTGGTCCTGGTAAGAACTATCGGGTGCTGACTCAAATTCGTGATGGTAATTCTGTTGCTGTAAATAGCAGTCAGTATGGACAAGATGGTTTTAAATGGTTTTTGACTTCTGCCAATGGTCGGCGCGGCTGGGTGCGATCGGACTATGTCTGTGGTGTGTCTCAATAACGGCGAATAGTCCCAATTTTTCTAAGTAAAACTACCCCAAATCTTCACAACACCATGAAAATTTTAACTGTTACGGCATTATTGTTAGCGATCGCTCTACCTGCTGCTGCTCAAGTGGGGCCTGCTTATGTAAGCCAGAACTCCAGCTATGGCAATGTTTGTACTGCTCAACGCGGTAGTAGTCTGTCTTTGCGCAGTGGTCCGGGTAAGAACTACCGGGTACTTACTCAAATTCGTGATGGTAATTCTGTGGCTGTAAACAGCAGTCAGTATGGACAAGATGGTTTCAAATGGTTTTTGACTTCTGCCAATGGTCGGCGTGGCTGGGTGCGATCGGATTATGTCTGTGGACTGAATTAAGGTGGTGGCGATTAAATACAACTCTTCAAATCTCGCGGTCTAAAATCAGGATGAAAAGTAAATTAATAATTTTGCATAAAAATCATTAATTTAGCTGAATGAATTATGCAAGTGTACTTTCCCGACTTCCAAGATTAAATATGAAAAGATTCTTATCGATTTCAGCTATAGTAGCTATGGCTGCACCAGTTATCTTTATCTCAACACCGGCTCAAGCTTTGACTTGGGATGATGTGTGGGGCGCTGTCCAAAAAGGTGTTGTGCAAGGTGTTCAGGCAGGCGCTGAGAATGCTGTTCGGCAAAATATTACTGAGCCGTCGAGTTCTTCCCGTGATAGCTCAGAAAAACCAGCAACCGAAGAGTCCAATAATTCTAATAATGAGTTCCCAGCGGAAGAAGCCGCCAAGTAGAGTGCTTCTCTAGGCAGTGGCAGGCTTTGATCATCTTTGCTGAATTTTTTGTACTCATGAGAGTACTAATATCCATCACTTAACTACAAATTACAGGAAATCAACAAATGAAAACATTGAAAATATTGTTAACTAGTGCAATTCTTTTATCTGTGACTAGTAGCCAAGTATTTGCCGCTGATGCTGTCAGGATCGAGGGAGCCGGCTACGGTGGAACTGGCTGTCCGAATGGTTCTGCGAGTGTTAATGTTAGCCCCGACGGTCAAGAACTATCGATCTTGTTTGATAAATTCAAAGCTGATAGAAATCAACGTCGAGCTAGCTGCAATCTGACAATTCCAATTAGAGTTCCTCAGGGATTCCAAATTTCTTTGTATGATGCAGATTACCGAGGATATGTTGCACCTAATACTAGCGGAAGACTACGTTCTGAGTATTTCTTTGCTGGTCAGAGAGGACCTACTTTTGAACGGACTTTCCAGGGTGAGGTTGATTATAATGTGCGTGATAGCTTGGCAACAGTGGCCAATGTTTGGTCACGCTGTGGCGATAGTGTCAATATGCGGGTGAACTCATCGATGACATCTAGTGGTCAAGGTGGTGCTAGTGTTGATTCTTTCGATCTATCACATCGTGGGATGGTTTACCATATTGAGTATCGTGCTTGCCGCTAACTATTGTGGTGAAAGCTATTACTTTACTAATGTTGGATTTTAGGCTGGTAAACTTTTATTATCCATAGAATAGGTTTCCAAGGTGTAAGATCTCATGAACTGAATTGCTTACAGCAGTTCGCAGGCATATGAGGGACATTTGAAATTTGAGGTCTCTTTCCTAACAAGGCTTGTGAAAATAACTGTACCACATCAACCCTAAAGTCGCTGTAATTAATGGCAACTTCATCATCGCACTATCGCAGTTTTTTGCGATAGTGCGATATTTTAATGTATTGCAACTCCAACGCAAACAAATCTTGACAGAAAATATTGACTTCGACTTTAGAGTCCAGGTAAGTTGTTTTGATCGTTGGTCTTAAAATCAATTTCAATTTCATTGCACTTATTAATCACCGACATTAATGGATGAAAAGTGTGATCTGAATCCTAGTCAAACAATTTTTTATAACTTATAAATTAGATATACCTGGTTTTGAGGAAAATAATTACTCACCAGCTTAAGCCTAGACGAGATCGAAAGATTTAAATTTTACCAACTACAGCCATCTTAATTTAATACTCTTGTAAATATAAGATACTGAAATTAAGCTGAAAAGACTATCTAACTCATGTATGTATTAATCAGCAATTAGCAGTTTTACATGTTTTCTTATAAACCCTGTTGATTTTCTTTTCTTCAAACCCCACCCCCTTACCAGTCACAATATCAACC
>CAXTSX010000117.1:0-3052 GCA_964247085.1 uncultured bacterium
ACTTTATATCCGATCGTCTTGATTGATGAAATTGACAAGGCCGACGGCGATTTTTGTAATGACCTATTGGTAGAGCTAGAACGCCAGTACTTTGAAATTCCCGAAATTAATAATAAAAGATATCCTGAAAAGGGCGAATGGCAGCCTAAACCGATCGTCATCATCACCAGCAACCAAGAACGGCAACTGCCCGAACCTTTCTTGCGACGGTGTTTGTATTACTATCTAGAATTCCCACAGCCAGAAGAACTGCAAAGAATTATTTATAGCCGCTTTGGTGAGAAAACTGCCGAGCAAAGGCAGTACGTGGCCGACACCATCGCCCACTTCTATGAAATCCGTAACTTATTGAAAGGAAAGCCCGGTAGCAAACCACCAGGAACCAGTGAGTTATTAGACTACCTAACTATTCATCTTGCCAAGGATGATAAAAATAAAGATGTTGAACGACCTTACCTAGAAACATTGGTGGAAGAACCGCATTTACTGGGAATTATCCTAAAAACTCAGGCCGATCAGGAGCTGTATCGAAAACATGAGGGTTTTGAGTATGGCGATCCCAAATAAAACAGTTACCACCCTGTGGGAGGTTTTTCAGCAATTGCGTCTGACCAACAGCAATCTTGCTAATGAACAACTCCCCGAAAACCAAGCATTTATGCCTCTGTGGGATCTGTTTCAGCAACTGCGGCAAGCGGGCATGAAACTGACGATCGATGACTATCGTCTACTACGAGAAGCGATCGCTAGTGCCTTTGGCCTCTCCGGCTGGGAGGACTTAGCAGACATCTGTCGCCTCCTGTGGGTCAAACCTAGCCAGAATTATGATGGCCAGGTGTTCGATCGAGAATTTGCCCAATATCGATCGCATCAAACAGAGCAGTTTGAGCGGCTATGGCAACAACAACAATCTGCGAATCTCTCTACTACTAAACCGCAACCACCTACCTTGGGCGTAATACCCTTAACACCGCCCCCCAGAAACAGGCCAGAACTTAAAAAAACACCGGAAGAACTGAAGAAACCGCCCGGTTGGCCGACCAAGGAATTAACCAATAGACGCAGTGCCGAAGCCATTAAAAGTCTGCATAATCCATCCCAGGAGCAATCAGCTCAATTTGCGATCAAAATCCCGATTACCGCAACGGAACTGCAACGGAATGCTGCCAACTTTCCCAGGGCATTACCCGAATGGCAGTTATCAGAGTTAGATGTAGAAGCTACTGTCGATCGGATTGGTCGCGAAGGAATATATTGTGATGAAGTCCGCCGTCCGGCAACCCAAAAAAAGGTCAGTTTATTACTACTGGTGGATGACAGTAACGCCATGTGGCCATTCACCCCAGCGATCACCCCATTTGTCCAAATGATGATGCAGCGAGGAAAAAGACAAGCATTGATCTATCGCTTTAATCAATACCCTGGTGATTATCTGTTTTACTGGCAACGACCCTTGTGGGGATTGCCGTTAACCCAGATCGCCAAAACATTGAACAAACAGAAAACACTAGTGATCATTGTGAGTGATGCCGGAGCGGCCAGCCTCCTTTATAAAGAAGAGCGCGTTAGGAGAACAGGCACCTTTCTCGATCGACTATTGCCAGCAGTGCGGGATGTTGTATGGATTAACCCTTTGCCACCAGAGCGTTGGCCAGGCACCACCGCCGCGCCGATCGCCTCAGCCCTAGCAGGGCAGATGGTATTTTTGGCTCCAGCCAATTGGCAACGGCTCACCCGCAGTAAACAATTCAAAGCGGGAGTACAGCTATCATCGTTAGCCTTAACCGAAGAAGAATTTGATGATGATGACTGGCTAAATGACATTAGTCCTGGGGAAAAATGATGAGTAATAGCGTCACTGTAGACCAAGCGATTGCCGAACGACAAATTGATCTGTTTATAGAGCAATTTAGTGAGCGCTATGGTGAAGACTATGCCGCAGCGTTTTTAGAATACGCCTGTCATGCGGCTTTCCCCTTAACATTAACCACCGAATTGGCCTATCTACTGCGGCAGCGTGTACAGGAAGAATATGAAATAGATTTACTCTGGACCGCAGCACCAGAGCTATTGCTATCTGGTTTATGTGACATGATTGGCTCTGACTTGTACTCGATGAGTGGAGATCTGCGGAAAGCATTATTGGAGAGATTAGTTGATTATTATGGTGTATCCAGAATAGAAGACTTGGGTCTTTGGATGGCTAGCTATATCAAGTACCGCATCCAGGTAGATAAAAGGCTCCGGGCGAATGTTCTAGGTGAGCCGGTAGAATGGATTGCTCTAGCTTGGCTGAAAAGGGACGACTCAACCACCGATGAGATCCGGAAATACTTTAGAAAACTACTTCAAGAATCTGAGGACTTAACTGATTTAATTCGCTGGTCGTCGCTGGATGAAGGTACAGCTGGGGTTTTAGCGGAATTGGGCTTGGGACCATTTGAGCAGTCGGAGTTGATGCAGGAGATTGCTGACTTGCGATCGAGAGGTGATGAATTGCCTGAAGTTGATCTCATCAGAAAATCAATGGCCAAAGCTGGTTTCCCCAACCTACAAAGCCGCGACATTACCTACAGCAAGATCGAAATTAGCGAAACAGCAATAGAGACTGGGGATGCTCTGTTTGAATTTGGATTTGAGATTGTGCAGGTCGATCGAACTGGCCGCATCATTACCCCTTCTCCGTCGGGAAAAGCTTGGATATTTCGAGAGCCGCTAGCAACAGATGTGACCCTAGAGATGGTCGCTATCCCCAGCGGTAAATTTATGATGGGTTCGCCAAGTAATGAAATTGATCGATGGGAAGATGAAAGCCCTCAACATGAAGTAACAGTCCAACCATTTTTCATTGGGAAATATCCAGTCACCCAAGCGCAGTGGCAGAGGGTTGCGAATACTCCAAAAATAGAGCGAAAACTAGAACCTAATCCATCTGAATTTAAAGTCGATGATCTCCCAGTAGAACAGGTATCTTGGGAGGAAGCCGTTGAATTTTGCGCAAGATTATCGCGAGAGACTGGGCGAAATTATCGGCTACCGACCGAGGCAGAAT
>CAXTSX010000118.1:0-2953 GCA_964247085.1 uncultured bacterium
TCATTGGCTCGACTCACCCAACCATTAAACAACTCTTGAACTGTAATAATTGTAATCGCAGCATCATAGTTTTGGGCATTTTCAATAACGCTCGGATCTCCACGCAGAATATAGGATGTGTGGTCTGTGTCCATGATATAGTTCGGCACTGCATCCAGATCCTATGAATAGTAAGATGGGTCAACTTCAGATTCATCATCTAAATTTCTCTCGGCGCGGATTTCCTGCATGATTTCTAGAAAATCTACATCATCTTTGAATACACCAGCATACTTCATCCAATTATGTTTAACTGTTTCAGTTTGGGGAAAGCTAGAGAGCAATTTCTTCACTTGGCTTAATTCTGCTTCTAGTGCGGTAACACGGGTGTCTAGTTGGCAATCTTCAAGCTGTTGGGGAGTCATAGCATTTTGCGGATGAGGATATTTACGATTTTAACATTGTTGCCGATCCTATACTGCTGCTGCAGTCTGAACCGCCAGCTCGATTCGGTAATCCAATAATTTAGCTTGAGCGGAAATGTTCGTTTCAGCTTTTTGTCTCAAGTCATTCGATCGATCTGCCAGAAACAGCAGATACCTTGTGGCTAAGAGTTTTGGGACGTGGCCAAACTCAGAGACGAGCGGTACAAGAAGTTGTGGCATTGCCTCCAAATCATCCCAGGAGAAGTCAAATCTTGCGGCTACTAGCCAGCTGGAAGGTTACGATTGAGCTCGATGGGTTTTTAGATTCTGATGAGCAGGAAGATTTTATGGCTTTATCACAGGCTTTTTTGGATTGGGAGCAGCAAACTAAAGCTGAGGCTCAAGTTCAGGGTATAATTCAGGGAGAACAGACTATTGTGCTGCGGTTGCTGAATCGGAAGTTTGGGGATTTGCCAGACAGTATCCACAAGCAGTTAATGGCTTTGGATTCGCAGCTTTTAGGGAGTCTCACTGAGGCTTCATTGGATTTTAGTTCGATCGATGAACTCACTGCTTGGTTGGAAGCCAATCATCGATCGACTGAACATTAAGCTCAACCTCCAGCCACTACATAGCCTGCACTTAAATAGATCGGGAATGTTGAAGAAATAATTTTTGCTATTTGATGTTTAAAATCCAAGTACCGGCATATCTTGCGATCGGGAAATTAGGGCTACTGCGATACTGGCAATCCAGATAGAACAGGCCACTGGTGTCTGGATTGCGGACATTGCCCAGCACAATATTGATATCACCTTTGGTCTGCAGCCGGTCTTTCAGGTCAATTTGCAGATTGCGCTTTTCTTTTTGCCACTTCACCCCCGCGATCGGCATCGATTGCCCCCCAGCACTGACGGTAATTTGTTTTTCATCAAATACCCCAGTGTAGTTTTCGGGATAGAGAATATTAAGCTGGACTGCGCCCAGGGGCATTTTGCTGCCAGATAATACCAGGCGATAACTGTCGGTGATCGATCGCTTGCCAAAATCGAGGCTGTAACTCAGTTGGTTTTTGGGTGTAACCCCACTAAACAGCGTATACTCCGTTCTACCGGGCTGGGTAAAAGTAGTACAGCTGACCATAGCCAGCACTGGCAGTACCCGACGGAGTAAAGACTTATTAACCAACATAGTTGTGCTCTCTTGATGACGAAGTGATGGTGATCAATGTACTATTTTTTGGGGCTAGGCGCTAGCCGGGCGACACAACTGCACCGCATGAGGACGAGGTGATAATTCTGGCGGGGCAAATCGTTGGTAGCTGAAATTGTCTAGCAGGTGTTGATGACCAGTCGCTACAGAATTGGTTACTACATCAGCAATCAGTTGCGCCGTAGCCGGAGCCAACAAAATACCATTGCGATAGTGACCAGTCGCCAAGGTCAGATTAGAATAGGCACTAGCCCCCAAAATGGGCTGTTCGTCGCTAGTGGCGGGACGGAATCCCCACCATTGCTCTTGGATGGGGTAGGCGGCTAACTGGGGGCAAAGGCGAGTGGCTTTCGCCAGCAGTCCCTGTACTCCAATGCTGGTGTTGCCAGGCTGGAAGCCCACATTTTCACTGGTGGCTCCAATCACAATCCGGCCAGTGCGGCGGGGCACAATATAGACCTCTTCTCCAAACAGTACGGTTTCGAGGGGCAAGTTATGGAGATCAGACACCTGCAAAGCGATTAATTGACCTTTGCGGGGCACGACCGGGATGGGGAGTAATTGCTGTGACCAAGCCCCAGTAGCCAGGATGTAATGATCAGCCTGAAAAATTCCTTGATTAGTGGTTAACCTGTCGATCGACTGTCCTGTCCGTTCTAAAGCTTGCACTTCGATGTCGGTGATAATTTCGATGTTGGCCAGCTGGGCAGCGGCTTGCAGGGCTTGATACAGTGCCCGGTTATCGACCTGGCCATCGGCGGCGAACCACAAGCCTCCAGCAACTTCAGGGCTGAACTGGAGGTGGGGGAGATGAGTCTGTAACTCTGCAACAGGTTGCCAATTCGATCGATCTAGCCCATTCGATGGCTGATACCGAGGAGCCACAATGCCGCATTCCCAGTAGCCTGTATCTAGACCGGTGATGCCTGACAACTTATTCGTCCAATCTTGATATAAGCTGCGGCTCCACAGGCACAGATCGAGCAGCGCACTAGGGGGAATTTCTTCGGCTTGGGGAGCCAGCATCCCCGCCGCCGCCCAGGCCGCTGCTTCTGTATTACTTCTGGTTAAAACTTGGACAGCTAAACCGCGCCAGTGAAGTTCTAAGGCGATCGAGAGGCCAATAATTCCACCACCAATCACAATTATTTCTGCGGGCTTGCTCATCAGAAAATTGGGTAGAAACCCCGTCCTTCTAGGACGGCTTTGCAGGAGCGGCTGAAAGTCGCCAGTATGCGCTGTGACTTAGCAATAGCAATCAATTGCTTGTGGTAAAATAGCAGTGGTCGTTGACCCACCCGAGACGCATGGATCAGACAGCCTAACGAGCGAAGTCC
>CAXTSX010000119.1:0-2734 GCA_964247085.1 uncultured bacterium
CTGGTTTTGCTATCTGCTCAGAATAGGTAAGTGTCCCGCTTTAAGTTGCTACCCGATTTTCCAACACCGTTAGTACCCACCAGGGCAATTCGATCGGCTGATGAAATACTGAGCTGAATTCCGGAGAACAAAGGTTGTTCCACAGTTAATTCATAACTCAAGTTCTCAGCAATTAAATAGGGTTGGCTATGATCAGCCATCCGCCACCTCCTTTGCAAAGCGTGCAGTATTATTTTTTGTGAAATATTTAAAGTTAAGGAAGAAGATAACTTCCTTGTTCAGTGCAAACTAGGTCTGTTCATTCTTTTGTCAGCCCATAGGCCGCTAGTTTGCTGGCTGTTTTTTACGCTACTTCATTTCTTTATTGGTTGAAGACTTCTGCCTATACTAACTTAGCTTTCTAGAGAATGTCTAGCAAATAAATATCATAAACGGCTGATTCGATCGAAATTAGTGCAGATTAGCAGAGTTTTCCGCTAAACTGATAGATTGGTGACTAGACTCTGGCTAATCGCCAGATGCTCTATGTGTCACTCTCATTAACCCTAGGTGAGGCATAAGACCCTGTGGCTAAAAAAACTGATGCACCTGAAAAGTCTGCTAGCAGCACGCCGGTGGATAAATCCAAAGCAGGTATTGATGTCGTAGGTTTTGTTAAAGATAGCAAAGACGAACTTGGCAAGGTCATCTGGCCAAGTCGGCAACAGCTAATTAGCGAATCTCTGGCAGTGGTGCTCACTGTATCCCTGTCGGCAGCGGTTATTTACGGTGTAAATAACCTCTTTGCAGCGGCAGCTGCCATTATATTCAAGTCACCGCTACCGTTATAGCTGGAAAGATATGCCCATGAGTTCTCAAACTGATGATTCCTTAACTAACAGCAATGTTGACTTTAGTGCCACCCCTCGGTGGTATGCAGTACAGGTAGCTTCTGGTTGCGAAAACAAGGTCAAACTAGACTTAACCCAACGGATTCAATCCTTTGATGTGGGCGATCGTATCATCCAGATCGAAATCCCCCAGTCTCCCATCGTTCGGCTCCGCAAAGACGGCAGCAAAGTATCCGCCGAGGAAAAAGTTTTCCCAGGCTACGTGTTGGTACGCATGGCAATGGATGATGACGCTTGGCAGGTGGTTAAAAACACTCCCAACGTAATTAACTTTGTTGGTGCCGAGCAAAAACGCGGCTACGGACGCGGGCGCGGGCACGTTAAACCTTTGCCCCTATCACATGGGGAAGTTGATCGGATCTTCCGGCAAGCCGCCGAGCAAGAACCCGTGGTCAAAACCAACCTCAACGATGGCGACAAAATCGTGGTGCTATCTGGCCCCTTCAAAGATTTTGCCGGAGAAGTTATTGAAGTTAGCCCCGAACGGAGCAAACTCAAAGCCCTTCTTTCGATCTTTGGGCGCGATACCCCCGTAGAATTAGAGTTCAATCAGGTTCAAAAACAATAGCAAAATGGCAAAAAAAGTAGTAGCAATCGTCAAACTAGCGCTCAATGCTGGTAAGGCTAACCCCGCACCACCTGTTGGTCCGGCCTTAGGCCAACATGGTGTAAACATTATGGCCTTCTGTAAGGATTATAATGCCCGTACCCAAGACCAAACTGGTACAGTAATTCCAGTCGAAATCTCGGTCTATGAAGATCGCAGTTTCACCTTCATTCTCAAAACTTCACCTGCTTCGATTTTAATTAAAAAAGCAGCTGGTGTAGAGACTGGTTCTAATGAACCCAACAAAAAGAAAGTAGGCAGCATCACTAAGGCGCAACTAGCCGAAATTGCCAAAGTCAAAATGCCTGATCTGAATGCTAATGACTTAGAAGCAGCCATGAACATCGTGGGCGGCACCGCTCGCAATATGGGTATCACCATTACCGACTAGTTTATTCAATTCCATCTATTCACCTTTTTATTGGGGCAGAAGTAATTTACTTCGCGATCGACCCCAGGAGTAACCATGACCAAGAAATATTCACGGCGTTCTCAAGAACTACTGAAGAAAGTAGAAGTTCGCCCCTACGAGCCGCTGGAAGCACTGACTCTACTCAAAGATACGGCCACTGCTAAATTCCCAGAATCAGCAGAAGTGCATATCCGGCTCGGTATTGACCCTAAATACACCGACCAGCAGTTGCGTACCACAGTAGTACTACCCAAGGGTACTGGTCAGACCATCCGGGTGGCAGTAATTGCCCGGGGTGAAAAAGTAGCCGAAGCCAAAAATGCCGGTGCTGATCTGGCTGGTTCGGAAGAACTAATCGAAGAAATCCAAAAAGGGATGATGGATTTTGACCTGTTGATTGCTACTCCCGACATGATGCCCCAAATCGCTAAACTGGGTCGGGTACTCGGTCCACGCGGTTTGATGCCCTCACCGAAAGCTGGTACCGTAGCCACTGATTTAGGCAAAGCTATTGCCGAATTCAAAGCAGGTAAGCTAGAATACAGAGCGGACCGGACAGGTATCGTTCACGTCATGTTCGGGAAAGCTGCCTTTACGGCAGAAGACCTGCTTGTTAACCTCAAAGCTTTGCAAGAAAACATCGATCGGAACCGTCCAGCCGGTGCGAAAGGACGTTATTGGCGCAGTATCTACGTATCTGCTACTATGGGTCCAGGTATCGAAGTCGATATCAGTGCTCTTCGGGACTTAAAGCCTGAAGCCTAAATAACATTTGTGTTCGAGAGTTTATTTCCCAATCTGGCGTTAGCCAACAAGTGAATAGCT
>CAXTSX010000120.1:0-2580 GCA_964247085.1 uncultured bacterium
AGCTTTTAATATTGTCGAATCAATTTCTGATTTATCTGACCAGTGCTTAATCGCAATAGTCTGGATAGATTTTAGGGAAGGTCAAGCCCGGAGAGTGCCGTAATCTAGTAGTTTCTCAACAGTCCGGACAGTTTTTTTAGCAGCAACGATAGAATGCGGTTTCCAGGTTTCTGAATCGAGAAAATTGCAACAGAAGAATGAGGCTTTCAGCCCTGAGCTTAAAAATTGTCCGGACTATTGTTATAGGGATTTACTTTTCAAATAAACATCAAGCCTAAAAAGGAAGTGGGTTTGCTAAGTAGCCAGTCTAGCGACGTAATAGTTTGCCTTGTGCTTTTGCTAACTTAATCACCTGGATATTACTGGTGAATAACTGAATATTTGGGACGGTAGCATAGTCCATGTCATCAGTGAGGACTTTAATTTGTCCAGGGTTAGCTTTGTGGATGGCTTCAAGAATAAATAGATCGTAGCCATCCAGGGCTTGGGTTTTAAAGCGTGCTAGTGCAGCGTTTGTAGTGGATTCGTCAATTGTAAGCTCATCAAGCGGTACTGCAAAATCTTGAATCTGCATCCAGGCTGTTTGGAGTAACTTAACAACTTTAGAGCGTTCACTGGGGTAGTTGTGCCGAAATTCTTTGGCATTTACTTCAAGTTTATTTTCTTTGGTAAAGTTATTTCTTTTGTTGTAGATTTCACATTCGGTTCTTTCGATGACGTGAGCTAACTCGGCAAGAACCAGACCAGAATAGGCTAAGGTCGATCCATTCTGCCGAACGGCTTTGAGATAAGCCCCATATTCTCGAATTTTTGATGAATTTTTGGCGTTAGGGTAGGTTTGCCAAACCCACACGTTCGTATCAACGAGAAAGATATCCGATCGCTGTGGGCGATCTGAAACAATATCAATTACCTCAGCTTTAACATTGAAATTTATCGTCATAATCTAGAAGCTGGCGGCATATTCTTCCATGACAGTATCGACAGCTTGACGATGAGCGGGATCTGAGTAGTAAGGCTTGGCGTTTTCAATCACCTGTGATAGAACGGTTTCACCGTGGGGGGATAGGTTCTCAATGACAAGTTTCTCATTCAGAGTATCAGAATGGATGTCCTGCAAAAGCTGTCCGATGGCGACGTTGAAAAATGCCGTTGAAACAGACGTGACTCCTGCAAAGTCAAGCTCTACAGTTTGTCCAACCAGAAGTTGAGGGTGAATCAGATCGAAGAGCTGTTGTCCGTCATCAAATGAAAGTGCAAATTCTCCGGTAATTTCACGAACGATGTAACGCATTGCTTTTCTCCTCTGTTTCTAAAATCGTTTCTTCACCCCGCTATTAACCTCTGATGCTAGGCAGTAAAATGACTCATCGCATTTGAAGGCTATATTTATCAGTGTTCCCTGAAAATCGATCGTTCTCTTTTCATATATAACTTTATTATCTTTGATGTTGACGTAGCCGTCATTGCTAAATATTTTCAGACTACCTCGATTGGTCGAAACGAAGTTCTGTAATGTACTCAGCCCGATCCCTCTGCTAATGGTTTTGATTGCGGTACTGTTTCCAGTCTGAAACGCCCATTCTAGGGCTTGGGCTGAATCTAACGATCGATTTTGGGGTAGAGATCGAACGTTATTGGCGATGCCCTGCCCAAAATCAACGATGGTTAGGTGTAGCTCTTTCTTTTTGGGGTAGTTTTGCCCGCAACTGAACACACCAAGCGAGGAGTTGCTATGTTCAAAGGCATTAGCGTAGATTTCCCACACACTACCAGCGATCGCACCTTGTAAGTCCGTGCTAATATTTACCCAATTTTTTCCTAACCATCGATCGAGTAGATATCTCATTATAGTACATTTATCCTGTTTTAGATCTTGGCGATAAGGAACAGAATTACCATTCCAAGGCTCTACCCCTCGATCAAAACTGAACAAGAATCCATTTTGGGCGAGATTCATGCGAACTTTAGGCTGCAATGTGTTCCAGTCGAAGTTTAACTGTCCGCCTTTCGATCGAACGTGATGGCTGAGTCCGCCAAGAAACACTACACCAAGATGACTCAGAAAGCCGCATTTGTGAAAATCAAGGATAAATTCTAGGGAGGTTTCAAGTTTTTGTTCTACTGTTTGCCAGATCTCTAATAGGGATTGGCAATGTTTAGAAGCGTGATAGATGACGGGGATTTCGATTTTGACAGTCATGTAGTCGATCGATCTAAGCAGTTTGTTGTAGTTCGGCATATTGCCATGATGCCTGTATCCTCACGGTGGATGAGTAGCCCAAACCATTCTAATCGACTCTCTTTCAGAGAGGCTACGCCAACAAGATTTTCACCAATGGCATCTAGTTTTTTCCGAGTATTACGCCCGGTGAATTGGTTAGCGATTTGCAATATTGTCCGTCGAGATCGCTAAATGCTCTACCAGCACTCAGTTTTTCCAGCAAGTTATACATTCCAGTGATGGTGATTACAAAGGCTAGAAATCAAGCACAGCAGCCCAGGCGATCGCAATTCCCAAAATTGCCCCCACGATCACTTGCACCGGCGTATGCCCCAATAATTCTTTCAGACGTTGCT
>CAXTSX010000121.1:0-2528 GCA_964247085.1 uncultured bacterium
TCGCGCAGCGTGAACAGTGCCGATAGTTGTTGACCTTCCCGCAGTTGAGCCAGACTGCTTTGTCCTTGCTGCATATCAGACTCACTCAAGCTGCCCCAAGACATCATTCCCACTAGGTCGGCTACAGCAGCGGGGGCTAAATAGGTGCGATATTTACCAGGCTTTATAACCTGCGGTGTTTGAGCTAACTGGGATAACTGTTGACGGGAGGTGGCGATTTGAGCTTCATATTTGGCGGGCAGCCAGTCACTACCTGCGATCGTTCCCTTCACTGCTTGACCATCGGCGGCAAATAAGGAGTAGTCCAGGGTAAAGGTATCGGTGGCAAACCAATGCTTTTGACCACTGCTGTCGGCATAGCCACGCAGTACTGTGCCGCCAGCATAGATGCCGGTAAAGTCTAGATCTTGGACGGGGGTAAGAATGGCGGTGGTGACTTGATCGGGTGCTAATAATTGGCCTTTTTTGACTTGATAGCTGTGGGAATTACCAGTTGGTAATACTTGGTAGGGATCGATCGGCACCCCCGAAATCTCGGCTCGTAGAGTATTTAAAATCTGCAGTGCTTGCTGCCGATCGATCTCTGCTCCCGTACAAGGAAACTCGTAGCGGCAGTTTTTTTGCTCTTTAAAGAGAGTCAGTTGATAGCGGGCATCACGAACAGTGCCGGACTGTCGGACTTGGGCGCGATTAAAACGAGTGAAAAGGCTATCTTCGCCCTGCAGGCTTAGGACGAAATGTTCTTGGTCAGCTAAATTTTGTCGTAAATCTTGGACTACTTGCTCAAAGCCAGTGGCCATTGCCGAACTAAAAGTCATGATTGAAATGCTCTTGCTGCTGAATATGATTGATTTTTAGCCGCCGCCGAATACTTCGACATTAGCAAAAGCGGCTACTGGTGAACCATGACCGACCCAAATCATTTGATTGGGTTCGCCTTTGCCACAGTAGGGTGAACCATAGGTTTGCCAAGTACTGGCATCACCCACCGCTACTAAATTCCCCCAAAAATTGGGTGTGATATCACGATAATTGGGGTTGCGCAGGGTGGTGGTGAGCTGGCCATCTTTAATTAATTTGGCGTATTCGCAGCCAAACTGAAATTTGTGGCGCTGGTCATCGATCGACCAGGAACGGTTGGATTCCATATAAACGCCAGATTCAATGCCACTAATGATTTCGGCAAAACTAGAATTGCCTGGTTTCAGGTTGATATTAGCCATCCGATCGATCGGTGGGCGATTCCAGTCGCTAGCGCGGCTACAAGCTACTCCCGGTAGATGAGAGCGAGCTTGACTATCCACACTACCCAAGCCGCGCAGCAGCTGGCCGTCTTTAATTAAGTATTCTTTGCGTGCTGGTGTGCCGCTGTCATCAAAGCCATAACTGGCAAATTCATCACTCACTGTCGGGTCGAAGGTCACATTCATCAGGGGTGAACCATATTGCAGCTGCCCAAAGTCGGTGGGTTTCACAAAGCTGCCCCCCGCATAATTGCGCTCATCCCCGAGGATTCGATCGATCTCCAGCGGGTGACCAATGCTTTCATGAATTTGCAGCAACATTTGGTCGGGGTCTAGTACTAAAGTGGTTTGCATATTCGGACATTCGGGAGCCGTCAATAGCTCTATGGCCTGCTCACCAACTCGCTGAATTCTATCCCACAGATCCGGAGTCTGGAAATATTCCCAGCCACCTTGGTGACAGTGGCTACCCCAGCCCCCATCGTTGCGTGTTTGTACTATGCCATTATCTTGAGCTGTGGCACCATGATCACTGACAATCAGTCGCACCTGTTGATGGATATCACTGCCATTGCTACTGACGTACCAGGTATTAATATCTTTGGTGGTAACTAATGCTCGGGTTTGGATGATCCGATCGTCAATGTGTAATGTTTGGCAAATCTTGATCAGCAGGTCGTTAATTTCTCCTACCGATAATTTGTCTAGGGGCTGGGCGATCGGCGAGATATATTCTCCTGTCACGGGGGGCCGTTGATCGATCGACCAATTATGTAATCTGTCACCACCGGTGGCCATCGCTTGCTGAACAGCAGCAGTGGCCGCTATTTGTAAACCTGCTGGGGTTAATAAATTGGTAGCCCCGTAGCCCATTTGACCATTCACTAATACCTCCACCATCGCTCCCCAGTTGAGGATGCTGTGATTGCGCTGAGGTTGGCCGTCCCGTACTGAGCGGGTCGTGGCCGTTTCTTGTACCAATCTGATTCCTATCCAGTCCGCTGGGACTTGGATATTTTCCAATATACTGGCTAGCTGGGTGGGTTGGATAATATCGGTGGTGAGCATGGTGCGACCTATGAAGCAATACTAAAACTACTATAGCGGCAAACCATTTACTCATCAGGTTCGCAACATTGATGTTACATAGTTGGAACTAGAAGGAGCTGTTAGTGGTCTGATTAGGTATATGAACCTTCACCAGATTCTTTATCATGAAATCCATCAGCTGTCTTACATCAATTTGTCTCGTGACTTCCGCGCTAGCGATTACCGCAGTCTGTC
>CAXTSX010000122.1:0-2409 GCA_964247085.1 uncultured bacterium
AGACCCCCAAGATCAACGGGGCTTCCGAGACGCTCTGATTAGTTTGGGCTATACGGTACGCACTAAGATTTTGAAGGAATACTATGATGACACCTCCGGGCGTTACTCCCAAAAAGCTAACCTCGATATTGAAATCGTAGTGGACATGTTTAATACGGTAGATCAATATAACCGTGTTATCTTATTTAGTGGTGATGGTGATTTTGAACGAGCGATCGAACTGCTCCGTTCCAAAAACACGCACATCACGGTGGTTTCCACCGAAGGAATGATTGCCCGCGAACTTCGTAATGTTACCGATCGGTACATAGACCTCAATGATATCCGCGATCAGATCGAGAAAATTGATGCAGCATAAACGTCAGCCAACTGGGCTGCTGCTCCTTATCTAGGTGATAGAGGTTCAACTTCGATCGCGTAGCATCTCACATGTTGAGAATCGCCCACCATCTATCACCACCAAAATTTAATTAGCCCCGGCTCATAATGCCGTTGCAGTCCTAGCGATCTCCTTGAAATGGTGGTCGCTTAGTTTTTACCAGTTTTATTAGTTTTACTGATTTTTTATTCTAAATCTCAACATCATGACGCAACCAACTGACCGGATTCTGATTTTTGATACCACCTTGCGCGATGGCGAACAGTCGCCCGGTGCTACTTTGAATGTAGAAGAGAAGCTGACAATCGCCCGCCAATTAGCCAAATTAGGTGTCGATATTATCGAGGCCGGATTTCCTTTTTCCAGTAAGGGTGATTTTGAAGCCGTCCAAAAAATCGCCGACCAAGTAGGTACGCCTCACGGTCCAATTATTTGTGGTTTAGCTAGAGCCAGTGAAAAAGACATTAAGGCCGCCGCTGAAGCTTTAGCTCCGGCTGCCAACAAGAGAATTCATACTTTCTTAGCTACGTCCGATATTCATTTGGAATACAAGTTAAAGAAAACTCGCGCCGAGGTCTTAAAGCTAGCCGGGGAGATGGTGACCTATGCCAAAACCTTGATGGACGATGTGGAATTTTCTCCGGAAGATGCTTGCCGCACTGCTCCAGAGTTTCTGTATGAGGTGTTGGAGCGCGTGATTGCTGCCGGGGCCACTACAGTCAATATTCCTGATACCGTGGGCTACACTACGCCCAGCGAGTTTGGCGCTTTGATTAAAGGCATTAAAGACAACGTGCCGAATATCGATCGAGCAGTGATTTCGGTGCATGGCCACAATGATTTAGGGTTAGCTGTTGCTAACTTTTTGGAATGCGTTAAAAATGGTGCCAGACAATTGGAATGCACTATTAACGGCATTGGCGAACGAGCTGGGAATGCCGCCTTAGAAGAATTGGTGATGGCACTACATGTGCGGCGACAATACTTCAATCCTTTTGTGGGCAGACAAGTAAACTCCGAAGCACCTTTAACCAACATCGACACCAAGCATATCTATAAAACCTCCAGGATGGTTTCTAGTTTGACGGGGATGTTGGTGCAGCCCAATAAAGCGATCGTCGGTGCGAATGCCTTTGCCCATGAATCGGGGATTCACCAGGACGGGGTACTGAAGAACAAGCTGACCTACGAAATTATGGATGCCCAGTCGATCGGACTAACCGAGAATTCGATCGTGTTGGGCAAGTTGTCGGGTCGCAATGCTTTTCGCTCGCGGTTGTTGGAGTTAGGCATCGAGTTATCGGAAAATGACTTGAATAAAGCGTTTCTGCGCTTTAAGGATGTGGCCGACAAGAAGAGAGACATTACCGATCGAGATTTGGAAGCGATCGTCAATGATGAAATCAAGCAAACTCCGGAAACATTCGTGCTAGAGCATGTCCAGATTTCTTGTGGTGACCACACTAAGCCGACGGCGACGGTAACGGTGCGGATGCCAGATGGCCAGGAACTCACGGATGCAGCGATCGGCACTGGTCCGGTAGATGCGATCTATAAGGCGATCAATCGGGTGGTGCAGGTGCCGAATGAGTTGATTGAGTTTTCAGTGCAGTCGGTAACGGCGGGGATTGATGCTTTGGGCGAGGTAACGATTCGGCTACGGTATCAGGATCGGACTTATTCGGGTTATGCGGCGAATACAGATATTGTGGTGGCTTCGGCGCAGGCTTATGTGAATGCGCTGAATCGGTTGTATACGGCGAGTCATAAGTTGGATGAGGCAGCGCAAACAGCCCAAATGGTCTGATCGATTTGCACAATAACCAGAGATATTTGAGATTCCATAGCTCATTTCTCTGGCTACCGTTCTAAACTATCAGGGTAAATCTCATCAATAGCTGCCCCAAAGTGTGACGCTACAATTAAATGAAGTTCGAATGGGATGAACGGAAGGCAGCCAGCAACCTATCAAAGCATCTGACTTTTCCCGTTAAGTCTGATAGCATTTCTAGTCTATGAAAACAGTATTC
>CAXTSX010000123.1:0-2389 GCA_964247085.1 uncultured bacterium
AAGTTTAAATTCAGTCCACTTACATACTGTTTGTCCATAATCCGAGGTGAATCATGTCTAAATATTTCTCTTTTATTTTAGTTGCTTCTGTGTCGTCGATCTTATTTTCTAGTACTGCTTTTTCCCAAGTTTCTAATCCAACTCCAAACCGAGTTGCGAAGCCAACTTCAGACCAAATTTCCAACTCAATTCCTAATATTCAAGGTAAATGGATATTTTCTATTTCCGGAGAAAATAGATCGACTACTTGCATATTGATTCAAAAGGGTAATGCACTGACAGGGAAATTTCGGGGAGACATGGGCGATCTACCAATCGCAGGCACCGTCACTAAAGATCGCAAAATGTCGTTCACGGCTAGATTTGGGGGAATGCAGATGAAGTTTGCTGGTGCCGTAGATGGGCAAACAATGAAGGGAATTGTCGATCTACCAATGGGGCGAGGTCGGAAAAACTGGATAGCTACCAAGTAGGGTATGGCTAGCATTCAAAGGAATTGCCTTAGCTAGTAACCTGTCTGGGGCGAAAATCCTAACGGCAGTAGTCATCATGAACATTACCGCTACACTCTTTGATGGTGTAGCGATCGCCTGGTTTCCAGCACTTTATGGTGTACCGACTGCCACACATCTACTGTGATTTGTGGGCGCTGCGTTATGGATAAGTGTCATGTCATCACTGACATCTGCGTCTGAATCAGGAACGTAGATTAACGCTAAGTTTGATACCAGATCCTGATATTCAAATAGTTCTCCGATCGAGAAATTAGTTGAGAGGCGATCGGTTAGCATCAGGGGTAATTGCAGAAACTTAGAGAGCTATATGGACAAGCTGACAGAACTGCCGCAAGATTTGCCCATTCCAGTAGATGATAGTGCCTGCGATCGCCTGCTAGGTGCTTCCTTGCCATCGATCGCGTTAATTTCTACTAACAATGAACCTGTAGATTTATCGGCTATCTCTGGTCGCATGGTTATTAATTGCTATCCGATGACCGGACAACCTGGGGTGCCTTTACCTGGTGGCTGGGACGAAATTCCTGGCGCGAGGGGCTGTACACCACAATCGTGTGCTTTTCGAGATCATTTTCAAGAGCTAAACGATCTGGGGGCACAAGTATTCGGTCTGAGTACTCAAAGTACGGAATATCAGCTTGAAGCTAAACTGCGGTTGCATTTGCCTTTTGAATTGTTGAGCGATCGCGATCTGATTTTTGCCAAGGCGATCGAGTTACCAATGTTTGAAGTAGCAGGAAAGCAACTTATCAAGCGCGTGACGCTAATTGCTGAAGATGGGAAAATTATCAAAGTCTTCTATCCGGTTTTTCCACCTGATCGCAATGCCGATGAGGTAATTAATTGGCTGAGGGAAAACACCCCATAACAATCGGATTGGGCTAGTTTAACCCCACATTCCACACTTCATTAAAATTCGACTACCGCAAGACTGAAATTGCTGACCTATACTTTGAGGAGTTTTAATCCACCTCCAAAAAAATGCCAATAGTTCAAATCGAACATCGTTCTCTGCATTACAGAGAACAAGGAAAAGGACACCCCATAGTTTTATTACACGCTAATCCAGGCGATAGTAGGGATTTCAATGAAATTATGCCTACTCTGAGTAACAACTACCGCATCATTGCCTTAGATTGGTGTGGTTATGGGCAATCTGAATCGATCGAGCGACCTGCTGCATCATCAGCTATGCAGTTCTATCATATTTTGACAAAATTCTTAGAAGCGATCGGGTTACAAGCCGCGATATTTTTAGGGAACTCCATCGGTGGTTATGCCGCAGCTCGTTTGGCGATCGAAAAACCCGATCGGGTCAAAGGTCTGATTTTAGTGTCACCAGGCGGCTTTACTCAACACAACTTTTTCACTCGATCCTTTTGTCGTCTTCAGTCTAGTCCACTGGCGATTCCACCTGGAATCATGGCTAGTCTTTACTTGAGTCATCGGACTGTCACGGTTAGACAAATGTTAAAACGTGCAAAATGCGAACAGTCTTCGGCAACAGCTAAAATTATCAATCGATCTGTCTGGGCTAGTTTCTTGGATCGCGAGCACAATCTGATTGATGCTGCTAAGTGTATTACCCAACCAACCTTACTATTTTTTGGTAAACGAGATCCCTTAATTCCAGCTAGTAAAGATGGTCGAGTTGCTGCTGCCACAATTCCCAAAGCGAAATTTTACACCTTAAATACTGGTCATGCACCTTTTGCCGAAACCCCGACAGAATTCTTACAAAAGATCGTCCCTTTTATCAACAATATTTATAATGTTTAAATGTGGATAAACGCAAAATATGTACATGAACTAATTATAGGGAATTTTTATTAAGAGATAGAAACCATGACACAAACCCTCAAACGATTGACGTT
>CAXTSX010000124.1:0-2384 GCA_964247085.1 uncultured bacterium
CACTGTGGTTTGGTCGGGTGCAGTCATGATTCAGCCTTCACTATTTTCAGCAACTTTTTTATCTTCGCAGCAATTCCAAATTATAAATTTTTTGGCGTTGCTGAATTCAAGCATGAAAATCGATTTTGCCCTCACGCTATAATGCTCCCTAGATAAAGCTTTTCCTGCTTCAAACAATAGATGATCATTTGGCAAAAAGGCGCATATTGCCCATTAATATTTTTTCGACCAAATTGATCGATCATTTTTTCTATTTCCACCAAGCTCAATTCTTCTAGACCAAGTCCCTCTAGAAGTCCCTCTAGGCTTCTAGCCCGAGCAGCAGTTAGTTTAGAGATATTGAGATGAAGGCGTTGCATGGTTTCTTTGGCGACTGGGTGTTTGGTGGTGTCTTGGCTCGGTAAGATTTTTCCGTCGGCTTGATATTCAAAAAAATCGGTACAGTCAGCGATTAGAGGGAAAACTGTTAAGTGTTGATCATACCAGTTGTCTTTGCTGACTCCGCAGTGTAATAGATCACCGGGAGCAGGTTGACGCAGGCAAGAAGCCAAAAGGTTGTTATATTCTAGTTGCTTTTTTGGATATATTTCTTGGGGCTGAAAATGTTCGATATGACTATCATCACGAGAGACTCTAGCACCGCAATAGCAGCATACATACCCTTGTTCGATGATAAGTATTTCATGTAGTTCGCGCTTCTGCGGATTCTGAAAACTATCATAGGTCGGTTGCCAATCTGGATTTTCTTGAGCTTTGAATTGTTTTAAACTCTCTGGTTCTTCTCCCTTCTCGATAAACTTCATCGACCGATAATCTCCCGCCGTTTAATCATGACTTCGGCTTTGTTTAGTTCTGGTTCATTAGCGCCAATGGTTTCAGTAAGTTTATTGACCAATTGCTGGGCTTCACTAAGATGTCCTTGGTGAATGAGACTGAAAAGCTCTCCCAGTTGATCTTGAATTTCTACTGGCCGCTCTGTTTCGTCCATCAGGTCTTCTAGAATGCGATTACTATCTCGACCATAAGAGTACTGGGGTTTAGTAACAACAATATCTCCTCCTAATTTTTTTAATAAATAAACACTCTCAGGTTGCACATGGCTGAGAACTTGTGGGGAATGAGTTGTGACAACAAATTGACAGTGGGGAAAGGTTTTGGTCAGTCGAGGAATGATCATACGCTGCCAAGTAGGATGCATATGAAGTTCGATTTCATCAATTAATACAATTCCTTCACCTTCCAAAGGATTTTCCATGTTCGGATAAGTGGTAACTAGATTTTTCGCTAGATCGCTGACCAAGGTGATCAGACTCTTTTCACCATCAGATAGCATGTTGATAGGTATATCTATACCATCCTTATCAATAATCAAATCATTAGTAGCTCTTTTGACACGGATTTTACTAAAGCCCTGTCCTAAGATGGCAGATATTGTTCTTCGTACAGCTTCAAGACTTTTATTTCTATGCTGACTATTCCCTTCTAGTCTCTCTTCATTTTCAATATCTTCTAATTTCTTAAACCATTCAAAGAAACTATCAAAACCAGAAAGCTTGCCCTTCTCTAAAATATTATTTAAATTCAATCGATAAGATCGTGATGAAATTAATCCCACCTGTCTGTCAGAAGAATAGCGAATCAAAAGAATTTTCGCCATTCCAGACAATCCCTCAACATAATCTGAAGCCTTATACGAGTCGTAAGTTCTGTAGATAGTTACTGGACTGTTAACATCAGAAAATTTAATTTTGCATGAAGTTGCTTCTTGGTTGATTTTAATATCACTTTTTTGAATAATCTGAGGGGTATTGTTGCCAGAAGATTGGCCAGACATATTTTTATAGCTAAGAAGCCAAGCAGTAGATAACAGCATAGTAATAGCATCAATGATACTAGATTTGCCAATACCATTATTGCCAACTATAGCAATAACATTTTGGTGAAGCGGAAAATCCAGCTCCAGAGAACTAATACCTCTAAAGTTCTGAAGAGTAACTTTGGTGATTTTCATAACAAAGCCGCAAAGGGTTCAGATAGACATAATTGTTAGGGAATTAATTATAGATCTGATTGTTTTTATCACTGGTAGCTCAATCTAATGCCACCTGTCCATCATTCCATTTAAGCACACGATTGGCTTTGTCGAAGTACTCCTAAAGACTTTGGAAATGCAACACACTCTAATTCATTAGATGGCCAAGAAGCCATGATATTGATTTTTACAGATCTAATATTCAATCAAAATCGATCCGTCTACTTCGATCGATTAGTAGTAAGCGCTGGGCATCAGGATACCTTATTCCACAATCCGCCCCCCTTCCACCCGCAGAATCTGCGCTGCATCCAACCATTTCGCATCAAAAGCCCCCAAATGCGTCGTCGTC
>CAXTSX010000125.1:0-2377 GCA_964247085.1 uncultured bacterium
ATAACTGTAGATTGGTGGTTTGGCTAGCTAATTTCTATAATGAGAATTGCTGACATGTTCGGCACCGAGTTGATTCTTTTGTTTTCACCTGGTGCGGTATAGTCTAAACTTTTTGCGACTTCCTCGAAAGTAGCTTTGGGATATACTTTCCACTCACCCGCTTTCTCAGGTAACTGTACGGTAGAATCATCGGGCTTCAACTTAGGCAAAATTGGAATAGTCATAATTACACTTAGTCAATATCTCGATCGATTAATTTAATTAGCTAAATGTTGGTATTGAGATACAGTGATGTCGCCAAACCCACCGTACCTCGTCTCGTATCCGCACTTTTTTGGCTGCGCAAATTCTCTTTAATCTGAGAAATACCATCTTGATTCTGTTTGGTTTTCGGATCGCGTAGATCGTCAATTACTAAATCGCTCAATCGTTCTTTAGTGCCAAACATCTGCGGATTGAACAAACGCACTCGATCAGTATCACACTGGTGCACATCTTTCAGCCAGCGCAGATAGTCTTCTGACCAAGTTTTTAAAATAGCGATCGCCTTCTGTTGAACATCAGCATCTAAACGTAAAATAGGGTCTTTAGGATCATAAAATGCCCTTCCCCAAGGGGGAACTCGCCCTCGATCAAGACGGATAGCAGCTAATTCATCCTGAATATCGGTCAACCACAAGTAGGCGGTGCGCGCCGTATTTACCAAGTGACGACGGACGATCGCGGTTTCCGGCAAATCGTCCCAATTGAGCACGCCACCACTCGCCCTAGCAACTAGCATTAGAGCATTTTGACGATCTTGCTGCAAAAAATCGCGGGTTGCTAAAGCGGCATACAACTCAATAAAGTGGGGACGATTTTGCTGAGTTTTTTTCCCCACACTAAATTCCACTTGAGTCGTGTCTTCATTACCCAGTAAATACACTGTGTCAAAAAGGCTACTGGCTTGGGTAACGTAGTACCGGAGTGCCGCTTCGGTGTTTAGCAAAAACTGATCAGCGGTAGCAAATATACCGTTAGTGTTGGCTCCAGGTGGCACTGTAAAGCTAAAATAAGGCAACAAAAATAAGCCACCTAAACGTACCGACGAGCGAATGCCTTCTTTCTCAAACTTGTTGCTAAGGAGCCTTGCAATAGTTGGGATTCCCGAAGCTCCAGTGCCTCCAAAAATCGAACCGCAGAGCAGCACCCGAGGATTGTTTCCGCTACCAGCAGCTCTCTTGATTTCTTGAATAAGACTACCCCAGGGAGGTTCACTTAATTGATTGAGATCAATTTGACTCATCACCGCCGCCCCGATCGAAGACCGGCCTCGAAAACCTTCATCCAATTGCTGGTCTTTCTCTTCTGGGCTATATAGTACATCGAAAAAATTGGCAAGACTAGGACTATCAGAGCGAATGCTGTTGTATCCAAAAAAGCTAGCTAGTTCTCGATTAGAATTTTGATCGGCGAACGGCGACCACAGATCATAAGACTTGATGGGAGTCTGCATCCAGGGAATATTGGCCTGACGCTGATCGCCACCCACAATTGCCTGACACTGTTGATAAATGCTCAGGCTACGCCTAGCTCGCTCCATACTACCGTTAGCTTCGTCAGGGTCTACAAACAATACCTCGATTTGCTGATCACCATAAAGTCCAGCAGCAGCCATTTGGGTAATCGCCTCAAAACACTTGGCTCCCGACCCACCAATACAAATCACAAATAGTTTACTGGACATGAAAAATGTATTCCCTATCAAAATTTGACTCAGATCTAACGACCAAATAGGTTAGCTCCCGGAGGCAAGTCACGGGCGTTGCCCGGTGTAGTTGTGGCGGTGGTCAGCCAGTACAAGAATAGAATATCAAAACTAAACAATGCTACCAGCGATAGCGTAGCTACATCACTGCCAAAGCTGTCGCCCAGAATGGCCTTTCTTGACCAAAAAGTGGCGATCGCTACCCCCAGAATCGGCGGTAAGCTTAACACCCACCAGGCGATCGATCGTCCTTTCCGAGCAGACATCGTACCCGGTGGTGACTTAGCATTCCATATGCACCAAGCCAATGCGGCAAAAATAGCGCAACCAAATACCAAAGTTGCTTGGGGATAGTATCCATTGGGCAACCACCGCTCTATTTTTACATCGGTCAGGCGAATGATCTGACTCTGATATAGGGTGGGCTGCAATACAAACATCAACAGCAATCCTAAAAGTGGAAATATAAAAAGACGGATGATTTCAACAGTGGTTATTATCATTTATACTAGCTTATTCGCGGAATTAATCTATATCTTGATAAGAAATCTGCTATGGATATCTCGAAATTATGAAACACAACAGTCCGGACAATTTTGAGAGAAAGTGGCGAGGAAAGCTATCCAGCGA
>CAXTSX010000126.1:0-2215 GCA_964247085.1 uncultured bacterium
CCCTTTTTCTCTATTTTTACTCCAATTCCGCCTATTCACGCAAGAGGTCTATTGAAAACAACCATAGTGAGGCGTTGCTCTAGACAATGCAAATATAGCCGAAGCAATTCCGCCTCGGCCTGTTCGACTAAGCGCTGCTGTGGTGCTAATCTGGCGGGCATCAACGTATCATTCTGGACTAACTCACTAGGAACTAGGGATGCTTGATCGGGTTTATAAGTTTGACGTTCAGTTGGTTGCTGATAGCTAGATTTAGGATTCTTGACCTCACGCTGTTTGCATTTCAACTCGATATAAGTCCATCTCAATGCTGGCGGAGCTAACTAATAGATAATCTTGTAAGATCGGGTTGTTGCGATACATTCTGAATTTATCACCTCGATCGCAAAGCGTCTTCGTAGAAGAATCATAAGCCTCGGTGCTATCTAATTAAACTTAATGGTGCAAAAAAAACTCCTGAATAGCCTGCTGATCAAGAGTTCAGGCCATTTTTACAAATTCGGTGACACGAAAGAAGTACTTTTGAGCGATCTTGTCCAACGTTAAGTGACCTGAAACCCAGTATTTTCGTTCATTTGCTCTATTCTAACCGAGTCTACAAATTTCTCTTCATTATCAAGCCAGGAGAACTAAATTGATAAACTTTGGGAATACTAGTGAAAATGAAATATGGGAGATAATTATGACTGATCCTGTTACATTGACCGCTAGTGCGATCGCTACTCTTGCTTTTCAGGAGTTTGTGAAGTCTGGGGCTGGGGAGTTGGCGAAGCGGTTTACGGGGGGGGCGATCGCTAAGATGGGGCGGTTGCGGGAGTTGATTGGAGGTCGGTTGGCTGGGAAGCATCCGGCGGCGGATGAGGCGATCGAGAAGGCCAAGGCTGGGGATCAGGAGGGGATTGATGTGGTGGCGGCGCTTTTAGGGGTGGAGTTGTTGGATAAGGAGTTTGCGGGGCAGGTGCAGGCGATCTCGCAGGAAATTAACGCTGGGAAGTTGTTAGACCAGAGTTCGATGACTCAGAATAACTACGATAATGCCCGAGGCTTTCAGATAAAAGTTGAAGGTGGTACAGCGAATATTGGAGAAGTCCATATTGCGGAGAAACGATCTGAGTCTTAATAGTTATTTATAGGCGATCGGGAATTTAGAATATGCAGCAGGAGCAAGATAATCAAGGCAATGCAACGGGCTTCCAGATAGAAGCAACTGGTAATTCGACTGTCAATATCTATAAACCTTCTAGTCCGTCTAGGGGGATTCCTTTTCATGCCTTGGCGTTGCCGAAGGATTATGTCGATCGACCGGAAATTCGGCAAAAGATTAAATTGAAACTGATTGATTGCTCTGCATCCAGACCTGGAACCTTGGTAGTCAGTGCGATCTATGGGTTGGGTGGAGTTGGTAAGTCGGTAATGGCGGCGGCATTGGCACATGATGCTGAAGTACAAAATGTTTGTGCCGATGGGGTGTTGTGGGTAACGCTGGGGCAAAATCCTGATCTTTTATCATCCTTGTATGGTTGGGTGCAAAAGCTTGGTGACTATGACTTTAAGCCGACGAATATCGATTCTGCTTCTGGTCATCTGCGTAGTTTGTTGCATGATAAAAAGATGTTGTTAGTGGTGGATGATGCTTGGCATACTGATCATGTGGTGCCATTTCAGGTGGGTGGTGATGGTTGTCGGGTGTTAGTTACAACTCGGGAAGCTGAGGTGCTGGATGCTGATCGGATTGATATGGAACTAACTAAGGTGATTTTCGATAAATAATACGCCAATCAGCTAAGTTTCAGATTCGATTAACTTTCGATAATCGAATCTGAAACTATAAACAGAGGTATGTATATTTTTGGTAATCACATAAACAAAGAAGAATATGATTTTGCAAAAAGAGTTTACTCAAGTATCATCTTTGTTCGAGCAAAATATACCATCTGACAAAGAATTTGATATTGCAATTGTTGGTTCGGGAATTGGGGGTGGAATTTTAGCTTATCAAGCAGCACTTAATGGTGCGAATGTTTTATTAATTGAGGCTGGAGATCTACTATTTACTAGCCATTTGGGAAACTTAGCAAGACAGCATAGCAATGGTAAATTTAAACATTTTTGGGAACTTATTGATAAATTTCAGACTCAAAATATTATTACAGATGATTTAAGTATCGAATGTACTAGTAGGCAAACATTTTGTCTTGGCGGAAGGTCTTTATTT
>CAXTSX010000127.1:0-2146 GCA_964247085.1 uncultured bacterium
ACTCCAAAAAAAGTTATTAACCAGTTGTTTATAGCTGGTTTTACCAGTCAAAATATGGATAAGAGCTGACCGCAAACATTTTAGTTACCAAAATTTTAATTTTTCAATTAAATAACTCGGCGTTACTAAGATGCTATTAAGTTACTCAGCTACCTTCCGCAAACATTTTGCGACATTTGGGGGGAAATCCATAGGGTGCTGTAACAGTTCGTAATATTAAGATTCAGTTTAGGATCATTTTCGAGTTTCTCTCATAGCACTTCTGATATGCTGATATCTTGCGCCATTTTTAATTGTTCACTCGCTTCAATGACATTAGGCTTCAATGACATTAGATTGGATTACGCCAGCTACTCGTGTACGCAACCTGCCGCAGTATGTGTTTGTCCGGTTGGATGAACTAAAAGCCAATGCCCGTCAACAGGGTATTGACCTAATCGATTTGGGAATGGGTAACCCCGATGGGGCACCCCATGAATCGGTAATTGCCTCCGCCAAAGCTGCTTTAGACGATCCCAATATTCATGGCTATCCGCCTTTTGAGGGTTTGGGGAGTTTCCGCCGGACAGTGGCGGATTGGTATCAGCGCCGCTATGGTGTGACTTTGAATCCAGAAAATGAAGCTTTACCGCTGATGGGTTCCAAGGAAGGACTAGCTCATTTGGCAATGGCTTTTATTGATCCCGGTGATGTTGTACTAGTGCCAAATCCGGCTTATCCGGTGCATTTTCGGGGACCGTTGATTGCTGGTGCTGAGATTCACGAGATGTTACTTACTGCGGATAATGATTGGGTGATAGATCTGGCTAAAATTCCAGAAGATGTCGCTCGTAAAGCCAAATTATTGTTTTTTAACTATCCTAGTAACCCGACCGGTGCTACTGCGCCCCGCGAGTTTTATGAAGAGATTGTGGCCTTTGCTCGCAAATATGAAATTATGCTGGTACACGATCTCTGTTACGCAGAATTAGCCTTTGATGGCTATCAGCCGACTAGTTTGCTGGAAATCCCTGGAGCTAAAGATATTAGTGTGGAGTTTCATACTATGTCCAAAACTTATAACATGGCTGGCTGGCGGATTGGTTTTGTGGTGGGTAATGCCAAAATTATTCAGGGTTTGCGGACGATTAAAACCAATTTGGACTACGGAATTTTTTCGGCTTTGCAGTCGGCAGCAGAGACGGCTCTGAATCTTCCTGATGAATATGTTTCACAAGTGCAAGCTCGTTACCGGGAGCGGCGTGATTTTGTGATTAAGGGTCTGGCTGAGTTGGGTTGGAAGGTGCCTGTTACCAAAGCCACGATGTATTTGTGGGTGCCTTGTCCGCCGGGGATTGGTTCGACAGAATTTGCCTTGAAGGTTTTGAGCGAGACTGGGGTGGTTTTGACTCCTGGAAATGCTTTTGGCAGTGGTGGTGAGGGCTATGTTCGCTTGAGTTTGATTGCTGATTGCGATCGACTGGGAGAGGCGATCGATCGACTCAAGAAAGCTGGTATTACCTATAACTCTTTCCAATCCAGCGAAAATGAGAGTTAGTTGCTCAGGCACCACATTTTTTCTAATAATTCTCGGTGATTTATGAGTGAAACAATTTTTAGTAGGATTATCCGGAAGGAAATTTCGGCAGATATTGTCTATGAAGATGAGCTGGTGCTAGCTTTTAGGGATGTGAACCCCCAGGCACCAGTGCATATTTTGGTGATCCCGAAGCAGCCGATCGAATCCCTGGCGACGGTGAACGCCTCTGATCAAGCGGTTTTAGGCCATATTCTTGTGATAATTCAGCGAGTTGCTAGTCAAGAAGGGTTGGAGAATGGTTATCGAGTGGTTACAAACGTTGGTAGTGATGGTGGTCAGACAGTTTTTCACTTACATTTTCATTTACTGGGTAAGCGTTCTTTATCTTGGCCGCCCGGTTAACAAACAACATCTCTCTCGATAAAGAATTTATTTTTGTTAACACTCTTTACAAAGATAAATACTTCATCTAACATGGGGATCAGAGCGCAAGCTTAATTTCGAACCTAAAAAATTCATCGTAATCATAAACAAATGACAACTACTCTACAACGCACTCAGGCACCTAATGCTTGGGATCGCTTCTGTGGTTGGGTAACTTCTACCGACAACCGTGTTTACATCGGT
>CAXTSX010000128.1:0-2126 GCA_964247085.1 uncultured bacterium
TATGGGTAATCGTAGCAATGAGTCTAATGGGAAGCTTATGTGGATACATCGGATATAGACCACTAGCCGACTTTGCCAAGTTACATCAAGCGCAATTGGAGGAGTTATTAGAGCTGCAACCAGCAAAATCGACACCATCACACTCAACATTCAGGCGGGTAATGATAGCAGTGGAACCAAAATACTTAGTCTCAGTGTTTAACGTCTGGGCATTAGGCACAATGCCAGTGCTACTGAATCGATTACTATCCATAGACGGTAAAAGCATCAAGTGTACTAGTGTTGGGGGGAATACCAGTCAACAGAATTTCACCAGTTTAGTATCGGTCTATGACGACCAAGTGGCAGGTGTGGTTCAACTCCAAATCATGCAGAATAAAAAGGAAAGTGAGATTGGTGTAGCTCAAAATTTAATTAGTGAGTTAGCTGGGTTGCCATCAGGACAAACATTTTCACTTGATGCTTTGCACACTCAAACAGCCACAGTACAGGCAATTGCCGCCGCAGGTCATCATTGTCTGATTGCTGTCAAACAAAATCAGCCCACTCTTTATCGCACAATTGAGTTGACCGCTCACACTCAAACTGCCCTTAGTCATGCTAGTAGTCTTGATTCTAGTCATGGTCGGATCGTCGAGCGCAGTGTCAGCGTATTTGCGGCACCTGTGGCAATATTAACCAAATGGATTGGCGTAAAAAGTGTCATCAGGGTTAACCGCACTGGCACCCGTGCTGAGAAACCTTTTACCGAAACTGTCTATTACCTGAGTAGTCAGTTCTTACTGGCTGATACCTACATGGCTCTCATTCGTGGTCACTGGGCGATTGAAAACCGCCTCCACTGGGTTAAAGATGTCACTTTTTTCGAGGATTATCCGCCCCGATTGGGTGGTCATGCTCCGGTTAATTGGGCAATTTTCTTCACTTGGATTATTACTTTAGTCCGTCGAGCTGGTATTCGCACTGTCCCACAAGCTTTGCGGTTGTGGGCTAACCGAGTTGAGGATGTTTTTTCTTTTCTTGTATGAAACCACCCTGCCTCTGACACCAGAGCAGAGGTCCTACGAACAAGGTTATAGTCAAGGGCGGGGTAACGAAAACGAGCTACAGCAGCGAGAGCGTGTCGCAGAAAACGGCGGTGTTGTTAGCGGTTTAGCGATTGGTGGTATCTTGGCAGCTTTAGCCGCTTTAGGTGCTTACTACTACTGGGCACAGCCTGCGCCGACACCCACAACTATTATTAATACCCCACCCGTTCCCGCAGCTTCGACACCAGTTGCACCTCAAAAAGAAACTAAGATTATCGAGCGGACAATTGAGAAAGCTGCTCCAGCCACCCCACCGAAAGTAGTCGAAGTCCCCGCGCCCATTCTAGTTCCAGGTAAAACGAAAGTAATTGAAGTGCCTAAGCCGTTTGCGGTACCCGTGGTACCCGCCACGCCTACGAAGTCAGATCCTCCCAAGGACAGCTCTGGTAAGGAAAGTGCCACCCCCGCTGCGAATCCTTCCCCTAACAGTTCTCCCTCGCCCAATAACCCTGATACTGGAAACAATTAGTTGAACGTTACTATTTTGGCTCTGGTAAATTTTGGCTCTGGTAAATCTAATGTTAAATATCGATATTCTAATTAAACGTTAAATCCTATGAAATTCAACGATTTACGTCGCTTTAATCTAGATACATTAGTTGTTCTCAAAGGTGCTCTATCTTTAATTAGAGATCCTCAACAAACGGACTCTGTTTATGATATCGAAGATGGTTAGCCCAAAAATGGGAGGAAAATTGGGATAAATCCTTAAGTGAATGGCGATCAAAATTGGGAATTAAACTCGCTAGCGAAGTTGTATTAGTAGATACTCACCTGTTAACTAGTATTAATTAATCAGCAATAGAATACATGTAAAAACACGGCTCAACTGAAATAGATATGTGCCGTGTTTTTGCATTTCATCACCTCATCTAAAATCAGCTCTGGAAGTTAGTATATTTACAAGAGGATTAATTATGATGGATACACCTAACACATCGATTCAAAGACCATCAAAATGGCAAGTAGCGACAATAGCAGCGATCGGATTTGCGATTATTTGGAATTTTCTGACTAATTGGTTGCCACCAACAGGAG
>CAXTSX010000129.1:0-2073 GCA_964247085.1 uncultured bacterium
GACCCAGACAAGATTCGGACTGTGGTAATGGGAGTCAATCATCAGGAATTCGATCGGGCAACAGATGAAATTATCTCCAATGCAAGCTGCACAACCAACTGTCTGGCTCCAGTTGCCAAAGTCTTGCACGACACCTTTGGGATCGCCGAAGGTTTAATGACTACCGTTCACGCTATGACAGCCACCCAGTCTACTGTCGATGGCCCCGATAAAAAAGACTGGCGGAGCGGACGGGGAGCCGTTCAGAATATCATTCCCGCCTCAACTGGCGCGGCAAAAGCAGTCGCGATCGTATTACCCGACCTGAAGGGAAAGTTGAGCGGAATGGCGTTTCGGGTGGGTACTGCCGATGTTTCAGTCATCGACCTGACTTTTAAGACGGTAAAATCCACCACCTATCCAGACATTTGTGCGGCGATGAAAGCGGCAGCGGCAGGGGAATTGAATGGGATCTTGGGCTATACCGAGGATAAAGTTGTGTCGATGGATTTCCGCACCGATCCTCGTTCGAGTATCTTTGATGCGACGGCAGGGATTGGTTTAAATGCCAACTTTTTCAAAGTGGTGGCTTGGTACGACAATGAGTGGGCTTATGCCTGTCGAGTTATCGATCTGATGCTGTTTATGGCAAGAAAAGATGGACTGATTTGAATCGATTAGAAGATGAAATTCACTATCTAAATTTGGTAGAGTCGTTAACACAGGCTCTCTGTTCGCGCGGCTGTGGTAATAAAATAATATGCTCATGCTTAAATACTTGTTGACACGACTATCCTCAGAAGGTATATTGAGTACATGAGCACAACAAACATGCCTCGACATTCCAACCTCCACGAAGAATTGGGCGAATCTCAGCCCTTTCAATTGCCCGAACAGGAAGCTTATCTCAATCTCGTGCGAACTCATGCTCTGCTGAGTGATGAGGTAGCAGAACTGTTCAAACAGCATCATCTTTCGCAGCCCCTTTATAACGTGCTTAAAGTGGTTGCAAGGATGGGAAGTGCTGGAATGCCAAGTCAGTCAATTGCTCAGTATATGGTGGCACGAGATCCTGATATCACTCGTTTAGTCGATCGCTTACAAAAGGATCGGTTAATCGAACGCGAACGGGATGAACAAGATCGTCGCATTGTTCGAGTCAGAGTAACTCGATCTGGATTGGACGCGATCGAAAAACTCGATCCCCTAATTTGGAAGTTGCATCAGCAACAACTTGGACATTTAAACCAGGAAAAGCTCGAATTGCTCAATCAGCTTTTGGTAGAAGCACGGCTCAAACCATGATGCCACTTTACCTAAAGTAAATAAAGCATTTCTTTCACTCATTTATTCGTTTTAAGGACTATCCGCAAAAGAAGGAGTTTCTCAATGAAAAAACTACTACGTTCGCTCTTGGTATTGCTTGTCGTTAGTGTACTTGGTCTTGGTTTGGTTCAACCCCTTCAAGCTGTGCCAAACGATGTCGATTTGCTCAAGCAAAGTGTAACTGCATGGGAAAAGGGCTGGAGTTCTGGAGACAGTCTTTTCTCGATGACTCGTGTCGATAGTTTGTACGATCGCAGCAATCGGTTCTTGGAATTTGACACAATTTCTCCAGCAGGAACTATTACTCAAAGCTACCAGAGCTATAAAGATCTATGGGAACCGACGATGCAAGCCTCAACCAAGGCTAAAACTGCGATCGATGATAATATCAAAGTCACAACTAACGGCAACATGGGGCTAACGACATTTACATTCAAAACTGAATTTACCGATCGCAAAACAGGCAAAGCATATACTGAACATGCTCACGCTTCGATGGTTTGGGAGAAACAAGATGGTCATTGGGTCATCATCCATGAACATGTTTCTAGTCCAGTGCGGATGAGTTAATTCAACTTGATTTTAGCGTCTTTGACCGTCTTGTCCTAAGGAGTACTTCTGCGAAGATAGGACGGTTCCCAGTTTAAAATTGTGATGACTCAGATTCGTTCGCGTTGGCGTAAGCCTGCCTTTGGCACAGCGTACCGGAGGTAATCGAATCTAAATTTACGATCTGCTCAAATTGATTTCAGCATCTGATATTCTTCC
>CAXTSX010000130.1:0-2023 GCA_964247085.1 uncultured bacterium
GCAATAATTGTCGAAAACAGGGAGCCGATACTCGTGATGGGCACGATTAATAACAATGCGAGGCTCGATCGATTGCGGTCGAGCCGATCGAGATCTTGAATCGATTTCATAGATTAAATTAAGAATGGGCGGCTGTTCTTAACTTAATCCCTAAATTTAGTTAGGTGGCGATCGATCGGACAGTTATGCGATCGTCCATCTGCCCCTCTTTAATGCCACTGAGTCGGTAGTCGGAGATCGTTAGATCCGAATTCTAAAAAATTGTGGCGTTGCTGAATCGATGTATGTTTTCAAAGTTTTTGCAACAACCAATTATCCTATTCTCCCAACTCTCCCCTCTAGCCTTTCATACCTGAATTCAGCAACGCCAAAATTGTCAATTGTGAGACTAGTTTGATACTTGCTGCGGCCAATGAGCGAACTCAGATGTCTGGCGCGGGTAAATTGAAGTGGATTGCCAGTCAAAATCGCCTTCAAAGCACTGGTAATTTAGATTATGGGTAGGTGTAAGGAAATGGACGCTTGCGCGTCCACTAGCGACTATTTTAGATTAGCCGCCGCAAAATCCCAATTTACCAAGCTATCTAAGTAGGTACTGATAAAATCTGGGCGACGATTTTGGAAATCGAGATAGTAGGCATGTTCCCAGACATCCAGCGTCAGCAGGGGTGTTTGCCCGTGAACGAGGGGGTTTTCAGCGTTACCAGTCTTGGTAACTTTGAGCGTTCCACCATCGTTAACCAACCAAGCCCAACCACTCCCAAATTGAGTTGTAGCGGCAGCTTTAAAGTCTGTTTTGAATTGGTCGAAGCTACCGAAGTCGGCATCGATCTTTGCCGCCAATGCGCCAGTTGGGGTACCACCACCATTGGGCTTCATGGATTTCCAGAAAAATGTATGATTCCACACCTGAGCGGCATTATTGAAGACGCCTGCTTTACTGGCATCACCAAAACTACCTCTAACAACATCTTCGATCGACATATCCGCCATCGGCGTATCTTTGGTGAGATTGTTGAGGTTAGTCACATAGGTGGCATGATGCTTACCATAGTGAAACTCAAACGTCTTTGCAGACATATGTGGCTCTAAAGCACTGACATCATAAGGCAAAGCTTCTTGTACGAACGCCATTGGGGATGCTCTCCTAAAATTAGTAGTATTCTCACTCTATGCTGACTATAGCAAATTTAGCTAGTCAGACGCGAGTCGATCGACACAATCGATTGCTATCATGCATCCCGCTGCTTCGTACCATCCAAACCGAGTTACAAGTTCCAGCCTTTTGACTGAGATAACTCCATACAACTGGCGGATTATCGAGCGTGAATTTACGAGTAAAGTTTAGTCATATTAGTTACCCAATAACTACTGCAACTTAGATCGCTATTTACTGGTGGTCTATTTTTTGTGTCTAAAATCGCCAAAATCAAGATCGATGGCGATCGCCAGCTCGTGACTATTGCCGATGCGATCGGGCGATCTCCGTCGAAAAATGTCAGAATGAGTAGGTAAAACCTGGATTAAATTAGCTAAAGTTGCTATGCAGCCAAATATTGAAATCTACACCTGGCAAAGTTGCCCGTATTGTATCCGCGCTAAGGCTTTGTTGAAGAGTAAGGGTGTCGAGTTTACCGAGTATTCGGTTGATGGTGACGAACAGGCGCGCTCGGAAATGGCCAAAAGAGCCAATGGGAGACGTTCGGTTCCCCAAATTTTTATCGATGACGCTCACATTGGTGGGTGTGACGATCTGCACGACCTAGACGATAGCGGTAAATTAGATCCCCTGCTGGGTATCGCTTGATTTATAAGCAAAAAAAGCAGCAACGCACCTCAAAGTGTGCGCTGCTGCTTTGCTATCTCTATGAGCACGGAGGGATTCGAACCCCCGCTCCTCAGGACCGGAACCTGATGCTCTATCCACTGAGCCACGTGCCCTAACTGTTGAAATTATATCATAACCTATTTGGAAAAGTTAGCAGAGCGAACTTTAAAGAACATCTTGCAACGCTGAGTCATG